>QCHR01000001.1 GCA_003277985.1 Prochlorococcus sp. AG-402-G06
GCTAATTAGACTGCCAGCCGTGATAATAAAGGAGAATGATCCTTTCTGTGGCCAATATGTAGGACAATTTATGAAGAGAATCCGCAATTAGGGCTCAAAGAGCACTTAACGGGTCTTAAGATTCTTTTAAGATTTAGCCTTCGAGGTCGCAAATTGGTTCTAATCAAGTGGCTGATCAATGGAAATAGGCTTGAAGAGAGAGTTCCTCTGAGTGATGCACGTCATAGAAAATATGAATTAGAGGCCCAAGGAGCGATTGTTTATTGGAGCGAGAGGACCTACTGCTGATGAACTAGATCAAGAAATGATTGTTTCCATTCTTTCTTAAAGTTCCACAATTCTCTTTTGGTAAAACTCATAGCGATATTTTTTTCCACATATGCTGCTTCATTTATAAAAACTGGAATATAAGTTTCATGTTCTTCAAACCTTATTGTTTCTCCATTCAACTTATAAAATAACTCATCCTTTTTCTTCAATGCCTGCCAATCCTTTGATTGCCTGCGAGGATGCACATATCCATCAATATTTCCTTCTTCATCTCTTGGAAAATCGATACTTTTAATATGCCTATGAATGATCAACTTCTCAGGGAAAAACAAATTTGAGTTCTGAACTTGATGAATTTGTTCCATCAAAGTCTCAAGAATCAATTTTGTTTGCGAAATAATTCTCGCATTCAATAGGCCTTGACCAATTGGCCCAATCTCAATAACAAGTCCACAAGGCCAAGATTCAACTAAAAAACCTGTTTGTTTTTGATCAGATTCGTGAAGATATACTGGCAAACCTAATTTGTTTTGAATTAATGAGGCCAAAGCTAGATCTACATTTCTTCTCCCATAAACAACCAAGCAACTCCCCATGGAGGCTGTCGTTGTATGAAAATCTAATGCTATTTGGCAGGGATTTTGTCCTTTCTCTCCGTAAAGATTAACTAACTCACTTGCTCTACTTCCCTCAAAGTTTGCAGAGTTGATTGATAAGAATGCTTCTTCATGGAAACTCCTGTTCAAATCATTGTGAATGTATCTTTTCCCAGCCTTTTTTGCATTAGGGTTCCCAATTATCTTACAAGTTTTTATACCGTGAGTATTTATTAAAAAGGATGATTTATTCCATTCATCAAAAAGCCAAATTCCATTTATTTCATTACCATGCGTACCAGCCACTAGCAGTACTTGTAACTGACTCATTAATCAACAACAAATAGATAAAATAATTTTAAAAGAAATTTATGGCTATACCACCACTATTTGTAAAAGCTGCGAGACAAATTTGGAGTTTTGAGTGGGAAATTCTAATGAATGGTCTTGCCCCATCAGATTCTAGTGGAAATTATAAAAGGCCAATAAATCTTCAAAAACAAATTCAAATCCCGACCAAGGAAGATTTAAAAAGTAGAGCTTCAAATCAAATGCCAGGTTTAATTATTGGAAAAAGCTGCCCTTGGGCCCATAGAGCATGGATGATTTACCAGATCAAAGGATTAAGGAAATCAATCAATCTCCATATTGCTCAAGTAGACAATGCAGGAGGAAGATGGGTATTAAATCCTCCAATAAAAGGTTGTAAAAACCTTCAAGATCTTTATCGAAAATGCGGAAATAATCAATCAAGAAGAGCAACAGTCCCAATGCTTTTCGATCCAGGTAATGAATCTAAATCAAAACCAAGAATTATAAATAATGAAAGCGCTGAGCTTGTCGAAATATTAAATAACTGGCCTATATGCGATCAAAAAATAGACCTTAATCCAGAAAAATGTCAAAAACAAATAATGAAGTGGCAGAGTCTAATTCAAGAAAATATTAATAATGGAGTTTATAAATGTGGATTTGCTAGGAATCAAAAATCTTATGAAAAAGCTTCTAAAAACTTGTTCTCAGCTCTAGATAATATAGAAGAACATCTGCAATCAAAAGGACCTTGGCTCTGTGGAAAAAACCTTTCAATTGCTGATATAAGACTTTTCCCAACCTTAATCAGATGGGAAGCAATTTATTACCCACTATTCAAATGTAGCAATAAACCAATTGAATCATATCCAAATATAATTAAGTGGAGGAAAAAGATTTTTAATATGTACGATATAAAAAAAACATGTGATGTTGATACTTGGAGAAAAGATTATTTTGGAGCTTTATTCCCTTTAAACCCAAGTAGTATTATTCCTAAAGGAGAGAATATTAAAACAATCATCAACAATTAATTATCAACTATGCAAGAAAAAAATTCTTATTTTATGTCCTCTAACCCTATTAAAGGAGTATATGGTGATTTCACAGTAACTCCAAAAGATAAGAAAGAAGTTCTCTTCTATCGCTTGTCTATTCTCTCTTGTGGCTTATTTTTTTCGTTAGGTCTAGTCCATTGGTTTACCAATGGTAATAGCCAAATATGGGTGTATTTTGCTGGGTTAGTAATCAGTCTAGGATTGGGTCTTAAGTGGATACACATTTATTTAAGACCTTTACATCAAGCACTTATATTCTTCTGGGTAATTGGCTGCATTGGCCTAGGAATTGTTACATATCACTTTGGATTAACAAACTTTATCTATGGTCTTAAAGAAAATCCAAAGTGGGTATTTCTCATTGGGCCACTTTTTGTATCTTTAACTGGAGTAGGTTTCAAAGAGTTTTTTTGTTTTAGAAGAATAGAGGCAATTGGGATAACAATATTTATTCCTATAGCTTTTATTGGACATTTAACTGAACTTACCAATGAGAAATTTACATTTGGCCTATTAGTTTTGTCTTCCTTACTTTTATTGGTATTGGGAATAAGAAAATTTGACCTACCAGCAGAAGCTGACATAGGCGATAAAAGTGTATTTGAATTTTTAGAGAATCAAAGAAAGCTAAATATGCGTGACATTGAAACAAGTTAGCCAGAGTGGATTCCACTTAAGATCAACTCCTCGAGAAGGAATGTCAACCTTGCCATGCAGGAGAATGGTGAGGAAATCCAACCAAATTGACAAAGCACGTGCAATATTTCCCCGACATAATTATGTTGTATTAGATAAAGATTTTGCTCCTTTAAGACGCTATGAAATCCATCGACGAGCATATTCAAAAGGATCAGTCAGAGATCCAAACTGCTAAGGCTTCAGGCAATGATCCTAAAGTTAGGCACCTAACAGATGAACTTCATTCCCTCGAGGAATATAGAGATCATCATCCCGAAGACAAGCATGATCCAAATGCTCTTGAACTTTTCTGCGACGCTAACCCTGATGAGCCAGAATGTTTGGTTTATGACGATTAAATTTTAAAAAAAACAAATAAAAAAAAGGGGGCTCTACCCCCTTTTTTTATTCCAAATTTAATTAATAATCCATATTAAAATCTGATGGACTTCCGGTTAAAGAACATACGACAGCCTCCTCGTTTTTCATTTGACGAACTTCTACTATTGGTCTACCCATTTTCTTAAGAACATTAATATCTTGATCCGTCTGGCAACGAGCAATAATCTCTCCTTGTCCATCAAAACAACTGTAAAAATTCATAATTTTAAAGACTCTCTTTAGTTATTACCAAGAATTAACTGTTAGACAAGTGGGTATGATTCACTCATGACAATTAATTAATATCCAAGCTCATTCCAAATAGAACTCAACAAACCATCTAGACCAAATCTCGTTACTGCGGAAATTATATGTGCCCTTTTTCCAGTTAATTTTTCGATTTTATTTAAAAGTTGTTTAATGTCACTTTCACTTAGTAGTTCTTTTTTATTAAGAACAAAAATTCTAGGCCTAGAAATCAAACCATGACCATAAGACGTTAATTCCTCATTAATAATTTGGAAATCATTTATTGGATCATTTGATGCTGAATCGATTAAATGAAGCAAAACCTTTGTTCTTTCAATATGTCTCAGAAAATCATGCCCTAGGCCAATACCTTTTGATGCTCCTGAAATTAAACCAGGAATATCTGCAAAAACTGTTCCGTCTCCTGATGGTCTTCTTACTACTCCGAGATTAGGAATTAAAGTTGTAAATGGATAATCAGCAATCTTTGGTCTTGCAGAGGAGAGTACAGAAATCAAAGTACTTTTACCTGCATTTGGTAACCCAATAATTCCGACCTCTGCTAAAAGTTTTAATTCCAATTGCAATGACCATTCTTCCCCATCTTTCCCCTCAGTAAATTTTTCTGGAGCTCTGTTGCTATTTGATAAATAGCGAGCGTTGCCGAAACCTCCCTTTCCACCAAACGCGACAATAAGTTGCTGGCCTTTATGAGTCAAATCACCAAGAATAATATTTGTAGAAAGATGTCTTACCTCTGTTCCGCATGGCACTTTAAGTACGGTGTCTTTTCCTGAGGCTCCAGTGCATTTATTGGGACCACCTCTTTGACCGTTCTCAGCAGAAATTAATTTCTGAAATTTGAAATCCAAAAGAGTTTGCAAATTATCATCAGCCTCTAAAACAACATTTCCTCCTTGTCCTCCATCTCCTCCCGCAGGACCGCCTGCTGGAACATACTTTTCTCTTCTAAAAGCAGAGATCCCATCACCACCTGAACCTGCTTTGACATCAATAGTGGCCTGATCAATAAATTGCATTTAGAAATATCTATGATCAATAAACTAAATAATAATTCTTAAATTCATCCTTGCTAAATTAAAGAATTAAAAACACTGTTTATAACTTTCACCTCAAATTTAATCAACCATCCATACGACACTACATCCTGCGCCGCCATCATGAGGTTCAGCATCGACTACTTTTTCAATATATGAAAGTGAATCAAACCATTTCCTTAAACCTTTTTTCAGTTTTCCAGAACCAATTCCATGAATAACCCATAAAGCTCCAGAACAATTTCTCAATTTTTCTTCAATTACCCCCTCTGCTTCATGCACCCGTAAGCCTCTGACATCTAAAGTATTTTTTTTATTACGCACTAAAGATAAATTTTTTCTTACCTGCGAAGTTTTTATTTGTACAAGTTGATTTGTTTCCGCCTTTTGACCATCAAGACTTTCTACTTCAGTTAAACTGACTTTGCTTCGAAATACACCGCATAGGACTGTTAATTGCATTCCATCATCTGAAAAAGAAATTATTTCACCTGCTTTACCAATAGAAGACAATCTAACTTTATCCCCAATCTTCGGGGTCCAACTCTGAATATGCTGGCTTCGCTTATCGCCTCGAAATCCCTTTTCCATTTGCCGTAATCTTTGACCAGCAATTCTTGCTGTATCACCACTAGCATTTTGATCGCGCAAGCGTTTAATTAAATGTCTAACTTCTTTTTGACCTTCACGAATTGATAACTCCAATTTGAACCTTCCTTGTTCATTAAATTCTTCAGATTGTTGACGTTGTTTCTGCCAACTATTAAGTAATTCTTCATGCAATAATTCAGTTTTAGCTAATAAGGCAGCAGCATCTTCAGCTGCTGATTGTTGCCGCTCTCGTTGTTTTTCTAAACCTTGAATAACTTGATTAACATTATCAACGCTTCCAGGATTGATAAATTTTTGAGCACTTTTAATTACTTGCTCATCGAGACCAAGTCTTTTTGAAATTTCAATTGCATTACTTCGACCAGGAATACCCCATTGCAAATGAAAAGTTGGTTTTATTGTTTCACTATCAAAAGAAACTGAAGCATTTTCAAATCTTGAATCGTTATATTTGAGTGATTTTAATTGTCCAAAATGAGTAGTTGCAATAGTTAATCTTGCTCTATCGGCCATTGTCTTTAAAAGCGCCATAGCCAATGCTGTACCTTCAGTTGGATCAGTTCCTGCTCCAACTTCATCTAAAAGCACAAGAGTCGTTCCAGGGAATGCATCTATAGCGTCAAGAATTCGACTTATACGTAGAATATGTCCACTAAAAGTAGATAAATTTTGCTGTAAAGATTGCTCATCGCCAATATCAGCCAACACATTCTCACACCAAGGTAATCTTGGTAAACCTTTACAAGGCAGGAGCAATCCGGCTTTTGCCATTAAAACAGCTAACCCCATACTTTTTAAAGCTACAGTTTTTCCACCTGTATTAGGTCCTGTAATTGCTACTACTTTTATATCAGCGGCAACATCAAAGCTAGTTGGAACAACTCTAGTCTTTTTCTCATGGAAATCATTCCATACTAATAGAGGATGACGAAAATCTTTAATCTCGAAAAGTGTATTTTCCTTTTCATCAAGAATTGCTGGTACTCCGTCAAGCCATTTAGAGTAACGTGCCCTAGCTAATGAGAACTCAATCTGCAAAAGTATTTCTTCTAAATGAGCTATTACATTTGCATTTAGGCCAACTTCTTTACTCCAATTAGCAAGTAGTCTCCTTTCTTCATCTGAGATTTCAGAATCTATCTTTGCTAAACGATTTCCTATTGATATGACAACTTGTGGCTCGACATAGATCGTATTTCCAGAGGCTGAGCTATCATGGACCATTCCTTTGATCTGGTTAGAAGTCCCAGCCTTAAATGCTAAAACAGGCCGTCCATATCTCTCTGAGATAATGTTATCTTGCAGTATCCCACTATGTTTTCGAATAATATCTTGAAGAACATCTCTTCTTTGAAGCCGTATCGAATTCCTATGACGTCGTAATTCAGAAAGCTTTGGGCTAGCACGGTCTGCAATTTGACCGCCTTCATCAAGCCCAAACTCAAGGAGTTTTTGCAAATCTGGCAAAGTTGCAATGTCTTTGATTAATTCAGAAAGTCGTGGACGTATCAATTGGTCAAATATTAGCTTTCGTAATTTTCGAGCAGCTCTCAAAGTATCAGCTACTTTTAATAAATCCTCACCCATAGCGATGCCTCCTTTGGAGCATATCAAAAGAATATTTTCCAAATCATGCACACCTTCAAAAGATATTCCTCCATCAAGAGAACTATCTAACAAACCAATTTCTAATGTTTGTGACAATAGCTCTTGGGTTAAAGATATATTTACAGGCAAAGCAAAGCTTTCACATTTTTTACGACCTTGCTGAGTAAGCGCGAAAGTAGACAAATGGCTACAAACAGTTGGCCATTCAAGCAAATTCAAAGACTCTGATATTATTTGTGTCTTTTTAGAATCATCATGATTTTCAGTTAATCCCATTCGTCTATCTAAAGTCTATTGATTTGTTGGTATTCCTGTTAATGGGTGATAAAGCATTTCCAACCAATTACCTTCTGTATCTTTCAAGTAAAAAGAGGAAGTCCCATCACGATGATCATGCAAAGCTCCAACCTTCATGCCTTGATTTTTCAAAGAATCATGAATTCTCTCTATTTCATCTCTTTTAGTGAAATGAAATGCGAAGTGAGGGCCAGCCGCTTTATAGCCTGGCCCAAGCAATGCCAAGCCATCCTTAGTCTCCCCGGCTTCTAAGTAACACCAATCAACATCATCCCAAACAAGCTTCATTCCCAAGCTTATATAAAACTCTTTAGCCCTATCAACATCTTCAACTCTGATAGCTACATGGCCGAGACGATGAACGCTTTTAATATTTAAATCTGATTGTTTTTTTATCATTGGTGTTGATTGAAATTCAAATTTCAATAATTGTATTAATCAACTTTATTAGTCTTTCAACCACCCTGCGGCATCACATGCATGATAGGTAAGAATCAGATTTGCTCCAGCTCTTTTAAAACTCAATAAAGTTTCCAAAACAATTGCCTTTTCTTCTATCCAACCTCTTTGAGCAGCAGCTTTGACCATTGAATACTCTCCACTAACGTTATAGGCAGCGATTGGTAATTCAGATTCTTCTCTTAAACGAGAAATAATATCTAAGTAAGCCAAGCCTGGTTTAACCATGAGGATGTCCGACCCCTCTTGCTCGTCAAGTTGGGCTTCTGTTATGGCTTCTCTAGAATTCGCTGGATCCATCTGATAGCTGTTTTTATTTTTCGGGATAGGCTTATTTGATAATGATCTAGGAGCAGAATCTAAAGCCTCTCTAAAAGGTCCGTAATATGCAGATGAATATTTTGCTGTGTAACTAATTATTCCTACATGTTCAAAACCTTCATTATCTAGGGCTTCTCTTATGGCTCCTACTCTTCCATCCATCATGTCACTAGGACCAATTAAATCTGCACCAGATTGTGCTTGAACAACTGCTTGTTTACACAAATAAACAACGGTTTCATCATTCAAAATTATTCCTTGATTGCTAACTATTCCATCATGACCATCACAAGAATACGGATCTAATGCGACATCAGTCATAACACACATTTCTGGTATCTCTATTTTCAATCTTTCAATAGCCCTTGGTATTAAACCTTTTTCATTAAAACATTCAGCTCCATCTTCTGTTTTTTGCTCGTCTGGAACTTTTGGGAAAAGAACGACACATCTTATACCTAAATTCCAAGCACGCTTAACTTCATCAACTAATCCATCCATTGACCAGCGAAATGAACCTGGCATCGCTGCTATTTCTTGAATATCTGAACCTTCATGAACAAAAAGAGGATAAATAAAATCAGAAGCAGAGACACTATGCTCTCTAACCAGATCTCTTAAAGAGTTGGTTCTACGAAGACGACGGGGCCGATAAGTAAGATCCATATTAACCAATAGAGATAATTACATTTGAGATAACTACATTTTACTTCCTTTAAGTCCTAGCCTGATTGAACCAACTTGAACGAGGTTCATCTATTCGAACAGATCTAAGCTTTTCAAGAAGCCTCAACTCCTCATCAGACCATTTTTCAGGGAACTTTAATTTTAGAGTAAAAAATAAATCTCCTTTGGTATCTAATTTTTGTAATCCTAGACCTTCTAATCTAAATTTTTGCCCAGGTAAACTTCCAGAAGGTATTGATAAATATGTGTCCCCTTTAGGAGAGGCAGCCAAAATATTTGCTCCCAAAGCTAATTCATCTAAAGAAATTGGTAAATCTGCATAAACATCTAAACCTTCCGCTTTCCAAATCGGATGAGACTTAATCTTTACTTCAATCAATAAATCTCCTCTTTTCCCTTTCCCAGACTGTATATTACCCTTATTTTTGATACGTATTTTTGATCCTGTCTCAGTTCCTGGTGGAATTTTCACCTCGATGCGTTCATCATTCACTAAAAGATTCTTTTTTGTGCCATTCAAAGCCTCTACAAAACTAATCTGTAAATTAAATTCAGCATCAAGAATCAATGATTGAGCTTTATTATCTGAAGATATATTGGAGTAAATTTCTTTACCAACCTCACTAAATCTTCCAATTAAATCACTCAGAAAATCATCAAACTTTAGATATTCATCTAAGTTCTGGTCATTAGTTTCACCATAAAAATCTTTAGACTTTCCATCTCTATTTTTGAACCAATAACTTAGAAATTTCTCATAAGACTTTTTTTTATCCTCATCTGAAAGAATCTCATAAGCTTCATTTATTTCTTTGAACTCTGACTCAGCCCTCTCATCATGAGGATGTAAATCAGGATGAAATTTTCTAGCAAGTTTCCTGAAGGCACTTTTGATTTCTTTATCCGTAGCATTTTTACTAACGCCAAGGATTTTGAAATAATCCTTAAAACCATCTGATGCCATCGAAATCACGCTGCATTCTTAGTAAAATCAATCTTTTCAATGATTTTTCTTCAATATAAGTATTTAAAAGTAGAGATCTCAGAACTTAAAGGAACCTTGAAGAGATAGGCTTATTTAAGTCAAATCAAGTAAGGAGAGTCGATTGGCGTTAATTAATGGCTTTCACCTAAAAAATATTAGAGGTGATGTATTAGGTGGCTTGACTGCTGCAGTTGTAGCGCTACCACTTGCTTTAGCGTTTGGAAATGCGGCTCTTGGACCTGGAGGCGCTATATACGGACTTTACGGGGCAGTCGTAGTAGGTTTTCTCGCAGCATTGTTTGGAGGAACTCCTGCTCAAGTAAGTGGTCCGACTGGGCCGATGAGCGTAACAGTTGCTGGAGTAGTTGCGAGCTTGGCGGCTGTAGGAGTACCTAGAGATTTATCTGCTGGAGAAATTCTTCCTTTAGTAATGGCAGCAGTAGTCATTGGAGGATTATTTCAAATTTTATTTGGCCTACTAAGGCTTGGTAAATACATCACACTAGTTCCATACTCAGTTGTTTCAGGCTTTATGTCTGGAATTGGAGTAATCATAATTACTCTTCAAATAGGTCCTTTACTTGGAATATCAACTAGAGGAGGAGTATTAGAGTCTCTTTCAACTTTAGTTAACAATTTCGAACCAAATGGAGCTGCCATAGCAGTTGCAATAATGACACTTGCGATAGTGTTTCTGACACCCCGCAAAATAAGTCAATGGGTACCCTCCCCTCTTTTAGCATTATTAATAGTTACTCCTTTATCAATACTTCTATTTGGTGATAGTTCCTTAGACCGAATAGGGGCAATACCAGAAGGTGGTCTTTCCTTAAGTCTCCCAGATCCAAGCTTTGATAATTTCTTCCCAATAATTCTTAAAGCAGGACTAGTTCTTGCTGTTCTTGGTGCTATTGACTCCCTTCTTACGTCTCTAGTAGCGGATAATATTTCACAAACAAGGCACAATTCCGATCGAGAACTAATTGGACAAGGTATTGGAAATGCAATAGCTGGGATTTTTACAGGGTTGCCGGGCGCTGGAGCAACAATGAGAACAGTAATAAATGTGAAATCTGGAGGTTCCACCCCAATCTCAGGGATGGTTCATTCAGTTGTATTGCTATTCGTTCTAGTTGGTGCTGGTCCTTTAGCCGCTCAGATCCCTACAGCTCTTCTTGCAGGAATTTTAATAAAAGTTGGCTTAGACATTATTGATTGGGGATTTTTATTAAGAGCTCATAGACTTTCGCTGAAAACTGCAAGTGTGATGTATGGAGTCCTCTTAATGACAGTTTTCTGGGACTTGATATGGGCTGTATTAGTTGGTGTATTCATAGCAAATATGCTTACGATAGATTCAATTACAGAGACGCAATTGGAGGGAATGGAAGCTGATAACCCATTTGATTCAGCATCAAATAACAATGCTGCAAATGCTCAACTACCTTCAGATGAAAAAGCACTTTTAGATCGTTGTGCTGGAGAAGTAATGCTATTCAGATTAAAAGGACCACTTAGTTTTGGAGCAGCAAAAGGAATTACTGAAAGAATGATGCTTGTGAGAAACTATAAAGTTCTAATTCTTGATATTACTGATGTTCCTAGGCTTGGAGTTACTGCAACTCTCGCAATAGAAGATATGGTTCAGGAAGCTCTAAACAACTCAAGAAAAGCATATGTTGCTGGTGCAACAGGAAGAGTAAAAGACAGACTTGCTAAATTTGGAGTGGATGTAATTGGTACAAGGAAAGAAGCTCTCACAGCTGCAATTGACAGCCTCAATGGTTGAGAGTCAATATTTTCATCTGATTGCTTGCTTTAAGAACTAACAAGAAATGGGACAAAACCTTTTCATACAAAATGCTTTAAGTCCGCCAATACTTTTTTTCTTTTTGGGTGCAATTGCATACGCATTAAAGTCTGATTTTGAAATTCCAGCTCCGCTACCAAAATTATTTTCTTTATATCTTTTACTTGCAATAGGCTTCAGAGGAGGCATTGAGCTTCAAAACAGTGGCTTTGGCTATCCAGTTCTTCCTACTGTTATAGCAGCAATATTAATGTCCCTTTTAATCCCACTTATTTGCTTTTTAGTACTGAGATTTAAATTCGATGTTTTCAATGCAGCAGCAATATCAGCAGCATATGGATCAATAAGTGCAGTGACATTTATAACAGCTGAAAGCTTTCTTGAAAGTCAAAACATACCTTTTGATGGTTTTATGGTTGCAGCATTAGCACTAATGGAATCTCCAGCAATAATAATTGGTCTTCTCTTAGTAAAATTTGGAGCTCCCAAAGATAGGCCCATTAAAAGGAAAATGAAATGGGGGTCAATTCTGCATGAGTCGATGTTAAATGGTTCTGTCTATTTGTTACTTGGAAGCCTTCTAATAGGTTTTTTAACATCCGCGATTGATCCATCTGACATAAAAAAAATGGAACCGTTCACAGCTGAATTGTTCTATGGCGCAGAATGTTTTTTCCTTCTTGACATGGGCATTGTGGCTGCTCAACGCCTCGCTCGTTTAAATAAGACAGGTGCTTTTCTCATTATGTTTTCAATATTTATGCCAATAGTTAATGCAGTACTTGGATCATTAGTAGCTAGATTTCTAAATTTAGATCCAGGGAATGCGCTATTATTTGTAGTCCTATGCGCTAGTGCTTCATACTTAGCTGTACCAACTGCAATGAGAATGACTGTTCCTGAAGCACGTCCTAGTTATTACATTTCGACCACTCTTGGATTAACTTTTCCTTTTAACATAATCATTGGTATTCCAGTATATATGGGTTTAGTGAACACAATGATTCCTTCAGTTGGGTAACTCAATTTCATGAAAAGACTTGATTTAATTTTTAGTGAAAGAGAACTAGATGATGTTCTCTCAGCATTAGAAAAAGCTGAAGTTCCTGGCTACACAGTTATGAAACATGCTACGGGAAGAGGTCCAGAAAGAATTGTCACAGAAGACATGGAATTCACTGGATTTGGATCAAACGCACACGTAATTATTTTTTGTGAGCAAGAAATAATCGACAAGATAAGAGAAAACATAAAAACTGTTCTTAGTTACTACGGTGGTGTGGCATATGTTTCTGAAGCAACTCCTCTTTAAAAATTCTTATCAATTGCTCGCTTTAAGCATGAACCCAATCGACACGAATTGATTTCCGACTATTTAAATATCTATCTATTGCCATAGCAGCTATGCATCCATCCGATGCTGCAACAACAGCTTGTTTAAAAGGAGTATTTCTAATGTCGCCAATAGCCCAAACCCCTTCGACCGTTGTCGACATAAAGTCATCCACCAAAACTCCTCCATCCTCCTTAAAAGCAACCTGTTCACCAAGAAAGTCAGTGATCGGCTTAGAACCGCTCATATAAACAAAAACACCTTCAATAGCTAAATCTTGATGCGTATCCATTGAACGATTCTTAACCTTAATACCTGTCACTCCTGAATCATTACCTTCAATCTGCATTAACCTAGTCTTGCTCCAATGGTTTACATTTGGTTTTGATAAGAGATCTTGCGCATGATGATCATCTGATTTTGGATCATTTGATGTTATCCAATGAACTTTGGAAGCAAATTTTGTTAGAACATTTGCTTCTTCAATTGCCTCTTTATTAATACCAACGACGGCGACTTCACGATCTCTATAAAAAGCCCCATCACAAGTCGCGCAATAACTTACTCCTCTACCAAGGAATTCAGCCTCCCCTTTAAAAGATGCAGGTCTTCCCATTGCTCCACTAGCAACTACAAGTGCCTTTGATTTAAAAGTACCATCTGGGGTGTAAATAGTTTTCCAGTCTCCACTGGCGTCAATTCCAAAAACTTGTGCTCTGCGATAGTCAGCCCCATACTGGGTAGCTTGATCTCTCATCAATTTCAATAAGGCCTCTCCGCTCATTTCACTAGAAACACCTGGATAATTTGCAATTTGATGTGTTATTGCTAGGGCTCCAACATCAGGATTCTTATCGAGAATTACAGTTTTCAAGTCTGCTCGGGAAGTGTATAGCGCACAACTGCAACCAGCAGGCCCACCACCAACTATGACAACATCAGTTTCAATGGTTTCCAATGGAAAATCTCTTGGTTAGGTTTTTGTTCTCTTTCAAAAAGAGAAAAGGATGTTTTGAGATCACTTGGGTTAACAGATTAGACTTTTACCCCAAATCAAATCAAATGTTTGTACTCTTCAACTCTAATGAAAATATTCTAGGTTGAGTGATAACAAACAATCTTCTAAATAGATTTAATTGATTAAGAGCGAATCTGCATATATTCAGTTTCAATCCTAAGACACAAAAAACCCTAGATCTTCTAGAGTGAAAGCTGATTAATTAAATCATTGAGCGACTCAGAGATACTGCTAAAAGCAGCCATGAACCGAATAGCAGCAAGGATAACTGAGAAGGTGATCAATTCTGCCCAGGAATTCACTGAAATTGCTGAAGAATTACCTCAAAAGCTGCAAAATGAATGGTCTAGCTTTAAAGAAGAGGTTATTGAAGAGTCTGAACGAATAGAAAAGAAGAATAATGCATCACAAGACAAAACCTCTAAAGAACAATTAAGTAAAGAAGATTTAATTCAAATTCAAATAGATAATCTCAGATCAAAGGTTATCGATATTAATAAAGATATTGAGGGAAAAAATTGATATTTTTAGCTAATCAAATTCAAAGATTTGTTAGAGCAATTAGGATTTGGATAATATTATTAGGTCTGCTTTTCTATTTGTGGTTTGATTCTAAAAAATGGACCTACTTGAAAGGATATACCACTAAACGAAGGGAAAAAAGAAATACCTCAAGAGCAAAATGGCTTACAAGAGAATTAGTCAAACTAGGATCAGCATTTATAAAATTAGGCCAACTTTTATCTGCAAGAGCTGATGTTATTCCATCTGCATGGGTAAATGAGCTTACCTCTCTACAAGATAGAGTTCCACCTTTTTCATTTGAAAAAATTCAAGAAATTCTAATCAAGGAGCTTGGAAATTCATATGAAAAAATTATCAGTATTGATGAAATACCAATTGGTTCTGCCTCGCTTGCTCAAGTTCATAGAGCTAGATTAATTAATGAAAAAAATGTTATTTTCAAAGTTCAAAGACCAGACATAGAAAAGTTTTTCAGGCTTGATTTAGATGTAATGAATCAAGTCGCAAAAGTAGTTCAAAGAATAAAGTCTCTAAGTCGAGGGAATGACTGGATAGGAATTGCAAAGGAGTCTAAGAGAGTCTTACTCAGAGAGTTAGATTTTAGAATTGAAGCTCAATATGCTGCAAGATTTAAACAACAATTTATAGATGACTCAGATATTCTAATTCCAAGCGTTTTTTGGGATTTAAGCACCAGTAAAGTTTTATGTTTGGAGTATTTACCAGGAATCAAGATAAATGACATTGAATCTCTGAAAAGTAATGATATTGATACTTCTTTAATAGCAAAAATTGGAGCTACAAGTTATTTAAAACAATTGGTTAATTTCGGTTTTTTCCACGCTGATCCTCACCCAGGCAATCTAGCTGTTTCAAAGCGTGGTTCTCTCATTTATTATGATTTTGGAATGATGGGTTTTGTCTCTGAGCGTATTAGAGGTAGGCTCAATTCAATGATCAAAGCCGCAGCGCTGAGAGATGTTCGTGGACTAGTAAAAGAACTTCAAATCGCTGGGTTAATAGAAAAAGATGTCGAAATAGGCCCTGTTAGAAGACTAATAAGAATAATGTTAAATGAGGCCCTCACTCCTCCCTTTGATTCTCAAATCATTGAAAAGCTCTCTGGTGATATATCTGAACTGGCTTATGGCAAACCCTTTAGAATACCAATAGAGTTGATTTTTGTTTTTAGAGCATTATCAACTTTTGAAGGAGTTGGAAGATATTTAGACCCAGAATTCAACTTAATAGCAATAGCAAAACCATTCCTCCTTCCTCTAATGACTTCAAAAAATCCAGACTCTAATGACTTATTTAATGAATTAGGAAGACAAGTTACTGAAATAGGCAGTAAAGCTGTTGGGTTACCAAAACGCTTGGATGAAAATCTAGAGAGACTGGAACAAGGCGACTTGCAACTTCAAGTGCGAATGGGTGAATCAGACAGACAATTAAGAAGGATGATTAATGCTCAACAATCATTAGGTAATTCTGTTCTTCTTGGCTCACTTGCAATATCCTCAGCTTTGTTAGCTTCAACTAATAGACCTTTTTTATTTCTCATACCATTAACGGTTGGATTTCCGATAGCTCTAAGCTGGATTAAATTAAAATTTAAGATGAGAAGGGAAAGTAGTTTAGATAATTTTCAAGGAAGAAAAAGCTTTAAATAAAGATAATCAACTATTGAAACTTCCTCTTGGTCCCAATCCGACTAATCCAGCATATGTAGCTTGACTACCTAACTCATCCTCAATGCGAAGTAATTGATTATATTTCGCGACTCTTTCACTCCGACTCAGTGAACCTGTTTTAATTTGACCAGACTTAGTTGCTACTGATAAATCAGCAATAGTTGTATCTTCAGTTTCTCCGCTTCTGTGACTTATAACAGTTGTATAACCTGATCTTGAGGCAAGCTCTATAGCTTCAAGAGTTTCAGTCAAAGAACCTATTTGATTAACCTTTATTAATATTGAATTTGCAATATTCTCATCAATGCCTCTTTGTAAACGAAGTGTATTGGTGACAAATAAATCGTCTCCAACCAATTGCACACTGTTGCCAAGCTTTTTTGTAAGCAAGCTCCAACCATCCCAATCATCTTCAGCTAACCCATCTTCAATAGAAATGATTGGGAATGAATTAACCAACCCAGCCAATTCCTCTACCATTTGCTCGCTGGAATAGGAATTCCCACCATAAAAATATTTTCCCTCCTTATAAAATTCTGTACTAGCAACATCCAAAGCTAAAGAGATTTGCTCCCCTGGTCTAAATCCAGCCTGGTCAATGGCTTGGATCAAAAGATCACCTGCTGCTTTATTACTTTCAAGATTTGGAGCGAATCCTCCTTCATCACCAACAGCAGTTGATAAACCTTTCTGACTCAATAAATCTTTAAGAGTATGAAAGACCTCAGCCCCCATTCTTAATGCTTCTCTGAAGCTTTCAGCGCCATGCGGAACCAACATAAATTCCTGAAAATCTAAATTATTTGCAGCATGTTCTCCGCCATTAATGACGTTCATCAATGGAACTGGTAATAGAGATGACATTGGTCCCCCTAAATATCGATACAAAGGCAAACCCAGTCCATTAGCTGCTGCTCTAGCTGTAGCCATGCTGACGGCAAGAATTGAATTTGCTCCAAGATTTGATTTGTTGTCTGTGTCATCGAGTTGTTTCATTACCGAATCAACTGTGGCTTGATCTAAAGCAGAAAGACCACATAGAGCGGGAGCAATAGTTTCTTCTATATGACCAACGGCCTTGATAACTCCTTTACCCAGGTAACGTTTTCCACCATCTCTCAACTCATGAGCCTCATGGGCTCCAGTGCTTGCACCACTTGGCACAATCGAACGTCCAATCGCGCCACCTTCTAAAAGCACTTCAGCCTCTACCGTTGGATTCCCACGAGAATCCAAAACTTCTCGGGCCATAATGGTATCAATTACTAGTTCTAGAGAGTCAGCCACGAATTTAAGATGATTTTTAGATCTTATGAACTACATTATTCCTATATGTTCCTGAATTGCTAATCTAGCTTGCTTTCCAAGACCTAATCAGTCACATTCGTCTTAACAAGAAATACACGTATCGCTAAAAAGGTCTCAATCAAAATTCAGAAGGCAAATGAACACTTTGAATCAAAATTGATCAAAAATGAATGTAAGCCTAACGACAGAACCCGATTCTTTTAGCGATGAGGCTTGGAGTCTTTTACTCATAGCTGAACAATCAGCAAGAAGGTGGCGACATCAGAATTTAGATGTTGAACATCTGATTCAAGTACTTTTTAGAAATAAAAAATTTCAGAAATATACAAATTCTTTACCTGTAAACCATGAAGAAATAAATGATATTTTAGAAAACTTTATCGCTGAACTTCCAATAAACAACCAATCAGATTTATTTATTGGAGAAGATTTAGAAGTTCTTCTTGAAACGGCTGATGATTTTCGCTCTCGATGGGGATCTAATCAAATAGAGATATCTCATATTCTTATCGCAATTGGTAGAGATAATCGCTTAGGAGAAGATCTTTTTTATCAAGCAGGTCTCCCTAGTGAAATTCTTGAAGCAGAATTGCGACGATTACCAGCACCCAAATCATTTAAACAATCAAAAAGAATTACAACGCAACAAAAAGAAGATAGACCACAAAAAAATTCGAGACCTTCTGCCACTACCAAGAAAACTTCGAAAAATCTCGATACCGAGGAACTTACTCCTCTAAAAAAAGAGGAGATCACATCAAAACAAGAATCCTTAAATCTTAATGAAACGCCTAGTGCATTGGATTTATATTGCAAAGATCTTACGGCCGAAGCTGAGAATGGGGCATTAGACCCTGTAATTGGCAGAGAGTCCGAAATAAAAGCAATTACAAAAGTTTTATCTCGCAGAGGCAAAAACAACCCCGTATTAATTGGGGCTCCAGGTGTAGGTAAAACTGCAGTTGCACAATTGTTAGCTCAAAAAATCATAACCAACGAAATTCCTGCTTCACTTCAAGGTTTAAGACTAATTTCACTTGATATCGGTGCGTTAATAGCTGGAGCCAAATTCAGAGGGCAGTTTGAAGAGAGATTTAGATCATTGTTAAGTGAAATCAGCAATAGCGAAAAAGGATTCATCTTATTTATAGACGAATTACACACAATCGTAAGCAAAGACAGATCAAATACTGATGCTGGAAGTTTATTAAAACCATTACTAGCCAGCGGAGATTTGAGATGTATTGGCGCGACAACTCCAGATAATTATAGACGTACTATCGAAAAAGACCTAGCTCTTGATAGACGATTTCAGCAAGTATTAATCAAAGAGCCTGGACTTGATTTAAGCTTGAAAATTTTAAAAGGACTTAAAGAAAATTATGAACATCATCATGGAGTAACTATTACAGATGAAGCACTAATCACAGCTAATCGTTTGGCACATAGATATATAAGTGATAGATGCCTACCCGACAAAGCTATTGATTTAATTGATGAGGCTTCAGCTCAAGTAAAAATCGAATCCGCATCAAAGCCAAAAATCATACAAGAGAAAGAATCACAAGTTAATCTATTAGAGTCATCAATCATCCATGCAGATAAAGATTCAACACTAGAAACTATCAATAATCTTGAAGAAAAAAAAGAATTGCTAGTCTTTGAGCTAGCTCAAATCAAACAAAAATGGCAAGATCAGATAAATAAATTAGCTGAATTACAAGAACTAAAAATAAGCGTTGAAGAATTAAAAAATTTAATAAGAGAAGTTGAAATAACTGGTGATACTGAAAAAGTAGAAAGACTTAAATATGAACAACTTTATCAAATAAACGAAAGAATAAAAGAAATAGAAGTTTCTATCCAAGAAGACAAAGAGGATGGGGATTTCTTACTAACAGACCAAGTCAATCCAGAAGACATCGCTGATGTTGTCTCTAGATGGACGGGAATTCCTGTCAGAAAAGTCTTATCAGGTGAAAGACAAAAACTTTTAAATTTAGAGCAAGACTTAGAGAAAAAAGTTATTGGTCAACTTAATGCTGTTCAAGCAGTCTCAGCAGCAATTCGTAGAGCAAGAGCTGGGATGCAGGACATAAGAAGGCCTATTGGATCCTTTCTTTTCCTGGGCCCTACGGGTGTTGGCAAGACTGAGCTTGCTAGATCACTAGCAAGCTCTTTATTTGATGAAGAGGACGCTTTATTGAGACTTGATATGAGTGAATATATGGAGAGAAATGCTGTTTCAAGACTGTTAGGTGCGCCACCTGGATACGTAGGTTACGAAGAAGGTGGACAATTAACAGAGGCAATTAGGAAGAGACCTTATGCAGTTTTACTCCTCGACGAGATTGAAAAAGCTCATCCAGAAGTTTTCAACATCCTTTTACAGGTATTAGATGATGGAAGACTGACCGATTCCCAAGGTCGAACAGTAGATTTTAGGAATACAGTAATTGTTATGACAAGCAATCTTGCTAGCAAAGCAATCTTAAATAATTCACTTCAAGTTCAAAGCGAAAAATCAAATAAAAATATTCTTGCGCAAGAATTAGATCAAAAAATCAACGAGGCCTTAACAAAACATTTTCGACCAGAATTTTTGAACCGCATTGATGAAGTAATAAGATTTTGTCCACTAAAGCCTGAAAGTCTAGAACAAATAGTCCGACTTCAACTTGATGAATTGAAGAAGCTTCTCAAACAACAAGGTTTAGATCTTTATGTTGACGAAAACACCATTAAAACTCTTGCTGATGAAGGCTATGAACCTGAATACGGGGCCAGACCGCTAAGAAGAGTGATTCGAAGAAGATTAGAAAACCCACTGGCCACACAAATTTTGGAAGAGGCTTTTGAAGATGCAAAATCAATAAGGGTTGAGACTAACGATGATGAGTCAAAAAAACTTCTTTTTTTAATAGATAACTAATCCATCAAACATAAGTTAGTGTAGGTTTATAGTCATTGTTTTTAAAAGTACCTTCCTTTTAGTCTTCCCAAAGTGACAAGTCCAACCTCTAAAGAGGATCAAGAAAAGGTAATTCCTAAACAAAAGGAAAAGACTGCCTTAAAAAAGAGTTTTTTATCCTCTACAATTGATGAAATGAAACTTGTTGTATGGCCTTCACGCCAACAACTTTTCAGCGAGTCTGTTGCAGTGATTTTAATGGTCACTTTATCAGCAGTATCAATAGCCGCTGTAAGCCGTTTTTATGGATGGGCCTCTACTCAGATATTCCGCTGAGTTTACTAATCTAAATTTTTAAACCACTCACAAATTTTTCCAGTGTCAGAGATTGAAACCACCCCAAGTAAAGATTCAAAAATAATTGATAGATCAGAAGCAATTGAGGATGATCAATCACATTTCGCGAGCCAAGCAATCAAGACAAATATTGCACGTTGGTACGCTATTCAAGTTGCCTCAAGTTGCGAAAAGAAGGTTAAAGCGACACTTGAGCAAAGAGCCATCACTCTTGGTGTCAGTGACAGAATCATAGAGATAGAAATACCTCAAACACCTGCAGTTAAGCTAAAAAAAGATGGTAGTAGGCAGACAACAGAAGAGAAAGTATTCCCTGGATATGTGCTTGTTCGTATGGTGTTAGATGAAGACACAATGATGGCTGTAAGAAGTACTCCGAATGTGATTAATTTTGTTGGTGCAGAGGACCGCAGAGCTACTGGTAAATCACGCGGACATATAAAACCTCGCCCTCTGAGCAGGCAAGAAGTTAATAGAATTTTCAAAAGAGCAGCTGAAAAGAAAACAGTTGTCAAGTTGGATGTAGAAGAAGGTGATCAGATTGTTGTAACATCTGGTCCTTTTAAAGATTTCCAAGGAGAAGTTATTGAAGTTTCAGGAGAAAGAAACAAACTTAAGGCACTTTTATCAATTTTTGGCAGAGAAACTCCTGTTGAACTTGAATTTTCTCAAATAACTAAACAAAATTGATTTTTAATTTCCTTTTGCTGTCTGGTCAGTCTAGGAGTTAAGTTTATTAAATAATTTATCTGATTAGTTTCAGGTTTTCCGCATTAGTTCGATTTTTAGCCGATGGCAAAGAAAGTAGTAGCCCTGATCAAGTTGGCCTTACAGGCTGGCAAAGCCAATCCAGCACCTCCTGTTGGGCCTGCGCTTGGTCAACATGGGGTAAACATAATGGCGTTTTGTAAGGAATACAATTCGCGCACCCAAGACAAAGCTGGCTTTGTTATTCCTGTAGAAATATCAGTTTTCGAAGATAGAAGTTTTACTTTCATAACAAAAACTCCTCCTGCATCTATTTTGATAACCAAAGCAGCAGGTATAGAGAAAGGGTCTGGGGAATCTGCAAAAGGAACTGCTGGTTCGATTAGTAAAAGTCAACTTGAAGAAATTGCAAAAACAAAACTTCCAGACCTCAATTGCAGCAGCATCGAATCAGCGATGAAAGTTATTGAGGGAACAGCAAAAAATATGGGGGTTTCCATAAAGGACTAACAAAATCGTAAAATTATTAAAAGTTCTCTTACAAGGGGGAGACTAAAAGTCGAATGAACCCCAATTTATTATGAAAAATTTTTCAAAAAGAATGACATCGTTACTTTCCAAAGTGGAAGAGCGTTCATATTCACCAATCGAAGCGATAAAGCTAGTCAAGGAAAATGCCAATGCAAAATTCGATGAAACTATTGAAGCGCATATTAGACTCGGTATCGATCCGAAATACACTGATCAGCAGCTAAGGACAACAGTTGCGCTACCCAGTGGTACTGGCCAAAAAATACGAATAGCAGTAGTTACACGTGGTGAGAAAGTATCTGAGGCGACTAAAGCAGGGGCTGATATTGCTGGAGAAGAAGATTTAGTTGATTCAATCAACAAAGGAGAAATGAACTTCGACCTGCTAATTTCAACTCCAGATATGATGCCTAAGGTTGCAAAACTTGGGAGAGTGCTTGGTCCTAGAGGGCTTATGCCTAATCCAAAAGCAGGAACAGTTACTACCGATTTAGTAGGAGCTATTAAAGAATTTAAAGCAGGTAAACTTGAATTTAGAGCAGACAAAGCAGGAATTGTCCATGTGCGATTTGGTAAAGCAAGTTTTTCTGAAGAGGCTCTCCTTGAAAATTTGAAGACATTACAACTAACAATCGAAAAAAATAAACCAAGCGGAGCAAAAGGAAAATTCTGGAGAAGCTTTTTTATTACCTCCACAATGGGACCATCAGTAGAAGTAGATTTAAACGAATTACAAGACTTGCAGAAAGAAAAGTGACCCTTTTTGTTGTAAATTGATTTAGTGGTATAGCCACAAGGGCATGCGCCCAGCCAAAGACAGCAGGTCTAATAGAATTAAACATTGGTTTAATTCTATTTATAATCCCCGCCGAGGCATACGCAGGGTTTTATCTTTTTGGATTGAATCGTTAGCGGCCTCGATTCCTAAACGGGAATATGGCCGTATGTCCAGTTCTTCCCCCGATTCGATCCAATTATTATGGGCCGCACGCTGGAAAGCAAAAAACAGATCGTCGAAACCATAGAGGGTCTACTAGACAACTCTGAAATGGCTTTAGTTCTTGATTACAAGGGCTTATCCACAAAAGAGATGTCTGACTTGCGCTCAAGATTGCAAAAAAGCGATGGCGTCTGCAAGGTCACTAAAAACACCTTGATGCGTCAAGCCATAAAAGGAAAAGATTCCTGGACTGGTTTGGAATCATTGCTTACTGGAACTAACGCCTTTGTTTTAATCAAAGGAGATGTTGGGAGTGCTGTTAAAGCTGTACAAGCATTTCAAAAGGAAACTCAAAAGTCGGAGACTAAAGGAGGTCTTTTCGAAGGCAAACTTTTATCTCAAGATGAGATCAAGGCAATTGCAAAACTTCCGAGCAAGGAAGCACTTATGGCACAAATTGCTGGTGCAATGAATTCCATAACAAGCAAAATTGCTATTGGTATCAATGAAGTTCCATCTGGACTTGCAAGGTCTCTTAAACAACATTCTGAGAGCGGCGAGAGCTGATACTCCTTGTTTAACAATTTGTTTTCTACTTACTTAGTTGCTGATTTAAACCATGTCTGCAAAAACCGATGAAATCTTAGATTCATTAAAGAGCCTCTCTTTGCTTGAAGCTTCAGAGCTTGTTAAGCAAATAGAAGAAGCTTTTGGTGTATCTGCCGCCGCATCTGCTGGCGTTGTCATGGCAGCTCCAGGAGCTGCTGGTGGTGGCGATGGTGCTGATGCTGCCGAAGAAAAAACTGAATTTGAGGTTGTTTTAGAAAGCTTTGAAGCTTCATCTAAAATCAAAGTCCTTAAAGAAGTTCGAAATGCCACAGGTCTAGGCCTTGGCGAAGCTAAAGCGCTAGTAGAAGCTGCTCCAAAAACAATCAAAGAAGGAGCTTCTAAAGAAGATGCTGAAGCTTTAAAGAAAGCAATTGAAGCTGTTGGTGGAAAAGTAACTTTAAAATAAAATTGTTACTGGAAAAACACCTGTTTTCTGCTTATATGAAACCGGTCTATTCAGACCGGTTTTTTTTATGTCTAAACAAGAAAAATTGGCTGTTGCAGCAGCAACTGATGGTGCATGTAGCGGTAATCCTGGTCCAGGGGGCTGGGGAGCATTAATTAGATTCGAGGATGGAAGTGAAGTTGAATTTGGTGGTTTCAGCCCTCAGACAACAAATAATCGCATGGAATTAAAGGCTGCATTATTTATTCTTGAAAAGTTGAAGAAAATAAAATTTCACCCTTCTTTAACCATAAAAACTGATAGCAAATATTTAATTGATGGAATGGAAAAATGGATGTCGAATTGGAAAAAAAAAGGATGGAAAACTGCATCTGGCAAACAAGTTCTCAATCAAGATTTGTGGAAAGCTCTTGACCACCCTGAACTACCAAAAATTAAACTTCAATATGTCAAGGGACATAGCGGAGAAAAGGATAATGATAGAGTTGATGCAATTGCTGTAGCTTTTTCTAAAGGTCGAAAAATACAACTAAAAGATTTTGTCAAAGAATAAAAAAAACGATTTATACAATATTCTGCTTGGTCAGCTTTTATCCCAAGACGAGGGTATTGATGCAGAAATACTTACTAATTCAGCTCTTAATGCCATCAAATTTGCGTCATTAAATAGAAATTTTCCAATAATTTCAAATGTCCTTTTAAAAGCATCAAGTGATTTTCAAAGAAATAATTCAAGATTAACTCAAATTGTCTTTGGCTCTCACTTTAAAAACCCTGTGGGACTTGCCGCTGGATTTGATAAAAATGGAGTAGGAGCTGGACTTTGGAATTATTTTGGATTTGGGTTCGCCGAATTAGGAACCATTACTTGGCATGCCCAAAAAGGTAATCCAAAACCCAGACTTTTCAGAATTGCAAAAGAAAAAGCTGCACTGAATAGAATGGGATTCAATAATGGAGGTGCAGAAAAATTCTTAAGCATTTTAGAAAAACAAAAAATCCCTGCACCAGGAAATAGACCGTGTGTCCTTGGAATAAATTTAGGAAAGTCAAAAATTACACCTCTCGATGAAGCCCATAAAGACTATTTTTTATCTTTAAGACTATTGGCTCCTTTATCAGACTATGCCGTTATCAATGTTAGTTCGCCTAATACCCCAGGCCTTCGATCATTGCAAGGAACAAAACAAATAAAAAAATTAATTTGCACGCTCAAAGATATACCCAATTGTCCTCCTTTGCTTGTAAAAATTTCTCCAGATCTGTCAAATGAAGAAATTGACGAAATTGCTAGAGTTGCAATTGAGAATGGTATTGATGGGATAATTGCAATCAATACAAGCTTAAATAGATTTAACCTTGAAAACCTAAGAATCAAAACTGGAAATACTCTAGGGCAAGAAAATGGAGGTTTAAGTGGACTCCCTTTGGAAAAAAGAGGACTGGAAGTTATTAGAAGGCTTAGAAATACTACTAATAATGCTTTACCACTTATTGGTGTAGGAGGAATCAGTTCAGCACAAACAGCGTGGGAAAGAATTGCAGCCGGGGCATCACTTGTTCAGATATATACAGGTTGGATTTTTGAGGGACCAAATTTAGTTCCAGAAATATTAGATGGATTGACCATGCAAATGGAAAAACATGGATTCCAAAATATTAAAGAGGTAATTGGTTCCGAAGAACCATGGAAATAAAACACAAATGATTGCCATAAATAATTATTATTATGTTTAAACTGCTCACAATATTCTCTTAAATATAATGACAATAGACTTTGATATTCATGGAGGTAATATTGAAAAAGAAGCAAGAAAGTTAGGACTATCTACAGATAAAATAATCGATGCAAGTGCATCAATAGTCCCTTTTAAATTACCTAAAAAGTTAAATAATTACCTCATTAATAGTATAACTAATGGATCTATAAAATCTTATCCTGATAGAAGTTATTTTGAAGTCAAAAACTCTATTGCAAAATGGCACGATATTGACACTTCTATGATTTTACCAGGTAATGGAGCATCAGAGTTATTTACTTGGGCAGCAAGAGATGCAAGTTTAAATGGAGTAAGTTCTTTACCATCACCTGGTTTTGGTGACTATCAAAGAGCTTTAAAGTGTTGGAATGCTTCTTATATACATAATCCTATTCCTTTATCTTGGACTAATAACAATCCTCAGTCATTTCCAATCAAACCAAAAACCCACGTATTATGGATTACAAATCCACACAATCCAACTGGGCAATTATGGAGTCGATCATCAATAGAAAAATTATTAACTAATTATAAACTCTTAATTTGCGATGAAGCATTTATTTCTCTTACACCCGGGGGTGAAAATCAATCAATCATTGATTTAACTAAAAAATATAAAAACCTTATAGTCATAAGAAGTCTAACTAAGTTTCTAGGTATTGCTGGATTAAGAATTGGATACGCCGTAACGAACTCAGATAGATTATTAAAATGGAAAAATATAAGAGATCCATGGCCAGTAAATACCCTAGCAATCAATGCAGCTAATATGATAATGAAAGATCATAAGATGCATAAAAAAAGATTAAAAAAAATACATAGATGGATAAAAGAAGAAGGTAACTGGTTACATAAAAGTTTATCAGAATTTTCCACTATTAAACCTCTACCCACATCTACAAATTTCCAATTAATTAAAAGTGATATGTCAATATTAAATCTTCTTGAAAATTTAAAAAAAAGAGGAATTTTATTAAGAGACTGTAGATCATTTTCAACTCTAGGTGAAAATTGGATAAGAATAAGTCTCCAAAAAAGAAAACAAAATATTCAGATAGTCAATACTTTAAAAGAATATATTAACTAATCAAATTTATAATCTCCAATATCTTATTTTCAGGGCTCTGGCACTCATAATTATTCATATTAGATTTCATTTGACTGAGAGAATTAGATTCTATCAAATTAGATATAATATTTTTCAAAATATCTTTTTCGGGATCATGTTGATTAACTATTACAGCCCCTCCATAACTAGCCATATACGCAGCATTTAATTCTTGATGTTGATCTGCAGACGCTGGAAAAGGTATTAAAATTGAGGGGGTCTTAGTTACCATTAATTCACATATTGCGCCAGATCCTGCTCTACTTATCGCAAGATCAGCATTCCGCAGCAAAGCCGATATTTCATTACTAAATTGTCTAACAACCAAATTAGTATGAGTTTCAATTTTATCTGATTTTTTATAGAAACAATCATTTTTACCGGTCAGATGAATTACTCTACAACCCTTATTAAGCAACCAAGGTAAGATATTCCTCACCATCTCATTCATTTTTATTGCTCCTTGACTACCTCCCATAACTACAATCAAAAGCCCCTCTCCGAAAGGAATCCAAGAGGGAAGAGACTGATCCAAAAAAAATTCTGACCTTACGGGTGTTCCAGTAAAACTTGTTCTACACCCTTGCAAATACTCAGCTGCTGATGGGATTCCTAACGCAACATGGTCACAAAACCTACCCAACAACCTAGTTACTTTTCCGGGAATAGCATTAGATTCATGCAAAAGAATAGGGATGCCAGTTAGTTTTGCACCGAGAATACTAGGAGCAGATATATAGCCACCAGTGGTAAAAACAACGTTAATTTTTTTTTGACGTAAGAGAAAAGAGACCCGAATAGAAGCAAAGAGTAATTTACATAAATCAAACATTTTTCTAAAAATATTTCCTTGTAATCCTCCGACTTTTAGCTTTATTAAATTGTATTTTTTGGGAACCAGTTCAATCTCTAGTCTATTTGGGACACCTAACCACTCAATTTCCCAAGAATTTGAAAGTGACTCAGCGAAAGACAATGCAGGGTAAATATGCCCACCCGTTCCGCTTGCAGCAATTAAAAGGCGAGGCATAAATTAAATAACCTTATCCTTGGAGGTTAAGTTATATTGAGGTAAAAAGGTAGGCGTGCGACATTCACTGATAGCGAAAGCAATAGTTTTTTTATTGCTACAACCCTTAATGATCAATTCTGCTTTGAGTAAAAATATAGATAATCAGTTATTAATTAATCAATTGGAAGGACTCCTTAATAAGAGAAAGGATAATTTACTGAAGGATCTATTTCTAAAAAAATCTTTCGATCAATTTAATAAGCACTATACAGATTTCAAAGAAAAATATAAAGATGCAAAATGGTCAATTCAACCTGCTATAAATGATCAAAATAAATCATTACTAGATATAAAAATCATATCTACAAGAAAAATTAATGATCAAATTTATAATCTATATACTAAGCAGACTGTTAAGTTAGAGACTTACAAAAATAAAATTGCAGGATATGAAGTTATTGATGAAGAATCAATTCTGAATAGCCAAAATTCACCACTTATTATAGAAATTGCATCTCCAGATAAAGTTCTTACTGGTGAAAAGTATGAAATGAATTTAATTATTGAAAACCCATTGGACAATTCTTTAACTGCTAGTGGAATGATACTACTTAAAAACGAAGATAATAAGAAGATATCAAATGAGATTTTTGGGATTAAGCCCAATCAATCAGGTGGTTTATTTAAATATATTCAAGCACCCTTAAAACCTGGCTACCAAACTTTTTCAGCAATAATTACTCATCCTAAAGGTATTTATTTAATTACAAAAAAAATAAAAGTAGGTTTATAAAAACCTACTTTTATTAATCATAAAATTTGATTGAAATTCTTAAGCATCATCTAGAGCAGAAACCCCAGGAA
Source organism: Prochlorococcus sp. AG-402-G06 (assembly GCA_003277985.1). Lineage (GTDB taxonomy): Bacteria > Cyanobacteriota > Cyanobacteriia > PCC-6307 > Cyanobiaceae > Prochlorococcus_B. The sequence goes on from QCHR01000001.1 coordinate 28,466, forward strand.
GAACTTTCCCTTCCAAAAGTTCCAGGCTAGCTCCACCCCCAGTAGAAATATGAGACATATTTTTCGCTAAACCTGCTTTTTCAACAGCGGCCACAGAATCTCCACCTCCAATAATTGTGCAGCATCCTTGAGAACTTAATTCAGCCAAAGTATTTGCTATTGCATTTGTTCCATTTGCAAATTTCTCAAATTCAAAGACACCCATAGGTCCATTCCAAATAACAGTTTTGCAATCTTTAAGAGCATCCTGAAAAAGTTCAACTGATTCTGAACCAATATCCAATCCCATCCAACCTTCGCTAATAGCATCTACTTTTGAGGATTTACTATTTGCATTGGGAGAAAAATCATCGGCCAACACAACATCACTTGGCAAAAGAAACTCAACTCCTTTATCTTTCGCTTTCTTCTCCAAAGCACTTGCTAATTCAAGCTTATCTTCTTCTACAAGACTATTGCCAACAGATAGTCCTCTAGCTTTATAAAAAGTAAATATCATCCCTCCACCAACAATTATCTTGTCGCATTTATCAATCAAAGACTCCAAAACGCCGATCTTACTACTTACTTTTGAACCGCCAACTATTGCCGCCAAGGGTCTTTTAGGTTGATCTACAGCTCCCTGAAGGTACTTAAGTTCTTTTTCCATTAAATAACCAGCAACACACGGGCTTAAGAACTTTGTAACTCCCTCAGTTGAGGCATGAGCACGGTGGGCAGCTCCAAAAGCATCATTAACATAGACTTCTGCCAGAGAAGCTAATTCCTTTGCAAATTCTGTATCGTTTTTTTCTTCCCCAGCAATAAATCGAACATTTTCCAAAAGAACAACATCTCCATTGGACATAGCATCTACTTTTGACTTAGCTTCAGCTCCTACACAACTTTCAGTTTTTACAACTGTTTTACCAAGCAATTCACTTAGTCTTTGAGCAACAGAAGTCAAACGCATTGCTTCATTAACCTCTCCCTTTGGCCTACCAAAATGCGCAGATAGAATAACTCTTGCACTCTTCTCAAGCAGGTCATTAATAGTTGGTAAAGCAGCACGAATTCTTGTGTCATCAGTTATTTGCCCCTCATCTCCTAATGGGACATTAAAATCAACTCTCACTAAAACACGTTTGCCGCATAAGTCTTCAGCGCCGAGACTTGACAGGGAACGCTTAGACATAATGTATTTGATTCAGAAAGGAAACTGAGTGACCATAGCTCTTGAAAGGCACGAATTGGGTAATTACTAAGACACAGAAAAAATCTACCTAAACCTTACAAACAACAAAAGACGGCTTTTTAGATATTAAAAGTCTATAGTTAAAATAATTAATTACCCCTAAAATGCCTGCAATTACTGCAAAAAATCAACTTTTAATATAAGTCTAAAAAATCTATTTTTCTTTGAACCTAATTCATGAAGAATTTTTTTTCATTGGCAAGTTATTAAATATTGTAATTCTGTTAATCTAGATTGATCAATAAAATTTAACTACCATCGGGATATTCTGAATAATTCAATTATTATTATCAACTTATTTAATCTTTTCAGATGATAAGTTGAACTAAAATTTTTAAAACTACATTCCCAAAAGAAATCAAAATTCAACTTTTACAATTTTTAAATTAGTCAATTTAATCCAACTTCTTTTTAAAATTCAGTGAACAAGCAGCTTATACAATGGTATCCAGGGCATATTGCTAAAGCAGAAAAACAATTAAAGGAGCATCTGAATAAAGTTGACCTGGTTTTCGAAGTGAGAGACGCAAGGATACCTCTCGCCACTTCTCATCCATATCTTCAAAAATGGTTAAAAGGAAAAAAACAAATATTAATTATTAATAGAAAAGACATGATTAATGTTGAAGCCCATAAAGCTTGGGATAAAAAATTAAGGTCAGAAGGAAAAGTCCCATGGTGGTGTGATGCAAAAGCTGGAACAGGCGTTCTCCAAATAAAACAAGCCGCTATTCGTGCTGGACAAGAGTTAAATCAAAGACGTCTCGACCGAGGAATGAAAAATCGTGCAATTAGAGTTCTAACTCTTGGTTTCCCAAATGTTGGGAAATCTGCTCTCATTAACAGACTCGTGAAAAAAAAGGTTGTATCTAGCTCAAGAAAACCTGGGGTCACAAGAAGTTTGAGATGGGTAAGATTGGGACAAGATCTTGATCTATTGGATGCACCTGGTGTTCTGCCGCCTAGATTTGAAGATCAAAATGCCGCATTAAAATTGGCCATTTGTGATGATATTGGTCAAGCCGCATACGATACTGAACAAGTAGCCATTAAATTTATGAAGCTTCTTGAGACATTAGAAAACACCCAAGAAGCGGGAATCAAGTCAATGTGTCTTCAAAATAGATATGGAACATTTGTCAATGAAAATATTAAAGACAAATCTTTATGGCTACTTTCAGCCGCAGAACGTCACACTTCTGGAGATACTCTAAGAATGTCTCAAAGATTACTTGATGATTTTCGCAAAAATTTATTGGGTAATATTTCTCTTGAACTCCCCTAATGAATAAAGAAATCAAACATGAATTTGGGCAGGGACCAGGTGAATTATTTGAGAGTGAATATAAGAAACCTTTGCCTATGCGTCTTGATAGATGGCTGGTAAGTCAACGAGCCGAACAAAGTAGGGCTCATATACAAAAATTCATTGAAGCGGGGTTTGCAAGAGTGAACGGTAAAACTGGAAAAGCAAAAACTCCCGTTAGACCAGGTGACATTATTCAACTTTGGGTTCCACCACCTGAGCCTCTTCCTTACTTAAAACCAGAAAAAATTGATTTAGATATTTTATATGAAGATAATCATTTAATAGTCATTAATAAAACAGCAGGGATAGCAGTTCATCCTGCACCAGGGAATAAATCAGGAACGTTAGTCAATGGTCTAATCAATCATTGCCCAGACTTGCCAGGCATCGGAGGTAAATTAAGGCCTGGAATAGTTCATCGCTTAGATAAAGACACCACTGGATGCATTGTCGTAGCAAAGACTCAAGAAGCCTTAGTTAAATTACAAATTCAAATACAAAAAAGAGTAGCCTCAAGAAATTATATTGCTGTTGTCCATGGAGCTATTAAAGACAATGAAGGTATGATTGTCGGATGTATTGGTCGACATCCAAAAGATAGAAAAAAATATGCTGTAGTTGATGAGGAATCTGGTAGATATGCTTGTACACATTGGAAATTAATTGAAAATCTGGGAAATTTTTCTCTTCTGAAATTCAAACTTGATACGGGTAGAACGCATCAAATTCGTGTTCATAGTGCACACATAGGTCATCCTATTATTGGAGACCAAACTTACAGTAGGTGTAAAAAATTGCCTATTAAACTTGATAGGCAAGCTTTACATGCAATTGAATTGGGTTTAATACACCCAATAACATTAGAAAAAATGAAGTTTACAGCTCCATTACCTAGAGATTTTAAAAGACTTTTGAAAGTTTTACAATATAAAAATAATATTATTTCGGAAGTCTAGGACATGCATTAACCATTTTTTTTGTGAGATATTTTTGAGGATTATTAAACAAATTCTTACCAGAATTCTCTTCAATAATTTTCCCTTTATCAAACACTAATACTCTGTGACAAAAGCCTGCCGCAACCGATAAATCATGAGTTATGAACAACATAGACAGTTTCAATTTTTCTTGCAAAGAGCGGAGTAACTCCAAAACTTCTGCTTGAATTTCAGCATCTAACATACTGACACTTTCATCACATATAAGTATTTTAGGACTAAGTGCTAGTGCTCTTGCAATAACTACTCTTTGCTGTTGTCCTCCTGAAAGCTGATAAGGTAAGCGTCGTTCATACATTGCTGTGGGCGTTAAACCAACTAGTTCTAAAAGAGTACGAGCTTTTTCTCTAGCTTGTGATCGACTTAGAATTTTATGGATAAGAATTGGATCTATAATTGCATCCATTACTGACATCTTAGGATTCAAAGAAGCAGAAGGATCTTGAAAAATAATTTGAATATATTTACGTAATTGTTTTAAAGATTTTCTATTCATATTTGAAATATTCTTTCCAAGAAAAAAAACACTTCCTCCTCTAGCAGGCAATAAACCGGTCAACGCTCTACACAGAGTGCTTTTGCCACATCCTGATGGACCAACGATACCAAGAGTTTCACTTTCATACAAAGAGAAGGTAACTTCATTAACAGCTTTCAACCAAAAAGAATTGAAGGGCCAAAAGCCTAAATCATGCCAGCAACGTAATCTATTTACTCTCAATAATGCATCGCTTTTATTCATTATTTCTCTCTCAGAACCTTCTAAAATTTTTGATGCATTAACTAATCTTTGAGCAATCTCAGTTTTTGGATTACTAACTATCTCTTTTATATTTCCAGATTCTACTATGTGACCACAATCAAGTATTGCAATTTTATTACACCATTTATATGCCATAGACAAATCATGACTAATTAATAGCAATGCAGTTCCAGTTTCATCACAAAGTAAACTCAGTTCACTCATAATTTGATCAGCTACTATTGTATCCAAACTAGTTGTAGGTTCATCAGCAATTATCAAAGGAGGTCTTAAACAAATTGCCAAAGCAATTGCTACACGTTGTCTCATACCTCCACTGAATTCATGCGGAAAAGAATTAAATCTTAAAGGATCTATTCCAACTTTTTCTAATATACTTTTAGCTTTTTTCACTAAGTTATCAATTGGTTCAGAATTATAATGAGCTTTAAAAGTATCAACCAAATGATCACCAACAGTCATTAAAGGATTTAAACGTGACATTGGATCCTGAAATATCAATCCCACCTCTTTCCCTCGAATAGTTTGTAAAGAAGCCTTGTCTAGGCCCAATACATTTTTTCCATTTAAAACAATTTCACCATCACAATCACATCCATTGGGAAGAAGCTGCATTACAGCCTTTGCAACAGTACTTTTACCACATCCTGAACTACCAACTAATGCAAGCCTATCGCCACGGTTTATATTCAGATTTAATCCTCTTAACACGTAAAATGAATTATTTGGATAAATAGCATTTAGTTTATTTATCTTTAAAACTTCTTTTGATGAATTATTCATAAAAAGGTAGCAAGAAATGATGAGTTTGAATAAAATAAATTAAGCTTCGGTGCTGATGCCTAAAGTCACCTCTGCACACAACTCAAACCAGACTCATATCGTCTGTGATGAATTTTTTGATGGCCAGCCGCAACTTAGAGCTCATCAAATCAAACATATTGATGATTATGAAATTATTCTGCCAGAGTGGTTAAAAAATTGCATTGAAAATATTCCGCCCGGTGTAGGAGCAAGTTGTCCAAGAGATTCAGAGTCACTTTTAGTTGCCGCTTTTGACCTTGCATTTCAATTGCATAAAGGACAATATAGAAAAAGTGGTGAGCCTTACATAACCCATCCGGTTGCAGTAGCGGACTTACTAAGAGAGATAGGAGCAAGCGCTAGTGTAATTGCAGCAGGTTTCTTACATGACGTCGTCGAAGATACAGACATAACACCAGAACAACTCGAGGGTTATTTCGGTAGTGAAGTTAGATATCTAGTTGAAGGTGTAACTAAATTGGGCGGAATCCATTTTAATAATCGGACAGAAGCGCAAGCAGAAAACTTACGTAAAATGTTTTTAGCTATGGCTAGCGATATTCGAGTTGTATTGGTGAAGCTTGCAGATAGGCTACACAATATGAGAACTATTAGTTACTTAGACAAAGAAAAGCAAACACGAATAGCTAAAGAAACTAGAGAAATTTATGCTCCACTTGCAAATCGTTTAGGAATAGGACGCTTCAAATGGGAGCTAGAAGACCTAGCATTTAAACTTATAGAGCCAGATCCCTTCAGAGAAATTCAACAACAAATAGCTAGTAAGCGTAGTGAAAGGGAATCAAGATTAAATGTAACTGTTCAATTACTAAAAGACCGTCTTAGCTCCGCAGGACTAAGCCAATGCGAAGTTAGTGGAAGGCCAAAGCATTTATATGGAATATGGAGCAAAATGCAAAGACAACAAAAAGAATTTCATGAAATTTTTGATGTTGCTGCTCTTAGAATTCTTGTTCCAGATGTCGAGACATGCTATCGAGCTCTTGCTGTCGTCCATGACACATTCAGGCCAATACCTGGTCGGTTTAAAGACTATATAGGTCTCCCAAAACCAAATGGCTATCAGTCTCTCCATACATCTGTAATTGGTCGGCACAGACCTATTGAAGTACAAATAAGGACTCCAGAAATGCATAGGGTTTCAGAATTTGGAATTGCAGCTCACTGGAAGTACAAAGAAGGAGGATCTCCTGCGAATCCTAATTCAGAAAAATTTAATTGGTTACGCCAATTAGTTGAATGGCAACAAGAAGATGGAGTCAATGATCATAATGACTACCTTGCATCAATTAAAGAGGATTTATTTGATGAAGAAGTATTTGTTTTTACTCCTAAAGGAGATGTTCTGGGATTAAGGAATGGTTCAACAGCAATCGATTTTGCTTACCGTATTCATTCTGAAGTAGGGAATCATTGCAATGGTGCTAGAATTAATGATCGTCTTTGCGTGCTATCAACACCTCTTGCAAATGGAGATTTCGTTGAGATCCTCACTCACAAGAGCTCTCATCCAAGCTTAGATTGGTTAAACTATGTAGCCACTCCCACAGCTAGAAATCGCATTAGACAATGGTATAAAAAAAGTCACCGTCAAGAAACAATAATAAGAGGGAAGGAACTACTAGAACAAGAATTTGGTCGCAAAGGAATTGATAATTTACTAAAAGGTGAAGCAATTACAAAAGTTGCTGAGAGATGTAATCTTAAATCTACGGAAGATTTATTAGCCGCACTTGGATTTGGAGCATTAACCCTACATCAAGTAATTAATAGATTTAGAGAAGAGATGAAAATACAAAACCATTCACCGGAGTCTGAATTAAGCGATATCGAGCTGGTCAACCAAATTGGGTCACAAACAAATCCAACTTCAAACAAATCAAAACCCTCTCAAACAAAATATTCGCCAATAGTTGGCTTAGAAGGGCTTGACTATCGACTAGGAGGATGTTGCAGTCCTTTACCAGGAGAATCAATACTTGGAACAGTTGCACTAGGTAATCATGGGATCACGATCCATCGTACTAATTGTGTCAATATACAATCAGTACCTAACGATAGAAGACTATCAGTTAAGTGGAATACCAATACACATATCAAAGAAGGGAAATTTCCTATTCAATTAAGAATTGAAGTTATTGATAGAGTGGGGGTACTTAAAGACATATTAATGAGACTTTCTGATAGAGGTATTAATGTAATCGATGCAAGAGTCAAGACATCTCATGGCAAACCTGCATGTATAGACCTTAAGGTTGAACTGGAGAGTGTTAATCAATTAGAAATTACTATCAATCAAATACGTTCAATGGTTGATGTCTTAGATATCGCTAGAAAAGGAATTAGTTAACTTTTTAAATAATCTGAAAGACTGTTGAAACTAATAAATAATTTTAAGTATTTATAAATTTAAATTTTACTAGAAAGTTTCTTTAGTAAAAAATATACACTCAGACCACCAACTATTCCAGACAAAAGGCCCATACATATTGAGCCGATTATGAGTCTAGAGCTCAAGTACCAACCTTGTAACCACAACTCATTAGTAGTTATATGACTAATGTCTACTATATTTTTGTCTTTATTGAGTATTAAAGAGCCTAGTCTATAATTAAAATAATAAAGAGGAACATAAGTAAATGGGTTACTAATCCAGGTTCCAACAGCCGCCAAAATACTATTTCCCTTGAAGATTTTTGCTAAAAACACACCCATCAAGGTTTGCAAACCAAAGAATGGAAAGCAACCACTAAATATCCCCACGGCCAATCCTAATGCTCTCTGAGAAGGAGATCCTTCCTGATTCCAGAGCCAAGCGATAAATTTACGAATTCTTTGTATTAGATTTAGTAAGATTTTTTTCATATTTAAAAATCTTGGTCCATAAATAAACCCAGATTTGATCTTAGTGAAGATTACGTAATTATTGATTAATGAATTCGTTTTCCCCTACTGAAGATACTATTGCTGCAATTGCGACTGCCGTGTCTCCCGGCCAAGGAAGTATTGCTGTCATTAGGATCTCTGGCTCCTCAGCCATTGAGATAACTAAAACTATTGTTCATATTCCTGGAACGCACGATTGGAGTACTCACAAAGTGCTTTACGGACATGTAACCGAGATAAATCAAACAATATATATCGATGAAGTACTAATACTAATAATGAAAGGGCCGCGAAGCTTTACAGGTGAAGATGTAGTAGAAATTCATTGCCATGGTGGAATCATTGCAGTCCAGAAGATCCTTGAAAGAATACTGGATATTCCAAGTGTTCGAAGAGCAGAACCAGGTGAGTTTAGTCAACGAGCAGTGCTTAATGGTCGTCTGAGCTTGACTCAAGCAGAATCAATTAGTGAGCTGGTGGCAGCAAGAAGTCGAAAAGCAGCAGAACTAGCTATTAATGGAATTGAAGGAAATATTCAAACTACGATTCAATCAATCAGGACACGATTGATTGAGCAACTAGCGGAAATTGAAGCAAGAATAGATTTTGAAGAAGATCTGCCAATATTAAATGAAAAGCATGTAAAGAATGAAATTGTCGCAATCAAAAAAGATCTTATTGAACTAATTGACAATGCTAAAAGAGGCTCTTGGGTTCGTACTGGCTTAAAAGTTGCACTAACCGGGAAGCCTAATGTTGGAAAAAGCTCCTTACTTAATAGGCTTTGCAAACAAGAAAAAGCTATTGTGACTGACCTACCTGGAACTACAAGAGATCTTTTAGAAAGTGAGATTGTATTAGAGGGAATACCAGTAACTTTTATTGATACAGCAGGTCTAAGAGAGACTAACAATATCATCGAAAAAATTGGTATTTCTAGAACTAAAAAAACTTTAATTCAAGCTGATCTCATCATATTCATCTTTGATTATTCACAAGGATGGACTATCGAGGATGAATCAATACTAAAACAATTACCGACAAATATTCCATTTTTGATTGTAGGAAACAAATCTGATTTAAAAAATAATCAATCTTTTAAAAAAGTTCCAAAATATATATTAGAAAAAGAAAATCTAGTGATTTTGAGCGCAAAGACTGGAAACGGAGAAGACGATCTAATCACTTACTTACTAAAAACATGTGGTTCTTCTCAAACGCATGGATTGCAAATTGCACTAAATGAAAGACAAGTTGACCTAGCGAAGTCGACAATGGAATCGCTGGAAAATATTAATAAGATTTTTGATGAAAAGCTACCATGGGATTTCTGGACGATCGATTTAAGACAAGCTATTAATTATTTAGGAGAATTAACAGGAGAAGATTTAACAGAAAGCTTACTTGATAACATATTTTCAAAATTCTGTATTGGTAAGTAATAAAGCAATTTTTATCTACTAGTTATTGTCTATTGTAAAAATGTAATACAAGTAATAGCAAACACCACCAATCAGTAGTGCAACCATAATATTCACACTATGAACAACGTCCACTTGATTCAAACAGTCGATATTAAGTTAATTAAAGCATATAGTTAATATATTACAAAGAAAAAATATTAAAAAATTTCTATTTTCTTTAAAAAATTTAAGAGCAATATAATTAGATGAAATCAAAGAATAGAAAAAGGTATTTTTAAATGGTTTTAGCGTTGGTATAGTAATAAATGTATTTGTTGTATTGTGGATCTTCGCTCACCAAAGCTACAGAAAATATTAGACACCTGGATTGAGGAAGATCTCGGTGATGGAGATCTCACAAGATTTGTCCTCAACGATAGAAGTGCATCAGCTCATTGGGTTGCAAAAGAGGGTGGGATATTTTGTGGTGGAGATCTAGTTAAACTAATATTTAGAAAAATTGATCCCCAAGTTGAGATTCAACTTCTAATAGACGATGGTCAGAAGTTTGAAAAGAATCAGAGACTCATAGAATTAAAAGGGTCGTCCTCTTCCTTAGTAGCAGGAGAGCGAGTAACTCTTAATATAGCCATGCATCTATCTGGTATTGCTACATCGACAGCTTTACTGGTAACTAAACTATCAGGATCCAATGTGAAGTTAGCAGACACACGTAAAACGACTCCAGGTCTGAGAATATTCGAAAAATATGCTTTTCATTGTGGTGGTGGAATTAATCATAGACTTGGGTTAGATGATGCTGCCATGTTGAAAGAGAATCATATTGAATGGTCTCAGGGGATTAGTGAGAGTATCAAAGTCTTAAAAAATACTCTTCCATGGACAAAAAAAATTATAGTCGAAGCAGAAACTCCCTCCCAAGCGAAAGAAGCTGTGGAGGCAGGCGCTGATGGGATTTTACTTGATGAAATGTCTATTCAAGCTATAGAGAGATTAGTTCCAGAATTACGTCAACTGTCAAAAACAAGTAATTCTAAATACGTCGCACAAAATATTGTTATTGAGGTTTCCGGAATCAACCCAAATAATTTGTCAGACTATATTTTTACAGGTATTGATCTAATCTCAACTAGTGCTCCAATGACTAAAAGCAAATGGATAGACTTCAGTATGCGCTTTGACTAAAAAATGAAGAAACAGTTTTCTGACAACATCCTAAAAACAGAAAAATCTTAAAAGTATCTATCTAACCATAAACATCATGCTTGAAATATCCGCCAAATTAGAAGAAGTCCTTAATAGAGCTTTCATCAAAGTATGCCCAGAAAAGGATCGAAGTCCAAAAACTTCTTCAATACTTTCAGGTTATAATTTAGTCCCTGCATCCAAGCCAGAATTTGGAGATTTTCAAATAAATTGTGCTTTATCACTTGCAAAAGAACTAAAACAACCTCCTCGTAAAATTGCGCAACAAATAGCTGATCAACTACAAAAAGATAATGATTTCGTTCAAATATGCGATCCACCACTCATTGCAGGCCCAGGTTTCATAAACCTATCTATAAATTCAAAAACACTTATTTCGGAAATCCATTTTCGTCTAAATGATAAAAGATTGGGAGTTCCTCTAAAAAAATTAAGTAGTGAAAGAACAGAAGGGGGAATTAACAATAACCGCGTGATTATTGATTTTTCCAGTCCAAATATTGCTAAAGAAATGCATGTTGGTCACTTACGATCAACAATTATTGGAGACTCATTAGCACGTGTTCTTGAATTCTGCGGTTATGAAGTCTTACGACTCAATCATGTGGGGGATTGGGGTACACAATTTGGCATGCTCATCACTCATCTTAAAGAGGTTGCACCAGAAGCACTCCATACAAAAGGTTTTGTGGAAATAAGCGATCTCGTGAATTTCTATCGTCAAGCAAAAAAAAGATTTGATGAAGATCAAATCTTTCAAAATAAATCTAGAAATGAGGTTGTTAATTTACAAGCAGGTGATCCAGAAAGTCTAGTTGCGTGGAAATTACTCTGCAAACAATCCAGAAAAGAGTTTCAAAAGATCTACGATCGACTTGATATCAAGCTGACTGAAAGAGGTGAATCCTTTTATAACAAATTTCTAGTAGATGTTATTAATGATTTAAAAAATAAAAATTTACTAATAAATGATCAAGGGGCTCAATGTATTTTTCTTGATGGCGTAGTCGGAAAAGACGGGAAACCTCAACCAATAATTATTCAAAAAAGTGATGGGGGTTTTAATTATGCAACCACTGATTTAGCAGCGATTAAATACAGATTAACTACTCCACCAAATGGAGATGGAGCATTCCGGTTGATTTATGTCACAGATGCTGGGCAAGCTTCACATTTCTCTGGGGTTTTTCAAATTGCAAAACTTGCAAATTGGATTCCTAAAGATTCTCAAATTGAGCATGTCCCCTTTGGGCTTGTTCAAGGAGAAGATGGTAAGAAGTTAAAAACTCGATCAGGAGAAACAATTAAATTAGTAGACCTTCTGGATGAAGCAATTCAACGAGCAAGAGAAGATCTTAAAGATCGTCTCAACAATGAAAGCAGGTCAGAAAATGAAAGTTTTATAGATAAAGTTTCTACGACTGTAGGGATTGCAGCCATTAAGTATGCAGATCTAAGTCAAAATAGAATTTCTAATTACCAATTTAGTTTTGATAAGATGCTCTCTTTGCAGGGGAATACAGCACCATATTTACTTTATGCATTGGTACGAATAGCCGGAATATCTCGAAATGGTGGGGATTTAAATGTATCAAGTCAAAATATTCAGTTCAATGAACTACAAGAATGGGCCTTGATTCGCAAGCTATTGCAACTTGATTGTATTATCGCGGAAGTTGAGAAAGAACTACTTCCTAATCGTCTCTGCGGGTATTTATTTGAATTAAGTCAGATTTTTAACAGATTCTATGATCAAGTTCCTATTTTAAAAGCAAATGAACCCGCAAGAACCAGTAGACTTGCTTTATGCTCTATCACTGCAGATACACTTAAACTGGGGATGAGTTTGTTAGGCATTCCTACTCTGGAAAGAATGTAATGGAAAAAACAGAAAATTCATTTGTCGATCTACCAAATCCCAGAAAAGATATCGAAGATTTACAACCATATTCTGCACCACTGGAGGGAAGACGAAATTTACTAAGACTAGACTTTAATGAAAACACCATTGGACCAAGCCCACTAGTAATTAAATCTCTCAGAGAAATAAGCAGAGATGAAATCTCTATTTATCCAGAGTACTCAGGTTTAAAAGAAAAAGTAGTAGATACTCTCATCAAACAAAATTCAAGCGTGAATATAAGCTCATCTGAGGTTGGCATTTTTAATGGAGTAGACGCAGCAATTAATGCTATTTTTCATGCCTATGGCGACTCTGGCGATGCAATGCTAACAACATCGCCTACTTTTGGATATTATACTCCTTGCGCACAAATGCGAGGAATGAAAATCAATTCAATACCTTATGAGGGGATAGATTTTCAATATCCATTTGATAGTATTTGCGAATTCATTAGACAAAATAATCCGAAAATTTTACTCATCTGCAACCCGAACAACCCCACTGGAACAAGATTAAGCCCAGAAAAAATTATAGAGATCACCAAACTTTCATCTAAAACACTAGTTGTTGTCGATGAACTTTACGAGGCATTTACAGGTGATAGTGTTCTACCATTTGTGAGTTTCCAGAATACACCTAACCTAGTTGTATTAAGATCGCTTTCTAAAACTGCAGGTTTGGCAAGTTTAAGAATAGGGTTTGCTATTGGTCATTCTAAAGTAATTAATATAGTGAATAGAGTCACTGGTCCTTATGACGTCAACATGTTTGCTGTCATTGCTGCTTTTGCAGCACTTAAAGATCACTCCTATATTGATTCGTATGTAAAAGAAGTACTTGAGGCTCGTATTTGGATCAAAGATCAATTCGAGAAGTACCATGTTAAGCATCATATTGATGGAGGAAACTATTTTTTACTTTGGCCAAAATCAAACCCAAAACAAGTTGAGCAAAAGTTAAAGTCATCTGGAATTCTAATTAGAAATATGGATAAGAAAAAAAATTTAAAAGGCTCTATCAGAGTAAGCATTGGAACAATTGAACAAATGAAAAGATTCTGGTCAGCTTTCAAGATTGTCGATCAGGCGTAGTTTAGATTAATTCACAACGTCTATATAAATGGAGATTATCTAGGTAGCATCTGCTATATCCAAGAAATTAGATAGTAACTTATGACCTGATTCGGTCAAAACACTCTCAGGATGGAATTGTACCCCGTATATATGCGGATAATCTTTATGAGTTATTCCCATAATTGTTTCATCCTCTAACCAGGCTATAACCTCTAAGCATTCTGGAAATCCATCTCTCTCCGCAATTAAGCTATGGTATCTAGTTGCCACCAAGGGATTAGGTAAATCTTTAAATATTCCAGTACCTCTATGCAAAACATTAGATGTTTTACCATGCATTAATTCATTAGCTCTGATTATTTTTCCACCGAACGCTTGAGTAATAGCTTGATGACCAAGACAGACACCAAGAGTTGGTATTTCAATTGATAGCTCAGATAAAATATCCAGACAAACTCCAGATTGATTCGGATCTCCTGGACCAGGAGATAACAAAATCGCATCAGGATTTAAATCTTTAATCTCACTGATCGTAAGGGCATCATTACGTTCGACTCTTATTTCTGATGCAATAGGATGCTGAGAAGCTAATTCGCCCAAATATTGAACGAGGTTATAAGTGAAACTGTCATAATTGTCGATCACCAAAAACATAATTTTTAATCCATTAAATTCCTAACTTTTTAAGCAATGGAGGAAATAATAATAAAACAGCAATCAGCACGGAACTGATTGAAGCTAATAAAACTGCCCCAGCTGAACAATCTTTAGCAATTTGAGCGAGAGGATGAAATCGTTTCCCAATGGCCAAATCAACAACAGATTCAATCGCTGTATTAAGCAACTCAACTACTAGCACACTAGTGGCTGTAAGGGCCATTATTGCTAAATCACTTTTATTCAGGCCTAAAAAAAAGCTTAAGCCAAACGCACCCAATGCAAAACCAACATGAATCCGAAAATTTCTCTGTGTCGAGAAAGCATATCTTAAACCTTTAGCTGCATACAAAAAGCTAGTTGGTAAATCTTTAGCTATCTTCCAAGATGATCTTTTATTGGGTCTTTGAAGAGTTTTAGAAATGTCCCTAATTTTTCTCTCAGAGTCATTGGATATCTCAGGAACCATATTTGTGAACCTTCAACTCTTTATTTTAAAGAATACCTCGAATATCAAGAAGTTGCTCTTGAATCAAAAGCATTTTATTAAGGCTCTCTTCATCACTATGGTCCCAACCCAAAAGGTGCAAGAGACCATGAGTAGCAAGCCATCTTAGTTCTCTAAATAAATCAACATTATTATCTTTAGCTTGCCTAATTGCTGTCGGTACTGAGATAACTATGTCACCCAATTCGATACATTCATTACTTACCCCAAAAAATGTCTCATCAATGATGGGAAACGACAGCACATCTGTACTTTTTGATTGCCCGAGCCAGACATGATTCAAATCAAGAATTTTTTTATCATTGGTTAATTCCAATCCCAAGCTAAATTGAGACGCATTTAGGACTATTTCCGGACACTTAAATGCTGAATTTACTTGTATGAATCTAATCCAGCTTCCTATTTCCTCAATCCAATGACTTGGATTTTTCATCAACTCCAAAGACTCACTATCCACAAAGACATCTAAATCTTGAATCGGGAAAGGTGTAAAAGAAAGGTCAACATCCAATTTAGAAGAGCTAATCGCAAAATTCTCCATATAGTTATTGAGGGATATGAGGTTTTCCAAGAACAGCAACTAAAAGAATAAATCCAAGGAAACCCAAAGCTGTTAAACCAAAGTGAGAAAGACTTTGACTACCTTTCCGAACCATATTTTTCATCGCAAGTTTGACAAAACTTGGAGGTGGAGTTGCTTTTTTGGTGACTTCATCAGAAATAATTTTATTATTCATATCCTGTTGATTTATGGTTCTTCAATATTTTGCCTTAAAAGAGACTGAATAAAAATATCTATTTCTCCATTCATTACTGAATCTACATCTGTTGTCTCTTGTTCAGTACGTAAGTCTTTTACCATTTGGTACGGATGAAAAACATAATTTCTAATTTGATTTCCCCACGCAGCCTCAACAATATCCCCTCGAATATCTGCAATCTCTGCAGCCCTTTGCTCTACTGCGATTACCATCAATTTTGATTTTAGTAGAGCCATTGCTTTGTCTTTATTTTGAAGCTGAGATCTTTCTTGCGTACATCTAACTGCAATACCCGTAGGCACATGAAGAATCCGAACTGCAGTTTCCACTTTATTTACATTTTGTCCACCTGCTCCACCTGAGCGACTTGTCGTGATTTCTAAATCTTTTTCAGGGATTTCTAGTTCAACTTCTTCATCAAGTTTAGGCATAACCTCAACTCCAGCAAAACTAGTTTGTCGCTTTCCATTTGCATTAAAAGGCGAGATCCTGACTAAACGATGAGTCCCCTTTTCATTTTGTAAAAAACCATATGCGTATACACCTTCTATTTCGATAGTGACACTTTTTATTCCCGCTTCCTCTCCTTCAGAAAGTTCATTAATAATTACTTTCATCCCATTATTTTCAGCCCAACGTGTATACATCCTTAGAAGCATTTGAGCCCAATCTTGGGCATCAGTTCCACCTGCACCAGCATTAATTGATAGGACTGCACCCTCCTTATCATAGGTACCACTTAACAGGCGCTCCATCTCCCAATGTTCAAGTTCTTGTTTTAATTTCTCGAGCCCATGGTGAGCTTCCGAAAGCATTTCCTCATCAGGTTCTAATTCATAAAGCTCTAACGAGAGATTTGCGTCCTCTATAGCGCCCCTCCATGAAATTAATTTTTCTAACTCTGCTTTAACCTCATCAAGTTGACGCATCTGTTTCTGAGCATTTTTGGGATCGTTCCAAAACTCAGGTTGCGATGCTACTTGCTCTAAATCCCTTTTCCTAGCGAGTAATGCAGGTTCGTCAAAGACAATCCTGGGCTGTACCCAGACGAGCAGTCAATAAAGAAAGGTCTCTTTTAAAATCAGTCAGGTCTTGCAAAAGAGATAATAGAATTAATACATTAAAAGCTATCAGCATATCCACCCAAAAACTATAAATGAACAGATCAATTCACGATTCAGGCAATACTACAGTGGAAATATACACTTGGAGGTTTTGCCCATTCTGCCTACGTGCAAAAGCACTACTAAATGAAAAAGGAGTCCAATTCAGAGAATATTCTATTGATGGAGACAACGAGGCAAGAACAAAAATGTCTGAAAGAGCAGGGGGTCTCAGAACTGTTCCACAAATTTTTATTAATGGAAAAAGTATTGGAGGTTGCGACGATCTCTACGAACTTGAAAGAAATAACAAATTAAATGAACTTATTGGAATTAAAAATTGATTTATGAAGCAACTATTTGTTCTAGATCCAATTGAAAATATTAATCCCTATAAGGATTCATCAGCAGCACTTATGCAAGCCGCATCGAGAGCCAGCATAGATGTTTGGATCTGCACTCCCTCGGACCTGCAAGCCCGAGGAGACGATGCATGGGTCGTTTCCAACAAAGTCAATTGTGAACCATGGATAAATGTCCATTCATCTCAAAGCCTTCCTCTAAGAGATTTCTCATGCATTTGGATGCGCAAAGATCCACCTGTTGACGAGGCTTTTTTATACGCAACTCATTTATTAGAAGTTGCAGAACGAGATGGTGTCAATGTAATTAACAAGCCTGCATCACTTAGAGCTTGGAATGAAAAGTTAGGAGCTTTAAGATTTACTGATTTAATGGCTCCCACTCTTGTCGCGAGTCGGGTTGAACAATTAATTACATTTGCGAAAGAGTACGAAGAAGTTGTTTTGAAACCACTTGGAGGGAAAGGTGGACAAGGAGTCATACGCATTGCAAAGGATGCTCCAGGCTTAGAAGCATTACTCGAACTGGTTACATCACAAGAACATATGCCTGTGATGATGCAACAATTTTTACCAGAAGTAATAAATGGAGATAAAAGAATTCTTTTGGTTAATGGAGATCCATTAGGTGCAATTAATAGACGACCAAAAAAAGGAGACTTCAGAAGCAACCTCGCTTTAGGTGGGAAAGCTGAGATAACTAAATTAACTCCTAAAGAAATAGAGATATGTGATCAAATAAAACCTTCTTTGCAAGATGAAGGTCTCTTTTTTGTTGGTATAGATGTTATTGGAGGAATGCTAAGTGAGATTAATGTAACTAGTCCGACTGGTATTAGAGAAGTAGAAAATCTAATGAATATTCCATTAGCAGATCAAGTGATTGAGTACCTTATAAATCATTTGAACAATTAACCCTATCTAAGTTTAATTGATTTCTTAAAACTTCAAATTTCAAAGCTACTTCTTGCATTTCCCCCTCAATAGTTGAGCCTTTTACTAGACCTGCACCAGCAAACAATTTAAGTTCATTCCCTCTCACCTGTCCGTAACGTATGGCAACCCTAAATTCTGAATTTTGATTTTTATCTATCCATCCAATTGGAGAAGCATATGTTTGACGGTCAAATGGTTCCAAAGCTCTCAACCAGCTCAAAGATTTACTTAGAGGCAATCCAGCAACAGCAGGAGTTGGGTGAAGCGCTTCAACTAAATCAAGAGGAGATTTCTCTTTAACAAAAGCTTGAATAAGAGTATGCAAATGAATTAAATGACCTTGAGTGATTAATTTTGGTTGAGATGGATGACTTGCTTTAATACCTTTTCTAAACAGTTGTTCGACAATAGAATTAACCACAAAATGATGTTCTCTTAAATCTTTAGAGGAAGCAAGCAATTCTTTCCCATCATCACCTTTTTTTGCAGTACCAGCCAAAGCATCGATTAACAACTGATTTTTATTGAGACTTATCAATCTCTCAGGCGATGCACCAAAAAACGACTCGTCATGATTTTTTTGCCATAGAAATCGACAACTATTAGTTTGCTGAATTCTTAAGCGAGCAAGTAAGTTTAGTGGATCTAATGGTTTTCTTAGGGAAAGACGTTGTCTCGTAGCCAATACAAGTTTATCTAAATCACCTGTATTTATTAATTCGATCCCTTTAGCCAACGCATCTCGATATTGAGATTTCCAATCATCAGAACAATTTTCGACTAAGAAATATTCTTTTACCTCATTAGCAATTCGGACTGGTGATCTATTTATCTTCTCTCGAATTGACCATAATCTTTCTATGGCTTCGCGAACATCTGAAGGATTTTGAGCAACCGAATTTAAACGTAACCATGTCAATCCATCTTTTGCGGTTAATTGCCACTTGGGTAAAACAGCCTGCAGGGAAAATTTATCATTTATTGATTTTTCATTACTTTTAATTTGATCAAAGAAAGAAAATGAAAATAAAATTCTTGATGCTGAAAATGCTGGACTTGTAGAAGTATCTATCAATCGAGTAAAAATCTCATCACTAAACCTTTGTGCATTTTCAAACCTTTTTGGTCCAGATAAATCCAAAGATTGACAATGCCCTCCGGCAGAAATGCACAATCCAGGAGAAAGATCCCAAAGAAATCTAAACTGATGTTTTTCGGCAATCAAAGGTAATGCCGTTAAAGGATCTGTTTGACTTACAGGAACAGCAATGCTCAAGATACATTCATCAACTTTTCGTTCACTCCATTCGCGAAGAGAACTTACTAACAGCTCACTAAATACAGGTTCTAAATTCATAACCAATTGGAGCCTTTAGACATAAATAAACCAATACATGAACTGCTGCCTAGTCTTAAGAAAGGAACCAAGAAACAAACAGAGCAGGTTATTTTATCAGTGAAGTCTTCTACAACCGAAAGGAAACAACTTTGGCAAGCGGCAATTAAGTGGCCGTTGTATTCAGTCGCAATAATGCCTGTGATTTTATCTGCAGCATGGGAGCTAGGGAATAATGGCAATATTCGTCTAGGACAATTCATCGGTTTTTTAATTGCCTCTATCTTGATTTTGCTGTGGGAAAACCTTACCAATGATCTTTTTGACGATGAAACTGGCGCTGATAAATACAAATTCCACTCGGTCGTCGCTTTAACAGGTAATAAAACCACTGTAAGTCGAGTTGCACATTTTTCTCTTCTATTAGGTTTATTTATCATATTTATCCTTGCCCTAAAAAGTAAAATAACAGTACTTTTCTTGGTCTTAATTTGCTGTTTCCTTGGATATTTATATCAAGGACCACCATTTAGACTGGGGTATAAGGGGTTGGGAGAACCTCTATGCTGGATTGCCTTTGGACCACTTGCAACAGCTGCAGCACTAATTGTTATTACGCCAAAATCCAATATTCATGGCATCCCCTGGGGAACAGCAGTGTTGCTTGGAGCAGGTCCGGCGATGGCAACCACTTTGGTTCTGTTCTGTTCGCATTTTCATCAAATCAACCAAGATGCTGCTGTCGGTAAGAAATCACCCTTAGTTGTTTTAGGTACTCATAGAGCGGCAGAATTTTTACCGTGGATTATTGGTCTAATATTTTTTTTAGAGTTATTTCCAATAATGAGTGGAATATGGCCACCAACGACTCTTATATGTTTAATTAGCCTTCCCTCAGGTATAGATCTGATCAAATTAATTAAAAGACATCACAATCAACCAGCGCGTATTAAAAACAGTAAGTTTTTAGCTTTACGCTTTCAGACAATTAATGGTTTATGCTTGAGTATAGGTTTTTCTATATCCTCATTTTTTTAGAATTAATTTTTGATTTTATTGAATCATGAAATTAATAATTAATATCAAGCCTTTTTCATTTCAACTAACAAGAAAGTTAATCACCTCGCAAAGAATTATTCATAACAAAGTAGGTTTATTGTTACAAATAAAAGACTCAGATGGAAATTGTGGATGGGGTGAAGTATCTCCTATGGAGAAAAATGAATTAAAAAAAAGTATCGACAGTCTTCATTTTATTGGGAGAAAGACAACAAAAGATTCAATAGAAAATTATTTATGTGAATTACAAGGACTAGGAGCACTTACTTTCGGATTGGGCTCCTCCTTAGCCGATTTAGAAAATTTAACGATAAGAAAGCTAGATTTTGAAGGATTTGATATCACAAAATCAGCGTATCTTTTACCTACAGATATAGATCCTTTAGAGTCAATACTTAACTATATAGATAGATCAAATCACAAGAAAAGTTCATGTACAATAAAATGGAAAGTATCTAACCAAGAAAACAACTTTAAGGAAGAGAAAATATTACAAAAAATCTTAGATATTCTCCCTAAAAATTTCAAAATTAGAATCGACCCAAATGGAGGATGGAGTCGTCAAAAAGCAAAAGAATGGAGTAACGAACTCAAAAACGAACCTCGTTTGGAATGGATTGAACAGCCACTCCCATCAAAAGATATTGAAGGTTTATTTACATTAGCCAATCAAATTCCAATCGCACTAGATGAATCTTTGGTTGAATTTCCATATTTGCGAAAAACATGGAAAAGTTGGCAAATACGTCGCCCTGCTTTAGATGGTGATCCTCGATTACTTTTAAAAGAAATAGAACAAGAAGATAGTCAAACAGTCATAAGCACAGCTTTTGAAACTGGTATTGGGAAAAGGTGGATTCATCACCTCGCTGCCAGGCAAGTTAAAGGGAAAAATCCTTGTGCACCTGGACTTGCACCTGGATGGTGCCCCAAAGCCCCACTCTTTAACAACAATCCAAAAATAGTCTGGGAAGCCGCATGACTAAAATTGCAGTTGTAGAATGTATTCCTGAAAAAAACTTGGAATGTTCAAAAGAAATTTTGAAGAATTTTGAAAAGCATAACTGGGTATATCTAGCACCTCCAAAAGATCGAACGAAAATTTCCACATCGTCAACTTTACCTGAAGGAGAAGGAATAATCATTGCAAGCGGGGGCAGCGTTGGAGGACCAAATCTTTGTTTACAATCAATTCAAAATCTAACCAATTCGGCTTTAGCAACAGGAAAGTGGTTAAAGAATCATGGCCTTAAGCCAAATGAATGCATCATTCTCAATTCACTACCTTTACACCATATAAGTGGCTTCATGCCTTGGTGGAGACATCAAACGTGGTGCTCGGAGTATCATTGGATTTCACCTTCTTTAATGCATAAACCACTTCAACTTAAGCAGTTTAGTGAAGAATTAACTAATAAATATAGACGTCCATCCATTACATCCCTAGTCCCAACTCAATTATTATCTTTGATTGATAATCCTGATGGTTTAAAATGGCTTCAATCTCTAGCGCTAATCTGGGTTGGAGGGGCTTTGATACCCACAGATCTTGCTGATAAAGCGCGAAGAAAGTCTATTAATTTAGCTCCTTGTTATGGGGCCACTGAAACTGTAGCAATGGTGACTTGCCTGAGTCCCAAAGATTTTTTAAAAGGAAGTAATAGTGTTGGGTTTCCTCTCGAAGATGTTGAGATAGAAATCAACAAAAGAAATTCACTTAAGATTAAAACTAGTAGAATTGCAACTTCAAAATGGAAGAATGATAAATTCGAATCAATTACAGACATAAATGGATGGTGGGAAGCAGGTGATTTAGCGCAATACATCACTCTCGACAATAGAAAAGCAATACAAATCCTAGGTAGAAAAGATTCAGCTATAAATTCTGGTGGTGAAACGGTTTTCCCTGAAGATATCGAAATGGAATTAATGAAAATAATCTCGAAAAATCAAATTCCAATTAAAGACATTTTTGTACTAGGAGTTAGTGATAAGAAATGGGGACAACGTTTAGTTGCCTTAACGAAATTCAAAGAAAAAGGAATCAACAGATATCAAATCATCTCACTTCTGACTGATCTCATTGAAGACTGGCAACCATCAAAAAAACCATTGAAATGGTACGATTGTCCAAGACTTTCAAGAAATATAAATAAAAAATGGGAAATAAAAAAATGGCAAGATTGGATAGCCTTTAATAGACCTATTAACTAAAAATTCAAACTAGATTCATAAAGCCACAAATTTATTTGCTTAGATAATGCACATTTTTTTCTTGTAATCGGATTTATCGATACATGTTTTATACTTGTCGTGCCGATTTTTTCACCATTCTTTTTAAATTTAAATCGAAGTGCAAATGAAGAATCATTTATCTTCTCTGGATTCAGTTCTATATAGATAGTATCTCCAACATAAAGTGGTTGAAAATAATTTGCTTCACAATGAATAATTGGTAAAGCTACATCCAGTTGGCTTGTATTTATTTGGTTTGTAGGAAAAATTTCTTGTGAAACTATTCCATATTTTTCTAAACTTTCTTCCCAAGTTTCATGACTCCATCTGAATAATTCAAGAAAATGCACCACTCCAGCAGCATCTGTTTCACCAAAACGAACTGTTCTTTTCAAAAATAACCATTCTCTAGGATTACGCTTTTCCAAAAATCTATCTATCAACAGAACCCATAATCACATCAATAGAGCCTAAGATAGCCATTATATCAGCGACTTTAGCCCCCTTCAGTATGTGAGGAAGTATCTGCAAATTATTAGAATCAGCTGCTCTAATCTTAAATCGCCAAGGAGTTACATCATTATTACCTTGAATAAATACTCCTATCTCTCCTTTCCCCGACTCAAGACGTGTATATAACTCACCATTAGGAATCTTAAAAGTAGGTGCAACTTTCTTAGCTACATATTGATAATCAAAACCTGACATATCACCTTTTTTTCCCTCAACTGTTCTTTTAGCCTCAAGATTTTCTGTTGCTCCCCCAGGTATCATCTCACAAGCTTGTCGTAATATTTTTAATGATTGTCTCATTTCTTCAATACGAACTCTATATCTTGCATAACAATCCCCCTCTTCCTCCCATGCAATATCCCATTCAAAATCATCGTAACATTCATAATGGTCTACCTTTCTTAAATCCCAGGGAACACCTGCAGCCCGAAGCATTGGGCCAGAAAGACTCCAATTAATCGCTTGTTCTTTTCCTATGACTCCTAAACCTTCTATACGTCTACGAAAGATAGGGTTATTAGTTATCAATTTTTCATACTCATCAATTTTTGGACCAAACCAGTCACAAAAATCTTTGCATTTTTCTAACCAACCCCAAGGTAAATCACATGCAACGCCACCAATACGAAAATAATTATTATTAATCAATCTTTGACCAGTTGCAGCCTCCCATAAATCGTAAATCATCTCTCTTTCTCTAAAAATATAGAAGAAAGGAGTTTGAGCCCCCACATCAGCCAAAAATGGGCCTAACCATAGCAAATGGTTAGCTATTCTATTCAACTCAAGCATTATCACTCTGATATAACTTGCTCTCTTAGGTACCTTTATATTTGCTAAACGCTCAGGGGCATTAACAACAATGGCTTCATAAAACATACCAGCCGCATAATCCATGCGGCTCACGTAAGGAACAAACATAACGTTTGTTCTATTCTCCGCAATTTTCTCCATCCCTCGATGCAAGTAACCAATAACTGGTTCACAATCAACAACATCTTCTCCATCAAGGGTTACGACCAATCGCAATACCCCATGCATTGATGGATGATGTGGTCCAAAGTTGACCACCATTGGCTCCGTACGCGTTTCAAGCTGCGTCATTCGGCCCAACCAAAGCAATGTTTAAATACTAGTGAAAACTTATGAAAGAAGGGCCAATTAGTTCAAGTTCTAACTTTAATCATGTCCCTATAATGGGGAAAGAAATAATTCAATCACTAAAGGAATTACCAAGTGAATTAACAAAACAAGGATTAATTATTGATACCACTATTGGAGGAGGTGGTCATTCAGCTCAAATACTAGAACATTTCCCAGGAATCAAAATTATTGGGCTTGATCAAGATCCAATAGCAAGAGAAGCAGCCTCAAAAAAATTAATAAAATTTGGAACAAGAATAGAAATAATCTCTACAAACTTCGCAAACTTTTCACTTAACGAACAAGCTATTTGTGTCCTGGCGGATCTTGGAGTTAGTAGTCATCAACTTGATGAGCCTTCAAGAGGTTTTAGCTTTCGTTTAAATGGTCCAATAGACATGCGCATGAATCCCAAAGAGGGTTCAAGTGCAGCTGAACTTATTGAATCTCTCTCTGAACAGGATCTAGCTGATTTAATATATAAATTAGGAGAAGAAAAACGCTCTAGGCGTATTGCAAGAAAAATAAAAAATGATCTAGCAGAAAATGGACCATACTCTGGAACTCAAGACCTTTCTTATGCAATTGCCGGATGCTTCCCGCCCAAGCAGAGATATGGTCGAATTCATCCCTCAACAAGAACTTTTCAGGCTTTAAGAATAGCTGTAAATAATGAATTAGGCTCGCTCGAAAGTTTACTTTTAAAAGCTCCAAACTGGTTGTTAGAGAATGGATTATTTATGGTAATGAGTTTTCATTCACTAGAAGATAGAAGAGTAAAATCGAGTTTTAAAACTGACAATAGATTAAAAGTACTATCTAAAAAACCCCTGAGAGCAAGCCCTCAGGAGATAGAATTAAATCCAAGAAGTAAAAGTGCAAAATTAAGAATTTCTGCAAGGAAATTCTTAAGATAAACTTAACTTATCGTCTAAGATTAATCACTATGTTTGTAATAATCTCAATAGCTTTTTTAATCTCTTTCTCAGTAGTATTTCTTCCAATACTCATCCTTATTGATGCTTCAGCATCTTTTTTGCAGAGCCCTATCTCCCTAAGAACATGAGAAGCTTCACCATTGCTGCAAGCTGAACCACTAGTACAAAAAATAAACCTCCTCAGTTCATCATGCAATTGACTCCCCCTCAAACCAGGGACAGTGATATTGAGGTTATGAGGCAATCTTTGATCGATAGATCCATTAACTATCAATCCAGAAATATTCTTTTTTAATCCACTCAACAATAAGTTTCTAAAAAATAGAAGTCCCTTATTCCTCTCATCCTGGTCATTTTTTGTTATTTCAACTGCCTTTGCAAAGCCTACAATTAAAGGGACAGGTAGCGTGCCAGATCTTAATCCAAACTCCTGACCACCTCCATATTGAGATGGTACAAGAGGGAATCCATCCCTAATCACCAAAGCTCCAATACCCTTAGGTCCATAGATTTTGTGAGCACTCAAGCTCATCAAATCTATGTGAAATTTATCGGGATCTAAATCAAAGTATCCCAAAGCTTGAGCGGCATCAGTATGAAAAGCGATTCCCTCACTCTGACAAAAAGACCCAATTTCAGCGATAGGTTGCAAAACCCCTATCTCATTATTTGCAGCCATGACGCTAACCAAAAAAGTATCTTTTTCAACAGCTTCAGAAAGTTTTTCAATATTGATTAAACCATCTTTATTTGGTTGTAATTCTGACAAACGGAAACCTTCTTTTTGAAGCTGCCTAAGCGGATCAAGGACTGAATGATGTTCAGTTGAAACGGTAATTATATGTCCCTGTTTTCCAGTGAGTTTTGCTTTAGCTCTTGCATGTCCAACCAACCCCAAATTATTCGCTTCTGTTGCTCCACTAGTGAAAATTAATCTTTTAGGATTGACATTCAGATACGAAGCTATTTTTTCACGAGATACTTCTACTGCAGCAGAAGCAAAAACACCTGATCGATTATTATTGTTAGAGGGATTACCCCACAACTCATTCCAATAAGGAGCCATCTCCTCAACGACCTTTGAACAACAAGGTGTTGAGGACTGAAAATCAAAAATAAGATGATTATTATCCATTGATTCATTCGTTAAGCTAAATAATAGAGAGGAATAAAGGTTAATATCCTCTTTAAAAACTCTAGAAGTCCATTTTTATGAGTGATCCAAATCCATCAACACAAGAAGTTTCTCAAACTCCAAGGATATTACTTGTCGATGACGAGCCTGGTTTAAGAACTGCTGTCCAGGCTTATCTTGAAGATGAAGGATTTCAAGTTACAACCGCTGTAGATGGAGAAGAGGGGTGGGAAAAAGCTCAAACAATGCTCCCTGATGTAATTATCAGTGACGTTATGATGCCTAGATGTGATGGCTATGGACTTTTAAAAAAAATTAGAGAAGATGAAAGACTTGGAGGTACACCAGTCATTTTCCTTACTGCTAAGGGCATGACTGCTGATAGAACTCAGGGGTATCAAGCAGGCGTGGACGACTACATGCCAAAACCATTTGATCCTGATGAGCTAGTTGCAAGAGTTAAGAATGTAGTTCAGCGGCAAGAGCGATTATTAACTGAAGCAGCCAGATTTGCTAATGCTGATGTTGGCCAAATGGCAAAACAGATTACAGAAATCAAATCAATGCTTAGTCATGGGGATAAAAATCACTCACGGAAAGATGATTCGATTCCAAATTTCACCCCAAGAGAGGCAAGCGTTTTGCAACTAGTAGCTGAGGGTTTAATGAACAAAGAAATTGCAAGACAACTTGAGACTTCCATCCGGAATGTAGAGAAATATGTGAGTAGATTATTTATTAAAACCGGTACTTCTAGTAGAACAGAACTAGTTAGATATGCACTTGAAAATCATTTAGTTACCTAAATGTGTTTTGGAAAAAAAATTTTTATTTCTCTAGGATTTAACAAATTCTATTAATTTAGAAAAATAGAAAGGAGCTTGATTCAACTTGCTTTTGACCACTTTAAAACCAGATTGCTTGGCAGCTTCGATAATTCCGGTCTCCCTTAATGTATAGGCACGAGTAGTTTTACTTGGTCCAGGAAATAGTTGA
Organism: Prochlorococcus sp. AG-402-G06; assembly: GCA_003277985.1. Taxonomy (GTDB): domain Bacteria; phylum Cyanobacteriota; class Cyanobacteriia; order PCC-6307; family Cyanobiaceae; genus Prochlorococcus_B. The sequence continues at coordinate 55,769 of QCHR01000001.1, forward strand.
CCAATACCTTTCAAAAGGGCTAGTAGAGGAGTATAAGGAGCAAAGCTAACAATTAATCTTTCATCAGATAATTGACAGAGATGTTTCACCATTGCTTCAGCCTCCTGTTGAGGATAGTGAATGAAAACATCTAAACAAATAACTGTATTAAATGAACCTTTTAAATTTTCTAAATCAGATGTTCGAAAATTCAGCTTATTTAAGTCCAAACCTGCATCCTTTGCCCTGCTTTTTGTCTCATTTATCATGGCTTCAGAAATATCACTTAAATGGATCGATTTCGCACCCAATCTTGCCAATGGAATACTTAAACTACCTACACCACAACCTGCATCACAGAAACTTTTATCCTTAATATTGTCATACTCTTTCAACCAACTAATGACATCATCCACTGTCTTTTGGTGACCTATCCTTATATTTTTTTGCACTTTATTTACATCATCACTTTCGCTATAGATGCGATTCCATCTATCAAACCCAGTCCCATTAAAATATTCAGTGACTTCCGCCTTTTCATTGTTCTCAATTTTCGTTGTCATTTAATCAGATAATTACCTCTAACCAATCTTACGCAGCCAAATGCCAAGACAACTGATGATTACAAGAATTCATTTTCCATCGAAGTAAAGAGTGAATATTTTTTCCAATAAAAAAAGATTCTTGAGTCATTTTGTTATGACTTAACACCATTCGTGGAGCCAGTGTTGCCATCCAAATAGCAGCAGAAGGATCATTAATCCAATTAGCTATTTTTTTGCATGCATCTAGTAAAGGCAAAGTGGATCCTGCAATTGTTTCATTTGGAAGCCTGCATAAACCATTTTCTACTGTTATGGAGCGTTTGTCCCAATTAAACGATCCATCTCCTAAACCATAAGCTGATATTGCATCACTAACTAAGACAATTTGCTTTGGTGCAAGTATCTTTAAAAGCCTAATCATATCTGCATGAACATGAACACCATCAGCAATCAGTCCTAGGAAGACATCGTCTCTTCTTGAAGCCGCTCCGATAGGTCCAATAGCTCGATGATGCAAACCTTTCATTGCATTAAATGTATGTGTAACCATGGTTACTCCATTATTAAAAGCACTCATTGCCGAATCAAAATCAGCTGAAGAATGTCCCAGTGAAACCACGATATTTAATTCTCTTAAACGAGAAATTACATCAGAAGAACCTTTTAATTCTGGAGCTAATGTCATTAATGCGATGTCGTCTTCAAATCCCTTTATTCTGTCATTTAAAGCAGAAATGCTTGGCTTACAAATACTTTCTATATCATGTGCTCCAGAATATGATTCACATAAAAAAGGTCCTTCCATATGAGCACCAAGAAGTCGACATCTATTAATCGCAGTATGTTTTTTAGTTTCCTTTAAGACCTTCATTCCTAATTGGAATTGATCTTGAGAACAACTGACAAAAGTTGGACAAATTCCTTCAACACCATCAAGCCAAAGTCGATCAAGCAATGTTAATAATTTAGGTATTTTGTTAAAAGTTAAATCTGTAAATGAAATCCCTAAACCTCCATTTATTTGGAGATCAATCGCTCTTGGACTTAGCCAATCACCACACCAATCTTCGTCATTAATTGATTCCCTATTGGAATTTTTATCAATCGAGAGAATAATCCCTTGTTCATCTAAAACTACTGAGAATAAATTATTTTCATCTTCGCTTTTATCTGGTTGAGGTAATTTGATGTTTGTAATTTTTCTCATTTCTTAAAAACTAAAAATAATTAATGCAGGATTAATAAATTATTGGCATTATTAGGTATAAGATTTATAAAATTGAGAATTGTCTTTAACCGAAACTAATACATTTAAGGGAGTGGCAGTAGTTATGGGTAGTGATTCAGATCTTAAAACTCTTCAGCCTGCGGTTACAATTTTAGATCAATTTGGCATATCTAATGAAGTAAGGATCTTATCTGCTCATAGAACTCCAACAGAAATGATGGATTTTGCTCAAATGGCTGAATCAAATGGTTTTGGAGTCATAATTGCGGGAGCTGGAGGGGCTGCTCATTTACCTGGAATGATCGCATCGCTTACGACCCTTCCAGTGATAGGCGTTCCAGTCAAAAGCAAGGCGCTTTCAGGAATAGATTCTATGTATTCAATCTTGCAAATGCCCTCAGGCATCCCAGTAGCAACGGTTGCCATTGAAGGAAGCCTAAATGCTGGTCTTTTAGCTACTCAAATTTTAGCAATTAACAATACTGAATTGACAAATAAATTAAAAACCTACAGATCCGAGCTTCACGACCTTGTAGTAGAAAAAGATCAAAGACTTAAAAAAATTGGAGCTAAAACGTATCTAGAAAAAATGTAATGAACATAAAATTCATTACTAATTTACTAAGAAATTTTTGAAATAATCTTTTTCTTCACAAGTAACTCAGTAACTATGTCTACGCATTTATCAATCTCCAGATTTCCAGTATCAATTTTCAATTCTGGAGACTGAGGATCTTCATAAGGACTTGAGATTCCAGTAAACTCTTTGATTTCTCCATTTCTAGCCTTGGCATAAAGTCCTTTTGTATCTCTCGTTTCACAAACACCTAAAGCAGCTGAACAATGTATTTCTATAAAATCATTTTCTCCAACTAATGATCTTGCATTATCGCGATCGACTCTAAATGGAGATACGAATGCAGTTAAAACAATTATTCCAGCGTCAAGAAACAACTTAGAGACTTCGCCGATTCTTCTAATATTTTCTTCTCTATCAACATCAGAAAATCCCAAGTCCTTGCATAAACCATGTCTGATGTTGTCACCATCTAACACATAAGTTGAATACCCATTTTTGTGTAGGGCTACATTTACTGCATTGGCTAGCGTGCTCTTACCTGAACCAGATAGACCTGTAAACCAAAGTATTGCACTGCGATGCCCTTTTTGCTGAGATCTAGCTTCCCTATCAACTGAAGATTGATGCCAAACTATATTGGTGGCTTTCGATAAAGGACTTTGAGATTTTTGTTCCATGAATTCAGACTAATTGTTTACTATTGTCCATGTTGATCGACACAGTTTATTCTTAACCTCCACTCTGTTTTGGCCTAAAACCTTCCTTAAAAAGAAAAGCTTGAGCTTTTGAAATTTGGTCTCCTTGTAACTCTAAAAAATCACCCTTCAAAGCCCCCCCTGTTCCGCAAGCTATTTTTAAAATCTTAAGCAATTTTTTTGCCTCTTCTTGCTTTAATTCAAGTCCTTTGATTACTGTAACGAGTTTCCCTTTCTTTCCAGATCGAGTTCTTTCTAGACGAACCTGTCGCTTTCCTTTAGGAGTAACACTATTTTGAGTGTCATTGCCTATTGTCTTAAAAGGGTCATTGAATTCACTCCAGCCACCTTTGGACATTTTCTTGTGTTATGGCTGGTATCTACTTTCTTAATCTAAGGTGACAGGCACACTCCCAACACAATTTAAAGATTCGGATTTATCTCCATTAACAAGGCCAAATGCACTTGGTCGCTTTGGTAAGTATGGAGGGCAATATGTTCCTGAAACTTTAATACCTGCCCTTATTGAATTAGAGCAAGCTGCCAAAGAGGCATGGAAAGATTCTTCATTCAATTCAGAACTGAATCATTTACTAAAAACTTACGTAGGCAGATCCACGCCACTATATGAAGCTACAAGATTAACTGAACATTACAGAAAAAATACATTAAGAGGTCCACGGATTTGGCTTAAAAGAGAAGATTTAAACCACACAGGTGCTCACAAGATAAATAATGCACTTGGTCAAGCTCTTCTTGCGATAAGGATGGGAAAAAAAAGAATTATTGCCGAAACGGGAGCGGGTCAGCATGGAGTTGCAACTGCGACAGTCTGCGCTCGATTTGGATTGGAATGCATTATTTATATGGGTAGAGAAGATATGCAAAGACAAGCCTTAAACGTGTTCCGCATGCAATTGCTTGGAGCCTCGGTGAGACCAGTAACGAGTGGAACTGCGACACTCAAAGATGCAACAAGCGAAGCTATTCGAGATTGGGTTACTAATGTTGAAACTACTCACTATATTCTTGGTTCAGTTGCGGGGCCACATCCATATCCAATGTTGGTGAGAGATTTTCACGCAGTTATAGGAGAAGAAACTAAGCAACAATGCAAACAAGCTTTTGGGAGGTCCCCCGATGTTCTTTTAGCTTGTGTTGGTGGCGGATCGAATGCAATGGGCCTTTTCCATTCGTTTGTTGAAGACAAAAGTGTTCGAATGATTGGAGTTGAAGCTGCTGGAGATGGAGTAGAAACTGGTCGACATGCAGCGACAATTACTGAAGGAAGGATAGGAGTTCTTCATGGAGCCATGAGTCTCTTACTTCAAGACAAAGATGGGCAAGTTGAGGAGGCTCATTCAATTAGCGCAGGTCTTGATTATCCAGGAGTTGGTCCGGAGCATAGTTACTTAAAAGAAATTGGTCGTGCTGAATATGCAGCTGTTACTGACACTGAAGCCATAGAAGCTTTGCAATTAGTGAGTAAACTTGAAGGTATCATTCCTGCGCTAGAGACTGCTCATGCATTTGCCTATCTAGAAAAACTTTGCCCAACTCTCAATCAAAATTCAGAAATTGTCATTAACTGCTCTGGTAGAGGAGATAAAGATGTGAATACAGTTGCTGAAAAACTAGGATCAAAAAAATAAAGTAAAAAGCTTGTTAGTACCTTGGAACAGATTGATCAACATCAGTGCTCCAAGCATCTATTCCCCCGACAAGATTCCAAACACTTTTGGTTATTCCTTTTTCTAAAAGCCAAATACCAAAATTTAGACTTCTCACACCCGCATGGCAGACAACGACAACAGGTTGATCCTTCGGTAACAGTTCACCTATTTTGGCTGACCAGTTTGCTGCCTTACTCAAAGGAAGATGTAATACTGAAAATGAAAAAGAAGCAATAGCAAGTTCATTATCCTCCCTGACATCTACAATGAATGGTTTTTCAGAAGAATCATCTTCTAAGATTTTATATAACTCTTTTGGAGATATATTTAAAGGAATATTCTTTTCCATATTTGTGATTCTAAGTAAATATTAAACTTTCTGTTAGCAAAGCTCAAAAAGTATACAAATGCTCAAATAATAAAAAATGAACAAACGTCTATCTTATTTTTTATTATCAGGAATATTAATTTTATCAATTCTTGCAGGGATATTTATCTGGCATAATAAAAACCAAAAGCAAATCCCTAGGTTCAATGAACAATCATTTAATCCTCCGGTTTCCTCGAAATATATACCAACAAATACTGACCTAATTTTTCATTGGAAACTAAATCCATCTATACTTCCAAAATACATCGAAAATTATCAAGACAAGGCTAGTAGAAATAATATAAATAAGAAAATTGGTTTTATTAGAGATTCCTCTTTTAAATTAATTAGTCTTGATTTTGCAAAAGATATCTCAAAATGGATAGGAGATTATGGAAGCTTTGCAGTATTTGATTCAAATATACAAGCTTTAAATGATTGGATGATGGTCTTAGCAATAAAAGAAGATGTAAATATTGAGACAGAATTAGAATCTAGTTTAGGTTTAAAAATTATTAATAAAAATAATAATCCGAGCAACAAAATGAACAACTCAAAAGTAGAAATAATTTCTAAGAAACTCAATTCAAACAACTCAATTTACTTTGCAAATGACAAAAATAATCTTTTAATAGCATCCAATCCAAAAATCATAGAATCCTCATTAGAGAATCTAGAGAGAAATATATTAAATACAAAAACAAAGTATAAGAATATTCAATTAAAGGATAATCTTAAAGACGGGTTATTATTATTAGAAATGTCTCCGAAGAAACTTTTAAATCTAATAGGGCAAAAAGAAAATTTATTTGAGATAGATGAGATAGATAATCTTATTTCTTCTGTAAACTTAGACAAAAATAAATTAAATCTAGAAAGCATAATATCTTATAATGTAAAAACTAAAATGCCAGCAAAAGATATTAATTATAATTTAATTACTACCAAAAAAGAATCTGAATTGCCTAAAGATTTTATATTAGTTGATAATCCCAAGCAGTATTTTAGTAAAGATTCTAGTCATCCATATCAAAAGTTGATTGCCTCTCTTATTAAAGAATCAACAAGTTCAGATTATTCTAAAATTTTCAAAATAATTCTTGAGAACTCTAAAGGAAATCTGATTTGGATAAATGATACAGACTGGTTGATTGTGACGAGAAAATCTGATACTAATAAAACAGAAATAAGTGAAACTTTAAAAAAAGAAAACTTTCTAAGTTCTAATCTAGATTTTAAAAATAGGAAGCTAGAGATTTGGTCAAAAATAATTACAGATGAAAATGAAAAATATGAGCTAATAGAAAATATCGAAGCAATCACTCAAGAAGATGAAGCGACTTACATTTGGAGCCAATACTTATCTTCTATTTCAAATTTTGAAAATACAAACTACTTACAAAATTATTCAGATAATGAACAGAGTATAGATGAAGTTAATGATTTCAATGATGTCCTTAGAATACATTTAGGTGAAGACAAAACCAAGACAGTTTTAAATAATTTCTATCCATATATTTTATTTAAAACTATGTTAGGCAATAAACTAACTCCTCCTCAAAATATTGATATATCTATTTCTGTCCCTACGATTAACTATCCAGACTTCATTAAAGTTAAAATCAACTTTAAAACAAGTTAATAAAAAGTTTCAAGTGCTATATTTAGTACATAGTTTAATTCTATACAATAAAGTTCAAGTTGAAAATTATTTTTTCCAATTGAACAGAAAATTATTTTGCAGGAGCTACAGCCATAGAGAACGAACAAAAGACAACTAATTTGGTTTTAAAACCTGGTTTGGAAGGAGTTCCAGTAACCAACTCAGGGATATGCGAAATCGATGGGACAGAAGGGAAGCTGAACTACAGAGGTTATCCAATATATGAGCTAGCCCAAAAAAGTAGCTTTTTAGAAACTGCATTTCTTTTGATATGGGGAGAACTACCAACTAAAAATGAGCTTCAGAAATTTGAAGAGGACGTTCAAATGCATAGACGAGTGAGCTTTCGAATTAGAGATATGCTCAAGTGTTTCCCAGAGTCTGGTCATCCAATGGATGCTCTGCAAGCAAGCGCTGCTTCTCTAGGCCTCTTTTATTCTCGAAGAGCAATTGATGATCCCAAATATATCTATGACGCAGTTGTGAGGTTGATTGCAAAAATTCCAACCATGGTTGCTGCTTTCGAGCAAATAAGAAAAGGAGACGATCCAATTCAACCTCAGGATGATTTACCTTATTCTTCAAATTTCCTTTATATGCTCACAGAGAGGGAACCAAATCCTCTTGCAGCAAGAGTCTTTGACAGATGTTTAATTCTTCATGCCGAGCACAGTCTCAATGCGAGCACGTTCAGCGCGAGAGTTACTGCTAGCACTCTCACTGATCCATATGCTGTAGTAGCTTCTGCCGTTGGGACATTGGCTGGTCCTCTGCATGGAGGAGCAAATGAAGATGTGATAGCAATGTTGGAAGAAATTGGAAGCCCTGCTAAAGCCTCCTCATTTCTCAATGATGCGATTGCAAAAAAAAGGAAAATCATGGGCTTTGGGCACAGGGAGTATCGTGTCAAAGACCCTAGAGCAACAATTTTACAAGCCTTCGCAGAGGAACTTTTCTTGGAATTTGGTAAAGATGAAATGTATGAAGTAGCCAAAGCTCTTGAAGAGGAGGCTATTTCCAGATTGGGGCCAAAAGGTATATTCCCAAATGTTGACTTTTACTCGGGACTTGTTTATAGAAAGCTTGGTATTCCTCGAGATTTATTTACACCAGTTTTCGCAATTTCCAGAGTTGCTGGTTGGTTGGCTCACTGGAGAGAACAACTTGGAGCAAATAGAATTTTTAGACCATCACAAATTTATGAAGGAGAAAAAATCAGAAATTGGCAGCCTCTTGAGAGCAGATAATTTGAAATTTATTTTTTTGAATTTAAAATTAATTCAAAATTACACTAACCTTGTTAATAGATTAAATATTAGAAGTGAATTCAGGTATAGACCTTGAAATGAGTTTTACCCAAGGTGTTCAAAACCTTGGGTTATCTCATGAATTAGCACATCTTTTATGGATCCCTCTTCCAATGCTTTTGGTATTGGTGTCAGCTGTAATTGGTGTATTAGTAACAGTTTGGCTTGAACGAAAAATTTCTGCAGCAGCTCAACAAAGAATTGGGCCTGAATATGCAGGTGCACTTGGTATTCTTCAGCCAATGGCTGACGGTTTAAAACTTCTAGTAAAAGAAGACATTATTCCAGCAAGGGCAGACAGCGTTCTTTTTACAGTTGGACCAATATTAGTTTTAGTTCCAGTAATTCTATCTTGGTTAATTGTTCCTTTCGGTCAAAATCTTTTAATTAGCAATGTAGGCATTGGAATCTTTTTATGGATTGCCTTGAGTAGTATTCAACCTATTGGTCTTCTAATGAGTGGCTACTCTTCTAATAATAAATATTCTTTGTTAGGTGGACTTAGAGCTGCTGCTCAATCAATTAGTTATGAAATTCCACTAGCTCTAGCGGTTTTAGCAATAGTTATGATGAGCAATTCATTGAGTACAGTTGATATAGTTGAGCAACAGAATACTGCTGGTTTTCTTAGCTGGAATATATGGCGACAACCTGTAGGTTTTATTATTTTTTGGATCTGTGCATTAGCTGAATGCGAGAGACTACCTTTTGATTTGCCAGAGGCAGAAGAAGAACTTGTCGCTGGTTATCAAACTGAGTATGCAGGTATGAAATTTGCTCTGTTTTACTTGGCTGGATACATAAATCTTGTTTTATCTGCTTTACTTGTTTCCGTTTTGTACTTAGGAGGATGGGGTTTCCCAATCTCAATTGATTGGTTTTCATCTTTGATAGGTCTTTCAATTGATAATCCATTAGTTCAAATTATGGCTGGTTCTATAGGAATTGTTATGACAATCCTTAAGGCTTATTTACTGGTTTTTCTAGCAATTTTATTGAGATGGACTACACCAAGAGTTCGTATTGATCAACTACTTGATTTAGGGTGGAAATTTCTTTTACCTATATCGTTAGTCAATTTACTTGTAACTGCGTCACTCAAATTAGCATTTCCTATGACATTTGGGGGATAAAAGAAAAGCAACACAATAGCTAATTTTTTTAAGTAAAAGTACCTACATTTAGTTGAAAAAAACTGTATAATGAGTAATGTAAATGAGGCCGCCGGCAGCAAATTTAATATGCTTGGTTTCCTTGAAAAAGTTGCGGACTACACTAAAGAAGCAGTTAGTGCAGCGAAATATTTAGTTGATGGACTAGGCGTTACGTTCGACCACATGCGTCGAAGGCCTGTAACGGTTCAATATCCTTACGAAAAACTAATACCCTCTGAGCGTTATCGAGGAAGAATTCATTATGAATTTGACAAGTGTATTGCTTGTGAGGTTTGTGTAAGGGTATGCCCAATTAATCTTCCAGTTGTTGATTGGGTTATGAATAAAGAAACAAAGAAAAAAGAATTGAGAAATTATTCTATTGACTTTGGTGCATGTATTTTTTGTGGAAATTGCGTTGAGTATTGCCCTACAAATTGCTTATCAATGACAGAAGAATATGAACTGGCTGCATTTGATAGACATAGTCTTAATTACGATAATGTTGCTCTTGGAAGACTACCAACAAGCGTAACTTCAGATCCATCAGTTAGGCCTCTAAGAGAATTAGCTTATTTGCCTGATGGTATTATGGATCCTCATGAATTACCTGCTAAGCAAAAAAGAGCAGGCAAGCTTCCTAGTCAGATTATAAAAGAACTACAAGTTAAGAAATCACAAGAAGATGAAGATAATAATTCATCCGAAATGGTTCCAAATAATTTAAATTCTACCAATTAATGAATATAGCTTATTCAACAGAATTAATTTGCTTTTTAATTCTTAGTGCAGTCATAATTTCTGGAAGTTTGGCAGTTGTTTTATTAGAAAATATTGTTTACTCAGCATTTTTATTAGGTGGAGTATTTATGGCTGTAGCAGGTTTATATCTTTTGCTAAATGCTAGTTTTGTTGCGGCTGCTCAAATTCTTGTATATGTGGGAGCTGTAAATGTTTTGATATTATTTGCAATTATGTTGGTTAACAAGAAAGAAAAATTAAAACCAATTGAAGGTCTTAGAACTAGAAAATTGATATCTGGAGGTGTTTGTGGTGGATTATTAATTTTATTATTAAGGGTTAGTATCATCACTCAATGGAACTTACCTGGACCAAGCTCTATTGGTGAAGAAGCGACCGAGAGAATTGGCGAACATCTATTCACAGACTATTTATTACCTTTTGAACTTGCTTCTATTCTATTATTAATGGCTATGATTGGAGCAATTGTATTAGCCAGAAGAGATGTATCAATCCCAAGAGATGATATAAATAATAACAACAATAAAAAGTCCTTAAGTGATAAGAAAATCCCTCTCCTTTCCGAAAATAGTTTAAAATGAATTTAATTGTACGTATAAAATTTACTTGCTAGAAATGTTAGAAAATTCTATTGGGCCAGTACCTCTTCAAGCTTATCTTATGGTCGCTGCATTTCTTTTCTGTACAGGTGTCTGGGGATTAATAAATAGTCGAAATGCTGTACGAGTTTTAATGAGTATTGAATTAATGTTAAACGCAGTGAATATAAATCTTATGAGCTTTTCATCCTATATAGACGGATCAATAATTAGAGGTCAAGTATTTTCAATTTTTGTTATCACAGTAGCCGCGGCTGAGGCTGCTGTTGGACTAGCAATACTACTTTCATTGTATAGAAATAGAGTTACTATTGATATGGAAAGCTTTAATCTACTAAAGTGGTAGGTATTATCAATGACAACAAATCTGATCTGGATCTTATATAGATCAGATAGTGATACTGCTTATAAAGAAACCTTAAATTGTAAGAGAATAATTGAAGATTATGGAAAAAAAGTTTTATTTTCAGAAATATCTAATGAAACAAATAATATTAATCAATTATTTTCAGTATCTGAGGTTTTACCAGAAATCGCTCTTGTTTTAGGAGGTGACGGAACTGTGTTAAGGGCAGCCAGATTTTTATCGCCTCAAAACATACCAATTTTAAGTTTCAATGTTGGAGGGAATCTAGGCTTTTTGACACACGATCGTCATATCTTGAAGCAAGCGAATTTTTGGGAAAGAGTTTCAAATAATAGATTTAATATTCAAACAAGAATGATGCTTGAAGCAACAGTATTTACCGAAAATAATATTCATAAAAGCAAAATTAAAAGATCATTTTTTGCACTCAATGATTTTTATTTAAGATCTTGCACAGATGAAATTGCACCTACTTGCAGCCTTGAACTTGAAATAGATGGTGAAGCTGTTGACAAATACAAAGGAGATGGACTTATCTTCTCAACCCCAACAGGTTCTACTGCTTACTCTATGGCCGCGGGAGGACCAATAATACACCCTTCCTTAGATGCAATTATAGTAAGCGCCATATGTCCAATGAGCCTAGCCAGCAGGCCTATTGTGGTCCCTCCCGAATCTCAATTATTAATAAAGCCAATAAGAGAAAAAAAACAAAAAATAAAGTTATGGTTAGATGGATCTAGTGGATGTCTAATTGAAACCAATGACACATGCTTAATAAAGAAATCTAATCATTCAACCTCAATAATTATTTTAGATGAAAATCTTTCTTACTATAAGACAATCACTCAAAAACTTCATTGGGCTAGCAGCCTTAATGAGAGCAATAAACAATAAATTATGGGGATAGAAATCGAAAGAAGATTTTTAGTGGAAAATGAAGATTGGAAATCTCAGGTAATACTAAGTGAAGATTTTAGTCAAGCTTATTTAAATTCAAAAGTAGATGAATGGTCAACTCGAGTAAGGATAGTAGACAATAAGAAATCATACATGACACTAAAGTCCTCTTTAAATGTATTAACAAACTATGAGTTTGAATATTCAATTCCTCTACAAGATGCTATTGAACTAATAAAATTATCAAAATATACAATCAAAAAAACTCGTTATCAGCTAATGATAAATCAAAAAATTTGGGTAGTTGATATTTTTGATGGATCAAATTCTTCTTTAAAAATTGCTGAAATTGAATTGAATTCTGAATCCGAAGAAATTCAAGTTCCATCATGGTGTGGTCAAGAGATCACTGGGATGAAATCATTAAGCAATGCTTCTCTTGCAAAAACTCCCATTTCTCTAGTTTCACTAAAGGATAGGCTGAAAGTCGGATAATCTTAGGCAAAAAGGCGACTTGTCCTTTAGATTGTCTTTATAATTATTTTGGTGGTTTCGAGCTGCCTATGCATCTTTTGCAAGAGGTATAACTTGTATGGTCTTTATGACACAGAAGGTATCCTTCGCTTCACTTGTACTGACAAGGAAGCTTGCATTGCATATGCAAGGCTATTTGAGCTTTCATCAATTGAATTTTCTTTAATGCCCTTATCAGATTTTAATGAGGACGAGAATGATTAAATCCTCTACGAATCTGTTTCATCTGGCAATGAACAACAATTAAACCCATCCCGGCATATCTTTCCATGGTCCATTGCCCAGTTCAATAAAGCTACTCTGTTTTTTGAACCTGTTTTTGTAAACATATTGCTCACATGATTGTCTACAGTCCTTTTGCTGATTGTCAGTTTTTCAGCAATCTCTTGATTAGTAAGGCCATCTGCAACTAATCCAATAATCTCCATTTCCCTAGCTGAGAGTCCCATATGGGACGAATTAGCGATCTCTCCTGTAAACATTCCCCTCACTCACAACTCATTAATTAATACTACTTAGATTAGGGCCTTTAATCACCGATAGTAATTATCTAGTAAAAAATACATGTGAAATCTAAACTTCAAAATCGTCTTGAATCTGGCTTATCAGCGATTACTGCTGAAATCATGCCTCCTAGGGGCGGTAATACTGCTTTAGCCCTCTCAAAAGCCATCAAATTAAAAGACCTAGTCCATGGTTTTAATGTTACAGATGGCAGCAGAGCAATCATGAGAATGAGCAGCCTAGCCTTATGCAAGCTGCTTTTAGAGGCAAATCTTGAACCAGTCCTGCAATTATCATGTAGGGATAGGAATCGAATTGCATTACAAGCTGAATTACTCGGAGCGGATGCTTTAGGAATCAAAAATATTCTCTGTTTAACTGGTGATCCTGTACGAGTAGGAGACCAATCTCTTGCCAAATCAGTACAAGACTTCAACTCAATAGAACTTATCAATCAAGTCACATCACTTAACAAAGGAATAGATCCTGTATCTGGTTTTTTACCTGATGGTCCAACTAATTTATTTGCTGGAGCAGCAGCTGATCCAAATTGCAGGGGATTTGATGGTTTAAGAAGAAGAATAGAACTCAAGCAAAAAGCGGGGGCAAATTTCCTTCAAACTCAAATGGTTATGGATCCCAAAGTACTTGAACGATTTTGCAAAGAAATAACAGAGCCTATGAAAATTCCAGTTTTAGCAGGAGTTTTTCTACTCAAATCTGCGAAAAATGCTCAATTCATCAATCGTGTGGTACCGGGTGCATGCATACCCGAATCAATTATTTCTAGACTTGATATTTCATCAAATCCTATTGATGAAGGCATATCAATTGCTGCTGAGCAAGTAAAAAGTTTTTTAGGAATTACTCAAGGAGTTCACCTAATGGCCGTTAAGGCAGAACAACAAATACCGAAAATTTTAGATAGGGCAAATATTAATTAGAAGAGCCAATCAGATCAGTACCTAATAATTCAGCCATTGCTTTTTGTTGAGGTGATGGTTCGCCTAAATCCTGTCTTCTAGCATCAGTAATTAGCCAATCTAAAGCGGCTTCCTGCAGGTCAAAATGATCACCTTCTTTACCAACACAATATCTACCAAAAACTAACTTCTCTACAAGTTGTACTCCTGGACCAATTAGTGAATAATCAAAAATTATTGAATTATCAATTGTTGCACCTTCGCAAATACAGCAACTTGGACCAATCATAGAAGGACCAACAATAGTCACCCCATCCTCAATCCTTGTCATTCCACCAACATATATAGGTCCTTTCACATTTATTTTATCCCAGTTAGCTGCAACATTTAAACCAGTGTAGATCCCAGGTCTTACTTGCTTTCCCGGGATTTCGACCTGTCGAACATCACCTTTAAGAACATTCCTTATTGCTCTCCAGTAATCTGGAACTTTACCAATATCAACCCACTCAAAATCCATTGGTAAGGCATAAAAAGGTGCACCTTCCTCTACTAATTTTGGAAACAAATCTGAGCCAATATCAAAGGGTTTTCCAGACGGAATATAATTAAAGATTTCAGGCTCAAATAAATAAATTCCAGTGTTAATAGTATCTCCTAAAGCATTATCTATCGAAGGTTTCTCTTGAAAAGCTTGAACACGATCCTCTTCATCAGTTACGACAACACCATAACTACTTACTTGATCTTTTGAAACTCGTTTAGTTATCAAACTAGCTAAAGCACCTTTTTCTTTATGTCGTTTTACAGCTTCAGACAAATCCAAATCAATTAGCGCATCCCCACATAAAACGACAAAAGTATCATCAAAAAACTTTTGAAAATCTTGAATTTTCTTCAGCCCACCAGCCGAACCAAGTGCGTCACCAATTAATTCTCCGTCTTCGATACGACCTTCAAAACTGTATGCAATTTCAACGCCAAATCGTTGCCCATCCCGAAAATAATTTTCTATTTCTTCTGCTAAATGAGAAACATTGACCATAACCTCAGTAAAACCATGCTCCTTAAGAAGTTCCAACAGAAACTCCATTACAGGTTTCTGAAGGATAGGAATCATTGGCTTTGGAATCACATGGGTGATTGGCTGAACTCGGGTACCTTTTCCAGCCGCCAGGATCATCGCCTTCATAGGCGGTTTAACCTATCTAAACAAGGCCAACATAGAATGCTGCCTCCACAAAGAGCTAAGCAGCAGCCGGCGAGCCATCTGTCACGTCTAGAGAGGAAAGGGGTAATTGAGCAACCATCCCAGGTTCCAAAAGCCTCTTTAGACTTATTGGAGAAAACAATGAACCTTTTTGATCAATCTCCACTTTGCCTTGAGAGCATAAAAACAATAAAGCCCAAAACACTCCGACTCTATCGGTATCTAAATCGTCTGAGGCAGAATTTTCTTTCCACCTCTCGACTAATAATTCAAAATCTACCCAGTGCAAAGCTTGCTCCCACTTATTTATAAAAATCGCCAAAGCAGCAGTGGTTTCGGGTAATTTTTCTCGATGAGCTAGAGATGAAACTTGAGCAATAACCTCCCTATTGCTTAATTTCTTTTGTCGTAACTTTCGACGGTTTTGCAGCTCATCATTTTTCAAAGATTCCGCAATTGTCTCAAGCTGATTTATCAATTCTCCAAGAGTAACTGGCCTTCTAAATGGGGGGGGTGCAACGGGCCTTCTAAAAAGATGTCTTTCTGGTCGAAGAGGTAATTGAAAACTGTCATCTAGCCAACCCTGTTCGCCAAAATCAAAGTCTGAATTATCTTCATCTTCATTATCAATAGAGAACATTTCAGCCTCAAGCACCTCCGCCTTTAAACCAACTAATACAGACGCAGCTAAAAAGGCCTCGCTGCTCTGAGCGAGATCAACCTCATAACTTCCACCATTCTGGCTGAAATGTTGTGAAATCTTTTTTGGTATTTCAATACGCTGTTTAAGTTGATCCAAAAAACCATCCACAACTGGAATAACATCCACATCCCAAGGATCAATATCTCCTCTTTGAGCAGCATCTTGCAATAAACGAATAGCAAGTCTCGCGCCAGAATCTGCAGTTTGAGTTAAAAGATCAAATGGCAATTAGAAATTTGAATCTAAAAGCAAGTTATCTCTATATTCGATGTAACGCCAGGTGAAAAAATTTTCAATCCAGAAGAGGAGCTTCAATAGTTCCAATTGATAAATTTGTATTACTAATAATTGTTGCTTGATCACTTCTAATTCTCTCAACGGCTAACAAATCTCTTTTAACCAATCCATCAATTGATGAAATATAAGTATCAGTCATTATTTTTGGATACAAACCAATTCCAATAATAGGAACTAATAAACAAGCAATAATATAGATTTCTCTAGGTTCTGCATCTACCAACTTTGCTTTGGATATTAACTTCACATTCTCTTTCCCAAAGAAAATTTCTCTGAGCATCGAAAGCAAATATATGGGTGTCAAAATTACTCCAATTGCGGCTAATGAAGCTACAACAATTCTAAATGGAAGTGTATAAACTTCATCAGTGACGAAACCGACAAAAACCATTAATTCTGATATGAATCCACTCATTCCAGGTAAAGCAAGAGAAGCAAAAGCACATGCAGTCCATAGAGCAAACATAATCCTCATGTTTTGACCAATCCCGCCCATCTCATCTAATTGAAGAGTGTGAGTTCTGTCATAAGTTGCTCCTACAAGGAAAAACAAACTTGCTCCTATTAAACCGTGGCTAACCATCTGCAACATCGCACCACTCGTTCCCAAAGAACTAAAGCTTCCAATACCTATCAAAACAAAACCCATGTGGCTTATTGAGCTATAAGCAATTTTCCTTTTTAAATTTCTTTGAGCAAAAGAAGTTAAGGCTGCATAAATAATATTTACTACACCCAGCACAATTAATAATGGTGCAAATTGGGCGTGAGCATCAGGCAGTAATTGTGCGTTAAATCTAAGGAGAGCATATCCGCCCATCTTTAACAATATTCCTGCCAAGAGCATATGTACGGGAGCAGTAGCCTCTCCATGGGCATCAGGCAACCAAGTATGCAGAGGTACAATAGGAAGTTTGACCCCAAAAGCTATTAGCAATCCTGCATAACAAAGCAGTTGAAACCCCTTACCAAAATTTTGCTGAGCTAAATGGGTATAACCAAAATCTGGTATCCCTCCTCCTTGAAAGAAACCCATTGCAAGACCTGCGAGTAGAATAAATAACGAGCTGCCTGCTGTGTAAATAATAAATTTCGTCGCTGCATATTGCCTTTTCTTTCCACCCCAGATTGCAAGAAATAAATACACTGGGAATAACTCCAATTCCCAAGCGAGAAAGAAAAGCAACATATCTTGAACAGCAAATACAGCTATCTGTCCGCCATCCATGGCGAGAATTAAAAAGAAAAATAATTTTGGTTTATAGCTAACTGGCCACGCGGCTAAAACGGCAAGAGATGTTATGAAACTTGTAAGCAATATCAAAGGCATTGATAAGCCATCTGCACCAACAGACCAAGTCAATCCAAGATCTGGTAGCCAACTAACTTTTTCATACAATTGCAAGCCTTCTTGACTTGGATCAAAACCTTTGAAGTATGCAGCGACAGTAATTAGAAAAGTTATTAAAGCAATTATCAGGGCATACCATCTAACTTCTTTCCCATCTCCTTTATCTGGAATAAATGGAACAATTAGTGCCCCAAAGATGGGAAACAAAATAGATAAACTTAACCAAGGGAAATCGGCTTGAATTGGCTCAGGAATTAGCATTGTTCCTAGGTTCAAACTTGTATTGAGAGCGAATTCCAAGACTCGAAATTAATCACCACTTTTTGAGTTTAGAAATTATGAGATTATTGGCACCCTCTAGATAGGGGATGAAACACACACCTAAAAAAATTATGTAAATTATGCTCCTACAACGCCAAAAAGTGCAACCAGAGCAATCACTCCTCCAAAAACAATCAATGCATAAAACTGAGCTCTTCCAGTCTCAAAATATTTGAGTCCTTCTCCACTACCAAGAGTCAATAATCCAGTCAGGTTTACTACTCCATCAACTACTTTTGCATCTACTTCTAATACTTCTCTTGCTAGCTTTCTGCTACCTTTTACAAAAATCTTCTCATTTATTTCATCCAAGTACCATTTGTTCTGAAGAAATGAATTAATTTGAGGGTACTTCTCGGCTAGAGAAACGCCAAGATCTAATCTTTTCAAATAATAAGTTAAAACCGCTAATAATATCCCCGCTGATGAGACGGCCACAGAGGCAGTTGCAAGAGGAAGAAATTCTCCCCAACTAAACTTTTCTGCAACTTCAATAGCCTCACTGGGGTTTAACAAGTTTGCAAAAATGCTGTTCCAAGGAACTCCTATAAATCCAATTAATGCAGAGGGAATTGCCAAAACGGTTAATGGGAATGTCATAGGCCATGAAGATTCATGTATCTTTCCAACTTCATGCTCTTCATGCTCTTCATCTTTTTCTTTACCTGCTAAAGAAAGCAAAGAAAGCTGCATCTCTTGATTTTCTCCTCGGAAGTCCCCCTCAAAAGTAAGAAAATAAAGCCTAAACATATAGAAAGCTGTCATTCCTGCAGTTAAAAAACCAATAAACCAAAGTATTGGGTAACTATTAAAGGCTTGACCAAGAATTTCATCTTTACTCCAAAAACCAGCTAGAGGGGGTATGCCACTAATAGCAATACAACCAATGAAAAAAGTTATTGCTGTGATGGGCATTTTTTTACGCAGCCCTCCCATTAATCGCATGTCTTGAGCAAGAATAGGTTCATGACCAACCACCTCCTCCATAGCGTGAATAACTGAACCTGAACCGAGAAACAACATCGCCTTAAAACAAGCATGAGTCACTAGATGGAACATTCCTGCAACTGGTGCACCACATCCCATTGCAAGCATCATGTATCCGAGTTGAGAAACTGTGCTATAAGCCAATCCTTTTTTCAAATCCATCTGTGTCAAAGCTATAGACGCTCCTAGGAAACAAGTTACCGTTCCAATAATTGCAATGAATAATCCCACAAAAGGGAACTGACTGAACAACGGATCAAGCCTTGCTACTAAAAAAACTCCGGCTGCAACCATTGTTGCTGCATGAATAAGGGCAGAGATGGGAGTTGGCCCTTCCATTGCATCCGGCAACCAAACATGTAAAGGGAATTGGGCAGACTTTGCCATTGGTCCCATAAAAACAAGGATGCAGAGAATCAAAGCTGCCCAAACTGGAACTGTCCCAGAACTAACTGCCTCTGATAAACCTTCAGCGATTCCATGAAAATCAAAACTACCTGTTGCCCAAAAAAGACCTAAAATACCAAGTAATAAACCAAAGTCTCCCACTCTATTTACTATAAAAGCCTTTTGAGCTGCATGTGCAGCACCATCTCTGTCATACCAAAAGCCAACTAGTAAGTATGAACACATACCAACCAATTCCCAAAAAACATATATTTCAAGCAAATTTGGACTAACAATTAGCCCAAGCATTGAACTGCTGAATAAAGCTAAATAAGTAAAAAAACGAACGTAACCAGGATCATGTGCCATATAACCATGGGAATAAATCATGACCAAGAAAGCAATTGAAGTCACAAGAGCGAGCATTACTGCCGCTAGAGGATCAATTACATATCCCATTGGTAACTCAAAAGATCCTGCGCTTGCCCATACAAACAGGTGTTCAACTGGAGGCTTGCCGGAGAGTTGCTCAGCCAAAACGGCATAGCTAATAAATGCCGAGGCACCTACGGAAGTTAAGAGGGTTATTGCAACGGGTTTTCTTGAACGATTAAAAAGATCATTAAAACTAATTAATCCCAAACCAATCAAAACTGCTCCACAAAGAGGAAGTAGAGGAATTAACCAAGCAAAATCTGCAGCCGAATGCATCCAGCTAAATCATATTGAAATAAGTTTAGGCATTCTTGCCAGTAATTCAGTGAAATCATAAGAGAGAAATCTCTGAGCCCCAACAGAAATAAATTTATGAGACCACCAGAAAAAAAACACTGCAATGAGAATACCCATTTGAGACGGCCTTAGAAATTCTTTTATTTGTAATTTTTGTCGTCCATCCAACACAGCCAAAAAAGGAACGACCGACGTTCGTTTCTTCACTTCCTCAAATTCTTTTCCAAATTTCAAGCTAAGTCTTCTATCACCATGCCAGATGGCAAATAAATGATGTGCAATCAATCCCAAACAAGTCACAAGTGTAAAACTTGTCCCTATCCAAAGAAAATGTGCAAAACACCAAATAATCTGCCCAATTGCCTGCGGATGGCGTGTGACTCTAATAATCCCTGAAGCATAAATTCTTACTTTGGGCTTGAGGAGAGCAGGGATTTCTAAAAGATTGTAAGTAGCTGGATACAAAAAAAGAAAACTTATGGCACTTAAAATCCAAATCAGAGGTATTAGTTCGCTAATCCCTTGTAAATTCCAAAATCTAATTCCGTCGTAACGATGAGCTATAAAATAACCAACCAAAATAACTGCTGAGGGAATACTTACAAAAGCAAAAATCAATCTCCATGCTCTTGCACCAATAATGCTCTCTGCCCTCACCCTTAAAGCGGCTCCACCACTATGAATTACTGCAAAGCAAAATAGAAGTAATATCATCACAAAACTGGAATTATGAGTTTCTAAAAATGCCATTAGTCTTATAAAAAGCCTCTAAAAAAATTATTAGATCCATACCGGATCAACAGTTGGAGTTGTTTTTCCCTACATTTTATTTTAATAAGTGCCATGAAGGCCTGCCACCATGGCCGAAATCCCATTCACTCTTGATCAACTAAGAATCCTCAAAGCAATTGTTGACGAGGGGAGCTTTAAAAAAGCTGCTGACAGTCTCTTTGTGACTCAACCAGCAGTAAGCTTGCAAGTGCAAAATCTTGAAAAACAACTAGAAATTGCCATATTTGATAGAGGAGGAAGGAAAGCTCAACTTACAGAAGCTGGAAAACTTCTCCTAAATTATTGTGAAAAAATCTTAGGAGAGTGCCAAGAGACTTGCAAAGCAATTGAAGATTTAAATAATCTCAAAGGTGGATCTCTGATTATTGGAGCCAGTCAAACTACAGGTACTTACTTGATGCCAAGGATGATTGGGCTTTTCAGACAAAAGTATCCAGAAGTATCAGTTCAACTTCAAATTCACAGCACTAGAAGAACAGGATGGAGTGTTTCAAATGGCCAGATAGACATTGCAATTATTGGAGGTCAACTTCCATTAGAGTTAAACGAATCATTACAGGTAATTCCTTTTGCAACTGATGAGTTAGCTTTGGTTTTGCCTACCAATCATCCATTAGCGAAATCAAAAGAACTCACAAAAGAAGATTTATATAGTTTGAGGTTTATAACCTTGGATAATCAATCAACTACAAGAAAGGTAGTTGATCAACTGCTATCTTCTTCAGGATTAGACGTACAAAGATTACATATAGAGATGGAATTAAATTCTCTTGAAGCCATCAAAAATGCTGTTCAATCTGATTTAGGAGCTGCTTTTCTTCCAGTAGTCTCAATTGAAAGAGAACTATCTGGAGGGACTATTCATAGACCAATTGTTGCAGATTTAGAAGTCAAAAGAGAACTAAAAGTAATTACTAATCCTGGCAGATATTCATCTCGAGCTGCCGAAGCATTCATACAAGATATCTTACCTTTATTTGCAAGTTCATTCTCGCCATTGTTTAATCCTCAAAATTAGAACTGTATAGCTTCTTTATTTATACCAACAGCATCTTCTTCAGCACCTTTAATTATAAATTTATTTTCATTAACATCTGCTTGATAAACGCAACGCACAATTGGCTGATCCCTGATTGAACCAATATAAGCAAATGTATTCATTCTCTGCTTGCACTCCCTTACATCTTCATTATTTATAGCCCCTTGCTTCTGCAAAACAGTCCAGTTCTCTCTTCTAATTACACAACCTGGCTGAAGAGCAGGTTGTGTAACAAAGCTTGTAGAGGGATTTAAGGTCGTATACATTTCAACATCGATAACAAAAGCACTTGCACCGTATTGCCTACAAAAGTCAGGATCAGGAACTGCCATATCCAACTGTTGCTGACTTGCAATGTTTCCCTGACCACCTGAAGTTGTGCTTGTAATAAGGCTGCCTAGACCCACACCAATTACCAATACTCCAGCCAAAATAGCAATTGAATTAGAGTTAATTTTTATACCACCGCCTCCTCCATCTGAGGGACCAGACGATTTAAATCGATTTCCTCTCGTTTCATATTGGTCTCTCTCATTTGGATCTTTTCTTGAATTAAATCTGTTTCCTTCTCCTCTTCTCGCCAGATCTGATCTTCTACGAGATGATGGTCGCCGATTATAAGGGCCTTGATTCATAATAATTCTTGAGTTCGAGGTAATCCCATTGAATAGTTCATTACCCTGCTGTTTGGGTTATAACTGAGTTCTCCATCTTTCAGCAACTTTCGAATAAAATCTTCAAGCAACGATCCAATTTTTCTCAAGCTGTAATCGCTCAATTCATTATCGGCTTGCGAGTCCACTAGTTCACGAAAATAATCTTGCACTTTTTTTATAGATTGATCGCTCCAAATAAACTCATTATCAGGATCAATATCTAAGGTCAAATGCCCATTATCTAAAACTAAATCATGATTTTTGACCACTGCAGTAAATATTCTTACGTGTCTCGTTGTGCATTTAAGAATAGTGTCGCTCATGAATTTAAAACAACAAACCGAAATATATAGTGCAAATTTAACGACCTTAACCCGTGTTGGGTGGTCTTAATCACTAAAGTTGTTAAATACTCTTTTATTTAAGTATGCGCGTAGCAATCGCAGGAGCCGGATTGGCAGGACTCTCATGTGCAAAATACTTAGCCGATGCTGGACATACGCCATTTGTTTATGAGGCTAGAAACGTACTTGGTGGGAAAGTTGCTGCTTGGAAAGATGATGATGGTGACTGGTATGAGACAGGATTACATATATTTTTTGGAGCATATCCAAACATGCTCCAGCTTTTTAAAGAGCTAGATATTGAAGATCGTCTTCAATGGAAAAGTCATTCCATGATTTTCAACCAACCAGAAGAACCTGGCACATATAGCCGTTTCGACTTCCCTGATCTTCCTGCTCCAATAAACGGAGTGGCGGCAATTTTAAGCAACAATGACATGCTTAGCTGGCCAGAAAAAATTTCGTTTGGGATAGGACTAATACCAGCCATGTTGCGAGGCCAAAATTATGTAGAAGATTGCGATAAGTACTCCTGGACCGAATGGTTAAAAAATCAAAATATACCCGAAAGAGTAAATGATGAAGTCTTTATCGCAATGAGTAAGGCACTCAATTTTATAGGTCCTGATGAAATTTCTTCAACAGTATTGCTAACAGCATTAAACCGCTTTTTACAAGAAAAAAACGGATCAAAAATGGCTTTCCTTGATGGAGCTCCACCAGAAAGACTTTGTCAACCAATTGTTGATCACATTAGAGCTTTAGGTGGGGAGGTGTTTTTAAACAGCCCACTCAAAAAAATAAATTTAAAGGAGGATGGCTCTGTTGAAAATTTCTTGATAGGTAGTGCCAAAGAGTCTCATGGGAAAGAAATTGAAGCTGACGCTTATGTAAGCGCAATGCCCGTAGATATCTTTAAAACAATCTTGCCTAAAGAATGGGCCTCTAAAGATATTTTCAGAAAACTTGAAGGTCTAAAAGGAGTTCCCGTTATAAATATTCATCTCTGGTTCGATCGAAAACTAACAAATATTGATCATCTGTTATTCAGTAGATCTCCCCTCTTGAGTGTTTATGCGGACATGAGCATAACCTGTAAAGAATATGAAGATCCAAATCGTTCAATGCTTGAATTAGTTTTTGCTCCTGCAAAAGACTGGATCAGTTGTAAAGATGAGGAGATAATTGATGCAACGATGAAAGAATTAACTAAACTTTTCCCAATGCATTTTTCAGGGGAAAATCAAGCTAAATTACGAAAATATAAAGTAATAAAAACCCCACAATCAGTATATAAAGCCGTTCCCGGATGCCAAGATTTAAGGCCCGATCAAAAGACTCCGATAAGCAACTTTTTCTTAACCGGTGATTACACAATGCAAAAATATCTTGCTTCCATGGAAGGTGCAGTATTAAGTGGAAAGCTATGTGCAGAAAAAATTCAAATTTCGACTGACATTGGCTCTTCTTAGTCTTAATGTATCAAAATAAATTTGTCTAAAATTGCAATTAATAGATTAATGCAAACTAAAAAACTTACAAACTTCTAATTTTGTCGCAGCCTTCTTCTTTGAATCTAGAGGATGCCTACGAGGCTTGCAGAAAAGAAACTGCACAATGGGCCAAGACCTTCTATCTTGGCACCATGCTGCTTCCCCCTTCTAAACGCAGAGCTATCTGGGCTATTTATGTTTGGTGCCGTAGAACGGATGAGCTAATGGATAGCACAGAAGCTCAAAGCAAATCTAGAAATGAATTATCAGATCGACTAGATAAATGGGAAGACAAAACAAAAAAAGTTTTTGCTGGTCACATTGAAGATGATCTTGATGCAGTTTTAGCCGATACTCTTCAAAAATTTCCTCAATCCATTCAGCCTTATATCGATATGATTGAGGGTCAGAGAATGGATTTAGATACAACCAGATACAAAAACTTTGAAGAACTTGAACTCTACTGTTACAGAGTCGCTGGAACGGTTGGATTAATGACACAAGGTGTAATAGGTATTGATGCTGCCTATACGTCCAATCCAAACAAGGTATCTCCTGATACTTCAAAAGCAGCTATTGCTCTAGGAATTGCCAATCAATTAACAAATATTCTGAGAGATGTTGGAGAAGATAGAGGAAGAGGGCGAATTTATTTACCATTAGAGGATCTAAAGAAATTTAATTACACAGAAGAAGATTTAATGAACGGAAAAATCAATGAAAACTGGAAAGCATTAATGTCTTTTCAATTAGCCAGAGCGAGAGATTGGTTCCTTAAATCTGAAGAAGGCATAAAATGGCTTTCAATAGATGCAAGATGGCCAATATGGACTTCATTACGACTATATAGCGGAATACTTAATTCAATTGAGAAATTGGATTATGACGTTTTTAATAATCGCGCGTATGTAAAGGGATGGGTTAAAGCTGTAAATTTACCCATCTCTTATATGATGACTATCAACGATGAAAAATATAAACTTAGAACACTAATTAATTAAATATTTATACAGGAGTTTTTTGATTAGCCAAAAGATCCTTTAATTTTGATAATTCACCCGCCCATCTTGGATCTGGAGCTTCTTTGATTGGTGCATCGCTATGTACAACTTTCTTAACATCTTTACGATTAGAAGCTTTATTTCCATTACTGGAGCTTGCCCCTCTTCTGGAACTGCCTGAATTTGAGTCTTTACGCTCGGAACGCTCAACCCTCAATTTATTACCATTGAATTCATGGCCATTTAATTTTTCAATAAGTTCATTAGCAACATTCTCGTCTTTAATATTAGCGAAACCAAATCCCCTACAAGCCTTGGTATCTCTATCGAAAACAGCTTTAAATTTGATTCCGTCTCCTATGGATGTGAGAAGGGCTTCAAGTTCTTTAACATTGACATTCTGCGGCAAATTGCCGATGTAAAGGCGAACACTCATTTAGAAAAAAGGGGATAAAACGACTACGGCATACGGCCGAGATTAATTTGATTTGTGTGTAGTTAATCACAAAAAGGGGGCATTCTCTAGTGTCCATTTACGAGCGACCTCCAAAGCCTGTTGATTTGTAAGGTACCGACCATAAGCTTTTTCCCGAGAAAGATGCATCATCAGCTCCCCTAAGAGGGGGCCAGGGGGGATGTTTAAGACTTTTTGAAGTGAGTGGCCATCAAGGGGAGAGGAAGGGTGAAAGAGAGGATCTGAAGGGTCTTCCCAACGCTCTATCCAATTATTCATATATTTATCTTTCAAAAAAAGAACTAAAGATGGCAAATCCTCTTCCAAGTCTATGTGAAGTTGAAACCTTTCATCTTCTGAAAAATTATCCAAACCTAAGTTGTTAATTTTATTAACCCAAAATCGCAAGGTCTTACATCTTTTAATTTGATTTTTACTAAACATCAATCTTGATAGACCATCATCACTAAGCAAACATATTAATCTTGCTAACTGAATACCTAATGTTGGTGTTTCTGAGAAAATATATTTTCTATTTTCCTCAACAAAAGGAAGTTTACCTTCATTCCAATTTCTCAATAATTGCAGCTCTAAATAAGTCTGATAAATCGAAGAATTCCATTTTGAATCAACTATTTTTAAAATCTCCATTTTTATCCTTTCAGGCGCAACATTACTTAATCTATCTGAATTATTTTTTAGAAATCTTTTAGTTTTTTTCTCTAGATCAAAGTTTAGTTCACACATTAATCTAAAACCTCTGAGAATTCTCAATGGGTCATCAATTAGGTTCTGCTCACTTATTGCAACAATTTTCTTCCTTTTCAAATCATCAATTCCTCCCGCTGGATCAAAAATCTCCGGCCTTTCTTTAAGCCTTAAAGCAATTGCATTCATTCTAAAGTCACGTCTTAATAAATCATCTTTAAGATTTTCACCAACCTGTCGAGCAATATCTAAAGTCCAACCATTAACAACTAATCGAGCAATATCTCTCTTCTCATCTAGCTTTATAAAAGTGGCATTAATCTTTTTAGATAAATTTTCGCTGAATTTAATAGCATCTGTTGGAATAACAAAATCCAAATCAGGTTTTTGACTTAATTTTTTTAATAATCCATCTCTCACAGAGCCTCCAACGAGAGCACTTCCTGGGGGCAAATCAGCTATTGATATTGGCCAATCTTTAGGATTTAAATCTCCAAAAAGATCAATTGATAGTAATGTGTCCTTAATTATCAAAATTGCACCCAGATTTTACCCGAAGAGTTATGTGCATCTGCGTTGATTGTGCCTGGGTTGATAGATGCAAGACCTACTTTACGGTTGAAGAACAGCATGGAGTAAAACACTTGTCGCAAAATCCAGATTTTCAAGGTTCTAATCCAAAAATACATATCAATATTGCTGATTTGCCCGATAGCACAATAGGAATTGAATGGGATGTAAGAGGATGTGATAGTTTT
The DNA here is from genome assembly GCA_003277985.1 of Prochlorococcus sp. AG-402-G06. Lineage (GTDB taxonomy): Bacteria > Cyanobacteriota > Cyanobacteriia > PCC-6307 > Cyanobiaceae > Prochlorococcus_B. The sequence goes on from QCHR01000001.1 coordinate 82,785, forward strand.
AAACTTGATCAAGGGAAGTGGAGCAGGCTTCGTCCAGGAGAAGAAATTCCAAAATAACAATCATAATAAATTCTTTGCAAAATTTCCATAACTCAAAATCAAAATATTTATTAGCATTACATAGCTGCTCAGAATCATTTGGAGTAGCCATTAAAGATACTGAAAATCCAGAAAAAATAATAAAAAGTGAAATATTTAATATTGGTAGATCATTATCAAACAAATTATTTAGTTGTATAGAAACAATTCTTCCGAGAAAGTTTTGGAAGCAGATTATTCGCATTTCGGTAGCAAAAGGTCCTGGGAGTTTTACCAGTACAAGATTAACTATCTCAATGGCTAGAACTATTGCTCAGCAAATGGATTGTTCATTAGATTCGATTAGTTCCTTCCATTTAATGGCTACAAGGCTTTACAAAGATCTTGCTACGAACCAAAGCTTGAATCCATTTTGGATAACAGATGTTTTACCACGTAGAGGAATTGTGGCTGGTAAATATCAACTAGTTAAAATTCACCAAGAGTCAAATTTTCATGAATTTTATGAAATAATTTCTCCACAATTAATAAGTAATGAAAAACTAATCAACCCTTCAATAAAGGCCTCCTACAATATAGAAAAAGATATTATTTCGCTTATAGAGTTTTCTCAATATTGTCAAAATTCAAAAGTTCAATCTAATTGGCAAAAAACATTACCCATTTATCCAACTTCACCAATCGATAATCAAAAATAAAAATGGATTAGTTTCAACGTTTTCTATTCTTGTAAACATAACTTAATTTCAGATAATCTTTATGAGCCCTTTATCCAGCATTGAATTGATAGATGTTTGAATTTTTTTAGTTGTTGATGTTAAATCTTCTCTTTTCTTTGTTTTAGGGGGTTGAATTAATTCACCAACTCTTAAATTAATAGAGACAAATCGGGGTAAAAGAGATCCTTTTGGGAAAGCTCTATGACTATTAATTATTGCCACAGGCAGAATAGGAGAGCCTGTCCTCGCTGCAAGAAGAGCCGCTCCTGCTTTTGGGTCATTAACTCTCCCATTTTCTTGTCTTGTTCCATCCAAAAACACACCCGTAGCCCAACCTTCTCTTAATCGATTAGATGCATTTCTTATTGCCTCTCTATCTCCAACTCCCCTCTTAACTGGATAGGCACCACAAGCAGAAATTATGAATGACACTATGGGCACATTAAAAAGTTCAGATTTTGCCATGAATGCTACTGGTCTTCCCAATGCATGTCCCAAAATCGGCGGGTCCAAATGGGAGCCATGATTAGAAACAACAACAACTCCTCCTGTCTTCGGTAAATTCGAAATTCCTACTGTTTTACCTCTAAACAAAAAACGAAAAATCGGGAAAACTAATAAATAACTGACGCAAGCATAAACAAAACTTTGTCGAGGTATATAATTCGGGATTTTTTCTACTCCCGTAACATCTTTAAATTGTTCCAAAATCAATAACCCAAATCACTTGCATGTGATATTTGACTAGCTAAGACCCCTTTCATTGCTCGTTTAGCGAGACCGCTAAGCACATTCCCTGGTCCAATCTCAACCATTGTTGTTATGCCTTCTTTTTGCATTACATCCATAGTCTCTCGCCACCTGACTCCAGTAGTCATTTGTTTTTTTAGGCGATCCTTCAATATGTCACCACTTAAAGTTGGGGTTGGATCAACATTACTAAGAACTGGAACTTGAGCATCTTGAAAAGTTACTTTATCGAGTTCTTCAGCAAAACTTGTAGATGCTTCAGACATAAATATGGAGTGAAAAGCACCTGAAACTTGTAAAGGAATTGCTCTTTTACATTTTAAATTATCAGCGACTTTCCTAACTGCTTCTGGTAATCCAGATAAAACAACTTGGGATTCACTATTGTCATTAGCTATTGCCGCTCCATCAGTTTTCCTAATCAAATCATCTAATTCATTTCGATCAAACCCCAAAACAGCAATCATTGATCCTCCTCCTGCCGATGCCATCAATTCAGATCTTTTCTTCAAAAGTAATAACGCTGTCTTAGCATCTAAAACATCTGCTGCATAAAGACCAACTATTTCTCCGAGACTGTGGCCTGCAATTATTTGGGTTTCTCGTTTTTGTCTTTTTAAATCATCCACCAACAGTGACTCAACAACAAAAAGTGCAGGTTGGGTGTTTCTCGTATCGTTTAAATCATATATTTCTTCGTTTGGAACACCTTCACCAGAACAAATTTTCCACAAATCTCTTCCAAGAATTTCTGAGGCCAATTCAAATCTATCTCTCGAACCAGGTAAATCTAGTAACGAATTAGCCATGCCTAATTTTTGAGAGCCTTGACCAGGAAAGACCCAGGCAATAGTCATAATTTTTTAGATTAATTATTAAATAGCTTAATAGGGACCATGCCAATAAAACAAAGCGGCTCCCCAACTCAAGCCAGCGCCAAATCCACTACAGGCTATCAAATCGCCTGATTTAATCCTGTGATCTCGTACTGCCTCATCAAGCATCAATGGAATCGTTGCTGCAGAGGTATTTCCATAATGTTTCAAATTTGAAAGAACTTTTTCTGATGGTATTGAAAATCTCGAAGCTACAGCATCAAGAATTCTTTGATTAGCCTGATGCAATAGGAGCCAATCTATTTTTTCTGAATTAATTTGATATTTTTCTAATATTTCTCCAAGAATGATTGGAACTTCTTTAACTGCAAACTTATAAACCTCCTTCCCCTCCATTTTAATTGGCAAATATTCCCCTTTTTGATAAGTAGCGCCTTGAACCAACTCTAAAAAAATATTTGATTGAGAGAGATTTAAACAACCTCCTTTACTTCCATCAGACTTCAAATCATATCCAATCAAACCAGTTTCATTCCCAGATGTTTCAATAGCTACTGCTCCAGCTCCATCTCCAAACAAAACACAGGTCTTTCTGTCATCCCAATCCACCCATTTTGATAATTGATCTGCCCCAATCACAACAGCTCTTTTCATAGATCCAGAAGCTAAGTATTGTGATGCAGTTACCAAAGCAAATAAGAAACCACTACAAGCAGCAGTCAAATCAAAAGCGACTGCATTCGAAGCTCCTAAATTTGATTGAATTTTAGGTGCTGAGCCAAATAAATCTTCCGGAGTAGATGTTGCAAGAATTATCAAATCTATAGTTTTCACATCCCAATTAGCCATTTTGACAGCATTAAGTGCTGCTTCAGTAGCCAAGTCAATCAGAGACTCATTTTCTCCAATAACCCTTCTTTCGCCAATACCAGTTCTACTTTGAATCCATTCATCATTAGTATCCACTCTCTGACCAAGTTGATCATTATTGATTACCTTTTGAGGTGTGGCGCTTCCGCACCCTACAAAAGATATTGACGAGTCACATTGAGAATTTCTAATCAAATCTAAAAAAAGCCCTCATTTCATAAGTCAATCACATGGTAGGACAGTTCCCATCAGACATTTAAAACATCTGTTTTATTTAAATCTGCTAAATCATCCATGACTCCATGGCTTGCAGCAGAATGAACAACTCTTAAAGCACTCAAAACAGATAAAGCTTTGCTTCCACCGTGACCAATAACACAAATTCCATTAATTCCAAGAAGCAAAGCTCCTCCATGTTCAGCATGATCTAGACGTTTCTTTATTCGTTTCAAATTATTTCTTAAAAAAGCAGAACCAACTTTGCCTCTTCTTCCTCTTGGCAACTCAGCTCTCAAAACTCCCAAAAGAACACTTCCAACTGACTCTAGAAATTTCAGCAAAACGTTTCCTGTAAATCCGTCACAAACCACAACATCAAAATCGCCTGATAAAACATCTCGTCCTTCACAATTTCCGTAAAAGCAAAAACGTTCTTCTTCGTTTAAAAGTTTGTAAGTTGCTAAAGAAAGATCGTTACCCTTACAGGATTCTTCGCCAATGTTCAATAATCCTATTCTTGGCTTATCTACCTGCAACACATCTCGGCAATAGATATTTCCAAGAAGAGCAAATTGATGCAAGTAGGTTGGTTTACAATCCATATTTGCTCCAACGTCTAAAACCAAAACTGGTTGACCAGGATCTTTAGTTGGGAATAATGCTCCAATTGCTGGACGATCAATTCCTTTTAAACGTCCTAACTTGAATATTGCTGAGGCCATCATTGCTCCAGAGTTCCCAGCGGAATAAACACCCATAGCTTTGCCTTCTTTAACCAATTTCATTGCAATATTTATGCTCGCATCTTTTTTTTTGCGAACCGTAGTTGCTTCTTCATCCATGCCAACTGAAAGACCACTTGGAATTAATTCGAAATTTCCATCATCTATAGCTTTGTGAAGAGATTCTTCTAAGCCAAATTCAATGGCTGCTTTTTCTACTTTTTCAATTTCACCAACAAATTTAATTTTCAATGGAAGTAATGACAAAGATTTCAAACACCCATCAAGAATTGCTCCAGGTGCAAAATCTCCTCCCATTCCATCGACAGCAACCCAAATCCTTTCAGAATGATGAATTTCATTTTTCTCATGTGTATTTGCTCCACCTTGCAACCTCCTAAGAGGATCAAAAACAAATGGTTCTAATGTACTCCTAGCAATTGAACCAGCACTAGTAACAACAGAACCAGCATTAGAAACAACTGTTCCAGCAACATTGCCTGCTGCTGTCGCGGAGCTTGTTGCGGTGTCAACAAGACTTGTAACAGCAGAGTTTCGGCGATACCAAATAACTAATCGTCTAATTGCCTTAGAACGATTTGTTTTTATATTTAGGTGATTTTTTTCCACTGATTTATGATCCTTCAGGAATCATAGAATCAACAATTCTTTGAAAAAGATAGCCTGTTCCTCTTGCCGTAAGAATTAGTTCTGGATTTGCAGGATCATCCTCAAGTTTTGATCTCAGTCTAGAAATATGAACATCCACTACTCTTGTATCAACATGTCTTTCAGGTGTATATCCCCAAACTTCTTTCAAAATCTCACCTCGGCTAAATGGTTCTCCTGAACGACTGACCAATAGTTCTAAAAGACTAAATTCCATTCCAGTTAATCTAATTCGTTCATCATTTCTATAAACCTGACGTTTATTTGTATCAATCTTTAAATTCATAACCGCAATCACACCTGAATTAGGTAATCCTGCTATTTGTTCCTTTTCTACTCTTCTTAAGACACATCTAATCCTCGCTTCTAATTCTTTTGGGCTAAATGGTTTAACAACATAATCATCAGCCCCAAGCTCTAGGCCAGTAATTCTATCTGCAACATCTCCCAATGCTGTCAGCATGACTATTGGAACATCTGATTCCTTTCGTAGTTCCTGGCAAACCCCATAGCCATCCAATTTAGGCATCATGACATCAAGCACAACCAAATCAGGCTCACAATTCCTGAAAAGATCCAATGCCTCATTTCCATCACAAGCAGTAACTACCTGATACCCAATCATGGATAGGCGAGTTTCTAGGATCCTCCTAATACTTGCCTCATCATCAGCTACGAGGATGGTTTCCTTTGAGGGACTTGTGGCCGTCATTTGTTCTTTAGCTTTGGCGGCTGCGACAAGATCTTAAGTGAAGGTTCACCAACATTTTAAGATCATTATCTTTATTCAACTACAGCCAACTTCCTTTTTACAACTAAGTGTCTCGTTCTGTCTCTATTTATGTCTGTCAAAGTTGCGGTGCTCAAACAAGGCAATTCTTTGGCCGCTGCAACAATTGTGGAGAATGGAACTCAATAATAGAAGAAAAAATTAATCAAAAATCAGAGAAATCTAGTTACAAAAAGTTTAATTCTCCCAATGAGAGATCTCCTTATCGTTCAGAACTAATAAGCCAGACAAAAAACCAAATCATTGATCGTATCCCAAGTGGATATAAAGAATTAGACAGGGTGCTTGGAGGTGGCTTAGTACCTGGATCACTTGTATTAATTGGTGGAGACCCAGGAATTGGCAAAAGCACTCTCATTTTGCAAAGTGCGACTGCAATGGCTCATCAAAGATCAGTACTTTATGTGGCTGCCGAAGAATCTGCTCAACAAGTAAAGCTCAGATGGAATCGAATTGAAGATTCTGAATCCAATCTTCATTTACTAGCAGAAACAGATCTAGAGCTAGTTATGAAAGAGCTTGATTATTTGAAGCCTGAAGTAGCAGTAATTGATAGCATTCAAGCTTTACATGATCAAAACTTATCAAGTTCGCCTGGCTCAGTTGCTCAAGTTAGAGAATGTTCTGCTGCTTTGCAGCAGATTGCTAAACGAGAAAACATATCCCTTTTAATCATCGGGCACGTAACGAAAGATGGAATGTTAGCCGGACCAAAAGTTCTAGAGCATCTTGTGGATGCAGTACTTACTTTTGAAGGCGATCGCTTTGCTTCTCACAGACTTCTAAGAGGGGTGAAAAATCGATTTGGTGCTACATCTGAGCTCGGAGTCTTTGAGATGCAAGCAGATGGATTATCTGAGGTAACTAATCCAAGCGAATTATTTTTAAGCAAAACCTCTGCACCTGGAATTTCAACAATTGTTACCTGTGAAGGGACAAGACCATTAGCGATAGATATACAAGCACTTTTAAATCCCACTAGCTATGCAAGTCCAAGAAGAACCACCACTGGAGTCGAAATAAACAGGCTTCATCAAATCTTGGCAGTTCTAGAAAAAAATATGAATCTCTCACTCTCAAGATTCGACTGTTACTTAGCTGTAGCTGGGGGATTAGAAGTAGAAGAACCAGGAGCCGATCTTGGAATAGCCGCTGCAATAGTTTCAAGCTTTAAAGATATTGAACTGGAAGAAGGTGTTGTTTTCATCGGAGAAATAGGTCTAGCAGGTCAATTAAGATTAGTAAGACAAATGCAACAACGAATTAATGAAGTTATAAGACTTGGATACAAGACATTAATTATCCCAGAAGGTATTGATACAAGTGAGTTTGAAACAAATAAAAAATTTAAAATATTAAAAGCTTCTAATATTAATCAAGCTTTAATCTATGCTTTAAATAATAGTTAAACCAAGTTTAATTACTTACAAGTAAACATCTACATTTCCTCTACCTGTAGTTTTAAGCCAATTCTCAATATCTAAATATCCTCCTGGATATAAACGAACAGCTTTACTCCAAACTTCAGCTGCCTGATCGAACCAGATATCACCCTCATCTTGATTGCCATTTCTTTGAGCCATTCTTCCTCTTTTTTCGTATATTAAACCCATGTTTTTTAAGCAAGATGGCTGTTTAGGATTTTGACCCAAAGCTTTTTTGTATGTATTTAGTGCTTTCTCTTCATCTCCATTACTCATATAAATTATTGCCATGTTTTTTAATGTTTCTCCTCTATCAACTTGATTATCCTCAAGTTTTAAGCTCTCCTCGTAATACTCAAGAGCTTCTGAGTAATCACCATCATTTTGAGCTGCCAAACCTTTTCGGTAATAGAGATAGGCTTCTTTCTCTTTTGAGGCTATTGGCATCACTTTCACTATCCCCTCAGCCATCTTCGTAAAGGCCTTATCAAGAAAATTGTCTTTGTTTTGACTTCTAGGCACAATTGAAACACTACCAATAGATATGATTATATCTTGCCTGGAAATAGAAAAAATGTTTAGAAATAATGAAACTAATTTTTATGTATTAATAAATTATTAAATGAATGCAACATGCTTTTTATTTATTAAATTTAGAATAAGTACCCAAAGTTTATATTCCCTTGAGCAACAAAAAGATTGCCCAAAGCAAAAATTCTATTTTGCTTGATGTAGATGGAATGAAGTGCGGAAGTTGTGTAGGGACAGTTGAAAAAATACTTAAAAGCCATCCAAACATAAACAATGCAAGCGTTAATTTAGTTACTAAAACGGCTTTTATAGAAATTAAAGAGCCTAATAATTCCTTATCTGATGTAATCCAAACTCTTACATCCAAGGGTTTTCCATCAAGGGAAAGACCTGATCAAACAACTATAAAAAATGCCGAATTCGAGACAAGTGAGAATCAAAATCTATGGAACCATTGGAAACAACTAATAATCGCCACTTCATTACTAATCCTCTCTGGATTTGGTCATTTAGTAGAGGGGCAACAAATATCTTTTCCACTTATTGGCTCATTACCTTTTCATGCTGCACTCGCAACATATGCTTTACTCGGCCCAGGCAAAGCAATCCTAAAAGCAGGTTTTAAGTCAGCAATCATGCTTACACCAACTATGGACACCCTAGTCAGCCTTGGTGTGATGAGTGCTTATCTGGCAAGCATAATTGCCCTGATTTGGCCAACAGTTGGGTGGCCATGTTTTTTCAATGAGCCGGTAATGCTGCTTGGATTTGTTTTATTGGGACGTTTTTTGGAAGAAAGAGCACGAGTAAACACAGGCACTGCATTAAAAGAATTAGCCAAATTACAACCCGAAACAGCCAATCTCATTTTAGAAAACAATGAAATTCGTGAAATCAGAATAGGTGCCCTAAGACCAGGTGAAAAAATTCAGTTATTAGCGGGAGATAGAATCCCGGTCGATGGTATGGTTATCAAAGGGAATTCGGCCATCGATGTTTCAAGTTTAACTGGTGAATCTTTACCAATAGAAGCAACACCAGGCGTCGAGCTTCCTTCTGGCAGCCTAAATTTAGAATCAACAATTATTTTAGAAGTTCAAAAAATAGGATCTGATACTGCAATAGCAAAAATAATAAGTTTGGTTGAAGAAGCCCAAGCTAGAAAAGCACCAATTCAGGGATTAGCAGACAAGGTAGCAGGCATATTCTGCTATGGGGTCACAACTCTTGCTTTAGTGACTTTTCTTTTTTGGTGGAAAATAGGTACGAGGATATGGCCAGAAGTTTTAGAAGTTTCTAATACAGGTTTCATGCAAAGCCATCATTTACATGATCATTTCCTTAATACACCTCAAACACCTCTTGGGCTGTCATTTCAATTATCAATAGCTGTTTTAGTTGTGGCATGTCCATGTGCTCTGGGACTTGCCACCCCAACTGTAATAACAGTTGCATCTGGGGAAGCTGCTAAACGTGGATGGCTTTTCAAAGGTGGCGATGTCATAGAAATGGCATCAAAAATAAATCAAATTATTTTTGATAAAACAGGCACACTCACAATTGGAAGACCTCTAGTTGTTGGCTCCTGGGAAAACAAAGAATCAGAAAGAAATATTATGCTCAAATTGGCGGCAAGCATAGAACAAGATAGTCGGCACCCTTTGGCCCTAGCAATTATTCAAGAAGCGCATAAAAAAGAAATTCAACTAGAAAAAGTATCCAAATCAATTACATATCCAGGTAAAGGCTTAGCTGGCAAAATTAATAATTTAGAAGGACTGATCAGAGTCGGAACTCCTGAATGGATAAAAAGCGAAGGAATTGAATGGAATGAAATGATTGAAACAAATTTCAAGCTTTCGAAAAGAAAAGCGCAATCAATAGTTGCTGTAGCTTTGAAGAACAAATTATTAGGTTTTTTCTTGATTGATGACCAATTAAGAAAAGATGCTTTCCTTTCAATTAATAAATTACGGGAAAGAGGTTTTTCATTAAGTTTGTTCAGTGGTGATAGGGATTCTGCCGTTTTATCTTTAGGAGAAAAATTGGGATTTAGTACAAAACAAATTGCATGGCAAATGTTACCTTCAGACAAGCTAACTAAGTTGAACTTATTAAAAAATAATGGTTTAGTTGCGATGATAGGTGATGGAATTAATGATGCGCCAGCTCTTGCCGCAGCTGACTTGGGCGTAGCAATAGGAACAGGAACTCAAATCGCACAAGATTCAGCTGATCTTGTTCTGCTTGGAGAAAACTTGGAAGCTCTGCCAAATGCTTTACAGCTTTCAAAACAAGCAATGCTCAAAATAAAACAAAACCTTGCATGGGCATTTGGATACAACTTAATTGCTTTACCAATCGCCGCAGGATTACTTCTACCGTCGTCTGGTTTATTACTTTCTCCTCCTTTGGCGGCTTTACTTATGGCTTTGAGCTCTATAAGTGTTGTATTTAATGCTTTATCTTTGAAGTCAAAATGAAAGGAAAATTTATTGTTTTTGAGGGTATTGATGGCTCTGGGAAAACCACTCAAATCAATGAATTATCAAAATGGCTGATGGAAACTGATCTGATTCCTGAAAAAAATCAATTAGTTATCACTAGAGAACCAGGAGGGACTGAATTAGGAAAATCCATAAGATCACTTCTCCTAGATACCTCTAAAGAAAAAAGCCCAGATTCTATTACTGAGCTTTTGCTCTATGCTGCAGATAGATCAGAGCATGTAAATAAGATTATTCGTCCAACTTTAAATAAAGGTGATTGGGTAATAAGCGATAGATTTTGTGGGTCCACAGTTGCTTACCAAGGTTATGGAAGGAAATTAGATATAAAATTAATTAAAGATCTAGAAACTATTGCCACAGAGGGAATTTCTCCCGACATCACATTTCTACTAGACATACCTGTTGAAGAAAGTATAAAAAGAAGAATAAATAGAAAAGATGATCGAATAGAACAAGAAGGTAGAGAATTTTTATCAAATGTTTGTCTTGGCTTTGAAGAATTATGCGAGGACAGTAGATGGAAAAAAATATCTGCAATTAACTCTATAAAAAACATCAAATCAGAGATTCAATCTGAGATAAAGAAGTTAATAAAAAACGAATAAAATGGATGATTTTGAAAATATTTATGGGCAAGATTTAGCAATTGAAATTTTAAAGTCTGCTATTTCAAAAAAACATATTTCTCCTGCCTATTTATTCTCTGGACCAGCAGGAGTTGGAAGAAAAAAAACTGCTAAAATTTTTATTAAAGCTATTCTTGATAGGCATTTAGATAAAGAAATTACAAAAAGAAAAATAGAAAATAATAATCATCCTGACTTATTGTGGATAGAACCATCTTATATCTTACAAGGTAAAAGTATTTCTCAGAGGCAAGCAAAAGCTGAGAGTTTAAGCATGAAATCACCTCCGCAAATAAGGCTAAATCAAATAAAAGAGATAATAGAATTTCTTGGGAAAAAGCCATTTGAATCAGAAAGAAGCATAGTGATAATTGAAGATATTGAAAGAATAAATGAATCGGCATCAAATGCATTATTAAAAACTCTTGAAGAGACAAATACAGGATTATTTATTCTTATCACTCAAAGACCAGAGAAATTATTATCAACCATTAGATCGAGATGCCAGATAGTCCCCTTTATTCGCTTGAATGATCATGTAGTGAAAACAATTATTAATAAATTAGAAAATGTCAAAGAGATAGATGATATTCCTACTGACAAAATTAGAGAATTAATCGATTTCTCAAATGGATCTCCTGGTCAATATCTCATTAATCTTGAAAACTGGTTATCTATCTCAAGTCCATTAAGACAAAAGCTAGAAATCCAATTAACTAGTCAAATTGAGTTATTACAATTAGCCAAGGAAATTACTAATGAAATGAACATAGAACAACAACTTTGGTTTATTGATTTTCAACAAAATAAGTCTTGGATAAAAGAAAGAAATTCAAATAAGGTTAAAAAACTCGAAGAGCTAAGAAAGCAAATTTTAAAGTATGTGCAACCGCGACTTGCTTGGGAAGTAACTTTATTAGAAATAAACTTGCTCGATTAAGCAATTACCCTTTCATCCGTATTGTTTTTAAAAGAGTTGGTTTCTCTCGCTTGAGTTATTAATGGTTGAATTTCACTTATTTTGTCCCCAGTTGGCAATTCCAAGCAATAACCCGCACCATAAACAGTTTTAATGAATCTTGGTTTTCTTGGATCAGGTTCAAGCTTGGTTCTCAAATGTCTTACATGCACTCGTATAGTTTCTATATCATCGTCAGGCTCATAACCCCACACCTCTTTGAGAATTAAAGAGGGTGCAACTGTCTGACCATGCCTTTGCATCAAACAATGGAGTAGTTCAAATTCCAAGTGAGTCAATCGAACAGGAGATTCGAACCATATTGCCTCAAATCTTTCAGGAACAAGAGTAAGTGGGCCATAATTGAGTATTTCTTGCTGATTATTACTTCCTAATGGAGCACGGTTACTTCTTCTCAACAAAGCCTTGATCCTGACTTGAAGTTCTTCCAAGTCAAAAGGTTTTGTTATGTAATCGTCTGCACCGGAGTTAAAACCTGTGACTTTATCTTTGATACCACCCAAAGCAGTGATCATTAGAATAGGTATTGCTGCTGTTCTCTCATCTCTTCTTAAGCGTTGACAGAGAGTTAAACCGTCAACCTTAGGAAGCATTAAATCCAGAAGAATCAGATCAGGAGCATATTGCAAAGCAAGCGCTTGGCCCTTGATCCCATCTTCAGCTTTTTGGACATCAAAACCAGTGTGCTCTAGATGCCCTGCAACCAGATCCCTCATGTCTTGGTCGTCTTCAATAAGTAAAATGCAAGGCTTCATTAATAATTGCCAAAGTTAAAAAAGTACCCGCCTCAGCGATTACTAAAGATTCATATGATTCTCTCAAAATTTTGTTTTTATTGCAGAATTCAAAAAAATTGGTTTTCCAAAGCATAATCGACAAGATCGATTGTCATAACTGAATTTTTTCCTCTAAAAATGCAAGAAGAAGCCGGACTGTCTTTAGAAAGTCTTCCGATTCGAGGGCTCTACTGTTAAGGAATTCTCAAAACTTGAATAAAAAACGTTCATAAAAAAATTAAGAGATTTGTTTTTTTCTTACAAATAAAGAAATATTTTTAGGAACTCAATTGTAAAAAAATTGAATTTAATGGGTAAAACAAATTTGCATATGTTTTTAAACTCACCGGAGGAGCCATGAGTTGAGCTCTCAGAAGTAATTGCGAGTCAAAGTCATTGAGATTAAGCGCTATTGATTTTCGGCAATCAATTTCAGCATCACGTATTTTTCCTAGATCTTTTAAGACTGCTCAAAGGTTTAGATGAGCCTGAAAAAATCCGGATTAAGTTCCATGGCTTCGCGGAGGGGTTGTTTTGCTTCTTGTGGCTTATTTTTACCCAATTAGGATTGTTCCTAGAAGGAAATGAGAATTAAAGAGATTGGGGATAAGTTCTATGAATTTAAGGCACGCAATTTCAGCCTCTTTTGTCTTTACTAGTTGAACATAACCATTGGCAATGATTTACCAAAGCAGTAGCTAATAGAGAGTCTAATTAATTGGCTTTTATAAAAATTGATAATAATTGTTTTTGTTACCAGTATTGAGTTCAATACTTTCAAGAATAGTTAATTCTGAAGCACAATAACTATATATTTAAAGAGCTTTTGAATAAAATTTTTTAACAGTTTTCAAATCTCCAATAGATTGAATTTTTCGTTAAAAACAAATAAAAAGCTAATAATTGCCTTTTATTTCTAAGTATTCTGAAAATTGTTTTTACTAAGAAAATATAAGAGCCTAGTCAAGACAAGAAGCTCCCTTCTGGGGGCTCTGGGACGTCTCTGATTTTGAGAGAAAACTCCCCGGGCGGGATTCGAACCTGCGACCAATCGGTTAACAGCCGATCGCTCTACCGCTGAGCTACCGAGGATTGCAACAATAGACATTAAGAACTTACCCTTGCCAGCTACCTAAGGGCAAGTGATTTTAATTCTTGGAACACTTTTGAACCAGATTTCCACTTGCTAATTCCTCTATTTTTAACTATTGCCGCTCCATCACAAAAAAATAATTCTTCCAAACGATGAGTAACCCATATTGCTGTGATTGGATTAGCTGAGGAACTTGTCAATTTTTTCACAACATTCAAAACTGAATTTTGACTATGAGGATCCAATAGCGCTGTAGGCTCATCAAGTAAAAGTAAATTTGAATTGCTAACAATAGCTCCAGCAAGAGCTAATCGCTGCTTTTGGCCTCCACTTAAAGTATGAATGGGTCTATCCAACATTTCCCCTAAATCGACTTTTTCAAGAGCTGATTGAATCAAATATAATAAATCGCTCTGTGGAATGTTTTTTGGAACACTAAGCATCAACTCACTTTTACATGTTGGCATAAGCAATTGATGATCTGGGTTTTGATAAACCATTGACGGCCTCAGTGAACAGAAAATTTGTCCACTGTTAGGGCGAATCACTCCACTGATTAATCGAAACAAGGTACTTTTACCACTTCCATTTTCACCCACTAGCATCCACAACCCAGGTTTTACAATTGAAAAAGAACAGTGATCAATAACATTGACTCCATTAGGCCAAGAAAAAGAAACTTTATCGAATTCCAAAAAGCCATACCCAGTTGATTTCAAAGTTCAATCTCTCCTAATTTCTTATTAATCCTGAAGTGAGAATCCAGGCCTTTTACTTGTGCTACTACTGGTTTTTTCATAAATTTGTACTGCTGTAATTTCACTAACAAGAACAGTAATTCTTTTATCTTCGACTTTTTCACAGGTCAACTCTAAAAGCCTTTGATTACCTTTTTGCATAGAATCTACAAGTTCAGAGTAAAGCTTTTGAGCCTCTACATGCTCTTTTCTCTGAACTACCAGAGGCATAGGACTTAATTTAATAGTAAGCTCGATACAATACACTTTTTTTAGAAAACACTTATAACAAGATAATTCTTACAAAGAAAAGCCGAAGAAGTGAAAAATATGTTAATAATAATATTTTATTTAATCATTACATGTATAAAGATCCCAATCATTAGTTTTCTTAATTGCATTGCATTTGATTTGATTTTTTTCGTCAAAAATTTTGATTTGTTTTTGTGAATACCAATTTAAACTTGGTCGTTCAAAACTATTTTTAATATAAATTTGTTGATTAGGGAAATTAGTTATAAATTCAGCTAAAGGCCTTACATCCCAATTTTCATTTATTTCCCATAACCAAAATTTAGAGCTCACAAAAAAGAATAAACCAATTATACTTCCAAAAATTATTCCAATAAAACCATATTTTCTAATGTTCTTTCTTGAATTAGATAATAATAATCCCCCAATAAACCAAGCCAAACTAATAGAGAAGATTGCTCCAAAGTAACCTTCTTCAAAGTTGATAATATTTAATTTAACTAATAAAGAAAATGCAAATAAGCATAATCCAATGAAAGATAATCCATAAGGAATTTTTGTTAATATTTTTCTACCGAAAATATAATTATTCTCTTTTCTTTGAATTAACCAAGATACTGGCGGTCCACATATTAAAGCAAAAGGCAACCAAAATGGATGGATATACCATGGAAGTTGCATTTTCAGAGGTAAAATACTTCCTGCAATAATTATTTGAGAACTAAAAGCCCAAACGCCCCAACGAGTATTAAGACTAAAGCATGCCCACAAAAAACCAATAGGCCAAACAAGAATCCAAGGCCACCCACCTTCAAATATTTCAATTATTGGTACCAGAACTCCTAGCTCACTACCTGAGCCTTTTTCAAATAAAACTCTTCCTGCTCCATCGCCCCACCATAACCAAAAAGCTCCTGAACCATATGAAATGATGTTCCATACGTGCCAAGCAAAACCTGGAATTAGCCCATAAAAGAACCAAGGCCATGAAAGATTATTAAAATATTTTTTTGATTTATATTCCCAAATCAAAGGAACTAAAGAAGCAAATAGTGCAGGAATAATTACAGGAGCTTTAAGTAAAAGCAAAAAACTACATGAAAATCCAGCTCCTATCAAATTAAATTTAGAGGACCTATTATTTTTTATTGATGATAAGCAAAACCATAAAAGTGCAATAGCACTAAGCTGGGTTCCATCCAACATTGCCATTCTGCCATATCTAATAATTGGCAATAAAGTCAATAAAATTGCAGATGTAGCAATACATGCTATTCGATCTTTAGGGCGCAAATTCCACTGAATCAGACCACCCAGTGGAACAACAAAAGTAGATAAAAGTGCTGGAAAAAATCTTATGCAAAACTCAGAGGGTAAAAAATCTAAACTGTTTTGAAAATTTCTACTAATCCCAATCGCAAAAGATATTATCCAATGCAATCCAGGGGGTTTATTCAAATAGGGCTTATCCCAGATAGAAGGAAGCAAGCGTTCTAGTCCACTCTTTTGGTTTAATTCCAATGCAACTCTTGCAACAGTTGCTTCATCAAAATCTCTTAAAGGCAAATTCCCCAGAGAGACAAATGCAATTCCACAAGCTATGGTCCAAAAAAGAAAAACCCATAAAATTGGAGGCCTACAGTTGTGGGAAATGCTCTCGGTCAATATCAAAAAATTATTCCATCTATTTATATCTCTAAAAGGCCAATAAAGCTTTTTAATAATAAATTTTCAATCATTATTAAAAAAGAATTTAATTGTTAAATAACTTTTGCCTCGACCCTGATTCAAGTTTTTTAAATAAGATCATGCCAATTGCTAATGACATAACATCTTTAGTTGGCCAAACACCCTTGGTCAAACTGAATCGATTACCTAATGAATTTAACTGTAAGGCACAAATTATAGCTAAATTAGAAAGTTTCAACCCGACAGCATCTGTAAAAGACCGAATAGCTGGCGCAATGGTGAAATCAGCGGAAAAAGAGGGCACCATCAAACCTGGACATACTGTTCTTATTGAACCAACTAGCGGAAACACCGGAATTGCATTGGCCATGGTTGCGGCAGCAAAAGGTTATCGGTTGATACTTACAATGCCTGACACAATGAGTACTGAGCGGCGCTCAATGTTAAGAGCATTTGGAGCAGAGCTTCAACTAACTCCTGGTAAAGAGGGAATCCAAGGCTCTATTCAGCTAGCGAGGGAGTTGGTAGCTTCTATCCCTAATGCATATTTACTTCAGCAATTCGATAATTCATCCAATCCTGAAATTCATGAAAAAACTACCGCTGAAGAAATTTGGGAAGATTGCGAAGGGCGACTTGATGCATTAATTGCTGGAGTAGGCACAGGTGGAACAATCACAGGTTGTGCAAGATTTTTAAAACAAAAAAATCCAAACATTAAAGTTTTTGCGGTAGAACCCTTATCAAGCCCTGTTCTCTCAGGAGGGGAGCCTGGATCTCATGCGATACAAGGCATTGGTGCTGGTTTCATCCCTAATGTATTAGAGATGAATCAAATTGATGAAGTCATAAAAATCAGTGATGATGAAGCCATGGACATAGGGAGAAGACTTGCCAAAGAAGAGGGATTGCTAAGTGGTGTTAGCAGTGGTGCTGCAGTAGCCGCTGCTTTAAAAGTAGGAAATCAAGCTGAGTTTGCGAATAAACGCTTGGTTGTTATCTTGCCTAGTTTTGGTGAAAGATATCTCTCAACAAGTATGTTTACTTCCATCCCCGCAAAGCCAGTAAAAGGGAATGAGTATCTCTAAAAAGAAATAATCCTTCAACAATGAGCAAAGACCCATATCAAATATTGAAAGTTCATCCCAGCGCAAAACTAGAAGAGATTAAACAAGCATATAGAAAACTTGTAAAAATACACCACCCAGACAAAGGAGGAGATTCAGCAGTAATGCTCGAAGTAAACTCAGCATGGGAAATATTAAAGAAAACACATAAAGATCTGAATATAAATAAAATTAATAACTCAAAAGTTTTCAATCAGAATGAATACAAAAGAGAAACCAATAATTACTCTAAATCTGAAGATATAAAAAAATGGTTTCAGAATATATACCTCCCTATTGATAAATTATTAGGGCAAATAATTAATCCTTTAGGTTCAAAAATAAGAGATTTATCAGCTGATCCTTATGATCAAATATTAATGGATTCTTTCTGCCTATATCTTGAGCAAAGTAAAAATAAAATAACTAAGATTAAAAAAATTTATACATCTTTTGCATGTCCCTCAATCATAAGGGATTTTAGCTTAGATCTATATCATTGCCTATCACATGTTGAGGATGGTATCAATGAATTAGAACGCTACACAATGGGTTATGTAGACGATTATCTTTATGACGGAAAGGCAATGATTGGTCTTGCTAAGAAAAAAAGAAAATTTTTACAAAGCAATAAAAAAGAATGGCTTAACTGATAGTTTAAATTACATGCATTAATATGACACTATATGATCAGAACTTATCCAAACATCAGGGACTGGTCTTCTCCATCTAACTTGACAATAATCACCTTTAATCAATAATACCTCTCCTGGCCCTTGAAAAATATAATCTGGTAGATTAGTATCGCTTGCTTTAGATTCTAAGCTATTAGAATATTTTTCACGATCAACTTTTACAAGATCTCCTTTTCTTAATTTCTTTTGTATCTTTGGAGGTGATTGTGAATCATCTACTTTTCCGGTTTGTTCAGACATTTTAAATAATTAATAAAAAAGACTAAAGGCCTAATTCAAATATTCAAATGAAGAATAGCAGTTAAAACAAAATGATAAAAATCGTGTTATTAATCACTTGCAACTTCCATAACGCAAATATTCTTGATGGATTAAGACCATAAGTTCATCAAAATCCCTCTAAGCTAATCAAAGCTGACTAGAGAAATCATGAAATTACTACTTACAGGATGTACTGGTTTTATAGGAAGAGAATTAATTCCTTTGCTCATCAAGGAAGGACATAGCCTCACAGTAATATCGAGACAATCTAAAGAAAAGCTTAAAACTATAGCTAATGATCCAAAAATCAATTTTATACGAATGAATCCAGCCGAGTCTTCGTCTTGGAATAAAGAACAAATTCAAAACGCCCTTAAAAGCTGTGAGGGAGTTATCAATCTCGCTGGGGAACCTATTGCTGAAAAGAGATGGACTGACGATCACTGTAAAGAAATTACAAATAGTCGCATAGAGACAACAAAAAACTTGATCAAAAACCTAAGAAATCTTAAAAAATCTCCCAAAGTTCTTATAAATGCTTCGGCAATTGGCTTTTATGGCTCAAATCCTCAAACTGAATTCACTGAAGAAAATATTCACGGTGATGATTTCCTCGCGAATTTGTGCAAAGAATGGGAATCTATTGCAAAAAATAAGCCAAGAAGTACTAGAGTTTTAATTGTAAGAATTGGAATTGTATTAGCTAAAGATGGAGGAGCACTTGGGAAAATGCTTCCCATCTTTAGAGCCGGGCTTGGAGGCCCTATAGGAGATGGCAGACAATGGATGAGTTGGATACATAGAACAGATCTTTGTAATCTCATCAATACAAGTATAAAAAATTCTTCTTGGTCAGGAGTGGTCAATGGTGTTGCGCCAAATCCTGTAAGAATGAATGAGTTCTCTAAGTCACTTGGAAAGATTCTTGGCAGACCAAGCCTTCTAGCAGTTCCTGGACCAATTTTAAAGTTAATTTTAGGAGATGGAGCTCGTGTAGTCTTAGAAGGACAAAATGTGAAATCTCAACGATTAAATAAACTGAAATTTAACTTTAATTTTCCTACAATTAATGATGCTTTTAAAGCAATATTAACTTAAGTTGTTTATCGAATCTGATAAGAAATTAAAGGTCTAACCAACTTTTTATTTTAAGTAACGTCTTCCAATTAGGTTTTCGTAAAAGACCATCTTCAAATGATTCTTTTAATTCTTTTTCTAATTCAGGAAGAATAAGCATAGCTCTTTTTACATAATCAATGTGATCTCTAACACCTTTAGAATTAGTTTCTAATAATGCAAGACTCAAATTTATCCTTGACTGTGGATCTTGGCCATTAAGTTTCACTGCATACCTAGAAGATCGCAAAGCTTCCTGCGGCGAATCAGATAACAATTGCAACCAAGACAAGCATGTCCATGCAGCAGAATTATTTGGGGTAGTAGAAACTATTTTCTCAAAATCTTCAAGCAATTCCTCTGCTGGCGAACCAGCTTTATAGCGATTCAGGGCTTCTTCAAAAAGACTTTCCTCTGATTGATCCATTGTTAATTTAAAAATTCTTTTAGTTAAAGTTAAACTGCAAAGGAACTTCCACAGCCACAAGTTTGTGATGCATTTGGATTAGTAAAGTTAAATCCTCCACCAATTAAATCTGTACTGAAATCTAACTGCATGCCATATATATATAAAAGACTCTTGGGATCACAAATCACTTTAAAAGAACTGCTACCAACTGAATATTCATAAACTTCATCATCTTTTTGAATATCATCAGCAGACACAAAGTCCATTGTGTAACTCATACCACTGCATCCTCCAGACCGTACCCCTACTCTCAATAATTTACCTGAGCCTTGTTCTTTGCAAAGTCTAGACAACTGATCCAATGCTGGAGTGGTGATAAGTACTCCCTTGCCATCTTGAGCTTTATGAGTTTTAGGCGGTGCGTTTGATTCACTCATTGTTTTTTCTGAACTTTAATAACACTCTATTAATTATATTCGATTTTAAAAGTTCCAAAAAAGAGTTTTTATTCATAGAGTTAGTGTATCCATCTAATTAAACGAGTGAAAATCGCAATAATAGGTGCAGGTTTAGCAGGCTTGACTGCTGCAGTTGACCTTGTTGATGAAGGGCATGAAGTCGACCTATATGAAGCAAAACCATTTATGGGAGGCAAAGTTGGAAGCTGGGAAGATTCCGATGGCAATCACATAGAGATGGGCTTGCATGTGTTCTTTTTCAACTATGCCAATCTTTTTGCCTTAATGAGAAAAGTAGGGGCGTTTGAAAATCTTTTACCAAAAGACCACACTCACCTTTTTGTTAACAAAGGCGGTGACATTAAATCACTCGATTTTCGATTTTTTGCAGGAGCTCCCTTTAACGGCTTAAAAGCCTTCTTCACTACACCTCAATTAAATTGGATTGACAAACTCAGGAATGCTCTTGCGCTTGGAACAAGTCCAATTGTTAGAGGACTTGTTGACTACGAGGGTGCGATGAAGACAATAAGATCTCTAGATTCTATAAGCTTTCAACAATGGTTTCTTAACCATGGAGGAAGCCAAAATAGTATTGAAAGAATGTGGAATCCTATTGCATATGCACTGGGATTTATTGATTGCGAAGCAATTTCAGCAAGATGCATGCTTACCATCTTTATGATGTTTGCTTCGAAAACAGAGGCATCAAAGCTCAACCTATTGAAGGGCTCACCCCACAAATGGCTGACCAAGCCAATCCTCGATTACATTGAACAACGAGGAGGAAAACTTCACTTAGAGAATATTGTTAAAGAAATTCATTCAGAGGATTCCGACCAGCCATGTGTGACTGGATTAACTCTTCAAACACCAGAAGGTGAACAAAAAATTCAAGCAGACAAATATTTAGCCGCTTGTGATGTATCTGGTATGAAAAGAATAATTCCTAGATCATGGAGACGTTTTAAAGAGTTTGACTCAATTTTCAAGCTTGATGCTGTCCCGGTCGCGACAGTCCAACTTAGATACGATGGCTGGGTAACAGAGATCAACAATGAACAAGCTCAAATAAACCTAAAAAGTCCATCTGGATTAGACAATTTGTTATACACAGCCGATGCTGATTTTAGTTGTTTTGCAGATTTAGCTTTATCAAGTCCAGTAGACTATAAAAAAGATGGTCAGGGCTCACTACTTCAATGTGTGTTAACCCCTGGAGATCCTTGGATAACAAAATCTTCAGATGAAATTGTAAAACATACTGATCTACAGGTGAGGACGCTTTTCCCTTCTTCAAGGGGCTTGAAGCTTTTATGGAGCAATGTGGTCAAAGTTTCTCATTCTCTTTACAGGGAGGCGCCTGGAATGGATCCATATAGACCAGATCAAAAAACTTCTTTTAGTAATTTCTTCTTAGCAGGCAGTTATACAAAACAGGATTACATTGACTCTATGGAAGGGGCAACAATGAGCGGTCATCTTGCTGCTTCAGCAATACTCTCAAAGTCTGTTTCACTGGCAAAAAATTCTTCGGTTGCTTAAGAAATGGGAAAGTGGCTTGATCACACAGTGATAAGTGAAATTAATGCTCCAGTCGAACTTGTCTGGAAGTTTTGGAGTGATTTAGATTCGATGCCTTTGTGGATGACTTGGATTGAATCAGTTAAAACAGTCGACGAAAAAACCTCGACACTTCCTGATTTAACGGAGTGGACACTTGCAGCTAATGGTTTCCGTTTTAAATGGAAAGCTCAAATCACTGAAAGAGTAGAATCACAGAAATTGGAATGGAAATCAGTTGGTGGTTTACCTACTAAGGGTTCGGTAAGGTTTTATAGTGAAGAGAGCGCTAAAACTGTGGTTAAATTAAAAATATCTTATGAATTACCTCAGGTTTTAGCAAGTTTAATGAAAGCAAATATTCTTGGAGGAATGGTGACGAAAGAATTACAAAAAAATCTTGATGGATTTAAAGAACTCGTAGAAAAATCAGCATAAATTTAATTAAAATTGAGTTCTAAGCATGCTTTTAATAATCCCTCTAGATCGTGCGGAGAAGCCTCTTTATCAGGTTTTCTAATAAGGTTTTTACAGCTAATAGTTGTTTGAGGCCCAATCGAAACAAGTTTAATCTTTTCAATTAATTTTAACCAATTTCCACCCAAGAATTTTTTAAATAAGCTGACAGTATTTATTACTGTCTTACCACTAGTAAAAGCAATAATATCTATTTCCCCACTATTCAAAGCATCTATAGTATTTTGAGGTATATCTTTAGGACAAGAAGATTCATAAGCAGCCACTTCAGTAACTTCTGCTCCTTTTAATTTAAAAGAGTCAGATAATATTGATCTTCCTCCAGTTTGTACTCTAGGAATCAATAGTTTTAAACCTTTTTGATTCTGAGGGAAATATTCAACCAAGCTATCTGCAACAAAACTAGGAGGAACAAAACTAATCTTTGCATCCATATCTGATAACAAAGAAGCTGTTTTTCTTCCGACAGCGGCAATTTGAATAGTCTTAGAGATTCCCGATAAAGATAAGCCAATTTCTTTCATTCTATCTTCAACATATCTAACACCATTTGCGCTAGAAAAGATTATCCAGTCAAAGGTAGTAATTTCCTTTAAGGCATTATCCAGAGGCTCCCAATCATCTGGAGGTCCAATCACTAATGAAGGAAGATCGAATACCTCAGCTCCATTTTTTCGAAAGATCTGACGGGCCTCTGAAGTCTGTTCTTGGGCACGAGTAATAATTATCTTTTTGTCGGTTAATGTCATTTCTGTATGATTCTTTCTAGGAAGTCTAAAGAATAACTATGCAGTTATTTAAACAATAGTAAAGTTTTTCTTGAATATTAAATTCTCGATCAAACAATTTTCAATCAGTAAATTCTTTACTTGATTTTTTATCAATTTCCTTTTTTAATATTTTTGATTGCAAAATACGACGTAAAATTTGATTTTGTGCTTCCTCTATTTGACTAGGGCTATAAGCTAAAGGAATAGACTCGTGAATAGTTTTCTTTATTTTATCATATAAATATGGACAACCATATATAATGACCCCCGATAATCTTTCCTCAATTTCTAAATTTTTTATAGCACCTATCCAATGATCATTATTATAATCTAATCCGATGAATGGTTTACCTCTTACAAAAAGCTGAACAAGAATTTTACTGTTACCAAATTGCCCCAATTCTAAAAATTTATTATTAGTTTTTCGCCAAGGGCTGATACCTAGAGGATGTATAATTAAATTTTTAAAACCTGCTACCTTAGGTAAATCTAAGGCAGGAAAATATTGATTAGATACCTTATCAATATTATCTATTTGTATCAGATTAATATCATTAACTTCAGCCTTTACACTACTTTCTTTTCTGATAAAGATAGAATTTTTAATTGTAAAATTACTAAATCTATAGGCATCCAATGAAAATTTATTCTGAATCGCTTCATTACTCAATTCTTCTTTATCTAAATCATTTTCATTACTAATTAAATCAAGTTGTTTTTTTCTTCTTTCTCTAGATATATGTAACTTATCTAAAGAAATTTTTTCTAAGTAAAATGCATCAGTAAGAGAATTAATTGCCTTATCGATATCTTTGGGCATCAAAATCAAATCGATTCCCGCTTCAAATGCCATGACAGCTGCCCTACCACTGCCAAATTTATTAGATATTGCATTCATAACTAACGCATCGCTGACGACTAAACCATCGTATTTTAATTTGATGCGTAACAAATCAGTAACCAGTCTTTTTGAAAGTGTTGCAGGATAAATAGGATCAATCTTTGAAAAAAGTAAATGTCCGATCATGACACTATTTACTCCTTGATTGATTAAAGATTTAAATGGAATCAACTCGAATTTCTCTAATTTAGATAAGTCATTCTGTATCTCTGGCAAATCCAAGTGAGAGTCAACTTCAGAATTTCCATGTCCAGGAAAATGTTTCGCACAAGTCAGCATTTTTGAGCTAGAAACACCCCTGTGAAAAGCACAAGTTAAAATTTTTACTGTTTCAGGTTCTTCTCCCCAAGCTCTTAGATTTATAACCGGGTTATTTGAATTGTTATTAATATCGCAGACTGGTGCTAATAGCCAATTTAAACCAATATTTTTTGCTTCTTTCCCAGTAAAATATCCGATTTTTTCAGCAATAGAAATTGCTAAATTATGATCTTTTTTATAAATCTGAGCGATACCCATTGGAGGAATAAATTTTGTTCCTCCATAAAATCTTTGACCAACACCTTCCTCAATGTCAGCACATAAAAGAAGAGGTTTACCAGACCATTTTTTTAAGACATTGCAACGAATTTCTACTTCTTTTACAGTACCTCCTAGAAGAATAACTCCACCAACACCTTCTTCTAAAAGTCTCTTTAGATTAGAATTAGATTCTTCTAATTTAGGGTATAAACGTTGCGAATCCAGATTAAATCCACTGGCTCGAACTATAAATAATTCAGCAACTTGTCTTCTAAGATCAACTTTATTCATCAAAAATTTTGATTAATCTATAAGTCTTTACTTTTACGTTCAAGTTCTAATGAATTGAGAAGATCTAAAACAGCAGGCCCTTTTGTCATACCTTTATCAATCTTAAACACAAGTTCAGGTGATCGTCTCATTTGAAGCCTTCGAGCAAGCTCAGCACGAACAAATCCATTTGCTTCCTCTAAAACAACTAGAACTTCAGCTTTTTTTTTCTCTTCGCCAAAAAGACTTATAAAAATTTTTGCATGCTGTAAGTCCCCTGACACCTCAACAGCTGTAATGGTAATCATAGCTTGATGAATTCTTTCATCTCTAACCCCATTAACTAAAAGTTCACTAACTTCTCTTTTTAGTAAAGCTGCTAATTTTTCCGCCCTTCTTGAATTAGCCATAACTAAGTAATTGATGCAGGGAAAGCCATAGCCTTTAATAAGAAAATTATTGTCAGAAGTCCACTAAACAAAGCCCCAACGAGAGCAATCGCTGTGATCGGATTACGACCTCGTTTAATTAATGGAGAAATTGCAGCAGTGAAAACTCCCAAAACTATTGTGATGAGATATTTGGGATATCTAGAAACATTAGAAAAAAACTCACCCATTTTTCACCACCAAAAGACTGAATTAATAGCTACTCTGCTAACCATTTGAAGAAACATAAAATGTTGGAACTTCATCAATTTAGGCACTCACCTTATTGCTTGAAAGTAAGAATGGCTTTGGCTGCAAAAAAGCTTGCATATCGAAAAGTTGAGATAACTCCAGCAATAGGTCAAATAGATATTTTTCAAAAAACAGGACAAAAAAAATTACCCGTGCTTTTTGATAATGAAACAACAATCCATGACTCAAGTTCAATAATACGACACTTAGAGAAAATTGAAATAGAACCAAAATTAATTCCAGAGGATCTAAAGGAAGCTTCCCAGGCCCAAATAATTGAAAATTGGGCAGATACAACTTTGGCAAAATCTATAAAAATTGTCTTTTTGGAAGAGCTTACTAAGAATCCAATCTTGATTTCCTCTTTATTCTCCAAAGAAATTTCGGATCCCATGCAAAAAATTCTTTTTAATATTCCTACAAAGATTGCTAGTCAGATGTCTGGATTAATCAACCAGAAAGAGAAAGAATCTCTCAAATTAAATCTAGAATATCTATCAAATTTAATTGATAAAGAAAACTTTCTTATTGGAGAAAAACTTTCTATTGCTGATATCTCTGTAGCATCACACTTATCACTACTCAAATTTCCAAATTCATCTGGGGAAAATCTAGCCGGAAAAGGTTGTTCTTTATATATAAATGATCCAGGTCTTCAAAATCTTTTTTACTGGAGAGACTTAATTGAAGATCAATTAGCAATAACTAATCATCATTAGTCTTTATAAGTATTAGTTTAGATTTCTCTGTTTTAATCGGCAAAGAAATCAGATTTTGCCCAGGTTGATTATAAATCGCCTGAAATTGCTCTCCACAAATATTAAAATCAATCTGATTTATTTCATTATTTTTAGTAGATCCACATTTTTTAAATTCAGTTAATGTTTCGACCTGACTAACCCTACTCAATTCTGGTGTATGCAAAATTTGTAGAGTTATTTCATCACTAATAAAAATATTATTGTCGATTTTTTCTTGAAGTCTTCCTATGATTTTTGTCTCTAAGTACCTATCTTCAGTTAATTTAGCAAACTGACGATTAGGAGATTTAGGATCATTCTTTACGGATAAAAAACCACCAGTCTTTGTGCTCAAGGCGTAAGACTTAGTGTTGTATTCACGGTCAGCTATTAAATCTCCAGAAGTATTTTGAATAAATTTAGCGGAATGAATAATAGGTTCTTGATTCTGATCACTTTCTATCTTGCTAGTAACATCCCATACACCTTCAAACCAATCAGGGTAAATTAAATCATCTTTCAATCCTGGGCGCTTAATGGAAGTTGGAAGGCGCCAATCAGGCCAGATTAATTTGCGTTCGTAAAGCTTAGATGGTTGAAAATTATTTATTTCAAGACTACTTTCAGCAAGTGCAGGACCTGTGTAAGTAAAAATAATTAAAATAGAAACCAAAAAAAAGAAAAATTTCTGTCTCATGTCTGATCCGCTAATTAGAGAAATGGATAATTATGTTGTTTTGGTTCCTGGCGAAAGTGAACAATTCCTGGATAAAGAACAAACTCTTCTATGGCTTCAATCTTGGTTAAATAAATTCGATTCATTACCATTAGATCTTGAATGTAAGTCTTCAATAGCAGAAGCTGCGCAACATTTGCTTGATACAGCCTGCGACCTAGAAATCAAAACAGGTTTTACAATTCAGTGGTATGCCGTTCGGCTTGAGTCTCCGGGTCAATAAGGATGCTTGGCAAATGTTCAGCAATCATAGTTGCGACCTCACATGG
Source organism: Prochlorococcus sp. AG-402-G06 (assembly GCA_003277985.1). Classification (GTDB taxonomy): domain Bacteria; phylum Cyanobacteriota; class Cyanobacteriia; order PCC-6307; family Cyanobiaceae; genus Prochlorococcus_B. The sequence continues at coordinate 109,989 of QCHR01000001.1, forward strand.
TGATTGATCCTCAACTTCTATTCTCAAATCTGACTCTAAATATATTGGTTTTCTACTTTCATAAATCTGACTAAAACTCTCAGCTAAATCATCCACAATTAGTAAGGGGCGTTTCTTTTGATCACTTTCTAATCGTTTAATTGAACGTTTCAAATCAAGATCTAACCAAATAACAATTCCTTGATGAAGAATGCCCCAGTTTTCAGGCAAGGTAACTAAACCACCTCCAGTAGCAATTACAAGAGAATGATGTTGACTAATTTCTTTTAAAACTTTTTTTTCAACATCCCTAAAGACTTTTTCTCCATCTTTTTCAAAAATTGATGAAATAGATTGTTTAGACGCTTTTTCAATCACATTATCAGTATCAATAAAAGCATAATTGATCATTTTTGCTAGAACTGGACCCGTTTGACTTTTGCCAGAACCCATCATTCCTATCAAAAATATATTTCGACCACCTAACTTTTCTTTAAGTGTTTTAGAGGTTGATTGGACGGCCATAAAGACAGAAGTAACTAAAAGTTATTAAGATGAATGTTGATGTGAAAAATTTATGGAAGCAATCACATCTAATTTCCCTCACGGAGAGGGCAGAACCTGTGTAATCACAAGGCGAGCTTGTTTTAGCGCAAGCCACCTTTATAGGCTTCCTGAATTATCTGATGATGATAATTCAGCTTTGTTTGGCCCATGCTCAATAGCTCCTGGCCACGGACATAATTACGAGTTAATCGTAACCATGGAAGGAGATCTTAATAAATATGGCATGGTCTTAAACCTTTCAGATGTAAAACATGCCATAAAAAATGAAGTAACAAGTCAGCTTGATTTTCGTTTTTTAAATGACACATGGCCTGAGTTTGACCTTTCTAAACCCGAAGGTTGCTTACCCACAACTGAAAGTTTAGTTCGTATTATATGGGAGCGCCTTAAATCTCACTTACCCCTAAAATCTCTTCGTCTTTACGAAAACCCAAAACTCTGGGCTGACTATCAAGGAAATGCTATGGATGCTTATTTAACAGTTCAAACACACTTTTCAGCGGCTCATCGCTTAGCTAGAGAAGACCTACCTCAAACCGAAAACGAAAAAATATTCGGAAAATGTGCTCGACCAAATGGACATGGTCACAATTACTTGGTAGATATAACTGTCAAAGGAAAGATTAATCCTAGAACCGGAATGATATGTGATTTATCTGCATTAAATAGTTTAATAAATGATTTAGTTGTAGAACCTTTTGATCATACCTTTTTAAATAAAGACATTCCTTATTTTGCAAATTGTGTACCTACAGCTGAAAATATTGCATTACACATTTCAGATAAATTAACTAATCCGATTAATGCGATTGGCGCTAACTTATATAAGATTAAACTACAGGAGAGTCCTAATAATGCCGCTGAAGTTTATGCAAACGTACCTGAATCAATGATCGATACTAAAGACTCAAAGAATCAGGTTGGTTTGCTGAGATAATTGAAAAAAAAATGGGTTAAATTAGTTTTAGCTTCTAGTATTGATGGACGTATCGCATATCCAGAAGGAGGGAAAACAGAATTAGGTCAGTCTGGTGATCGTTTAGTTTTAGAAGAAGCACTTGCTTGGTCAGATGGGATTTTAATGGGAGGACAAACACTGAGAGACCATCAATCAATTTGTGTAATTAAAAATAAAAGCTTACTAAAAAAAAGAACTTCAGAAGGCAAGAACGAACAACCAATTGCTCTTATAGCCAGCAATCAAATAGATTTTCCAGGAAATTGGCTTTTTTTTCAACAACCTCTTCAAAAATGGTTGATCCAAATGCAAGATAAGAACAATGAGATTATGCTTCCTAACGGATTCGATAAAAAAATAAATTTAAAAATCACGTGGCGTGATTCTCTTGATGATTTATATCAAAAAGGAATTGCGAAAGTTGTATTACTTGGAGGTACAAATCTTATTTCAGCTTTTCTTTTAGAGAATCTAATAGATGAATTACAAATCACCATTACACCTCATCTTATAGGAGGAGATTACTGCTGGGTTTCATCTAAATTAAGGAACTTAAGTACAATAATGAATAAAAAAAATAACTGGATTCTAAAAGAAAGTAAAAAGCTAGGGAATAACGAATTACTTATTAGATATTTTAGAAATCATTAATCCTGAATATATATTTAGTATAAATTAAATGAACAATATCAAAATCAAATGGCATAGAACAATCCAAGAAATTCCTAAAATTATTTGGAATAATTTCTTAAAAGGAAATTCAACTCCTTTTTATAAATGGGATTGGTTAAATGCATTAGAAAGATCAAAAAGTGTTAGTACAAAATATGGATGGCAACCATTATTTCTCTCTGCTTGGAGTGAAAATGATTTAATTGCATGTGCACCTCTCTATCTTAAATCTCATAGTTATGGAGAATTTATTTTTGATAATGCCTTTGTTCAACTAGCTCAAGATATGGGACTTCAATATTATCCAAAACTAATAGGAATGAGTCCATTAAGTCCAATAGAGGGTTATCGCTTTCTTTTTGCAGAAGGAGTTAATGATAGAGATCTCACACAAATATTAATCTCTGCAATTGATAGTTTTGCCAAACAAAATGGAATTCTCAGTTGTAATTTTTTGTATGTAGATCCTAAATGGATGAAAGTAGCTGAATCTCTAAATTGCGCTAAGTGGGTCAACCAACAAAGTTTGTTGAAACTGAATGAAGAAAAAAGTTTTTCTGATTTTTTACAAAAATTCAATTCCAATCAACGTAGAAATATTAAGAGAGAAAGAGAAAGCATAAAAAAATGTGGAATAAAAGTTGAACCTCTTAGTGGGTCTCAAATAAATGTAATGAATTTAAAAAAAATGCATTATTTTTATCAGCTTCATTGTTCAAGATGGGGAGTATGGGGAAGTAAATACCTCACGGAATCATTTTTCACGGAACTTACATCAACAGAACTCAAAGAAAATCTTGTTTTATTTGATGCAAAAGAAGAAGGCATTGATCAAACCATTGGAATGTCCTTATGCGTGAAAAACGAAAATATGCTTTGGGGGCGATATTGGGGTGCAGAAAAAAATATAGATAATTTACATTTTGAAGCTTGTTATTACTCCCCGATTGAGTGGGCCATAGCAAATAAAATAAAATATTTTGATCCTGGAGCAGGCGGTAGTCACAAAAAACGAAGAGGTTTTATTGCTAAACCCAATGCAAGTCTTCATAGATGGTACAACTTGCCTATGGATTCATTAATTAGAGAATGGCTACCAAAAGCAAATAAGTTAATGCTTGATCAAATAAACGCTACAAATAATGAAGTACCTTTTAAGTTTGAAGAGCCAAAACTATCAAATACATAGTAACTTCAGACAAATTAAAGATTTCATCTCAATGTCAGATAACAATTTACTAGATTCTACTGAAACCAATAAATCACTTGCCTCCGATAAAGATACAGTCGATTCTCATGAAGAAAAACCTTTCTTTGCTCAAGGGATTTTTAGTTATAAAGACAAAGGGACTCAAGGTGTTATTACTCTTTTTGGCTATGAACTAACAGCACCAGCAGGCCTAAAAAATCCGGGTATTGTTTATTTATCTTTTATTTTTATAAACCTGCTTATATTTTTAATCTTAAAAAGTTTTATTTCAGGATAATTTTTTATAAGAAATTCTAAAAATTTAATAACTACAGAATAAGTGACTTGTGTATCTTCTTTTTAATTTGTAAATTAAAGAAATGAACAATCTAGATCTTCAAGAAGACTTAATTAACTCAATAACGCTTTTAGACGCTAAATTATCCAAGCGGCAAATAGAGCTTGATCCAAAAGGTTATTTCTTAATAAAAATTGAACCCAAAACAAATGAGTTAATACTTGAACATTATTTAAATGATATTGATCAAAAAGGTCGCGCTATTGATCCAGAGTCCGGAGAACCAATTGGGTGTAAATCAAAAAGTAGAAATCAACCAAACAATATTTATAGAGGTAAAAGTGCAAAGCAATTAGGTATTCAAATCTCCGAGGGTCATGGTCCATTTCCCATCAGTCATTTAGATCATGCGATTTACATTGGTCGTGAATTACAGCGAGCAGAGCAATGCCTGATCAGTGGTAAACCATATATTCAAGATTAAAATTAATAAATTCAAACGATAAAGCACTGATGTTCTATTATTAGTGGAGAAATTTAAATCAAATGGGCATTCTTTTTTACTTAGTTTTTGTTGGAGCAGGTCTTTCTGCAGCATTCTTGATTCAAAAAGCGCTTAAAGCTATTAAATTAATCTGAATAAATAAATCAATCTTACTAGGGCTGGATTAGTTAAAGATGTTTATATTTAATACTGAGTCAGATATTTATGCTTCTTAAAATATCAAGAACATTAGAATTCATTTAAATTATTCAGACTTAAAAGGAATTCTTCATTAGAATAGAAAATATTCAATTACTTAAAATCCACCTGCATGGGATCTTCAAGACTAAAGAGTCGTCGTCGCCAAGATCTAGGTTCTAAATGGGCGAGAATTGTAATAGCTATATTATCAACAGTTGGTGTTATTGATACAGGTTCGATAACACTAAATAAATGGGGGATAATAGGAAGTTTAAACTGTCCAGGTGGATTAGGAGGCTGCGATAAAGTTTTAAATAGCCCTTGGGGAACTTTCTTTCAAACAAATCATTTCTCTATCCCATTATCATTAATAGGTTTAATTAGTTATTTATTAATATTATCAATGGCAATATTCCCATTAATGCCTATTCTCAAAAACCAAAAAAATAATATATCTAAAGTTGCGTGGTGGGGGTCTTTTTATATATCTACATCGACTTTTATTTTCAGCTTAATTTTAATATCAATAATGATATTTAAAATTAAAGCCTTCTGTTTTTTCTGTCTTCTTTCTTTTCTTATATCACTTTCACTTATATTATTAAATATATTTGGCGGCGGTTGGGAAGACTATGGTAAATTATTTTTTAGAGGTTTTCTTATGTCAGTAGCAGTTCTTTTAGCAGGGCTAATATGGTCATCATCAGTCGATCCTGCTGTTAAGGAAGTTTCAAATAATATTCCAGGCATGCCACCTGCGGTAATAGCTATAAGTTCTCCTGAAAAAATAAAACTCGCTGAACATTTAACAAAAGAAGGAGCAGTCATGTATAACGCTTATTGGTGTCCACATTGTCATGATCAAAAAGAAATGTTCGGGAAAGAAGCTGCAGAAAAATTAAATTTAGTTGAGTGTGCAAAAGATGGCTTTAACAACAAAAGAGAACTTTGTGAAGCCAAAGGTATAACAGGTTTCCCATCTTGGGAAATTAATGGCTCAATTGATTCAGGAGTCAAAAGCCTAGAAGAATTAGCTGACCTTACCAATTACAAAGACTCTAAAGATTTTTAGGAAAACCAGCTTTATCGACAATTGGTCTTGTATGAATATTCTTTCCTTTTATTTGCCGAGTATGACATTGCCAAAAAGGAACTGAGGTAGGGAAATCATCTCTAAAGTGGCCTCCTCTACTTTCTTCACGAAACAAGCAAGCTTCCAACATAAGCAAACTTGACATTTGTCGATTACTCAAATCAAGTAGCAAATTAAGGTCTCTCCTGGCAAGTTCGTCGAATTCATTAATTTCATATTTTGACTGAGAAAAAACCAAATTTAATAAGGGCTCGTTTAAAAGATTTTGATAATCTCTTTTAACTTTTACAAGAGCAGAATTCATTCCTTGTCGTGATCGATCAACCCCAGCTTCACGCCAGCATAATTGTCTAAGTTTTTCAATTTCTTTTGATAAATAACTAGTTCCTTGCTCCTTAGAAAAGCGAAGATCTGATTTGTTAAAACTTAAATTTTTTCCTGATATATCGTAGGTTTTGAAATCATTTAATTCAATATTTCGCATTTGATTTGCAAAAACCAAACATTCCATTAATGAATTACTTGCAAGTCTATTGGCACCATGTAGTCCAGTACATGCCACCTCACCAATCGCAAAAAGTCCTTTGATATTTGTTTGTGCTTTCAAGTTTGTAGCGACACCACCCATCCAATAATGGGCAGATGGAGCCACGGGGATTACTTCTTTTAAAGGTTCTAAGCCAAGCTCTCTGCACCTTTGAAAAATTGATGGAAAGCGCGCTTCTAAATCCTCAACAGAAATGGATTTAAAATCAAGACCAATATGATCAACTTTTTGCTTTTGCATTGCTTGAAACAATGCCCTGCTGACTTGATCTCTTGATGCAAGATCTTTCCCCTCAAGATGAGCTACGGGACTCTCTCCGAGAGAATCCACTAAAACTGCACCCTCTCCTCTTACCGCTTCAGAAATCAAAAACGAAGGCGCATTATCCAATTTCAGAGCAGTTGGGTGAAATTGAAAAAATTCGAGATCTTCTATGCAAGCCCCAGCTTTCCAGGCTAAAGAAATCCCCTCACCAGCAGCTTGAGTTGGATTAGTGGTGTTTGCGAATAAATGTCCACCTCCTCCGGTTGCTAAAACTACTGCCTTTGCTTTTATCCAACGCAAAGCTGGTCCATCAAGAACTTGGGCTCCTAAACATCTTCCTTTTTCAACCCAAATCTGAGTAACTCGAATTCCTCTTCGATGCAGAACATTATCTCTTTGATCAACTTGCTCATTAAGAACATCTACCAATGCCTTTCCAGTTCTATCTTTTACATGAAGTACTCTTCTATAAGTGTGAGCAGCCTCAAGAGTTGTAGATAACTGGCCAGAGGTTCTATCAAATTCCATTCCTAGTTTCAAAAGTCTATCGACTAATCTCGGCGCACTTTTAACAAACATCTGAACTGCTTCAGAATCACAAAGTCCCGCCCCTGCTTTTATGGTATCCAGAGCATGAATATCCTCACTATCTTCGATTCTCGTAACAGCAGCCATTCCTCCTTGTGCCCACCTACTGGAAGAACGCTTACTAGTATTACGATTTAAAAGTAAAATTTTGAGATTTGATGGCAATTCAAGAGAAGACATTAAGCCCGCAGCTCCTGCTCCAATAACAATTACATCCCAATTAGTTGAGTAAATGTCTTTTTTATTAAAGCCAGTATTTAAGTCCATAAAATATTAATTTTCAGATCAATCCACTTAATTGAGGCTGAATCAATGTAGTAGCAAAAAATAAACCATCAACCCATAAGGTTGTTGTCAAAGCCGAACTTGATACAAGCCAAGCATCAGAAGATAAAGATTCACTTTTTGATTTTTGATTCATCCAATTTGCTATCAAAATTATTAAAAGTGCAGCAATAAAAATGGCAAATAATGAAAAAGGTTCCAATAATTGCTCCGCAGTGAAACTCAAGATTTTGGAGGCTTCTGAAAAAGGCGCATCTACAACTTCTGGCCAAGCCTTCATGACACCTGTTAAGACAATCATTACATCAGTAAAAGCAGTTCCTAATAGAGATGCTAAATAGAAACTGGCTCCTATTTTCCATCTAGTATTTAAGAGGCTTACTGCTATTGGCAAAGCTATTGACTCAACTGGCAAATGCCACACAGGATGGGCTCTTAACCATCCCCAAAAAAGACATCCTCCTAACCAGCTCCAACTAACGCCAACCAGTAGAGAACCAATAGATGACCATCTATCACTACAGAATTTTAGTAAAAAAAATCCAAGAAAAAATATTATGAAACTAAATAAAAAAGCTGAAAAAGGAAACACATGAACCCATGGAGCCTGAACAAAAACCGGCAGGACAACCATTGTGCTAGCCCAAAATTGCAATGTCCTTGGCTTTGACAGATAGGACGTTTCTTGATCTATGGGGTTGGTGGGATTGTTTGAGTAAATCAGAATTAATAAAACTGAGTTTGTTTTCAGCTCAACCTTCTATGAATTTACATTCAAGTCGATACCCAAACCAAACAGTCTTCGGAATGCAAATAACAAAGTTAAAAAAAAAAAATCTTCAAAACTTCTTATTTACAATGATTACAATGCTTTTCAAGGCCAAGTGTTTAAAATCCTTAGAAAAAGAGATGATTAAAAAAGTCTTCTTAAGTACTTTTTATTGAAAATTTACTTATATTAAAAAAATAAATGATTCTTCAAGATCAATTTAATTTTTTTCAAACCGCCCGAAAAGTATAAAAAATTTATTTTCTTGCTTAGGAGCATAAATGAGCACAGTAAAGATAACTAAAAACAACATCAAACCTGCTGTTGTTGCATCTATCGAAGAAGGTTCCATAGGCGAGGAGCTTGGATTTGAAGTTGGAGATCAATTAATTAGTATTAATGGTGTTAAACCAAGAGATCTTATTGATTATAAATTTCTTATCGCTGAAGAAAATATTCAATTAGTTATAGTAGATGAAAAAGGTAAAAGACATACAGTTGACGTTGAAAAAGATTATGATGATGAGTTAGGACTCTCGTTTACTGAAGCTTTATTTGATGGATTAAAACAATGCAATAATCAATGTCCATTTTGTTTTATTGATCAACAGCCTCCAGGTAAAAGAAAAAGCTTATATCTCAAAGATGACGACTACAGGCTAAGTTTTTTATATGGTTCTTACTTAACACTTACAAATCTTTCCGAACAAGACTGGTTCAGAATTGATCAACAAAGACTAAGTCCTTTATTCGTGTCAGTGCATGCAACAGAACCTTCTTTAAGGTCAAAATTACTAAGGAATCCTAAAGCTATTGACCTTTTAAATCAGTTGGCTTGGTTCTCAACAAAAAAAATTCAAATTCATGCTCAAATTGTTGTTTGCCCTGAAATAAATGATGGGAAAGCTTTAGAAAGAACCATTAATGATCTATATAGTTTTGCTCAAGGAGATTTCCCTGTAGTCCTATCAGCGGCAGTAGTTCCAGTTGGGTTAACAAGGTTTCGACCCAGTAATGATGGGCTAATGCCAGTGGATTCTGATTGTGCGACAAAAGTCATCAATCAAGTTGAGAAAATGCAGAAAAGATTTTATAAATCAATGGGTTCCCGTTTTGCCTGGTTATCAGATGAATGGTATTTAATAGCGAAGAAGTCTTTACCATCTCTTAATTCTTACGAAGATTTACCTCAAAAAGAAAATGGAGTAGGAAGTATTCGCAGTTTTCTTAGAGCGATGGATGAAGCCACAAGAAAGCTACCTTCCAAAATTAAGCAAAAAAGAACCTGTAGCTGGGTAGTTGGAAAACTTGTTGAAAATGAATTACAAAAACCTTGCAAACGACTAAATAAAATAAATAATCTTTTACTCCATCTATATGGAATTCCCAGTCCTTATTGGGGCCAAGAACAAATAGTTACCGGCTTACTCACAGGCCAAGACCTCATAAAAGGACTGCGAGGAAAAGAATTAGGCGATGAGTTACTTCTGCCATCGGTCATGCTCAGGCAAGGTGAAAAAATCTTTCTTGATGACATGACACTTCAAGAGCTCTCTTTGTCACTTAATGTATCTGTAAGAATTGTCCATGATGCACAAGACATCGTGAACAAAGCACTTGGTAAAGCATAATTGCTTTACTTAATCCATCTCAGTTTTTCTTATAACTATGAGGAGAGTGAAGAGAAAGTTCCTAATTGTTGCAGGTTTATTTATATCTGGGCTAAATCCTTTATGGGCTACAAGTTCGCAAAAAATAACCTCAAATATAAAGATAAAAGGAGACTCAAGTAAAAGCCTAACTCTAAAACAACAAGGGGTCTTATATGAATTAAATTCGCCTGAAGATCTTTCTTTACCATCCAGATCTAGAGAGGTATTGGTCAAATCCTATAAAAATATCTATCTCGATCAATTAGAAAGCATACTGATTAATAACAATCGAACAATCAAAATTTACTTAGAAAAAATTGATCAAGCTAAATCAATATTAAAAAGTTCGTTATCTGCATGGTACCCAACATTAAACCTAACAGCAAATGGAATCCCTCAGTATTTTGAATCTAATAATTACAATGAGTCAAATTTAATACAAGATACTTCAAGTAAACAATGGAGCACTTCTATAAGCGCTCAAATTCAATGGGATTTAATTAATCCTGCAAGAGTTCCTGAAATAGCTTCGGCTAGAGATAGTTTTGAAAAGGCAAAATATTCGTACTCAATAGTTTTAAGGGATTTAAAATTAGAGGCAAAAAAGCGGTACTTCAATTTGCAAAAAGCAAATGAGGAGATAAAAGTAGCAACAAAATCGATTGAATCCTCAACTCTTGGATTAAAAGATGCAGAAATTAGATTCGAATCAGGCATTGGTACAAAACTAGAGGTTCTAGAAGCAAAAACACAATTATCAAGAGATCAACAGTTATTAAATATTAAGTTAGGAGATCAAAAAATTGGTCAAAGATCTCTTGCAGAAATACTTAATTTTCCAGAAGATTTAACACCCTTAATTGGTTCGAAAACGAAAGTATTAGGTATCTGGAACTTATCATTAGAAGAAAGTATTATCGCGGCTTATAATGCACGTGAAGAACTTGATAGTATCCTTTTAGATATATCAATTAACAACAGTAATGCCAATGCTGCACTTGCTGCTGGTCAACCGAGAATAAGCATCATAAATACATCTACTTCTTCGTTTTCTAAAGGTGAGTTAAATAAGATCTCTCCAAACACTAACAATGAATCCTCCAGTTTCTCTAACACTATTGGACTTAATGCAACATGGTTTATTTTTGATGGAGGCAATTCAAGATCTTTATATAAGTACAATTTAAGTAAAGCAAAAGAAGCAAAGCTGAATTTTGCTTTAACAAGAGCTCAGATCAGAAAAGAAGTTGAAGAAGTATTCTTCAAATTAGAATCAGCCAAACTAAATATTTCTGCTTCTTATGCAGAAGTTTTATCCGCAAGAGAGTCCCTTAGACTTGCTAAACTTAGATATAATTCAGGTATTACTACACAACGAGAAGTTGTAAATAACCAAAGAGATTTAACCGATTCCGAGGTTCGTTACATTATTTCTGTAACAAGCTATAATACATTATTAGCTGATTTAAGTAGACAAACTGGTTTAGATAACATCCAACCATGTGACATTAAAGCCAATCAAATGAATCAGATTGATATAGACAGTACATCAAATCTCTATGAATCGAATTTAATTCCTTTATGTCAACTATAGACTTTAAAATTAATAACAATGAATAAAAATCCTATATCTAAAGCCCTAAGCAAGGCTCAACTAATTTCAATTCATCATTTAGTTGATGAGGTAGGAAAACGTCAACTTCAAGACTTTGGTCAAATAAACTCTGACATAAAACCTGATGGAACACTTATTACAGAGTGTGATAGGTGGAGTGATAAAACAATAGTGCAAGGTTTATCCGAAATTGCTCACGGAGAAGGTGTTCTGAGCGAGGAAGGCAACAAATCAATTCCTAGCTCTAATGAATATTGGGTAGTTGACCCGCTTGATGGAACAACTAATTTTGCAGCAGGAATTCCATACTGGGCAATATCAATAGCACGTTTCACAAATGGGCAACCTGAGACTGCCTTTCTTGATATCCCAGCTCTGAAAAAAAGAATCTTTGCCATCAGGGGAAAAGGAGTTTGGCTAAACAACAAGCCGCTTAAGCCTGAATCTCGTTTCAAAAAAAATAGTGATTGCATTTCTCTTTGTAGCCGTTCCATTAAAGTTTTACAAATGAAACCTGAACAGTCTTTTCCTGGGAAAATCAGATTACTTGGAGTCTCAAGTTTAAATATGACTAGTGTTGCCATAGGTCAAACAATTGCGGCTTTAGAGGCAACACCAAAAATCTGGGATATTGCAGCTGCGTGGTTAATTCTTGAAGAACTGAATTGTCTAATCAACTGGTTGGGAACTAATCCGAAAGATATCCGCTCAGGGACAGATCTTACTTCTGTTAATTTTCCATTGCTAACAGCATCCTCCGAAGATCAACTGAAAAACATGTTGCCTTGGGCTAATGCATTAATTCAAGATAATTAATTCTCTATTTGCTTTTTGTTTCTCATTAAATAAGATTAGCTTCATTAAAAGATTTATGATTTCAAATCTACTGATTCAACTAAGAAAAATCTTCTCCCTAGGAGTTAGCGTAATAGTAAATACTTTTAAACCAAAGTGGGTTTGAACTGGAATAAAAAAGCAAGATGGTTTTTTAGTAGTCTCTGGAGAGCTTATGAAAGATGGTCTAAGTGTGATTGCGTCGATTTAAGCGCAGCATTTGCTTACTACACTCTTCAGTCCTTTTTTCCAATATTGCTAATCTCTCTATCTGTTGCATCATGGTTTTTAGGAAAACAGCAAGGAATAGAGCAAAGAATAATTGAATTAGCTGCTGAGGTGTTACCGTCTGAAGTCATAGCATTAGTCGCTTCAACCTTAGAACAATTAATTAAGCAAGGATTTGGAGCAGGAATTCTTGGCGCAATGTTTTTAATGATCACTGCTGGCAATGCCTATCTAACATTACAAAGAGGCGCAGATAGATTATGGGAAGACGTTTTACCAGTTAAATCAAAGCCTGATCCACTAAAAATTCAAGCGTTTCGATTTATCAGAAATCGTATTGAAGCTTTTTTTGTAGTTCTTTTGGTTGGGATTCTGATGGTTATCGATCAAATCAGTGCAAATATTCGTATGATTCCCGAGACAGTTTTAGAAGACTTAGCCAACACAACCCCTTGGATTGAAAATGCAATTACTAAAATACCTGTACTTCAAGTAGGTCAATTTATACTTCCTCTAATAGGTTTTTCTACTATGGCACTACTTTTACAAGGTTTACTCCCAAGTAGAAGAGTTCCTTTAAAGCCACTAATACCTGGGGCTTTGATGATTGGAACTTTGCTAACTATTTTAAATTTGGCAGTTAGTAGAAGTATCCTTTCGTTGGGATCAAGATTTCAAGCTTATGGCTTCATTGGTGGAGTCCTAGTATTGACTCTTTGGGTTTGGATGGTAGGAGTGATTATTTATTTTGGTCAATGTTGGAGCGTTGTCATTGCAAGCATGCGTCGTAATCGATACGTTTAAACATCAATGAAACAAGCCAGAAAATTTAAATTATAATATTTAAATTAACTCATCAGTACTCATGAATAAGCCATCTTCATGGATTTGGATGGTATTTATTTTACTTATTATTTTACCTACACCAGCTGGGAAATTTATTATTGATTTAGCAGGTGGAATATTCATTCTCATTACAATATTACCATTAATCTTAGGAGGAATTGGATGGTTTACTTGGAAAAGAATCCAATCAAAATTACTCACCTGTGAAGCTTGTGGCTCAACCTTTCTAAATAGTCAGATGATTTGTCCAATATGTGGAGCAACTATAAAAAATACCGAAGATATCCTAGAAAATATTCCAGCAAGTGCAGCAACAATTGATATCAAATCCGAAGATATAGATTTATAAAGTTAATCTAATTCCAAAAACTCTTCACTAATTTCATTAATCTCTTGTTCACAAAACTGTAGAAGTTCCTCACAATGTTTAAGAAGAAGATGACCTTTAATATAATTAATTTGAATTTTATCTAATGAAATATTTTCATCTTGAACATTGTTTAAGATAGTTTCCAACTCAAATATAGATTCTTCATAACTTAATTTATTGATCTCTTGTTGAATTATTTCAATATTTTTTTTGTTAGTAGCTTTATTAGACATTGATAAATGATGAGTGATGCCTTCATCTGAAAATGTCATAGAGTAAAAAGTTTTCTTGCATAAATCTATACTTTATCATAATTAACTCTATCAACATCTACGATAATTTTTCCATCACAAAATTGAACTATTAACTTATCTTTTTCCTTAACATTTTTTACACTGTAAATCGAATTACCTGCATCGTCAGTAATTAGAACAAAACCTCTTTTTAACAATTTTTCCGGAGAAAGTGCATTTAACATCTCATACATATAATTTATTCTAGTTCTTTTATTTTTTATTAATAGTCGAGGGGCCTGAGATTCGAAAAAAGACTTTTTTGTAATTAAATATTTCTTTGTGTTCTGAAAAAATAATTTCCAATAATCTTTTAGTATTTTCTTGTTTTGCAAAAAATTATTTTTTTCAATTTCTCTTGAAGGTAATAGATCAACAATCGCAGCAGTTGGTGTGGCTGATCTATGGTCTGAAACAAGATCAGAAACTGTTAAATCATCTTCATGACCTATTCCTGTAATTATTGGTATTGGGAATGTTGCGATTTCTCTAGCTATTATTTCGCTATCGAACAACATTAAATCTTCTCTGCTGCCTCCTCCTCTAGCTATAATTAAAGCGTCTAATTTTAACTTATTTATTTTTAATTTACTTAAAATAGATTTTAATTCATTTTCCTTATTACCTTGAACAGGAATAGGAATTATTTGCAGCTTCGTTAATGGCCATCTCTCCTTAGAGGTCCTCAGCATGTCAGCCAAAGCAGAGCTTGGAACACTTGTAAGAATTCCGATTGAATGAGGGTATTTTGGTAATTTTTTTCGTAACGAATCATCTATCAAACCCTCTTTAAAAAGTTTTGATTTTACTATTTCGAACTTCTTTAGAACAGTAGAAATACTTGGTCTAATATCAAAAACTTGTACCGATAATCTTGCTTGAGATTCCCAGAAATTTAATTTACCAACAATAACAACGCCATCATCTTCCTTTGGTAAGAATTTTAAAGACTTTACTGTTGATGACCATGCAACCGCATCTACACTGGCTTTTCCATCAGTTAAAGTCAACCATAAATGACCTTTTTTTAGTTGCGATTTAGAAACAGTGGCTTTAAGTATAAATTTTGGTGCAAAACCTCTGGATAGTAATAAACCAATAGATTCGTTTAATTCTTTAACACTATATGAAGTTAGAGATTGTTTAGCGTTTTTAAAATCAGTCAAACTATTAAATATAAAAAACTAAGATTTAGTTTTTTAACCGATTCCCATCTGAGTTAAAATTCCTTGCCCAGTCAAAAGCTCTGTTGTTAAACCTATTAAAATTCCCATCATTGCTAAACGGCCATTCCAGATTTCAGCAAAATTGACAAATCCATAACGAGGTTCGAAGTTATCTTTCATTTGGAAATTTATATCAGTTTAATAATACTAAAGAAATGCTCACAATGAGAAACATATAAATTGACTCTTGAAATTAATTTATTTTTAAAGTGTTCAAGGTCTATCTAACATGTCTTGCTCCATCAACTGGGTGATAGTCCTCTCCTGTAAGTTCCTCGTAAATAATTGCTGGCAATCCAGTTTCGAACATAGTTTGAAGAGCTTCTTTTAAATAAGGATTCCATCCACCTGTACTAACTTCTCCATGTCGAACAGTCCAATCCCATGTTCCTTGTAGATCTCTAGGCATTCTTCCTTCTCTATCTCTTCTCGCGACCAAATCAAGAGACTCTACTAACCCAACTTGAATTGGATCTTTTCCATAAGCTGGGGTAAGGCTTAATTCAAGCCTTACTGGATCTTCCTTTAATAATCTGAGACGAAACCTTGGCGGTAACTTCATGTTTTTCAAAACTGCAGCGACTATGCGCGTTCTTTGTTCCAAAATTAAAACCTCTTTGATAACTATGTAATGTCAAATGCAAAAAATCTAATGAAAATTATTCAGAAGGCTTTTCAGATGATTGTGGATGATCAGTGTCCTTAGAAAAACGAACTGTGAGCAAATCTTCATCAGTAATGCAACCATCTTTGTCCAAAAGCTCAGGATGAACAGTAACCAAACCTGTACGATCATCACCTTTTTCCCTTGAAAATGAATGTTGAGTCTTAAATGATTCTTGACCTGAGAAAAAACCATTTAACATTATTCTGGCAGCCAAAATCAACAAAACAAAAACTGAAAGGCCATAAAGAAAAGGTAAAAAATTGCTCAACATTTGCAAAAAATGATAAATCAAAAACTGAATGCTTTAATTCAGATTAAGTTTTGAAGTCGCTCTACTTTCATTTCCAATCAAAGAATAAATCAAGACATTATTCTAGAGGAAAGGAAGTTCAAAGAATTATTTCTTTAGTAAAAATCTACGCTAATTAAATTAGTAGACCTTTCAATTTCCAAATTAGCTATTATTAATTTTGATAATACGAACTAATCCCTTACAGAAGATCATGCATGGATTAGATGCAAACAGACTATTAATAGGATCCCTAAAATTACGCCAAAAAAGATATTTGAAAATTTTTGTTTTAATTGCTCTTAGTTTCTTTAACTTCCAACATAAAATTCCTGTTCATTCAAGTGAAGCTTTACGGTCATCTCCACAAAATCTCAATAAACAATCTTTCGTATCCAAAGCATTGAATATAAGTGGTGATGCAGTAGTAACTATTGAAACCCAGCGTAAGGTTTTTTCTTCAAGTGAAGGTGTATTTCCTCCAGGAATTTTGAATGATCGATATTTTGAACGATTCTTTGGCCTAAGAGGTCTTCCAGTCCCACGATCTCGAATAGAAAAAGGGCAAGGTAGTGGTGTGATTTTCTCTAAAGAAGGTTTAGTTCTGACCAATGCTCATGTAATAGAAAAAACTGACCAACTAATCGTTGGTTTATCAGATGGAAGAAGAGTGCTTGGGAATGTTGTTGGAGAAGATTCTTTAACAGATCTTGCCGTAATTAAACTAAAAGCAAAAGGTCCTTGGCCTACTGCCAAATTAGGTGACTCCGATATTTTAAAAGTTGGTGATTGGGCAATTGCAGTTGGAAATCCTTTTGGGCTTGAAAATACAGTTACTCTTGGAATAATTAGTAATCTAAATAGAGATGTTGCTCAATTAGGTATATCCGACAAAAGAATAGATCTTATTCAAACAGATGCAGCTATTAATCCAGGTAATTCTGGAGGCCCATTATTAAATTCTGTTGGAGAAGTGATTGGTATAAATACTCTTGTTCGTTCAGGGCCAGGAGCAGGGTTAGGTTTCGCAATACCAATAAATAGAGCTAGAAAAATTGCAAAAGATTTAATCAGAAGTGGAAGAGCAAAGCATCCCATGATAGGAGTAACACTTTCAAGCAACATCAAACAAAAAAGTAATTTTCTTTCCCAAACAGAAAATGGAGCCATTATTAAATATTTGATGCCAAATGGTCCTGCTGAGAAAGGAGGATTAAAAGTAAATGATCTAATCATTTCAATCAATAATGAAAAAATTTCCACTCCAGCCGATGTGGTTCAAAAAATCAATCAAAATAATTTACAATCTACATTAAAAATTAAAATACTTAGAGAGAATGTAGAGTCTGTAAAAACTATCAAACCAGTTGATATTTATGATCTTCAACTATAAGTTGAAAAAAATTTATAATCATTTATTTTTTTTCTTTTTTCTCTGTTTCTCTCGATTGGCTAGCCTTTTTCTTTCTCGTTCAGCTAATTGTAATTCTTTTTCTTTTTCTTTTGCTTCTTCCATTTTTTTCTCTTTATAATATTTGTAATCACCTTGATACTTAATTAATTGACCATCTTTTATTTCTACAATTTTGTTTGCAACTTTTGAAATAAAATACCGATCATGAGAAACTATTAATGCATTGCCATTATAATTAGATAATGCCTGCTCTAGCATTTGCTTTGAAGGTATATCTAAATGGTTTGTCGGTTCGTCAAGGATAAGCAAATTTGATGGCTTAATTATCATTAAAGCTAAAGCAAGCCTTGCTTTCTCACCTCCACTTATCTGACCGACCTCCTTAAAAACAGATTCATTAGTTAAGCCAAAACTACCTAGTAAAGAACGAATTTCAGTTTGATTCCAATTCGGTACAGATCGAGAAATTGTCTCAATTACTGTTTTTTCTAAATCTAAAGCTTCTGCCTGATTTTGTTCAAAATAGCTAGGGATTATATTATATTTTCCTATCATAATAGATCCATCATCAGGTTCTTCTAAACCCATAATTAGTCGGAGCAAAGTAGATTTTCCAGATCCATTTGGACCTAAAAATGCTATTCGTTCCCCTGGCTCAATCTCTAAAAAGGCTCCTAAAAATAAAATTTTATCTTCGTAACTATGGGTTAAATCCTTAATATTTAATATATCCCTACCAGCACGGGGGGCATCCAAAAATTTAAACTTAGGTCCTTTTAAGTTATTCTGCGGAGCCTCTATTTTTTCAACTTTATCTAATAACTTTTCTCTGCTTTTAGCTTGTGTACTTCTTGTAGCACTTGCTCGGAATCTTTCTATATATGCCTTTTGAACTTGCATGTCCTTCTGTTGTTTCTCATATGCAACTTTTGTTGATTCCAATTCAAAATCTCTCTGTTGAAGATATGACGTATAATTTCCAAGATAGCTTTTAGATTGACCTCGCTCAGTATTAACAATTCTCGTACAAACTTTATCTAAGAAAGATCGATCATGGCTAACTATTACCATGGCAACTTTCTCATTAAGTAAATAGTTCTCTAACCATTCAATAGTTTCTAAATCTAAATGATTAGTTGGTTCATCTAGTAACAATAAATCAGGACTTTGCAAGAGAATTTTTCCTAAAGCTATTCTCATCTGCCAGCCACCCGAGAAGTCTCCAACTAATCTGTCTGCTTCATTTTGGTTAAAACCAATAGTAGGTAATAACTTTTCAACTTTAGATTCTAAATCGTATCCATTTATTGATTCAAATTTACTTTGAATAAAACTTAATTCTTGAATTAATGAATCCAAATATTCTAAATCCTTAGAGGCTAATTCAGACTCCATTTTTTCTTG
This sequence comes from Prochlorococcus sp. AG-402-G06, assembly GCA_003277985.1. Lineage (GTDB taxonomy): Bacteria > Cyanobacteriota > Cyanobacteriia > PCC-6307 > Cyanobiaceae > Prochlorococcus_B. The sequence goes on from QCHR01000001.1 coordinate 128,721, forward strand.
AATTAATCTTTGACTATGAAGTAAATCGGATGCTTCTTTAAATGCCTCAAATAACTCTTCTCTGACAGTTCTTGAAAAATCAACATCAAATTCCTGTTTTAAATATGCAATAGATGGATCCCCTTCAATAATCAAAGATCCATCAGTTGCCTCTTCTAATCCAGCAATAATTTTTAATTGTGTTGATTTCCCTGCCCCATTAACTCCAACCAAGCCGATTCTCTCTCCACTTCTTATTTCCCAACTGACATCTTTCAAGACTTCGCCGGTGGGATAAATCTTACTAATCTTCTCAAGTCGCAACACTACAACAAAACCTCAAGTGAATTACCTTCAATCATTTAGCTTTAAAAGATGCCAACTGACTCAAATTACATTAATTAAGTAAGCCATGTTAAGACTCGAACAAATTACTGCTTTAGTTCTCGCCGCTGCTCTTGCAATTCCCAGTTATTGGTTTTTTTGGACCATGGCAGGCGGAGGTGGATATGAGAGAAGAGGAATTAAAGAAAGTGTTCAAGACGCATTAGAAATCCCCTCATCAATCAAAGACTAATCACAAACCACCCCTAGCCTTTATTAGCCATTGTTTAGTATCTAAATCATCAATAGTAGTTAAATAATCTTTTACCTCGTCTGAAGTAACTGGCAAATTCATTTCAATGCCAAATGCACAAATAGATTGCATCGCACCTTTTGGGTTTTGAAGAGCTTGACGAAAAAGATCTTTTTTCTTATTAGGATCTGCATTTATAAGCTTATAAAGCTCTGCAGCATTGCCGCTCATGAGAAAAACATTGACTAATTAGAGAATATTCAATTATGCAGCTTTTGTCTCGAAACCAGTAGATTCATTGCACATATCTAAATCACTTTCCTTTAAACCCAAGGCAGAGGCGTCCTTCATGCTTCTGGCATCCATGCAAAGGACTTTTCGAAGTTGAGCAAAGTTTGCAGCATGAGAAGATCTTCCTTCTTTACTAGCCCCATATTCTGCTCTTTGTAAAACATGATGTAAATGAGTCAACAAATAAGAACTCACAACAGCAGAAATCAGAACATCTCCATTTTTACCATTACTACGACTTTTCCTTCTTTGGCGTTTTACAGTTCCTTTTGCAGCAACAACATTTGTAGAAAGAGATTTGGATGTTTGAGGAAGAGATGGCTTAGACATGAAATACTCCTTTTAAATCAAAAAATTTAAATAAAGGTTGATAAGGCAAAACCGGCCAGATCGGCAAGTATCATACACAAGGATACTACCCTTGCGTATAAGTGTACACTATTAACTACTTAGTAGTTCTTTGTACGCATGGCTACTCGTCAAAACTCATCGAACGGGAAGCAAAAATCGCCTCGCATACAAGTTGTACTACCAGAAGAGTTATGCGAAAGATTGTCAGAACTTGCCGAAAGAGAATCTAGAACCATTAGCAATATGGCCAAAGTTTTAATTCAAGAAGGAGTGAAGAATCACGAGTTGAAAGACAGTTCAACATCTAAAGAATTAGAAACAAAAAAAACTAAAACACAAAATTTTATAAACGCATTGGAAAAACAAAAAACACAAAGATTAAAAGGTATTCCAAAAAGATTAAAGTTTAAAAGAAATTAGCTAAACAAGGTATTAACATTAAGGATCAACTCTAACTCCATATAAAATAGATTTATTAGCCCCTGTAATGTACTGAGGATTAATTTTTTTTCCTAAAAAGTTCCACCAAGATAAAGTTGCAAATACTAGTGCCTCTCTAAATTGCGATGGTATGCCAATTTCATTTATTGAACGGACAGAAATACCACAACATTCCTTCTGTAATTGCCTCATTAAAAATAAATTTTTACTTCCACCTCCCCCAACCAAAAGCTCAATCAAACTTATATTTTTACGGATAAAAAGATTATTTAAATCTTGAGAGACAATTGATGCAGTAAATGTAGTTAATGTTGATAGTAAATCTTCTATTGAAATGTTTCCCAATTCCTTTTTCTTTTTTTGTAAATATTGAAAACCAAATTGTTCCCTACCTGTAGATCGTGGAGGTTCTTGATGAAAAAAAGGATCTCTTAACCACTTTTCGATAATTTGTAATTTAGGTATCCCAAGAGATGCCAATGATCCATTCTGATCAAACATTAAAGTTGAATTACTATTTTCTTTAATTGCTAAATCAATTAAAGAGTTAGCCGGCCCACAATCCCAGCCTAAGCATTCCGAAGTTTTATCAATTCCAGTTTTAGGTGGAATAATTGTAAGATTAGCAATTCCACCAAGGTTGAGAACTCCTCTCCATCCATATAGCCTTCCAACCAAGGCTTCATCCACTAAAGCCACCAAAGGGGCACCATGACCTCCTAAAGCAAGATCCTTTGATCTAAAATCATAAATAACAATTGTCTCTAACATATTTGCAAGTAAGGGTCCTAAAAGAATTTGAAGACTTCCTCCTCTTTTCGATTTTTTTACACTTCTATGAAACAAAGTTTGACCATGACATCCAACGACCTCTGCTGTTGCATCAGGATCACAGTTCCTTGCAGCCAAAGCATTTAGTTCAGTAATTTCCTCAGCCAACTCGAGCCAATCTTTGCTGTTAATTTTTAATCCTTGCCCAACTTGTATTATTTTTTCTCTTGTTGAAGAAGGATATTCATAAGAACATGTATTTAAAATTTTCCATTTTGGCTTTGAAGGGTCACCTTTGAATTCAACTAATACTGCATCTATGCCATCAGCACTAGTGCCACTCATTAACCCCAATACACGCATAGATTAAGTTTGAGGCAACTTTTGTAGATCTTCCATTGACCCCATAACTACAAGAACATGATCTTTTTCCAAAATATATTTCGCTGGAGGATTGACCGTTAGTAATTGAGCAGGACCAGCGGCTAAAACGTTAACAAAATAATTTTTTCTAAGATTCAAATCTCGTAAAGAACGGCCTACAAATACCTCAGGCACTTTAATCTCATCAATACCGGTTTTATCATCGAGTTCTAATCTTTCAATCAAATTAGGTCTAACCAATTCCAAACCCAATCGTTCCCCTTGCATTCTTGAAGGGAATACAACCCGATCAGCACCAACCCTTTTCAGCATTTTTTCATGTAAATCACTTGTTGCTCTTGCAATAACCTGCTTCACTAAACTTCCATCTGTATCTTTTGCAATAAGAGTTGTCGTAATACTTGCCTCAATTGGCTCACTAATACCTACTACTACAGTCCCCATTTCAAGAACACCTGCCTCTTTCATAGATTCTTCATCCGTTGAGTCAACTACCCTCGCTTCAATTGTTGGCTCTAGTTGACGTAATTCCTCTATTGCCTTCTCTGATGAATCAACAGCCAAAACATCAGCACCATTTCTCAATAACTCTCTACAAACCGCACTACCAAAACGACCAATCCCTACCACAGCAAAACCAAGTTTCTGGTTAGCTTTTATAGGAGACCATTGCCACCAATCACTCATGATTTGTCCTCCTTAAACATAGAGATCCTCCCTCGGATAGCCGATTCGATTGCGATGTTGAAGCTTGCTTTTATTAAGAGCTTGCCACATAGCGCTCAAGAATAAAAGGATACCTAATCTCCCAACAAACATCCCAATTATTAGAATTAATTGACCTATGTGTCCTAGTTCAGATGTAACACCCAGATCAAAACCTACGGTTGCAAAGGCAGAAATACAAGTAAAAAGCATTTCTAAAAATGAAAAATTCTCTCCACTATTTAATCCATTACTCAAGCTTAATAATAGAGCCATAATTAAGACAAATAAAAATGAACCAACAGTAATACCAACAGCCTTAAGAATTACTTTGTCAGATATCTGGCGATTACGAATAATAATTTCATTTTGACCACGTAAGGTTGCTCTTGTAGCAGCCATTAATGCAGCAATAGTCGTTGTCTTAATTCCGCCTCCAGTACCACCTGGACTTGCCCCTATAAACATAAGAAACATTATTAATAATAAGCCAGAATCAGAAACACTCTCAATTGATATCGGTAAATTCGTAAAGCCCGCAGTTCGAGCACTCACAGAGGTAAATAAAGCAGTTAAAATACGATCATCAAAATTAATTAATGAAAAGAAACTACCCCGAGCTATTGATTCAGTAAAAATTAAACCCAAAAAACCTAGGGAAATTAATATGAAAGAAGATCTAATTACCAAGCGTGTATGAAGACTTAAATTTCTTAATTTTAAAGATCTACGATTTATCCAAATATCATTTGTGACTCTCCATCCAAAACCACCTAAAACAATTAAAACAATTAAAACAATGTTTACTATCCAGTTATTTCTATAGTCTTGTAAACTATTAGTCCACAAACTAAATCCAGCATTGTTATAAGCAGAAATACTATGAAAAACTGATGCCCAAATCCTCTCGTTTGAGTTGGTTATATTATTAAAACCAAAAAGGTATAAAATAATAGCACCCAAGACAATTAGGATAGCTGCTGTTATTGCTATTCCTTTAAAAGTTTTACCAACACCGCCAACTCCAAATTCATCTAAGGTTTTGCCTCTATCAAGCCGTGTTTTCAATTCTGTTCCACTAACAATAAAGCCCTGTAAAAATGTAGTAATTGCCATCAAGCCTAAACCGCCAATTAATAGCATAATTGCCAAAATTAGTTGTCCGAAAAATGTCAAATCTTTTCCTACATCAATAATTGATAATCCCGTCACTGTGACAGCAGAAGTTGCAGTAAATAATGCCTCCCAAAGACCTACATTTGCATTAGAACAAAAAGGTGTCGCTAATAACAATGTTCCACAACTAATCACAATTAAGCCAGTTACAACAGTAAACTGTGGAACCGTAAGCCTTCTGTAAGTTTCTTGCCTAATACTCACTTTCTTTGACAATAGATAAAGACTAATGCTGAATAGGTTAAATAATCACAATCAAATGGAAGCTCTAAAATTTCGCCTAATTTAATAATCATATCCTAGACATTTAGGAAATACTATACTTTAGTAAAATCAACCAAGGAACTAGAAACGTCATCAAGATCGTCAAACCAGCTCCGTATCTAGTTACATCTAGAAACTGATAACGACCAGGAGCAAATACCATCAGATTTGTCTGATACCCCATGGGAGTAAGAAAAGATTGACTCGCCCCAAAAAGAACTGTTATCAATAGAGCGATAGGAGGCAGGCCCATACTTGGCGCCAATTGCACTGCTATTGGCGCCAAAAGAGCAACCGAGGCAGCGTTACTAACAAATTGAGTGAATATCGTAGTCGAAAGGAAAATAACGAGCAAGGCAGTGTAAGTAGATAAGTCTTGCAATATAAAAATTAAGATATTGGCAAAAGCGTCAGCAAGGCCAGTGGTCTGCATTGCGACACTAAAACTAGAGAGAGATCCAAGCAAAAGAATGACATCCAGTCGAATTGATCTTTGAACCTCTGCTGGCCTTAAACATCCACCCCACACCATTCCAATTACTGCCATTAGAACAGAAGCAACTAAAGGCAAATCAGTTATTGAGGGAATAATCAACATAGCAATAGCAATGCCAATTGCTATTGGTTTTCTTGTAATAGTGGGTAAATCATTCTCAAATTGATCTAAGACGAGGAGGTCATTACTATCTTGTAATCCTCTAATGGAATCTCTAGGAGCTTGAAGCAGCAATACGTCTCCTTCTCTCAAAATTGCTTGACCCAATCGTTCTTGAACAGTTTGCTGGCCTCTTCTTAAGGCTAAAACAGTAGCATTATGTCTCTGTCTAAATCTCAATTCACGCAAACTTGCCCCAGCCAAGGTTGAACCAGCGGGCAAAAGAACCTCTACCGTTTGTTGGCTTTCATCAACATTGGAAAGAAAAAAATTTTTTTCAATATTTAAATTTTTATTTAACTGAACGGTATGTTCTTGTTTTAAACGCAAAAGATCGGAGCGAGTAATTCTTATCAACAAGCGATCACCAGACTGAATTATCCGATCAGCTAATGGTGGTAGTAGTGTTTCATTCTCTCGTTGTATTTCTAAGACATCAACATCAAATCTTCTTTGTAAGCGGCTATTTCTCAAAGAATGTCCAACAAGTTCAGAATTAGTCGGAATTGTGACTTCCGTAAAATAACCAGTTTGATCTGAACTCCCTCCATATTCTGAACTTATTCTTCCTCTATCAGGTAATAGAGATTGTGGAGCCAATAACATATACGCTGTCCCAATTAGCCATATAGGGACTCCTATTGCCGTAAAGGTAAATAAATCAAAAGGTCCGTAGCCAAGTTGATCACTAATATCGCTGACCAGCAAATTCACTGAACTACCTAAGAGAGTTAAAGTCCCACCCAATACAGTCGCGAAAGATAATGGTAGCAATACACGAGATGGCGATAGTTTTCTCTTCATGCACCACGCCTCAATTACTGGTAAAAGCGAAGCAACTACAGGAGTATTAGGAACGACACCTGACACAGGTGCAACAACTAATCCAAGCAGAGCTATCAATCTGCGTGGAGTTCGAATACTTTCAGAGGCAATTAATTCTCTAAGACGATCAAGGGCACCACTTTTAAAAAGTGCAGCAGAAACAGCAAATAAACCCATCAATGTAATCAAAGCAGGGCTTCCAAAACCAGCCAATGCTTTTTGAGGAGAAAGAACTCCTGTAGCCATCAATAATGCAACGCTCAAAAGTCCAGTCAGCTCAGGAGCAAGCGCACTGCTTACGAACAAAAAGATTGCAATAATCAAAACTACCAAAGTTATGACAGCTTTGGGATTCTCTAAAACAGTTAATATCTCATTCATATTTTTTAATTAATAACCTGTTCAACTGACTCTGTCCAAGTATTTCTCTCAAGAATACTGTGAAAAGGAACTAAGGATATTGAGAAAACAAACGATTAATTATTTTTTACTAAACAAACATGATCCTGCTGATTTCAAAGTTAGAGAAAAACCTGGCATTCTCATTAAATATGTCAAATGCCTTAATCTAAAAGCAAGAGGTCCTGCCAAAGTTACTCCATACCCAGTAATAGATGCATTGCCAATACCTAGACTCAACATTTCCCCAATATCTTCAAATTGAAATGATTTCAGTTGGTTTCCCTCTCTAAGAGAAATAATATTTTGAGCTGTTAAAAACCCCTGCTGAATTGCTACTTGAGCTGAAGCAGGAAATGGATAATTCTCGCAAAATACGATATCTCCAACAAAGAAGATATTCTTATATTCGTTAATTTGCAAAAACTGGTTTACTTTAATCTTCTTATTTTTATCTAAAAGATGATCTACTAGTTGAGAAGCGCACGGCTTTAATCCAGCAGTCCATATTAAACCAGAATAATTAATTTTTAAGGAGGTATTATTTTCGTTCTCAACGCTATGCAATTCTATTATATTTTCATTTATTGATTCAATATAATGTTCATAATAAATATGAATATTCCTCTCGGAGATTGCATCTATTGCTTTTTCTCTATTAAAAGATTTGGACTTAGATAAGATTTTCTTACCTTTATCTACCAAGTATATTTCTATTTTATTGTTAACTAAATCAGATATTTTACATGCAAGCTCAACACCAGTTGGTCCTGCTCCAGAGATAACTAAAGGATTTATATGGTCGGAAGAATTATTGATTAAAGTTATTAACTCTTTAATCCTCAAGAGGTCATTTAAGTTAGAGAAACCACAAGCATATGTTTCCAAATCTTCAACAATAGAAAAATCAGTTGTTACTCCAGTGCTAATGACAAGCTGAGAGTATTTCACTTCAGTCTCAGATGATGTAATTAACTTTTTTTCGAATTGATCAACTTTAACAACGCTATCTTGTAAAAAAATAAATCCTAATTCTGCTGCCAAAGCAGAATATGTAGGCGCAACCTCCCATAATTCAAGCTCACCGCTTAATAATTCATAAAGCAATGGCTTAAAAAGGAATCTTGGGCTTTGATCAATCAAAATGATTGGTGTCCCATCCGACCGAGCTAATAATGCTTGGACAGTAGAGATTCCCCCGAAGCCACCACCAACAACAACAATTGGATCAGATTTCAAATTGTTCAAGTCCATAGGGACTAGATCTAAGATGATTCCAAAGACCCTAAACAAACTTTGACTAATTCGGCATTCAAAGCTCAAACATGAAGAAAGAATCTCAAAACAATGACATCAATGATTTGAAAAACACTGCTCAATTTCCTCCACCTTCTCTGATGAAATCAATTCAGGAGACGAGAAGCGATCTTGAGAAACTCTCTGCTCAATCTCAACTTCAATGGGGCTTTGGAAGTTTTAATGAGAGATTTGTTTTAACAACCAGTTTTGGAATCCAATCTGCTGTTTTACTTCATATGACGGTTGGACTAAATCCTAATAAAAAACCAAAAGTTATTTGGATTGATACTGGCTATCTCCCAAAAGAAACTTATGACTACGCAGAAGAATTAACAAAACTATTCGAATTAAATTTAGTAGTTGCTCAAAGTCCCATATCCCCAGCAAGAATGGAGGCTTTATATGGTCGTCTTTGGGAAACAGGAATACAAAAAGATCTTGAAATTTATCATCAGCTTCGTAAGGTTGAACCTCTTGAAAAAGCTTTCTCAGAACTCAATGTTCATTGCTGGGCAAGCGGAGTAAGAAAAGGTCAAACCAAGAACAGACAATCAATGTCTCATATTGATTGCATTAGAGAACGGTTAGCATTGCGACCACTTTTAAACTGGACTAAAAAAGATATTTTCTATTACATGGAGAAGAATAAATTACCTCAACACCCTTTATTTGAAAAGGGTTATTCCACTGTGGGAGATTGGCATTCTAGTGAAGCAGAAAATTCTCATGCCAAAGGAAGATCAACGAGATTTGGAGGTCTCAGTGAAGAGTGTGGAATCCATTTAAATACTTAATAACAAGGAAAAACTCGTGCATTCAGAAGAAAATTACTTAATGATTGGGAATACAAGATGGCATTGGGCAAGCAAGATAAATAAAGATTGGAAATTTTTTCATACTTCGCCAAATCCAATCGAATTTAAAGATAAAGATTATTCACAGTTAACTTGGGCCTCAGTAGGCCCCATCCCTAAGAATATTAAATTATGTCCTTCAAAAAAAATAATTTTAGATCATATCCCCCTAAACAATCTTCCATCTAATTTAGGAATTGACAGAGCCCTTGCATCATGGAGTGCTTTTAAAAAGCAATCATCTTTAACCAGCAAAGTAAAAGATTTAATTATTATAGATGCAGGTACAATCTTGAGCGTCACAAAAATAACAAACAAAGGAGAATTTGCCGGTGGTCAATTAATTTCTGGTTTCAAGCTTCAATTAGCTTCTATGGCAAATGGTGCATTAAATTTAGAAACTCCAGAGAATCAAAGAATCCCAAAAGACACATTTCAGTTTGATACTGAAAAAGCAATGCTTAAAGGAGCAATAAATGGTTTATTGGGATTTATATTACAAATAAATGAGGAGGTGAAATTACCACTATGGCTTTGTGGAGGTGATGCACCGATCATATTAAGTCAACTTAAAAATACAAATATTGATATACATCATTGTCCAAATCTTGTTCTAGAAGGAATGATTGATATAGAGAAAAAAATCAATTCAATTTAAGATCATTTATAATTTGATTAGCCATATTTTCTGATTTTACTTTTAAGTATATTAATTCAATTTTGCCTTCTTTATCTATAACAAAAGTATGTCTCATCATTCCATAATACTCTCGACCCATAAATTTCTTTAAGCCATAACTTTCATATAATGTTGCGACAGGACAAGGGTCACTATCAGTTAAAAGTGTAAAAGGTAATTTATGTTTATCAATAAATTTTAAATGTGATTTGGAGGCATCCTTACTAATACCTAAAATTTGAATATTGTTTAATTTAAAAAGCTCCCAATTATCTCTAAAGCTGCAAGCTTCCTTAGTACAGCCAGGAGTATCATCTTTTGGATAAAAATAAATTACGACTCTCTTACCTCTGAATGATGAAAGGCTGGTATCAACACCATCTTGATTGGGGATAGTGAAATCTGGAGCAGAATCGCCTATACAAAGAGTCATGCTTACAACTCAAAAAAACAATAGAAGCGTACTAGGTCTTTGGCTTTTTTCTATGCCATCAGAACTTTTACCAATAAGCAGCGAAGAAAAAGAATGGGTTCAAAAGTTAACACCAAGTAGAGGGTTGATTTATCATTTTTCCAGAGGTTGCTTAAGACAAGCCATGTCGAACATGACAGGCTTAGAAGCTCTTGATATACCTCTTAAAGCCAATCCAGGTGAACCGCCTTTACTTGCTGAAGGATGGGGGCATATCAGCATGAGCCACTGTACTGATGCTTTATTAATAGGTTGGTCCTCATTAAAAATTGGAGTAGACATAGAAAGAAAGGATAGACAGTTTCAAGCACATAAATTATCAAAACGTTTTTTCACTAAAGATGAGAATTGCGAAATTAACAATTTAACTCCAAGCCAAGCCAAAGAACTGGTACTAAAAAGATGGGTAGTAAAAGAAGCGGCAATTAAATGGCAGAGTGGAAAAATAGCAAATGATATAAACCATTGGGTTTGGAAGAATAAATCATCATTTGCATATCATAAAAAACTTGGACACAAAGTAAAAGTTTACGAACAAAATCATGATAAATGGACTTATGCAATTGCATTGGATGAAAATCATATAAGACGTAAACCAATCATTTGCCTTAATTAATTATTATTTTTAGCAACCAATTTAGTATGCATAAGCTTCTGTTTTATAGTCTTACCATCCAATAATTTAAATAATTTTTCCAACCTAATTAATGTTTCTTCTTCACAATTTTTGAGAATAATTTCTCGATACTGACTTCCTTGACTAAGCCACCTTTTAATTATATTACTATCAACTTTTTGATGAACAAACTCAGTCCATTCTTCAAAAGAAATATTCCAGCCTAATTTTTCTAATTGTAGAATAAATTTCTTTTTATGATCTTGCTTATTTAACCACTTCTCTTCTTTACAAATTAAATCACTCAAGAATGAAAAATCAGTATTGTTCTTCTTGCTATAAAACTCTAAGCTTTCCTTTAAAGCATGGGCAGGGCCAGAACAAGGGTTACTTATAATCAAACTTAATTCTGTATTGGCTGAACATTTTTCAGTAAGAATTGGCCACAATTCAGAGAAATTTGTTTCAGAAAAAACTTTCCAAGGAATCCTGCCTCCAATTACCTCAAATTTGAGATTATCTTCTAATGTTTTAATTGATTCAAAAGTTGAATCAATTAAAACAGGTCGCGCCATAGGATCCAAAACTTCTAATTCAGCTAATAGTCTTGGATGATTGTCTTTTGATACTGCCAAAACAACGCCCCCTTCAGACGCCTCTCTTAAAGGCTTTAAAGACCAAAGCAGAGAACTAGGTGCTAAGACTAAAACTCTATGATTTTTTTTCCACGTAATATCTGACCATAATTTAGTCATCAATTTTCTTAATCGTTCCCCCTCTTGTAAGACTTGGCGAGATAACCATTTATCAAAATCAGTATCAACTTTTCCAGAGGTAATAGTCAAAGGATTTTGTTGCTCAACTTCAACTAATGAAGCTAACTGTTTAGATCTTCTCTCATTCAAAAGAGAGAGTCTTTGCCCTTCCCATCCATGTTCAGTTGGCTCCCAAAAAATCTCGTTTAGCAAAGCATCTGGTAAATATTGTTGTGGGACCCAATTTTTTGAAAATAAATGGGGATACCTATAACCCAGGCCATCTCCAAAATCTTCTTGATCTCTATTTGCATCTTTGAGATGAGGTGGAACATTTTGTTTGTGGGAATCTTTAACTTTCTGAACTGCTTTAAAAATAGCCTTCACACTATTGCTTTTCTCAGTTGAAGCCAAATACAAGGTTGCCTGAGCCAGTGGATAGATACCCTCTGGCAAACCTATTCGATCAAAAGCCGCCGCGCATGACTCAACTATCACAATTGCATTGGGATCAGCAAGACCAATATCTTCTCCTGCAGCGATGAGCATACGTCTAAAAATGAATCGTGGATTTTCTCCAGCCTCCAGCATTTGAGCTAGCCAAAACAATGCCGCATCAGGATCCGAACCTCGCAATGACTTAATAAAAGCGCTGATAGTATCAAAATGAGCATCACCTTTTTTGTCGTATAAAACCGCTCGTTCTTGAATTGAATCCTCAGCGATCTTGAGATCAATACTGATTGAATTATCTTTATTTGCAATAGTACTCTCTACAGCAAGTTCAAGCGCATTCAGCAGAACGCGTGCATCACCATTACACACATCAACCAAATGATCCTCAGCTTCACTAGCTAAATTGATTACTTTCAACCCATAACCTCTTTCCTTGTCATTCAAAGCTCGTTGTACTAATTGATGTAATGCTTTTGAATTCAGACTATTTAAACGAAATAATCTAGATCTGCTTACCAAAGCTTTATTTACCTCAAAATATGGATTTTCCGTTGTTGCCCCAATCAGGGTCAGAGTTCCATTCTCAACCCAAGGCAACAAGGCATCTTGTTGCGCAGTATTAAATCTATGAACCTCATCAATAAATAAAATCGTGCGTTTTCCATATTTGTTTAATCTATCGATTGCAGACTCAATCTCAGCTCTCAAATCCTTAATACCAGCCAATGCTGCATTTACGACACTAAAGTGAGATAGCGTATTTGAGGCGATAATCCTAGCTAAAGTAGTTTTACCAACTCCAGGTGGTCCATAAAGCAATAAATTGCCTAATTTATCAGCAACAATTGAACGTCTCAATAAACGTCCTTGAGCAAGAATGTGATCTTGACCAACAAATTCATCAAGTGTTTGAGGCCGTAAGCGATCAGCTAAAGGAGCATTATTCTGTATTAGCTGTTCACCATTAAAAGTAAACAGATCTTTTGCCAAAGCTAAGATACAAACACTTTTGATACTCTAAAAGCAAAAAAAAACTTATTCAGTTGTTTTGATGATTTCAAATTGGAAGGTTTTTGATCTATGTAATAACTGTCGGAGCAGACATGCCTGTTCGTTGTGAAATCTCTGCTAGAGAATCAATACTTCTAATTAAGGGATCCAAAGCTAATTGAGGATCTTGAGTGATATCTCCATCACTTGGAACAAAGCTTTCAAAGTAAACTCTCAACGTTGCTCCTTGAGTGCCAGTTCCAGAAAGTCTCACTAGCACTCGACTACCATCATCTAGCAAAATTCTCAAACCCTGATTACGCGTAATTGAACCATCAACTGGATCTGTGTAGCTAAAATCATCAGCATTTTTAACTATCCTTCCAGCAAAAGATTGATCTATCAAAGTGGGAAGCATATTGCTCAATCGGGAATAAAGAGAATTTGCAACTTCAGATGGAATAGATTCATAATCATGTCGAGAATAGTAATGGCGACCAAAAAATAGCCAATGATTATTCATTATTTCAGAAACAGACTTTTTCTTTGACGCAAGTATCTGCAACCAAAAGAGAACAGCCCACAATCCATCTTTCTCTCTTACATGATCACTTCCAGTACCAAAGCTCTCCTCTCCACAAAGAGTAATTTGATTAGCGTCCAAAAGATTGCCAAAGAATTTCCAGCCAGTAGGAGTTTCAAAGCAATTTATCCCTAAATGTTTTGCCACAACATCTACCGCTGAGCTGGTAGGCATGGAACGAGCTACACCCGATAAACCTTTGGCATAACCTGGAACACAATCGTAATTAGCAGCTAAAATTGCAAGGCTATCACTAGGATTTACAAAGCAACCACGTCCTAAAATCATATTTCTATCTCCATCACCATCACATGCTGCTCCGAAGGAAAATAAATTCCCTTTTAAAAGCAAATCAGCAAGATCTTTTGCATAGGTCAAATTGGGATCAGGATGAAGACCTCCAAAATCTTCCAAAGGTACTCCATTCCTTACTGTTTCTGCCTTAGCTCCTAAATGATCAATAAAAAGACGCTTTGCATATGGTCCTGTAACAGCATTTAAAGCATCAAAAACGATAGGAAAATCTTTGTTGATATAAGAACTAATCAAATCAAAATCAAATATTTTTCTCATTAAATCTAAGTAATCGTCTATTCCATCAATGATCTCGACAACCATTGAAGCTAAGTCATATTTACCTGGTGAATAAGAATTATTTGATTGACATTTTATGATCTTATATTCTTTAAGATTCTTGGAGTAATTATAAATTTCATCAGTTAAAGATTCGGAAGCAGGACCTCCATTGGAGCCATTTAGCTTGACTCCAAAATCTCCTTCCAGTCCACCTGGATTGTGACTAGCAGATAAAATAATTCCACCTATTGCTTTATTAATTCGAATCAAATTCGAAGCCGCAGGGGTCGACAAAATCCCATCTACAGTAGTTATGACTTTTTGAATTCCATGTGCAGCTGCCATCCTAATAATAATATCAATGGCTCTTTTGTTCCCATATCTACCATCACCTCCCACAACCAAAACACCCCCTTGCACCCCAGGCAGAGAACACAAGATTGATTCAATAAAACTCTCAAGGTAATGAGCCTCTTCGAACTGCAAAGTACTTTTTCTTAATCCAGAAGTACCTGGTTTCTGATCAGTAAAGGGTGAGTTTAACTTAACTGTAAGTTGGCTAAATTCTGAAGAAAACACTTTGAAAATAAATTAGTGAATGATATAAAAAATGAATCGACAAGGAAAAGCAACACTTTGAATTCAGTGAGGCATTTCAGATGTACGAAGCATTGCGATAAACCAAAGAGTACTTAATATCAACGCACTTAAAACACCCGGACCAAGTCCTAAGCGCTCAATCGTAGTAGGAATTAATAAAGGGAAAGCGATAGCACCAACTAATGGAGTAAAAGCAACAATTAATCGAACCATTAATCAATTGGGATTAGATTTAAAACCATTCTGATTCAGTTTTTGAATTTGGATTAGTGTTATCAACTGGAGTAACTCTTTCGAATTTCATTGTTATGTTTCTTGAATCAACCCCATCTTTATCTATGGCTTTAATTGAATAGTTCTGAATACCATCTCTAAATGGGACTTGCAATCTAAAAGTTCCATCATTTGCTAATGGAACCTCTTCATCTTCGATAAACAATTTAGCTGAGGGATCAGTAGCTCCGTAAACAATTAGTTCAGCATCAGCAACCAGCCAAAAAGAACGGGCTTGAGGAACCACTCCAATACCAGATTCATTTAAGCCACTAGCCCAAAGTCCACTACCAGACTCATTATTTGAACTTAGATCTCCTGAAATACCCTGTTGAAATTCTTCTGAACCAACTCTTCGAGTTCTAAATTTTGTAGTCGCTGATTGATATAAGCGCTCATGCAAACCACTATCTGGTTGTTCTGATGAAAGAGTGTCTACCTTAGAATCAGAGGAGGTAACTGGCGCTTCCAGGCTAAAAGGAACAAATTGGTCCAGAATTTGTTCACTTGGATGAAGTGAAGGTACTTTAGCTGAAGATGAATGAGCAAGTGACATCCATTTATGACCAATTCGATAACCTAGTTCAACCTTATAATCTCTTCCACCCAAAGGTATAGGTAAGTACCACTCAGTACTGTGACTATCAACAACAACTTCTTGAAGAGTGCCAGGATTAGGTTCTCCATCATTTTTGTTGGTGACATCAGCTAAACGCAAACAAAGTCGAATAGCGCCTTCATTTTGAGCATTAGAACGATCCGAATCTGATATCTCCCAAAATACATATGCCCACTCTGGATCACGTGGAAGAAAAACGACTTTCGTCTCTGAAGAACTTGGATCTGTGGTTTCGTTGGATGGCTGGACTGTATTATTTATCAACTGTTTTTCTAATTCCTTTTTTTCTTCGTAGAGCAAAACACCCTTAACTAAATCGGCTTTTGATTTTCTACTATAAAGGGGAATTCCTAATTCACTAGCTTTAATACGAAGCTGACGAAGTGTTAAACGTGACAGGGATTCTTGATCAAAAGTCACGCCCATAAACCTCCATTTTTTGTTTGGGATCAGTGCGATAAGTATGTGATGAAATGTGCTCTTCTCGTTGGTGTGGTCAGCATCTACTGACTCCAAGAAAAGATTAAAAAGTGGTATCTACAGACAAAAAGCGTTGCGATAACTAAGAACCAGGAGTTCATTACCAATCCACGAATTTCACAGTCAACCAAAAAAAAAAAATCCAAAGTTGAAAATTTCGAAGACTTTTTTCTTTGGGATCACCCGCTTAAATTAAATTTCTTCTCATCTAAGGACTAGAACTATTTCAAACCTCATATGCGTCGATTAAATTTCTCAATGTCAAATCTAATGGAGCAACTTTTAAATCATTAGACAATCTTTCAAGTTGGATAGCTGCTCCAGAAAATTGCTCGAACATAACCTGAACAAACTCATCATCTTTGATCATGATGGGATTCTTCAAGCACCATTCAAGCCATTCTTCCTTCACAGGGATCAAACCTCTTGGATTGTTCGTACTCATTGATTTAAAACATTGCAAGCAATGCGCAAGCATCCTTAAATGATGCTTTTCACTAGCTGAAAGGTTAGTCAAGCCGATCAAATTTATATCCTCTTTACTTAAGGGACTATGTTTAGAATTATCGTTGAAAGTAGATTCCATCATCTGTCAGCAGCAGGATCTTTTATCTGTAAAGTTTAAAAGAATATTTATCTTTAGATAGGTTTTATCTTATTTTTTCCACTTATAAACAAGGAAAAAATATTAATTCATTAACTATTGCAAGTCCAAAAAAGGAATTGATAAATGAACTCAACAGTATGAATAAGGATTTACATAGCTATTTGTATATATTAGAAAATCTTTTACAAATTAAAAAAAGATTAAGAGTTTATTCCAGCACAATTATGACTGTAAACGATTGTAAGCATTTTGGCTTATGGTGATAAGAGATTAAAACTACTTTCGTAACACTGGGTTTTCCCTCTTGATTTGACTTAGAATGACTTTTGAGATCCAACTATCAAAACACTCTGATCCAATGATGAACTCTAGATGTCATAATTAAAAATTATCTTGGATCTTAAAAGCCAACTTTTCATAAATAAAAAACTACTCCGACTTGATTTAATCAAAATAAAATGACTCAATCTAATACTGTCGAAGAAATTGTTTCCCAACCTTATAAATACGGTTTTATAACTGAGATTGAAACTGAAAAGATCCCAAAAGGCTTGAATGAAGACGTTATTAGATTGATTTCTGCCAAAAAAAATGAACCAGATTTTTTATTAAAATTTCGTTTAAGAGCTTATAAACAATGGTTGAAGATGAAAGAACCTGATTGGTCTGGCTTAACTTATTCCAAAGTAGATTATCAGGATCTTGTTTATTATGCAGCCCCTAAGCAAGACATAAAGAAAAAGAGTTTAGATGAAGTTGATCCCAAATTACTTGAAACTTTTGAAAAGCTTGGGATACCACTTAGTGAACAAAAAAGATTATCTAATGTAGCCGTAGATGCTGTATTTGACAGTGTTTCAATAGCTACTACATACAAGGAAAAACTAGCTGAACATGGCGTAATATTCTGCTCTATTAGTGAAGCAATTAGCGAATATCCAAATTTAATTGAGAAATATATGGGTACAGTTGTTCCTATAAATGATAACTTTTTTGCAGCCCTAAATTCTGCAGTTTTTAGTGACGGTTCGTTTGTTTACATCCCCAAAGGTGTCGAATGTCCAATGGAATTATCATCTTATTTTAGAATAAATTCTGGCGATACTGGTCAATTCGAACGAACTTTAATTATCGCAGAAGAAGCTTCCTCCGTTAGTTATCTAGAGGGCTGTACCGCGCCTATGTTTGATACCAATACACTTCATGCTGCGGTGGTTGAGCTTGTTGCGCTCGATAATGCATCTATTAAATATTCAACCGTGCAAAATTGGTATGCAGGCAATGAGGAGGGAGTTGGAGGAATATATAACTTCGTCACAAAAAGAGGGGAATGTAGAGGAAAGAAAAGCAAAATAAGCTGGTCTCAAGTCGAAACAGGGTCTGCAATTACATGGAAATACCCAAGTTGTGTGTTACAAGGAGACAATTCTATTGGGGAGTTTTATTCAATTGCACTAACTAATAATTGTCAGAAAGCGGATACTGGGACAAAAATGATTCACATAGGAAAAAATACAAAATCAAAAATCGTAAGCAAAGGTATAAGTGCTGGACAGTCTAAGAATAGCTATCGAGGTCTAGTATCCATAAGCCCAAATGCAGAGGGCTCCCGAAATTACAGTCAATGTGACTCCATGTTGATCGGTGACAAAGCCAGTGCAAATACATACCCATATATTCAATCCAAGCAACCTCAATCAAATATTGAACATGAAGCTAGTACTTGTAGGATTTCAGAAGATCAACTGTTTTACTTACAAAGTAGAGGAATTGATTTCGAGGAATCCGTTTCAATGTTAGTCAGTGGATTTTGTAGTGATGTTTTCAATGAATTACCTATGGAGTTTGCATCTGAGGCAGATAAACTTTTAGCTTTAAAATTGGAGGGTTCTGTTGGATAAAAATAAATTAAAACCTTACTTTTGCTCTCTTCAACTTTCTCCCTAATTTAGTGATTTCATCAACTTCAGAAACAATATTATCTATTAAAGATCTTCATGCCAGTGTTGAGGATCAAGAGATACTTCATGGAGTCAATCTGATAGTAAAAGAAGGAGAAATCCATGCGATTATGGGTCGCAATGGAAGCGGAAAAAGTACACTTTCAAAAGTTATAGCTGGTCATCCGTCTTACAAAGTTTTGTCAGGATCTATCCAATTTAAAGGTAAGGATATTCTTGAGCTAGAGCCGGAGGAAAGAGCAAGAATTGGTATCTTCCTTGGTTTCCAATATCCAGTAGAAATTCCTGGTGTTAGTAATCTCGAGTTCTTAAGAGTTGCCACCAATTCAAGAAGAAAAGAATTACTTAAAAGTGAATTAGATACTTTTGAATTCGAAGATTTAGTAAAAGAAAGATTGAAAATAGTTGAAATGAATCCAACCTTTCTAGAAAGAAGCGTAAATGAAGGTTTTTCTGGCGGAGAGAAAAAACGCAACGAGATTCTTCAAATGGCTCTTCTTGAACCAGTCATATCAATACTCGATGAAACTGACTCAGGACTTGATATTGATGCACTGAGAATTGTTGCATCTGGGATCAATAGACTCTCACAACCAAACGCGGCAACAATTTTAATCACCCATTATCAAAGACTGCTCAATGAAATTACTCCTGACTTTGTACATATAATGGCTGATGGAAAAATAATAAAAACTGGCAACAAAGAACTAGCTATTGACCTTGAGAAATCAGGATATGACTTTATTGACACAAATACAAAAGAGAAGGAAATGGCAAAATGAAATCATCAACTATTTCCGAAGCGTGGCTTAACTCTCTTCCGCCAACTGAAGGTTATTTAAAAAACGAACAAGCTATAGGACGAGAATTTCTCCTAGAGAAAGGTTTGCCCTCTAAGAAAGATGAAGCGTGGCGATTATCCAACTTCAATAAGTTAAATAGTTTTTTGTCGTTACCAACAATTATCGATAGCGAAGATACTAAATATATCTTTCCTGAAAAAGATGGTAACAGAGAAAGAATTATAATTAATCCCCATATAAATCCTATTTTAAATATTAATCTACCTAATGGAATTGAGAAGCTAAACAACAGAGAAATTGAAGATAATCTCGGCAAAATAGTTAAGTCAACTAATATAAAAAATGACATTTCTGTATGTCTTAATCAGGCCTCAAGCTCAGAACTTTTAGCCTTAAAAGTACGACGTAATTTCGATCATTCATTAGAGATAATAATTCCATCAATAGAAGGAAAATCAATCGCAACCAGAATCTTTCTACTTATAGAGGAGGGAGCAAAATTAGATCTTTTACAAATTTTCACAGGTAATAATAATTCAGCACAAAATCATTTAATTGAAATAAAATTAGAGTCTAAAGTAGAGTTAACTCATGGGTTAATTTCTTTGGGTGAAGAGAAAGAATCATCCTCAATTTGTACTTTAGCGGTAGAACAATCAGAGAGAAGCAAATACTCTCTTCATTCAATTCATCATGGTTGGGATTATGCCCGATTTGAACCAAGAATAATTCAAAGTCAAGGAGAAGCTTCAACAATTATCAAAGGGCTTCAAGTCACTAAATCAAAAGAGCAAATAGCCACACACTCTTTAATTAGATTTGAAGGTCCAAATGGAAAGCTTGATCAATTACAAAAAGCCGTAGCTTCTGAATATTCCCATTGCATTTTTAATGGTTCGATTGAAGTTCCTCAAAAAGCCCAAAAAACAGAAGCTGCTCAGCTAAGTAGAAATTTATTACTTTCCAAACGTGCCAGAATAGATACAAAACCAGAGCTAGAAATAGTTGCTGATGATGTTAGGTGTACTCATGGAGCAACTGTAAGCCAACTCCAAGATGAAGAATTATTTTATTTACTTAGTAGAGGCATTGATAATAAACATGCTAATTCTTTATTATTAAAAGGATATTATGATGAAGTGATTTCACATTTTCCTAAAAGTGCTGGAAAGTGGAAATTTATTGAAAAGTTAATATAAGATATAAAAAAGTGAAGCATTTACCTGAAAATATTGCTGAGAAAAGTAGAAATGATTTTCCACTATTTAATGGAAATCATAAGAATTTGATCTATTTAGATCATGCAGCTACTAGTCAAAAGCCACAAGTAGTCATAGATTCTTTAAAAAAATACTATAGCTTTCAAAACGCTAACGTTCATAGAGGTGCTCATCAGATGAGTGCAATCGCAACAGAAAAATTTGAAAATTCAAGAAGGTTAACATCAAATTTTATTAATAGTAATAATGAAAAAGAAATTATTTTTACTAGAAATGCTACGGAAGCTATCAACCTTGTAGCTTATGCATGGGGTAATTCTGAACTTCAGGAAAACGACGAAATATTAATAAGTTTAATGGAGCATCATAGTAATATTGTTCCTTGGCAATTAATAGCCAACGCAAAAAAGTGCAAGCTAATTTATATCAATATTGATAAAAATGGAAAGTTAGATCTAGATGATTTTAGAAATAAATTGAGTGATAAAACTAAAATAGTCAGTCTTGTTCATGTAAGTAATACACTAGGTTGTTGTAATCCTATCGAGGAAATTTCAAACCTTGCTCATCAAAAAGGTAGCTTAGTTCTTTTAGATGCTTGCCAAAGTCTTGCTCATAAGCCGGTAGATATAAAAAAACTTGGTATTGATTTTCTGGCAGGATCTTCTCATAAACTCTGCGGGCCTACTGGAATAGGTTTTTTATGGGGTAAAGAAGATATTTTAAAAAAAATTCCTCCTTTCCTAGGTGGAGGAGAAATGATTAATGAAGTTTTTAAAGACAACAGCACTTGGGCAGACTTACCGCATAAATTCGAGGCGGGTACCCCAGCTATTGGGGAAGCAATCGGTATGGGAACCGCACTTAATTATTTACAATCAATAGGATTAAACGAAATCCATAATTACGAGAAAGAATTAACAAAATATCTTTTTGAAAAATTAGAGGA
Source organism: Prochlorococcus sp. AG-402-G06 (assembly GCA_003277985.1). Classification (GTDB taxonomy): domain Bacteria; phylum Cyanobacteriota; class Cyanobacteriia; order PCC-6307; family Cyanobiaceae; genus Prochlorococcus_B. The sequence continues at coordinate 150,331 of QCHR01000001.1, forward strand.
GATAGATGATTTAAAAATTCTTGGTCCAAGTCCTGTAATTCAACCTGATAGAGGACCATTAGCAACCTTTCATATAAAAGGTATTCACTCTAATGATGTTGCTGAGCTACTAGATAACAGCAATATTTGCATAAGAAGTGGTCACCATTGCTGCCAACCACTTCATCGCTTCTATGGGATAAAAAGCACCGCTAGAGCAAGCTTGAGCTTTACATCTACTCCATCAGAAATTGATTCTCTTACTGAAGAATTAAAATCAGTAATTTATTTTTTAAAGAAAAATTCTTAAATATTTAGATATTTTCTAAAAAAAGCCTCAGTTTTTTTTAATACATCTACTTTTATTTTGCCGTCTTTAAATCCATGCCCTTCGTTCTCAAACAAATTTATTTGGACTGGAATTTCACCTTTTAATAATTCATCTTTAATTGCAACAGATTGATCAGAGGATATCACTTTATCTTTTAATCCATGAAATAAAATTAATGGCCTCTTGATAGACTTAACATGCTCAATTGGCGATCTTTCAAGATATTTTTCATAATCAATTTCTATATTACCTATTAAATAATCTAAGTAAAATTCTTCAAATCTATGAGTTGAATTAGCCATGTCTATCAAATCAGTTACAGCATATCTACATGCTCCGATATTAAAAATGTCAGTAGATATCAAACAACCTAAAGATGTAAAACCCGATGCGCTACTTCCTACAATTGCTATGCGATCCTTATCAGCCTTCCCAGATGCAATCAATGACTCAGCTGCCTTAGTACAATCCAAAACATCGATTACTCCCCAATTGCCTCTCAATCTATCTCTATATTCCCTGCCAAAACCTGAAGAACCTCCATAATTAACATCAACAACCGCCCAACCTCTTGATGTCCAAAATTGCACCTCTAGATCCAATCCACAACGAGCCATACCAGTAGGTCCGCTATGACTTTTTACCAATAAAGGCGGTAACAATATTTGTCTATCAAGAGGTGGATAGTACCAAGCATGAACACTCTCTTCATTCGATCCGATAAACCAAAAAGATTCGCCAATACTTATATCCTTTGGATCCAAGCTAAATGAAGATGCAGGAGTATGTTCCCAACTTTTATCCAATAAATCTATTTCAAAAATCCCTTCAGTAATTTCTGAACTACTAGCAATTCCAACAAGTCTATTTTGATGCGAATGAAGACCTGAGAACTCAATAAAAGGAAGATCAACAGTCTTGATAGATCCATTTTCTTGAAATAAAGCTAAAGTCCAAATTCCTTCTTGAGCGAAAGCCCCAACAACATCATTCCCCACACATGAAAAGCTCGACATCCCCAGGACCCATTGCGGAAAAGCAATTTCAGCCTTAATAGTCCATTTATTCTGAAAAATATTAATTGAATTATTATTAATATCAGTTTTAATCTGGGTTATATTCCACCAGCCGCTACTATCTTCAGCTACAAAAAGATCACCTGTATCGGACCAAATGGGATTAAAAAATGATATTTTTTCTGCGCATTTTAAATATTCATTATTAAAATTTACTATATCTATGATATTGACATTCTCATCAAGTTTAGCTAACAATAATTCATTTAAATCCCAAGGCATTGAGGTATTTTCCCACTCAACCCAAGCCAACTTTCTATCTTTAGAATTAAGCGCTAGATAACCTAATAATCCCTGAGATGAATAAATAAATTTTGGATATTGATTAGTTTTTGTTAGAGAATAAGAGACTATATGATCTCCTTCTTCATCTTCCATCAATCCAAGCCAAATATTTTTTTCAAGGTCAATTACGCCACCGGCAAGACAACAGTTATGTTTTTTTGAAAGACAAATAGATTTTATTTTAGGTATTAATTTAAAAGAAGAAGGTCTGTCATCTTCTTTCTTAGAAGACCAGATTCTCATCCATAAGCAGTTGTCTTTATTGTCGACCCAAGTCAATATCAGATCTGATCCATCGAGAGTAGCTGTTAAAGGAGCACCACCATATCCATGAATTTTTGTCCTTAAATCGCTTGGATAAGGTGTTAACTCCTGAGGTAATACGTTTTTTTGTCCCCAAGGTCTAATTACAGCAGTAGTTCTTCCCTTTTCGTTTGGTCTTTGTTCTAACCATAAAACCCAATCACCTATTATTCGAGGCTCTTTAAATATGGGAACTTCTCCATAGACTTTTTCAGCATCCAAGATTCTCATTGTTTTGTTCTTGATTGATGTTGAGAGTCAATGATTAATTCACTCATGGAACTTAAAACAAAGTAAAGTGTAAAAGTTGTTGCCTGAAGACTCCTTTGGCTGGCAGTTTTGCTCAACTTGCAAAAAATGCAGAAAAAAAGAAGCCCTCAATTTCAGTTTCGAAAGAACCTGTCAAGAATCCTCCTTTGAAGGTTTATCAACTGGGTCACGAGGCTTTAAGAACGCCAGCTAATCGTATCGTCAAAGTTGACGATTCAATTCGAAAGTTAGTTAAAGATATGCTCATAACTATGTATTCATCAAAAGGTATTGGTTTGGCAGCACCGCAGGTAGGAATACAAAAAAGATTATTAGTTATTGATTTAAATTTTGAAGATCAAAATGCTCCACCGATGGTATTTATAAATCCTGAAATAATTTCATCCAGTGCAAGCTTAGATACATATGAAGAAGGTTGCCTAAGTATCCCAGGCGTTTACCTAAATGTTTTACGACCCTCCTCAATCAAATTAAGTTATCGAGATGAAATGGGTCGACCAAAAAAAATGAATGCTGATGGTCTAATGGCAAGATGCATTCAGCATGAAATAGACCACCTAAATGGTGTTTGTTTTGTTGATAAAGTAACCGATGAAGAAGAGCTGAAAAAACAATTAAATGAGAATAACTTCAATCAAAACGATGTAATAAAAGATACGAATTACTAGAATCATGTCAATTCAAACGACAAAGAATCTAATGAGATTCTTGTATTGATCTCACTTCAAATTAAATGACAACAATTTTCGATAAAATTCTTAGTGGTGAAATACCTTGTGATGAGGTTTTTAGTGATGAAAAGTGCCTAGCTTTTAAAGATATAACTCCCCAAGCACCTACTCACATTTTAATAATTCCTAGAAAACCTATTCCAAGTCTGCAACAAATAAAAAAAGAAGATCAAGAATTACTTGGTCACTTGCTTCTCAAAGGTACTGAAATTGCAAAAGCTGCTGGTTTAGAAAGTTGGAGAACGGTTATAAATACTGGAGAAGAAGCAGGCCAAACAGTTTTTCACTTACATGTTCATATAATCGGCGGTAGGAAATTAAGTTGGCCGCCTGGATAACTATTAAATTTCATGATTTTCTAAGCAATCAGCACGATTGCTTGACTGGCTTAGTTAATGACTCATTTCCACCCATTCATGCGCTATAAGGTACTAAATTAATTGTGACCAATGGATTCCCAAACTGCTGCAGATAAAAACGGCTTTATTAATAAAGTAAATGCAAATTTACATGACTTTTGGTCAAATCTTAGTGAGAGACAGAAATCTGTTTTTAAGAAAATATGGGCAATTTTAACTTACAAATGGCAATGGCAAATAATTCTTAATGCCCCATTTTTAGTTATTTGGGTATTAGATCAAACTATTCCTGCAGTTCATACTTTTGATGTTCAGCTTATTTCCTCACTACCAATACCAATGATAATAAAAACATATTTGGGTTTTAGCTAACATATAAAAATAAATGACTTTTATGAGTTTTTGGTCTCAAAAAAGTGTCCAATTTAAATCTAAAAAATAAGCTAACCTTATTTCTAATCATGTACTTATTGACTTTGAAATAATCACATTAATATGACCTCATCAATTTCTAAAGCTCAAAAAGGACTAATAAGCCAACTTATTAAATTAAGAAAGCTTACTCAGCCATATTTTCTCCCTTATACGAAGAACAACGGCTGGCTATTTGTCTATTTATTAATAGCTTTATTATTTTGTGTAGGAGGAACAGTTTTATTTTTACTTACAGGTTTAATGAGCCTGTTAACCAATTTAGCTCCAGAGATAACAAACCAATTTTTAGGAGGGGTTCAAAATTCGTTAAAGGTCATTTGGGATGGCCCTTCGGGAATGATAATTTCAAGCTTATTTGCCTTAGGAATTTTTTCATTTATAACGGTTCGTGGTCAGTTAAGGCAAAGGAGATGGCTTCCTTGGCTGTTACTGGGAGTAATTATATTGATGTTATTATCTGTAAATGGAATCAACGCTGGAATTACTTTTCTAGTTAGAGATATAACTAATGCCTTAATACAAAAAGATGAAAATGAAAGTTACAAAAATTTGTGGATTCTTGGCATATGTTTCATTGCAGCTCTTCCCATAAGGAGCTTCCAATTTTATTTTTCAGCCAAGCTTCAGCTTTTATGGAGAGAGTGGTTATCTAAAAGCCTGATAACAGATTATTTAGATGATAGGACATATTACATATTGAATCCTAACGATGAATCTGAAACGAATGTCGATAATCCGGATCAAAGAATTACAGAAGATGCCAGAGACTTTACTGCCCAAACAATTGATCTTTCATTAAATATTTTTGATTCTTTATTAGTATTTTCATTAAACATTTTTATTTTGCTAAGTATTAGTAAAGAGCTAACACTTGCTCTTATAGTTTACGCCACATTAGTTTCATCTTTACTACTTTTTGCTAGTAGAAAGCTGTTTAAATTAAATTATGATCAATTACGTTTTGAGGCTGATTTTCGTTATGGTCTTGTCCATGTAAGAAACAACGCAGAATCAATTGCTTTTTATTCTGGTGAAAATCAAGAAGAAAAAGAAGTTAGTAGAAGATTAAAATCTGTAGTTGATAACTTTAATCTACTAATAATATGGGAAGCATTATTAAGAGTTCTCCAACGTTCTGGAATTTATGGAAGTGTCTTTATCCCTTTCATTATCCTTGCTGGACCAATTCTTAGCGGCCAGATGGACTACGGAAGTTTTCAACAAGCTAATTTAAACTATAACCTTCTTGAAGGATCATTATTTTTTATTATTTATAAAATAGAGGCTTTAGCAAGATTCTCAGCTTCTATAGGCAGACTTGAAGGATTTCAATCAAACATGAATGATATCAGAGATAATCAATATGAAGATTTTAAAGTAGAAATTAAAACAAACGACTCTATTATTCTTAAAAATGTAAGTATTAAAACTCCTGGAAAGGATAATTTCCTAATTAATAATTTAAATCTAAGTCTTGAGACAGGTCAAAGTTTACTTGTAGTAGGACCCTCTGGTTGCGGTAAAACGTCTTTACTTCGAGCAATTAGTGGGCTATGGGCTATACAGTCTGGTGAAATAGAAACACCCTCAGATGGTGATTTGCTTTTTATTCCACAAAAACCTTATATGACTCTTGGTTCTCTAAGAGAACAGCTTTGTTACCCATTAGATAAAAATAGATTCAGTGACGATCATCTAAAAGCCGTTTTAGAAGAAGTTAAGTTACCTCAAATTATCCAAAGGTATCCTGACCTAGACATTAAACAAGATTGGCAAAGGCTATTGTCTCTTGGAGAGCAACAAAGGCTAGCTTTCGCAAGACTTTTACTAAATTCACCTAAATATGTCGTTTTAGATGAAGCAACAAGTGCATTAGACGTAAATACAGAAAGACATCTTTATGAACTTCTTAAACAACGTGAGATGGCTTCAATTAGCGTTGGTCATAGACCAACCTTAAAGAACTATCATGAAACTGTACTTGAAATAACTGAGAACAAAGGTTGGCGATTATTGCCCGCTGCAAGTTACCAATTCAATGAGAACTAGACTATTTCTATGAACTCAAATACTGAAACCAATCAAGATATTCTGTCAACTGAGCCAGAAAAAACTGATTCAGAAATAAAAAATCTTTCACCTAGCGCAACCACAAATGACATTCCTGAATTTGGTTGGAGTGGATATGCAGAAAGAATGAATGGAAGATTCGCAATGATTGGTTTAATGGCAGTTTTACTAGTAGAAGCACTCAGCAAGTCATCTTTTTTGGAATGGGCTGGAATAATTAGTAGATAATCATTGTTGTATTAATCATCAAATCTTGAACTGTTATCTCTGGGCCTCGGCTTTCTCGTGGATGATGAATAAGAACCTTTAGAAGATGATCTTTCATTATCAGAGCTTGGATCTGAATTTTGTGCAGGTCTTCTATTAGCTCGTCTGTCAGAACTAGAAAAAGCAGCATCTTCAATACTGTTTTTAGTTTTAGAAGGCCTATTAGATCCTGAGGAGGGCCTAGTCTGATTAGGAGAATTTAACCTTGAAGATGATGCTTGCGAGAGATTAGGAGCTCCATTTCTTCTACGACTTGATTTTTGATCATTTACTGAAGGACGAGTCCCTCGCCTTGTTTCTTGTCGGCTAGTTCGCCTCTCTCCAAATCTTGAAGCTCTATCTGAAGAAGATTCTGCATTATTGAATCTTTCCATTCTCCTATCTCGTTCAGCTCCTCGGGAATTCATTTCTGTAGAGCTAATATTTCTTGGTCTTCTACTTACCGCCTGCTCAGGAATTGCCGCCCTCGATGGACGTCTTCCATAATTTTGATCTTCTGCATATTCTTCTTCGTAATCTTCTCTCCCTGAAAATCTTCTATTGATAGGCTGAGATTCCTCAAATCGATCATAATTTCTATCAGAGCCTGAATCAGACAAGCCTCCTCTAGGAGATCTTGGCAACTCAGGTTCATCATCGAAATATGAAGATCTTCGCGCTTGATCGGTTGCAATGCCTCTTAAGCGAACACTTTCATAAGCAAAGAAAACTGTAGTTCCTGCAAGTAAAAACTGTCCAAACTGAAGAATGGGATCTAATCGCCATCCTTGAAAAAAAAGTATTCCGCCACAGAGCAAGCCAATAGCGGCAAAGAATACATCGTAATCTCTTGCCAATGCTGGCTTAAAAGATCTAAGAAAATATAACCCAGCTCCGCATACAGCAAGAACTATGCCAACAATGCTGGCCCAATTTAGACTGGCATTGACCAAGTTTGCCCTCTTAAATAAACATTTTCAGGTTGAATACAACCTTATTTTTATCAGTCTATGGCATAAATAGGTGTTTGCTAGGGCTATCTACTCAAAGCATCTTTTTGACTAACCCAAATCAAGGCCGCAGCAGCAGGTGCAACTATCAAAGCTCCAGCCGCAAGAAAACTCCCTATCATTCCAACAGCAGAACTTGTAGCAGCTTCACTAGAAGCTCCAGCAGTTAGGAACAAATTTAATAAATGAAAAGCCATTTCAGCTAATTCTTATGCAACACCGAGTAATCTTACGCAATAAAAGATGATTTATACCATCTATTCAATAATGCTTTGAGCTTTGTGATGCCTCTGTTAATTAAAAGTCTTCCAACCCTCCATTTTTTAATGGGTTTTTTAATAGGTTCCCTAACCCTTGCATTCCTTCTCAGAATTATTTTGACTTGGTATCCAAAAATAGATTTAAGAACTGGTTTCTGGCCAATTATCTTCTTACCAACTGAACCTGTACTTGTATTTACTCGCAAAATCGTAGCTCCTATAGGAGGTGTAGATGTTACTCCAATTATTTGGGTAGGTCTTTTAAGTCTTTTTCGCGAATTGATTCTTGGACAACAAGGATTACTAACTCAAATTATATTTTGATCCTTAGCACTATTTACAACATTTCTTGTTCAACAAACTTTGTATGAACATCCCCTTTTGTAAATTCTTTTCTCTTAAGTAATTTCAAATGGAAGTCAATAGTCGTTGTAATACCTGTGACAGCACATTCGTTTAAAGCCCTCTCCATGCGTTTCAGTGCAGCTTCTCTATCTCTTCCCCAAACAATTAATTTTCCTATAAGAGAATCATAAAAAGGCGGTATATCATAACCTGTATAAACATGGCTATCTACCCTTACACCTGGTCCACCAGGCGGCAACCAGCCTGTAATTTTGCCTGGAGATGGCCGAAAATTATGATTCGGATCCTCAGCATTAATTCTACATTCAATTGCATGACCTTCAAGCTTGATCTCTGACTGACTAAATTCTAATTTTTCCCCTCCTGCAATACGTAATTGTTCCGATATGAGATCCATACCAGTAACTAATTCAGTGACAGGGTGCTCAACTTGTATTCGAGTATTCATCTCCATAAAGTAAAAATTTCCCTTCCGATCAAGTAGGAATTCAACTGTCCCAGCTCCTTCATAATTAATACTTTTTGCAGCTGCAACAGCTGCTTCTCCCATCTTTAATCTCAAGTGATCATCTAAAGCTGGACTTGGAGATTCCTCTAAAAGTTTCTGATGGCGTCTTTGAATCGAGCAATCTCTCTCTCCAAGGTGCACGACATTTCCAAAACGATCAGCAAGAATCTGCACCTCTACATGTCTTGGACGATCAATAAATTTCTCCATATATAAACCTGGATTCCCAAATGCAGCTTCTGCTTCACCTTGTGCAGCTTTAAAAAGATTATCCAATTCATCAGCATGCCCCACCAAACGCATACCTCTTCCACCTCCTCCTGCAGTTGCTTTAATCATTACTGGATATCCCATTTCAGATGCAAGCTTGGATGCATCTGCAACGCTCTCTAACAAACCCTCACTTCCAGGAACGGTTGGAACTCCGACCTTCTGCATAGTCGATTTAGCTGTCGACTTATCACCCATTGAACGTATTGCATGGGGAGATGGACCTACAAAAATCAGCCCGTGATCTCCACAAATCTCTGCGAAGCGATCATTTTCAGCTAAAAAGCCATAGCCAGGATGAATAGCATCAACACCTCGTGATGTTGCTGCAGCTAATATGTTTGGAATGTTTAAATAACTTTTACTACTAGGAGAATCTCCAACGCATACAGCCTCATCAGCTAATTGAACGTGTAACGCATTTTTGTCAACAGTGCTGTAGACAGCGACCGTTGCAATCCCCATCTCACGACAGCTACGGAGAATTCTTAAAGCTATTTCGCCACGATTAGCTATCAGCAATTTGCCTATGGGCATTCAAATCTATTAAGGCCTCAGGCGGATCGTATCAGTATTAGTGCCCAAGAAAGAAACGCATTAGGTAGAAGCTTAATAGGTTTAGCATTATGATCATGTTTACTTGGTGCTTAACTAAGTTAACTTGCGGATGTGGCGGAATTGGTATACGCGCATGTCTAAGGAACATGTGACTTCGGTCTTGCGAGTTCAAGTCTCGCCATCCGCATTTTTCAGAAGTAAATGCTCATCGATATATGAGTGATGATCCTTTAGCAATTATCTTTGTCTCAAACGGACCAGGTGAACTAACTACTTGGGTTAAGCCACTTGCTAGCGAGCTTCATAACCGAATTGAGCTAAGACCAAAAGCAAAGACATCTTCAGTATCCTTAAATCTGGTACTGGTTCCATGCCCTAACGCAACTGGCAATGAAGATCTCGTTGCCAAAAAGTGGTTGCAATTTGAAAACATAATAAAAGCAAAAAATTTCTGGGAATTTCTTATAAAACCTAAAAGATTTGGTTTATGGCCATCCAAAGGTTTAGTAATTTTTTTAGGAGGTGATCAATTTTGGAGCGTGCTGCTCTCAGCAAGATTGGGATATTTGCACATGACTTATGCAGAATGGATTGCAAGATGGCCTTTTTGGAATAATCGTATTGTCGCGATGTCGGAAAGTATCGTTAAGAAACTACCAAGACGAATTCAAAATCGTTGTTCAGTAATAGGTGACCTGACAGCTGACTTAACAGAAACTGCAAAAATTGATGATCCACTCCCTTCTGGGAAGTGGATTGCTCTCATGCCAGGTTCAAAAAGGGCCAAACTAAAAATTGGGATACCTTTTTTTCTTGATGTCGCTGATAAAATATCAGAATTAATGCCAAATTCTAAGTTTCTAATACCTATTGCTCCTACCACAAATATAGATGAAATCGAATATTTTGGCAGCAAAATTAATCCGATTTCAAAACAATATAAGTCAGGAATAAAATCAATTACTAGCGGCAAAAATAAAGAATCTAGAGGAATATTAATAACCAATAATTCGACAGTAATATTAATACAAGAAAAACATCCAGCATATAGCGACCTAATTCAGTGTGATATAGCTCTAACTACAGTAGGAGCAAATACTGCAGAGCTGGGTTCATTAAATATACCCATGATAGTTGTTGTACCTACTCAACACATTTTAGTTATGGAAGCATGGGATGGGCTTGTAGGTTTAATAGCTAGATTACCAATTTTAAAATGGTGCCTAGGTTTATTAATTAGCTTCATAAAAATGAGAAAAAGAGGATTTATGGCTTGGCCAAATATATCTGCAAAAAGAATGATTGTACCTGAAAGAATAGGGCACATTACCACTACAGAAATAGCTCAAGAGACTGTTGAATGGCTAAATTCTCCATCCAGGCTTTCTGGTCAAAAGGAAGATCTTCAAACATTGAGAGGTAATAAAGGAGCCACGCAAAGATTTTGTCAAGAAATTATTAATCTTTTAAAAGAAAAAAATTTTTTAAATTAATCACCATGGATCTTCAATATCTGAAATGTCTTTATCATTAGATGGAGAATCCTGAGGTTTTTTAATAGATAATTGTTCTAATGGTTCGACATCCATAGGTTCTTCCTTTATTTTTATTCTTGATCTATTATTAATTTTTCGAGAAGGTCTGTTTGCTTGAAAATCATCAGATCTATTTTTAATATTTGATTCAGTAAAAGCAACTTCATCGTCTTCAATTTCCGAATAGATTGAAGACTCATTAGGTTCATCAAGGTATCTCAATTCTTGATTGTATTGTTCTTCTTCTGAATCTTGTAATTCTACATATTCCATCTCTTCTTCTTCAAATATTTCCTCTTGAGATTGTTCTAAAAGTCTTTGATCATCATTTGAACTTTCTCCAGAAGTCAATTGATTCTCAACCGGAACGAGATTAACTCTATATCTTTCTCTTTCGCTTTCTTCCCATCCAGAATTACCTACACCAAGCTTTTCAAGAAAACCACTATTTAATTGTTTTAATTTCTCTTCTGCGCCCTCATAAACAATAATTCGATCTGGACCACTACTGACAATTTCATCAACAGGCATCTCCCAAGTACTTAAAACTCCTTCACCTAATAATGGAACGCCTAATGCTCCCATAACTAAAGTCAGTAATTCTCCAGTTTCAATATCAAAAGAGAAGCCAAGTACTCTTCCTAACTGATCTCCAGATTCAGTAATGACCTGACAATTTATGACTTTATTGAATCTTTCAGGGACAAAGTTTTCGCTCAAAGAATCTAATGTGTCTACTAAAATGACATCACCAACTTGACGAATCTGATCAAGAGGAAGCCATCTTGGCAGCCCAGGTAAAAAACGTGTTAAAGGATTATCTCTTAATCCCAAGGCAACAACCTCTCTACGATCAATATCAACTACAACCTCTCCTACAAGGCCCAATCTGCGTCCAGTATCACGAGTGATAACCTGAGTCCCCATTAACTCAGAGCGAAGCCATAATCTGTCACTAGGGACAGCAGATGTTGATTCTTGTGGGGCTTGAGTGTTGGTCAACTCAAATATGCAGAAATAAGATTGGTAGAACCATATTGGACCATATTAGTAAATTCAATCAAGCTGCGATTGGCAAGCCAACAACTTGAGTATGATTTCCCCTGGCTTGCGTAACTCCAATCGTCCTCATTGAGGCTCCAATCATGGGCCTTCTATGACTAACGACAAGAAATTGGGCATGAAGAGCTTGCTGAGCAATTAAAGCAGCCAATCTTTCTACATTTACTCCATCCAAGAAACTATCTACTTCGTCAAGGGCGTAAAAAGGAGAAGGTCTAAAGCGTTGTAATGCAAAAAGAAAACTCAAAGCAGTTAAAGATTTTTCTCCACCTGACATAGCTGCAAGCCTTCTCACAGGCTTCCCTTTTGGATGCGCAACTAAAGTCAAGCCACCTTCCAAAGGTTCATCAGGGTTTTCAAGTTGTAAATGTCCATCTCCTTCAGAGAGACTTGCAAAAATATCACGAAAATGTACATCCACTGCCTGAAAAGCCTCCATGAAGGCCTCCTGACGCAAAGTTGAAACAGTCTCAATTCGAAGCAATAACTCCGATCTTTCATCAGTAAGTACTTGAAGTCTATTTTCAAGTTCATTTAGCCTCTCCTCTAATTTGGCCAATTCCTCCAACGCAAGCATATTTACAGGTTCCAAATCTTCCATTCTTTTCTGCAATGCGTCCAACTGAGACCGTAAAGCATCTAAACCATCATGTCTTATTTGATTTGAGATAACAGGTCTGGGGCTAGGAAGGTTCTTCTCTAATTCAATACATCGAATAGTTTCCATTCGCATTTCTTCCTTCATATTCTTTTGATCTTCTCTTAAACGTTGAAGACTCCATTGCATTTCTTGTAAATTCAACCGTTTTTTAGCTACATCAGCTTCTACGCAATCTCTTTCTCTGCGTTTTTCGCCAAAGCGAGTTTCTAAATCTTTTTGTTGATTGATCAAATCTTGCCGATTGGTATTAAGTAGTTTGCTTTGCTCACGCCAAGAGATATGAGCAGAAGCAAGATTATCTATAGAATCCTTTAGGCGTTTTTCTTCGCTTATTAAAGAAGCCTCGTGATCATTTAATCGATCAATCGCAAGTTTGTTTTGGGATTGCTTATTTGAAATCTCATCTCTTTTATTTCTAAAAGCAAGAAGATTTTTATCAGCATCTTCTAGATCATTTTGTAATTTAGACCAAACAGAGGAGTCACTTGATTTATCTATTGTTTTTTCTTCCTTCTCAATTTTTAATAAAGCCACCTCTAAAGGTTTAATACTCAAATTAATAGACTCTAAGTGAAGTAGCTTTTCTTTTTTAGATTTTTGAAGATCATCAATCCTTTTTAAACGATGACTTTGGCGTTCTAATAAAGGCGAATTTGATCTTTTAGAAGTTACTCTTTCAGCATCAAGTGCTGCTTTCTTCTGTTCTAATTTACTTAGCTGAGTTCTAAGATTGTCTAGCTTATGGATAATTGCATTTTCGTTCTTTTGACAATTAGCTAGAGTCTCACCAACTTCTAATAGTCTATGCTTTAAAAGATCACAATCATCGTTGTCTTTTATTCTTCCAAAGCTCAAACCCAAGGCTCTATTATTTAAACTTCCACCAGTCATTGCTCCACTCTTCTCTAACAATTCACCTTCTAAAGTAACAGCTCTTTTTATGCCAATTTGATCACGAGCTGATGACAAGTTACTAAAAACAATTGTCTCACCAAATACATACAAGAAAACATCCTTATATATTGAATCAAATTGAACTAGGTCAATAGCCTTTCCAATTAATCCGGTATCTTTATTGAGATTAGTTTGAAGAGATCTCTGAAATACATCAGATCTATTTTGAGAGTTTTTTAAAATCTTATTTAGAGGTAAAAAAGTTAACCTTCCAGCTCTTTTTCGTTTTAAAAGATCAATTGATTTTGCAGCAATTCGATCGCTATCCACAACAACTTGCCCAAGCCTTGCACCAGCAGCGACCTCAAGAGCAATCCTATAGCGATCTTCCACTTCGCCTAAATTAGCAACAGGTCCATGTATACCGTCTATGCCAGATTCTAATAACAAAGTTATTGCATTAGTCCCTCGGCTTTCGGATATAATTTCTTTCCTACTTTCTAAACGAGCAATATCATTTTGAAGCTTTACTTGTTCTTTCTCTAATCTATTTTTAGTGCGCTCTTGTATACCTTTATCAGATACTAATACTTGAAATTCTTCTTTTTTAATAGATATTAATTCTAAAATACTATCCCATTCTTTATTCAAATTATTAATTTCTATATGTACTTTATCATTGGAAGACTCATCAGCTTTTTGATCAGTTTCTAATTCCTTTAAAATAACATTTAATTGCAGTAAACTTTCTTCAATATTTTGTTTCTCTAGTCTTTTAGGATCTAATTCCAATCGTATTTTATTAAGATCATCTCTGGCTTTCTGATGTTTTTCTATCCATTCACCAGAACGACCCGCAACATCTGAAAGCTTTCTTCTAGAGGATTCAACCCAAGCCTCAGCTTCTTTACATCTTAAGTCAGCTTCTTCTAGATCTTTAGGATTAATATCATTCAATTTACTTTGCAACTCAGTTTGATAATCTTTCTTTTTCTGAAGAAGATTATTTCTAGATTCCTGTAATTTTTCTCCCTCATTTTTATGATTAAGTCCTTGTCTTTCTAGCTCTCTATTTTGAGATTCAATCCCTGCTAGTTTACCTTGAACTTCAAGTAATTTATCTTCACCGAGTTCTTTAACACTTTTTTGTAAAATATCTAATTTTTCTATAAATTTAATTAAATCCTTCTCATTGTTAAGTAATTTTTCTGCATCTATTTTTTCTTTCTCAATCAATTCTTGAAGATCTATATCTAATTTTTCTAACCCCTTTTTTGCATTTTCATAAGATAAAACTAATTCTTGCTGTCTGCCAATTATTAATTGATTTTTTAGATCTTTATATAAACTTGCTTTCTCACAATCTTTTTGCAAACGCTGTTTGGAAAGAATCAGTTCTTGTTCAACAATTCTACATCGTTCCTGCCTTTCATAAACATCATCCAACTTTGTACGAGTTTGATTAATACGAGTATCAAATAGTGCAACACCAGCAAGTTCATCTATTAGGCCTCTACGATCTTTATTACTCATAGAAACAATTCGAGTAACATCACCCTGCATAACAACATTGCTCCCTTCAGGATCGATCCTTAGACGCCTTAATTGAGTTTGTAATTGTTGTAAGTTACAAGTCTCACCATCTGCGATGTAAGTGGAAGCATATGACCCTCCTGGCATAACTTTTAATTTTCTTGATACTGTCCATTCTTTTTGATCAGGCTTAATCCAAGGCCCATCCTCAGTTGGTTCTATCCCTTGTTCGGCTTCATCGGGCTGCCAATCAGTTAAATCAAATTTGACAGTTACTTTAGTTTCCGAAGATTTTCCAGCCTTTAATACGCCACTATTGACTAAATCAGGCAATCTGTCTGCTCTCATGCCTCGACTATTTGCAAGGCCTAAACAAAATAAAACCCCATCAAGAATATTGCTTTTACCTGAACCATTTGGACCTGTTACAACAGTAAATCCTTCTTCAAGTGGAATCGACATCGATCCACCGAAGGACTTGAAATGAGACAAATCTACGTGGTTGATATGGACCAACAGAATGCATCCACAATAAGAATGACATTAGCGAAATATCAGAGAAACTCAAGTCCTCCTAACTCAGAAGATATAATTACTTTTTTCTGCTGAGAATTCTGCAACCATTTTCATCTAACACCAAATCCACTTCAAGCTTGTCCCATATCACCGATAATTTTATAGAACTAGTTTCGACAGATTGAAAAGATTGCAAAAGAACACCTTGCTTAACCCTTTTTGCAACTCCTCTATTACTTGATAGAACCTTTTCTTCGATATCAAGCCAATAAAGATTATGTGGTGCGATACAAACGGAATCAACATATGGCCCATCTAATACAGGAATATCACTCAAGCGCCAAGTTTTACAAAACTCTTTATCTTCTAACAGCAAATCAAAATGGACACCTTTAACGTCATCCGGTGATCCAACGTGTTTTAACAAAACCCACCTGTACAGATTTTTTTCACCAAGATTACTCAATTGGATAATATTAAAAAACTAAACAGGAAATTTCCATAAAAAATTAATCAGGAGATAAATCTCCTCAATAGAAATTACTCAAGGATAAATTTTTTAGCTTTTAGCCTCAGGTACAAACCTTAAAGCAATTAAAAGAAGGCTTCCAGCACCTGCTATTGCAGCTAAAACTAAGCCAAAATCAGTAGGGATTGTATTAGAAGCAAAAACCATTGATGAAATTCCGACGCCCATGGGTCAATAAGGAGATACCAATGACGTTTAGCACTATAAGTATTCGAATAGCAATATTTGTAAGCAAAGACGACGAAAAATCCTTATGAAATTTTGGACTTCAAACATTTTAAACTCCAAAAAAAGAATTCTTGTTAGGCAACTTTCAAAATTGAATTCAATTAAGGGGTTTCGATTATTGCAATCTCTCTCTATTCTTTAAATAAACCTTTAGGTTTATGGAATCAGTGAATTCCTCACCCTCTTCATCATCAAATTCAGTCGAAGCTGAAGAAGCTATTGCTGAAAAATCTCCAGAGCAATGGTTCAATGAGCAATTTGATAATTTATTACCAAAAATTCAAGAGCGATGGCCAGATTTAGCTAAACAAACATTAGAAGCGACTAAAGGCAGTCTCGAAGATTTAATCGATGTCATATCTGTTCATTCAGGAAAAAACAGTTTTGGAGTAAGAGAGCAACTAGAAGAAATTTTTCATTCGGCAACTGATAAAACAAGAGGACTAGCAGAGTCTTTAGAGCCTCTAGAAAAACAGCTTGAAGACCTTCTAGATGAGTTAAACACTACTCTGAGGCCAAAAATTGAAAAGCCAGTAAGAAAAAGGCCTCTTTTAGCCTTAGGAATTGCTGCTGGAATTGGAGTTTTATTTGGCATACTCCTTGGTGGAGGTAGAAGAAATTAATGACTAACTCAGAACGCAAAAAAGGAATAGGAGCTGCTGCAAGAGTTACTGCATTAGCAAGTTCAGTAATGGATCTTCATGTCCGCATTGCGCTGCAAGAAATGGACCGAGAAAAACGCCGCCTGATAAGTGGTGTGATTTTCTTAGCTACTGGAGGGGTATTGATGTTATTTGCTCTAGTCGGGTCTGAATTAATTCTCGGATATTGGATTAGAGACTTGCTTGAAATAGATAACAAATCAACAATTTTAATTTTAGTTTTTATAAATCTTTTATTGGCGGGGATGAGTCTAAGAATTGGGGGATATCTGGCAAAAGGCCCTTACCTTCCGGAAACATTGGAGGGAATCGCAAAAACTACAAAAGCTGTTTTAGGAAAAAATTAAATTATTTAATTTTATAATTCAACCATCGGCAATCGATCGAACCATTATTTACTTGAAAACGTCGTCTTGCTTTCATCCCTAAATGTTTACTTAGTTTTGGATTCCCATTAAGTAACCAAAGATCCCAACCAGAGGCTTGCTTCTTGCAGTATTCACCTAATTGTCTATAGAGATTAGATAGTTCATTTTCATCTCCTATTCTTATCCCATAAGGAGGATTACAAATTAAAAATCCTAATCCAGGTGGCAATTGCAATTCTTGAAAAGGACAGTTAATTATTTCTATATATTTTTCTAAGCCAGCTTTTTTAATGTTATCACTAGCAGAGTGAGCAATCATTTCATCAATTTCACATCCAATTATTTTGGGTAACTTCTTAATTAAGGGTTGTATATTCTGTGCCATTTTCAATTCTTTATCCCAAATATAAGTATCAAAATCCGGCCAATTTTTAAACAGAAATTGTCTATCCATACCAGATGCAATTCCAAGCAACATGCTGACTGCTTCAATCAAAAATGTTCCGGAACCGCATAATGGATCTACCAAATTTTTTGTTCCATCCCACTCAGTCATTCGCATTAAACCTGCAGCCAATGTCTCCTTAATTGGAGCTATTCCAACAGCTGGTCTATATCCTCTTTTATGAAGACTCGAGTTACTACCATCAACGCTCAAAACGGCTTGATGATTCGACAAATGCAAATGAAAACAAATATCTGGATTGTTCAAATCAATGCTTGACCGAGCACCCCATCGCTCTCTTTGTAAATCAATAATTGCATTTTTCACCTGCAAAGCAGTGAAATGAGTATGTGATAATCCTTCTCCAAATCCAGTTACATCTACTCGAAAACTTTGTCTGGGCTGAAGCCAATTCTCCCAATCAATTGACCTTTGAACACCACCATAAAGTTCATCGGGACCCTGACAAGGAAATTTGAAAATCTCTCTTAAAAATCTAAAGGACAAGCGAGCCCTTAAATGTATTCTGTATAAACAAGCCATATCAGCTTCAAATAATATATGTCTCCTTGAAGCTTTAACTGATTTAGCTCCAAGTTCTATCAACTCTTTTGCGCCCTCTTTTTCAAGACCTTGTGAAATAGATGCAACAAGTTTCATTAATTTTGAGTTATTAAAAAAAAGGATAAAGAGGTTCTTTAAACACTAATCGATTAATCCCAAAAGATCTGTCAGAATATGTATGTCTATTTTCTAATGGACTAGGTGATTCACACCAATATCTCGGACAGCGGTTCGATTCCGCTCAGCTCCATACATGGGGCTGCAATGGCTTCGACGGGGTATCAGGCGAGTGACTGAAGCCTGCTCGGTCAGAGCAAAACCATAACTGCTAACAACATCGTTAGTTTCTCCCGTCAAACAGCCCCTGTTGCTGCTTGATCTTTTAGGAGATGGGGTCAGGTCAGCCTTATTACCCAATTGATCCACGGAGGCTGTAAGGCCTCCACTACTATTCCAGCAGAACGAGTCTCATAATCTCAAAAAATCGTAAAAATAGAGATGGGCGAAAAAGTGGGCGGAAATTGTAAGTAGAAATAGTGGGCGAAAAACTGGGCGAAAATCCAATAATTCTTCTAAAAAGGAATTCTCAATCGTCTCAAAAACATAAAAAAGGACTGGCCTTAGTCAGCCCTTATGGTTCCGATAGCAATCGGCTGTCAACCGACTTCATTCTGCTTAGATGATTTGATCTTTTCCATGATTTCTAATGCAGTTTTGTAATTTTTCTTGGAAACGGTTTTCCCCATGCGACAGGCCTCAATCCACCCAATAAAAGATGGAATGTAAGTCCAACAGAAAATTAAATAGAGAAAACCAGCTTTGATTTCTCCTAGCCAGAATCTATGTGCTCCAAAGCCTCCTAAGAAAAGAGCTAGCAGGACTCCTCCTAAGACAGACTTCTTTCTTTTTTTATATTTGGAATTAAATTCTCTAGTCTCTTCCTCATTTAAGTCTTTGATTAAGTCAGGAATTCTTATATCGAATTGCAAAAGTGTTGGATCATTAAATTTGGAGATTGTTCTTACTGCCCCTTCCTCTCCGACAGAAGTTGATGATTTCCCTGACAGCTTTAATTCCAAAGCTTTACTAAATTCTTGAACAATCCATCTTTTGTGTCTTTTACTGCCCCACCACCAGCTTGAGGCGAAGATTGATAACTCACAATTATCACCATCTTCTCTAAAGTCGATTACTAGTTTTACAGGGTCAACCCATAGCCAATTAATTCTCTCTCGGGCAATCAAAGTTGAGTGTTCTTCTTTTCTGATTAAGCAACCTACTGAAAGACAGGCATGCTTAGAGGCAGCAATTACTTGGGATTTGTCAGAAGAGACACTGATCGTTTCCTGATATGAATACATTTCCCTTTGAAAGTCTTAGCCCTTTCTAGCTGATCTAGTGAAATTAGACATAAAAAATAGAGGTCACTTATTACCCAAGTGATCCATGAGCTAAAAAGTCAGTTTTTTCAAAGCTTAGATTCCCAGTGATAGAAAAAGAAAGAATGAAATGGTCGAATAAAAAAGCTATAAATTCATAAATAAAGAAATTCAAATTAATTATTAGAGACGATAAACAGTAGAGAGACTTGAGCTTTCATGAACTATTAGAAAAATTCATATTTACAAATTTCTCTTAGATTTCCTAAATACAATAATTTTTGATAAGTAATTAAATTTATAATGAATAGTCTGATAATATTTTTATCTAACTAGGTAACTTTATGCATCTATTTATTTTTGCATTAGCTTCATCAGAATGGGGCATTGCCAGATTCACAACCGACTCTTTTGCTTTAATCGCATTAGTAGTGTTAGTAAGCCTTCCTATTAAATTACTGAAGGATCAAGTAGGCTTTAAAAATGTATGGACAAGTGGAAACGCTCTGTCTAACAGATAAAAAAGTATTTTAAACTTTATTGACTATGGAAGAAAAGTTAAAATCGAGTGTTAAATAATTAATAGATTTATTCAATACATTTAGGACATTTTTGCAAATAAATCCTTATGGTAGTCAACAACATTTTGACAGCTTATAACAGGAGTGATTTCCATATCCAAACCAAACTGTGCTCTCCATGGAGCGAAATGTTGAAAAAGTTCTTTATCACTATTTGCATTGCAGAGAATCACAACACGACCCTCCCCAGGAGCATGAACACGAAAAAGCATTTCAAATCCATCAAATTTATCTTGCTTAGACATCTCTCCATTTTCCCAAAATTCTACAAACTGCTTATAAGCAGCAATTTGATTATCAGTATCAGTGAACTGGCAATCAACCAAATAGAGTTGCATTAGTTTGGCAATAAAAACAAATTTTAGCTAGAAACACAAAATAAATTGTTGATATATCGATCAATAAACAAATGATGTTATAAAAAGAAAAAAAAGAACGTTTAGGTCTTAATTTTCAGATAAGCATAATGATGCTTCCTCGTCTCAGGGTTTAGCAAATTATCAAGGAGAGTTGAAAAATCCATTTGAGCTTAAAAATAAACACATAAGAATCAAAGGACCCACACCAAATACAAAAAGAACAATTTTGGCTGTTCTTGGTGTTGTTTTTGTATCATCATTTGCTTGAATTATTTTAGGAGCTAATTTTTTTTTAGATTTTTGTCTAGGCATATTTAAAAAAGCTTAGAAGACGATAATAGCAGTTATAAATTAAGAGTGACCCCATATTAGAAAAAGTAATTCCAATTAATCTCGCAATAATTTTTTAGGATCTGAATAATCATCAAATCAAAGAATACAATTTTTTAAATATTTAATTGCTTGAATATTTTATATAGACACAATTAAATTATTAAATTATCGATTAGAAACATAGGTTAATCGATTTCCTGAATAATTTTTTCTATTGTTCTCGCAGTATCAATCCAATTAAAAAACTTTGCTCGCGATGGGCCTTCTTGAAGAGCCTTTTCGAAGCATTTTTTATCATTTATAACAGCATTCATCGCAAAAGCTATTGATTGCACGCTTAATGGATTAACAAAATAGCCATAGTCACCCATCACCTCTGAAAGGGCTCCCCTGTTAGAAGCGATAATAGGCGTTCCACAAGCCATGGCCTCAAGAGCTGGAAGGCCAAACCCTTCCCAAAGACTTGCAATAATAAGTGCGTGACATTCGTTTAATAATGATAATTTTTCATCATCATCAATCCACCCTTTCCAGACACATAAATGTCTAAGATTTAATTCATCAATTAGTTTTATCAGACTTGGTGTATGTCTTTTATCAAAAGGGCCTACAAAGATAAGCTGATAATCATTAATTTTGGCATATGCTAATGCTTTGATAACCCTGCCCAAATTTTTATGTGGATTATGTCTACCAATAATAAGAAAGAATTTTTTTCTTATTTTTCTGATGGGGTAATACTTTTTATTATTAAAACCTAATCTAATTGGAAATAATTTGTCCCTAGGCACATTATAAAATCTATTCAAATCATTAGCAGTAGAAATAGAGTTGCATAGAATTATCTTCGATTGTTTTAAAATTAAAGGGATATAGATTATATGATATAACGTTAAAAATGATATTGAAGGATACCTTATCGGTATTAAATCATGAGCTAAAACAATAGATTTAATATTAGTAAATAATGGCGCCTCCAATAATGGGGATAAAAAATATTCGGCATTTAAGTTATTCATTAATTTTGGGACAGAATTTTGAAGCCAATACAGCCGTCTGAAATGACTTTTTAAGCCTGAGCCTGGAGACAAGTTATTAGGTATATAAATATCACCTCTTATTCCTAAATCTTTTGGAATAAGTGTAGTTATTTTTTGAGAAGATAGAGAATTTACTAAATCCCTAGAAACGACACCAATACCTGTATTCTTTTTTGTTATGTAGCTCCCATTAAAAACTATAGAAGTCATGGTTATAATATCCACATAGAAATCTATCTTAGATAATAGTCAGTTAAATGTTGAGAGCAAACTTTTTTTTAAAATTTTTTAAAAATAAAAAAAATAGTAGTCACAAAATTGTGCAATATAATTCAAATAAAAACTTTGCGATACAAGATCAAATCAATATTGAAATCATAGACATAAATCAAAAAATATCTGAAAATAGTAAATCCTTAGTTGAAGCACAAATTGTAAAATTACGATCCACCTTCCCAAGATCGAATAATTTTATAAAACAACTGGGAAAGAATGTATATAAAAAAAAGTTAGAGGACTCAATTCATTGGCATCAAACACAACTTAAAGAATTATATCTTAGGCGTAGGGAATTAGAAATCAATCTTGAAAAACTTAAAGGTACATTTTGGCTTAATCAAATCAAAAGATTTATTAGAATTATATTAATAGGAGTTTTGATCTTTTTAAGTCTATTAATATTCCTGTCTAGTTTTATGATTGTAATTTATTTATTACCATTTCTTATATTAATCTTTTTAGGATATTTGATATCGACTAAAAGGTATTAATCTACTCTTGAATATAAATCAAGCTTAAAAAATGTTAAACTCGAAATAAATATAATTATCTCAGAATAATCCTTTTTCAAAATTTTCTTTTGACTTTCATAGCACTGACATAAACAACTCGCAACCAAACACCCAAGGAACTGGCTGAATCAGCATAAATAATTTCTCAAAAGTAAGTAATTTTAAATAATGATAGGCACCAGCAAAACATATCATCTATTAATGCGCCTTCTGAAGGCACTCCCTGCAAGAAGAAAAAGGTCTCTATTGAAATTAATTCCTGTAGCAGCCTTGACTGGTTTAGTGGATGTGATTGTAGTTGGACTTATTTCAAGATTATTTACTGTTTTCATAGGCCAACCTAATCAACCATCTTTACCATTTCAAAATTTAATACCTGAAGACCCAAAAACAAAAGTTATCAGTTTAGTCGTCATATACATTGGAATGAATTGGCTTGCATCATTCTCGAAATTATTTCTGAAAGCAGCCCAAGAAAGACTTCGAGTAGCAGTTTGGAAAGACTTATCAGAATTAGCTCAAAAAAAATTACTATCACAATCTTATGAGTTCTTCTTAAACAAAAAAAAATCGGATTTATCGTCAAAAGTTTTAATCAATATTTCAAGAGTATCAGAATTTCTAGTCAGACCAATTCTTCAGATTTCCAGCGGCTTATGTGTGATTACTTTTATATGTATTGCTGTTCTTTTTATAGCAAAATCTATAGCTCTATATTTAATCATAAGTCTCTTAATGTTTTATATATTTATTTCATTATTTGTAACACCTTATATAAGGCATTCTTCTCGCCAAAGAATCAAATTAGAGAAAGAAACAAACAATATATTAACTGAATCAATGAGAACAATTATAGATGTACACCTTACTAGCTCAGAGTCTTACTTTGAAAAAAGATATAAATTAGCGGGTAAAAACTCTTTCCCTTTCATTTGGAAAGCTGAAGTGTTACCTGAATTACCTAGATCATTAATAGAGCCTTTTGGTATTACATTGATTTTTGCTATTGGTCTTTTCCCATATATAACTGGGCAAAACGATTCAATACTTATTGAGATAGTTCCATTTTTAGCAACAATTGCAGTAGCAGCATTAAAACTAACGCCTCCATTACAGGATTCATTCCGAGCATTAACTTCTATGCGTGCATCAATTCCTGATTTAGAAGAAATACTAAAGTTGATAGAGCTTCCCACTACTAGGCTAACGAAAAGATCAATAGGAGCGCCTACAAAACAAGGTATAGAGCCTAGAAACAATATAAAACTTGAAAAACTCAGTTATAAGTATCCAAACAGTAACGATTACACTTTACAAGGTATTAATTTGACTATTCCTATTGGCTCGAGAATAGCTTTTGTAGGAGAAACGGGTAGCGGAAAAACAACTACCGCCAATCAATTGCTATGTCTTCTTAGACCAACTAAAGGAAAATTACTATTAGATGGAGTCGAAGTTACTGATACAGAAGTACCTGCTTGGCAGGATTGTTGCTCTTACGTTCCACAATCAATTACTTTATTAAATAGCAACATTATTGAAAATATTGCATACGGATTAGATGAAGAAAGAATAAATAATGAAAGAGTTTGGGATGCACTTAAGGCAGCTCAATTAGCAGAATTAGTATCAGAAATGCCAATGGGCTTACATACCTCGGTTGGTGATAATGGCATCAGATTGTCTGGAGGGCAAAGACAAAGACTTGCCATAGCAAGAGCTTTTTATAGACAATCAAAACTATTAGTTTTAGATGAAGCAACTAGTGCCTTAGATAACCGAACAGAAGCAGAGGTAATGAATGCAATTGAAATCATAGGTAGACGTTGCACAATCATCACGATTGCTCACAGATTATCAACGATTGAAAAATCAGATTGCATATATGAATTTAAAGATGGGAAAATAGTTGCCTTTGGCAGTTATCAGCAACTATTAAAGCAATCAAAAACTTTTTTTAATATGGTAGAGATAGCAAAGAAAACACACGGATCAAATATATAAACTCACGCAGATATCAAAATACAAAGCAAGTTGAACTCAGAATTAAACTTTAAAAAAGAAATTTAAAATCTATCAATTCTTTAGCTGAAAGATAAAAGATCAGCGCGGTTCCAATAATTGATCCAGATAGTCCTCCCACAAAGCCAAAAAATAGTGTGCTTAAATTTTTCCCATCTGTAGTAGGTGGTTGAGTCGAAATAGAAAGTTTTTCAACTACTTTTAAGCGCTCAGAGGCAGGTCTTCGACTGGTTTGTTGATGTCTAACAAGTGCTTCGAAATCTGGCATTGAATTTGTTTAGCAATGGAACAATAGGCCGACCAACCTGACATTCGCCTGGGATCGGATCGACCTTTATCATCTACAGCATCAATTACGGCTGATCCTTGATTTTCTGCTTTATCAAAAGCTGATAACAATGGAATATCCCCTTCTAATACCGTTAAATCAAATTTTTCTAAAGCTTCTCTTGCTTCAGTGGCAATTCTCTTTTGACGAAAGTCAACCTTAACAAGTAAGACTGCATGTGGAATTTCTAACTGCTTTAGCAAAGATGCTAATTCAACAGTTAATTCAACAGATCTTGCTTTTGGAGCTGTTGGCAATAGGACAAGGTCAGAGCCAGCGGCTAAATGTTTTAACTCTTCTTCATCAGTACTAGCTTGACCATCAGTGATAACAATTTCAGAAAATCTCGTTGCTTTAGCAGCTGCCTCTACAGGAACAATATTAAATTTAAGATTTCCTCTTGATCCATAGGCAAGAGCTGATCGATTTCTATCAGCATCAACTAAACAAACATTTTTCCCTTGAGAAGACCAAACACTTGCTAGATGGATTGAAGTACAAGTTTTAGCAACTCCACCTTTTTGGCCACATACAGTTATGAACAACGGAAGGTATTTACATCTATAAATAATTTGCAGGATCGAATTACAAAGTCAAGTGGCAATGCAAAGATTAATCAATTAATACTAATAAAAGATATTTTAATCATAAGTAAAACAAATGCATAACAGTTTCTTTTGTAACTTTAAATACATTTATCCACTATTGTTGGTAAATTAATCACCAAAAGAAAATATTTATGCTTGCAAGAAGTTTTTTCTAATGCATATTTAATAATATTTATAAAAAAAGAAATGTTTATCGAAAAGATTTTAGTAAATACAAAAAGAAAACTATCTAATATTTTTAGTATTTTCAATCAACAGAAAGAAGGATTTTCAGAAAGATGCGAAAACCTGACTTCTATTCCAGGAATAGGAACAAAAAACTGCAATAATTTTTATGAAGCTGGATATATGACTCCTGAATCAATAATTTCTGCTTCTGACGAAGAACTCTTAAATATACCCGGGGTTGGTATTAGCTTTGTTAAAAAGTTAAGAAAAACACTAGGTAGGGTTTGATATATGAAAAACAAATGAAATCAATATCAGTTATTAGAAAAGAAAAATTACCAAGGTAATATCTCTCCGTTTGAATGCCAGAAAGTTCCAGTGTTTTCAAGAGTAAGCTCATCAATTCTTTGAATAAGTCCTTTAACTGAATCTTTCGGTTGAATACCAGTTGAAGTGAATCCTGTCATTCGAGTACTGACTAAACCTGGATGTAAAATGGCTACAGAAATATTTTTAGACTTTAAATCTACCGATAAAGATTTACCAGCCATACACAAAGCTACTTTAGACATCCTATATCCATAAGAACCTCCAGAGCTATTATCCTCAATGGAACCCATACGGCTACTAATTAAAGCTATTTTTGCAGATTTGCCTAGATGATTGAGCATGGTTTGCACAAAACATAGAGGACTTAAAGCATTTACCTCAAATTGATGAACAATGCTTTGCGGATCTAACTTAGAAAGAGAATTAAATTCTGCAATCCCAGCATTTTGAATCAAAACATCGACTTTAATATCATTTAAATTCTCTCTAAGCTTAATAACTGAATCTCCTGAAGTAATATCTATGTCTGTCTCAACTCTTACATCCAAAGAATTTAATTCAGAAGAGCTAGATCTGCATGTAGCAATTACATGTTCTCCTCTATGTTTTAACTGACGTACCAGTTCCAAACCAATACCTCGATTAGCTCCTGTAATTAAATAAGTAGACAAAATAAACCTTAAGCTTCATCAAGCCTAAAATAAAAAAATAAAAATTTAATAAATCATAGGAAGTAATGAACAAAAATTAATTATGTATAAACATCATCCTCATATATTGATTCAGATAGATCTGAAGAAGTTCCGGTAAGAATATTTGGACCTGATAAAAAGATAAATCTAAATTTTCTATTTAATTCGCCAGACAGACGAATACAGCAAAAACCTTTTTTTATAACAAGTAATCGCCAAAACTCACCCCAGTCTATACATTGATCTAGAATTTCATGAATGTGAAAATTATCATGCGAAGAGATATCGATTTTTAATTGATCTCTTAAAAAAAAATATTTTGCTAACCTCTCATTTTTTGCAATCATTTGACCGATATATTTTGTAGTCTTAATATCGTAATCTAAAGTTTCTAAATAATTAAAAATCTGATCAATATCAATATTACTAAATCCTTTACTTTTCAAACTTTTATAAATTGATAAACCTTCCTTCATACTTCTTATACACAATATAGTTTATATATTAAATATAAATCATGAAAAAAAAATAGTATTATCAAAATTTAACGAAAGAAATAGTAAAAGTATGGTTTTACAGTTAATAAGGTATTTATTTTTCAGAAGAAAGTCTTTCAGAGCCACCAATAGAAGGAGTCAAGGAGAGTTGTAAAGCCTCTTCATGTGGTGAATTATAATTATTTTTAAATCCATTTTTAGAAAGGAACCAATTCTCATTATCAAAATTTTTGATTGTTTTTTTTATTCGATAACCCAAATTAAGAGTTTGATCAGCAAGTTTTCTCCACTGTCCGTTTTTTTTACGATAACCAAGCTCAAAATAATAAACACCTTTATCAATAGGAATAGGGAATGAAATAGAAGATTGAAATTTACTTACCTCAATCTCTTTCATAATGCAAGTTGAATTATTTTTATTTCTATTATTACTGATATCAAATAGTCTAATAGCATAGAAACAACTTTTACTAAATTCAATTCTCCAATTATCAATAGGACTGATTTCCCAAAAGCATTTGATATAACCATTTCCAAGATTATTTACAGTTAAATCAGTGAAGGTATTAGTAAATTTATTTAGACTATTCCAAAAATATTCTTTTAAACTTAAATAAATACCATGTTGCATTTTATGTATATTAAAAATATACACATAATTATAATTAATTTTAAATTTTTGTCCTTAAATTTTATTATAAATTTTTAATTGAAATCAATACATACTTAATTAGGCTGCTTAATGTTGCTAAAGATAGTAGTTCACTTAGCTGATAATTAGGCTGCTTTAGTATTCTGGCTATCAGCAAGAATTGCTTCTACTAAATCAACAGTTGCTTTTCTTGATGAGATATTGCTTGTCTTCCAGTGATTAATTAAAGTTTTCAACTCAATTATTCTTTTTTCAGCTACTCGAATTTTTTCTTCATTAAACATTGAAATAAAAGAGTAGCTAATACTCTTTAAGGTTAACCTTTTTAAAATATATATCAAGAGATAATTGAAAAATCATGAATTTAAGGTTTCATCATTCAAAGATATTTTCGAAAAAGAGGTTGTATAAAAAAAGCCGGCTACTGCTAGCCGGCTCAATAATTAATAGATTACGAAAACTATATAAATCTATTAATAATAAAACCCTTCAAGGCAGGAGCAACAGAGAAAATAATTCTACTTACTTCCATTGACTCTTGACCGATTGGTAGATGCGACAATGGATCACCTCCTTAGATAAACATATTTTCACAATAGCTAAAAAATGTTCTATGTCGGTTAAATAGGTAACATTTTCAGAAAGAACAAAGATTTCTAAATTAATCAAAGAAAAAGTTAATGGTTTCTGACGAAAAAAATATAAATATTTTATTCATTCACTTGAGACAGGTCTAAAACTAAATCTGGGTAAACGTTACATGCGCAAAAATAAATAAAAAAAGTAAAAATTGCTTTCTACCCCGCGTTAGGAGGAATTAGTTGCTAAAACATTAGTCCTAACAAAATTCAAATGAGTCAATTTATTTTTGGCGGTTTACTATCTACACCAGCACCTACTGCTCCAATTATTGGAATTGCATTTATTGCTTTATTCGCAATTGTAGGGGTCATGGTTGGGCCAGACTATGATGGCATGAATGCGCCAGCATTAGGGAAAACTAATGACAAAAAAGAGGTATAGTTAAAGCTTCTGGATTAAAAATAAATACAATGATAAGTCGCATCTATACAAAAATTGACTTTTTATTTGTATTTATTTTTTAGTCTGACATTAAAAAATACCAGGTATTATTTGACCAGTTGTCGCATAAGCACCTATACCCGCAACGATTCCTAACATAGCCATCAATCCGTTAAATCGTTCAGCACCAGAATTCATTGTTCCTCACAAAAAATTTAATTTAACTACTTAGTTAAGCTACTTGCGATCGGAATACCGAACTTTTTAACTATAAAAAAATGCAGAAATAATTTAATTAGATACATGAGGCGAGACTGTACCTGAAGTAATCAGAAGAATACTTTGCAGCAGCAATAGAATAGAAAGAATCTCCATGGAATAAGCTAGCGCTAATACTAGTGTACTATACGAAAGGGGTCCCGCAAGGTTAATCTTCTCATGTTCAAAGATTCAAATATTTTTGAAATTTAGGGTGACTATTCCGCTATGACCTTGATGAACCACCAAAACTTAGACGTAGAAACTAATGAGAGGTGAGATGAAAAACAAAATAAAAACTGATTTCTTAAATACCTCTACATAATTGACATATGAATGTAAAACCAAAGATTTTTTGAATTAATACTTACCGGTCATCTCTGAAAAAAGTGTTTTATTTTCTATAGATTCTGAGAAACCTAATAGTAATTCATATCTAGTCTCAACACCATTATTCAAATTAGTTAACCAGTAATTATACCCGGCTTGATCGTAATCCCTGCCTAAAACATTGAGATATAGAGTTTCAACATAACTTTCATTAGAGACATTTTCTCCATAACGCTCTTTGAATTCATCAGAGATAAGAAAAGATGATGCAACAGTTCGATCATCATTCTCACCAGAAGTATATTTTTCAATCCAATAACGCAGTCCGTCTGGATCAGGTAGACGCTTAAACGAGGCATTATATAGCCTAAACATTTTCCCTGAATCTGTATTCAAACCGGTGACTTGATCGAATGTTGCTTTAATATCGTTGATAAGATTCATATCTTTATCATCAAATTTCAGAATAGATTCACCAGTCAACTCATCTATCCCACTGCTTGTTTCAACACCATATTTATCACTACCTAAATCATAAAATTTATAAGTATCACTTTTACCTGCATACACTTTTGCTGATTGAAATCCTAAGGAATAAATTGCTTTAATTTCTTGACTAGTGACCAAAGCATTTTGATCAGAAAAAGTAAGTTTCTCAATATTTAATAATGTATCGATTCCATCATTTGTCGATAAGCGATTATCTGTAACGGTAACTATTTTATTGGCGACTGAAAATGAATAATCAGAAAAATTACCAGAGTAAGTTGCAATATCAAAGTCAGATCCACCATCAATCGTATCGTTTCCACCATTTCCCTGAAAAACATCATTTCCTAATCCTCCTTTGAGAGTATCTTGTTCATTAATCCCACTGAGGAGCTCTCCTTGTATATCATTAACATTAACGATTACATATTGATTTGACTGATTTCCATCTAAATCATTAGCAGTAACTATTACATTGAAGTTATTTTGAATTTCGCTAGGTCTTTGATTGATTGTAGTAATTGATTGAATAGCAAAATAATTAGTATGTTGTATAATATTACCTTGTAAATTAGCCAAAGGTAACTCAGGTAAATTCAAAGAAATATCATTATAATTAACATTATATATTGATTGATTATTTAACAACAAAGGGTTCCTAAAGCTATCTCCCAACAAATGTCCAAAAACACTAAATCCATCATTTTGAGAATTAAGATGAGTATTATTCGATAAATTTATAAACCACTCAGAGGTTGCACTATTTGATTGGCCAGACACTTTTGCCATGGCTATTGTGCCCATTAAATTTGAATTATTAGGTTCATTAATTATTTCACCTTTAGACTCCACGCGTGATGGATTTCCTCCGATTTCATTAGATGCAACAGTTGGCCAAGTATAACCACCACCTTGAATAACAAAGTTAGAAACTAATCTATGTATTAAAGTCTGTTCATAAGAACCATCATTTACATATTGAAGAAAATTATTAGCAGTAATAGGTGTAGAGTTATTAGTTTCGTTTTGATTATTATAAATCTCTATAAAGAAATTTTTATCTACACTTTGAGTAGAATAATTAGTAGTGAATTTTAAGGTTGTTCCATTTAACTGCTTTATTGTTTCATAATCGGGAGCTTCTTTAAAGCTTAATTTGCCAGTATCTTGATCAATAGTAAACAGACTTTTCTCGCCTCCAGTTATAGACCATGAGACTTGTTCGTTAGCAGTAAAAGTATGAATATCCTTATTATTTTCATTAATAGAAGCATAAGTTAATTGTTCTCCCTCTGCCCCAGAGGCACCTTGTATTAATGGCGCTGTCATCTTCTTGTACCTGTATTATTATAAAAATAGAACAATCCATACTATAGCCTTAAGGTATACACAAGTCATGTCGCAAAAAAACGTTTTAGGTACTGAACTTAAGTCTTGTAGTTGCAATCCCATGACTGGATGGTATCGAGATGGCTCATGTAAAACAGACATGTCTGATCAAGGAATGCATACTGTTTGTGCTGTTATCACTGAACAATTTCTTACCTATAGCAAGGCTCAAGGTAATGATCTATCTACGCCTCAAGTAGGGTTTCCTGGATTAAAAAAAGGGGATCATTGGTGTCTTTGTGCTCCTAGATGGAAAGAGGCATTTGAAGATGGAATGGCTCCTTTAATTGATCTTGAGGCAACAGAAGAGAGTACTTTAAAAATTATTGATGTTGAGACTTTAAAAAAATTTTCACATAGTAAATAATGAATGAAAAAGAGATCACTTATTGAAATCAATTTTTAATGAAAATTGATACACTTAAAAAACTTGTGGGACGTATTTCATCTCTAATATAAATCTCATACTAGTAAGAAGCAGAAAAATAAAGATGCCTACCTTGATTAAAGGTTTCACTAATATATTTCTAATGAAAGAGTTAAGCGAAAGACTATTAAAAAAAAGGTGATGGAAAAAGATTGCTAGCAAATAAAATTAATTATAAAAAACCACTCAGCTCAACTTGCACTTCATGTATTCCAAGCTAGAAAGAACAGAATAGATCCTTAATCATGCTAACTACATCCTCTCGTCTTCGAATACAAGAAATATTAACTAGGCTCTCTATGGGAAGTGAAGTAACCCTTGAAGAAAGGATTTATATCAATAAATATGCGACGACAAATCAAAACGTATCAAGTTGGCTTAGAAAAGCAGCAAGTATTCAAAGAAACCGGCCTATAGCCAATCCGATAGATGCATTACTCAATGGACTTAATTTAAATACAGATGAACCACACTCAACTTACAATCCAGAACAAGATGATCTAGGCGAATGGTTCTCTGGAGCACCTTCATGGGTTAGAAGAAGCTAGTAGTTGAAAAAATAAAAAGTAAAATTTAGAGAGATAGAACTAAATATTTTTATCGAGCAATCAAGCCGCTTCTTCTTTGTCTTTCTTTTCTAGCTTTAATAGATCAATAACATTAGAACTGATAGGTTGAAAGTCCTCATCCTTAGCAGAAGCAATAGAGTCCTTCATCAGAAGTTTTACAAGAGAAGTTATTGAAGAAGTTAGGAACTTTAGGCTCTCAAAAATATTTGCAAGTTCTTTAGTAATCTCATCTTGATGCTTGCCTTTACTCATTAATGTTGAGAAAGTCCAACCAGCCAGTCCGACAACAAGCAGAAAAACAACCGTAATCATAGTAAAAATAAATACAAATTATGTATATCTACATCTCATAAATAAAGCAAGGCAAACAACATATATTCTATGAAATTATGATAGATCAAAAATTTTATTGATCTCCGAAATTTATGAAAATTCGCTTATGTTGAGTAAATATTTCGTGAGCGTCAGTTCCAAGTCAACAATTTTGCCAATCTGATTGAACTTTTCATAGCAGACTCTAAGCCTCCACAACTATCCATATCAAACCAGTCTCCGCAAAAACCAATGTTACTGCGTGAAGACCACTGTAATTCTTTTGGTAATAGGCAATTTAGAGGTTGCGAAGCTCTCCAATCCATTTGATCTATGAGTTTTGCTTGTGAAAATAAATCTACAAAAATTCTATAGTTAGAAAATAGTGATATCAAAGTTTTAATAATATTGTCGATATTAATCTCATTGATATTATTTATATTAGAGCAATGTAACAGAATAATCATAGATCCATCAGATTGTCTCTGAAAAATAATTCTTTCAAAATTTAAATCATCTCTAATTAGAGTTGAAAAGGCAATTTGTAAATACTGATTATTAAAGTTTTTAACTAATCCTAAGTTAGAAACATAAAAAATATAAATTTTTCTCTTGAGATAATTTAGTTTAGGTATTTCTAGTAACAAAGAATCGACTACTTTGTCTTCACCTGGCATAAAAGCATCCCTAAGCGGCAAAGTTGTCGTCTTCAAAATTTCCAAACATCTTGGATGTGCAATTAAAGAACTAGATAAAATCAAATTTTTAGATTGAATATATCTTTCATTATTTACTTGTATCTCCCATAAATTCTTACTACGTTTAATAGATTTAATAAGCGTTTGAAATAAAAAACTTATGTTTTTTGGGTTAATTGATTGATTAACTATTTCATCACAAAAATCTTTCATAAAAGGTAAGCTTCTATAAGTTTTATCACTAGTAAATTTATTATTCAAAAGACCAAACTCATTCATTATCAAAATTTCATTTGAGATATCTACCAATTTTCTTGAATGGATTAATGGTAAAATTAATGTCAATATATCTTCTGAAATATATTGACTAAAACTAATGGATGGTAATCCATGATCAAATTCAAGAATTTTATTTTTTCTCGATTTTCTTGTTGTAGCTCTTCCACCTATTCTCCTCCCACTCTCAACTAACAATATAGAAATGTCTGGAAGTCTTTTATTCAGAAATGATGCAAATGTACAAGCTGATATACCTGCACCTATCACTATAAAATCATAATTACTTTTCATTAATTTGGCAAATATAGATCACGGTTACTTGCTATTTCTCCTTCTTCCTGAAAGAAATCTCTTAAATTAGTCTCATCTTCTTCAGTCATATAATTACCACAATCTTTTCTAATTATATCTATTGTATAGATCCAAAGATCTTCTACAAAACTATCATTCTCAGGAAAAGCTACAAATTTTAAATAAGTATTATTTAATGCGAATTCACTTGAAGATTCTGAAGAAAATCCTTTTTCCTTTGCTTCGCAAAATTTGCTTGCAAATCTTTTACCAACTGCATCTTGAGCTGCTGTCAAATCTAGTTCAATCGCTTCTAAAGTTGGCAAATCTAAAAGAAAAACCAAAAACAAACCTAGAATGAAGACTATCAAGGATTTTTTATTAATTATATACATAATAAAAATTACAAATAAGTTTATAGAAGTAAATGATAGCTATTAAAAAATTATTTACTAATAATTAATGGCTAGTTAATAGTGATTATATATAAAAATTTGTAATTTCAACTCTCGAAAAGGTGATGAATAAGTTGTTGCATCTAGTTTCCTCACCTCTGATGAATTTAAAGTAATTTAGGATGACAGGATCTGGAATTTAACCTATTTAAACAACCTCTAAAAAACCTTATGGGCAGCTATGATGACGCTAGTGATATAAGCAATTGATTAGGTCAAATCAACAACAGAGCTGAATTAAGATATGCGGTTAATTTAGGATGCTCAAATCAGCTAAGAAATTACTATTTCCTGAAATGTCAGGGATTGTATAAATTAATTAACACCTCATTTGTTACTCTGAAAATGATCTAACATTTTTAAGTGATATCTTGATAAATCAAGTTGATTATCCTTGACTTAGAACCAAGAAAATTCTAGAAAAATGAATATCAATACAATTTGCCTCATTCTTTTAGTAATAGCAGCTTATCTAAATATATATTTATCGTTTAATAAAAATAAACAAAATAAAAAGACAAAACTACCCATATCCTCTAAAGAGTGGAGAGAAAAAGTAGAGGATGAAAACTTTAAGTCGTGGGTTTCCAATCGAGAGAAATTAAAAGAAAAAAGAAAAGTAGATTTTAGTAACTAATCTATAGTGGTCTTTAACAGTTGATCATAAATAATACCCTTATAAATACAATAAATCAATTAAATTGATAATATATATTCTTTATATACAGTAGTCAAGAAAATATCTTGGTTGTTATTATGCAAGATTAACTATTAGATTAACTAGATGTTCCAGTAAAACAAAATCCATTCTTAATACAAAAATCATAAGCAAATAATTTTAATGAATCTGGCATTTCCTGCCATTGCATTTCTTCAAGTTTATTTAGTTGATCTGAACTTAAACTCTCTTTGATCTCATAGGCCTCCATCATTTTGGCCCAACTTGAAGAAAAGCTATCAAGATAAAAAGCTTTCTGGTGTTGATTAAAAAAATTGATTATATCTTCATTGGTAACTACTTCTCTAGAAAGTTTCTTATAGTGTTCGAATTCTGAGGACCAGTCCGGAGTTAAGTTGTCAGTCATCAAAAACTCTTATTAATACACTATTATAATTTATCAAAGTGTCCTATCAAAAGTAGGATGACCAAATGAACATAATGATTTAATTTAAAATTCAACTTTCACCTTATGCTCTTTGCTTAAAGTAATTAAAGCAAAAAGTTGATGAATTGTTCAAAGCCTCAAGTAATGTTTTAAATAATCAAAGCAAATCAGACGTTGCTCGCATCTATGCAATGCATTTGAGTACGAAAAAATTAATTACTAACTACTATCAATATTAT
This sequence comes from Prochlorococcus sp. AG-402-G06, assembly GCA_003277985.1. Classification (GTDB taxonomy): domain Bacteria; phylum Cyanobacteriota; class Cyanobacteriia; order PCC-6307; family Cyanobiaceae; genus Prochlorococcus_B. Next base: position 186,030 of record QCHR01000001.1, read on the forward strand.
TCCAATACTACAAATAAGTACTATTAGCTCTAGATACTTTTATTAAACAAATTATTTCTAATACGATATTAACAACGATTAATTAAGTATTCATGCAACTCAAGAGTTTAGAAGGATGTCGATTAAAAATTGGTAAATATCCAACATTTACCTACAACGCTTATGGGGGAGGAGGCAAAGCGACATTACTTCCAAATCAGAAAAATAATCTCCTACATGTAAGCTTTTCATCTAAAGCATTTTCAATTCCTCCTCTTACTTCAAAAACAACAAGATTTTTATCTGTTCCATTACCTCCAAGTTTCAAGATAGAAATGTCTATGGATCATCTAGAAGGAACTATTGACAAAAATTCTGGAGAAGTGTTATTCCAATTTGAATCCAAATTTCTTTTTAGCATTGGAGCGATGCTTAAATTCCCAGAGCTAATAGTTAAAACTTCACTAACAACTGGAAAAGTTAAAGGTAAAATACATGAAAGAGAAGGTCTGGTTCTCCAGAGTAACGGCACAACAAAGCTGGTAGGTATCGCGACAATCCCAAAAACTAGTAACAAAATCATAGACACCTTTCTTAGCCTTCCTAATGAAGCACTAGCAGAACTCAATTGCGAAATTAAATAATTTATTTAATTTATTAATATCTCCTATTCCTAGTCCACCTGATGAAGAATATAGAAAATCAATTAAAATACTAAAGTCTATAGGTGTTTTATCCAGAAACATTTACAAGCTTGATTGAATTTGTTAAAAATCATCTAGTTAAATAGAATTTCTGTGTCATTATCAAACACCGTATCTCGAATATCAAAACGTTCCAAAGATTTTCAGTTATGTAAATTCAACAGAGAAGTCTCTATAAAATAAAGTTGGTTTGAAAACAAATATTATGACAACAGATAGAACATTTGCTACATGCTCTAATCCAATACACCTATAAATAAATAACGCATGACTCCTGATCTGCCAATCATTGCTTCTTCAAAATCAAAAAAGAAAAAGCCAATCAATAGTAGTTTTCATAAATGGACTCTATTTTCTCTATGTTTCATAACTACACTAGTAGTCGTTAGTTTAATTAAAGCGTATCTTCCATTACTTGTATCTGCACTTGCAATGCTTTTCATCTGGAGTCAAATGACTAAACCAGTAGCAGAAATAAAAACTAAAACGACGAATGATGACAGTAACCAGTTAAATTTATTTCATAGACAATACAAAATTGGCCGGAAGTATTCCAAGGTCAAGAAAGAATTACAAGAGAAGGAAGATCCAAAAGTTGCATAATGGAGATTGGTTTAAAGAAGAAGTTGAAGAAGTATTAAATTGACTCTTAAGAGTACGATACAAGAATTGAAGATGTTGCGAATTATCTTTGATGTGGGTGACTTTTCTTATTTTATTAATGAGGGGAATTGACAAGCTATAAAGACATGTAAAAATCTATTCATCCAACCATAATGTTGAGGCTCCATGGTTACTCTTTGCTGCTTACTGTGCTTGCAAATCATCATTATCAGTGCCACAAGTATTTAAATACATGACAAATATAGAGAAAGCTCGTCTTGAGCTGACTGAATCACAGCTACTTAGCATTAAAGATAGAATTAAAAGTTGGAGTACAAAGGATCAAGTAATAGACATAATGAGATATCGATATGGTCGACTAGAAGATCAAGCTGCATAAAAGACTCAGAAAGCAATAATCAAATAAGCGCTTTGTAGGTGTATAGGCTCTATTTCAAAAATTTATCTACAAATAGATGACCTAATAAATCACTAAATTGCTTAAAACTAATCACGTATAAGCAAAGCAGCAAATTTCTAACATACCTATTGCAATAATTGATTACTTGAGTAAAGCTTAATTTATCATTACTAATTCAAATGCCTGTTGAGTTCTACATCTTGGTTATTCCATTTTGCATTATTCCCGTATTTCTAGTCTCGCTCGATTACTTAAATAAAAGTGCTGAAAACAAACGAAAAAGCTACAATGTAATTGACTTTGATAAATTCGTAAAGCGTAAAGAAGAAGGAGATGCTGTAGACAGTGATATCGCTAAACTAATTGATATAAATAAAATTGCTGCATAAATGGCTCCTCCCAATTTTATTATTTGTTGACAACAACTATTTTTAAGACATCCTCAAGCCGAACACCTTCATTCAACCACTCTCTGAACTCTTCACTAATAGCTAGTTGATCGAATGCATTAAGTCTTTCAGCTCTGATCATCAGACCGGTCATAGAATCAGCTATTAATTCTTCAATATCTTGGCTATGACTCACGTATCTTATTATAAATACTTTTAACTTTAACCTAATTTATGAATATCAACTCATGCATAAGTTGATATAAACACTCTTGAGAAATTTTGCTGATAATTTTTCTTCTTACTTACATATTCTTTGATTTTGTATAGCCCATAGCAAATCAATAAGATTGGCTTCACTTGTCCACCCATATGAATGTAATTGTTCATAACCAAAATCTCTCTTTACCAGTCCAGTTATAAAAGAACCAAACTACAAATCCAACCATAAACAAAAGCATAAATCTATCCATCAAAAAAAATACACGGTATAAAAATTACTGTGAAGAAAATAACTCGTTTAATATTGAGACGTCTACCCCTCAAAACTTTGATCCATAATTTTAAAAAGACAGATATCCTAATCCTATTTAGGGGATAATTTATCGATTTTAGCTTGTTGAATTTTTAGTTTTTCTCTTTCTTTTTTTATAGCTCCATAAGTACTCCTAACGCTGTAGTTTATAAAAATTGCATTAATAGCAGCCACTAAAATAATTCCAACAATAATTTTATTAATACCCTCAGGTGAACTTAGATATTCCAAAAGAGCTTCTTGATCAAACATCTAAAATAAAATAAGTCTTTCAAATACCAGAGCAACTAAGACTCCTTTAAAAAAAACAAGCCAAAGTAATCCATAGTCACTGAGACCAAGCTTATTTTGATACCAAGCAATTAGCCGCTTGTGATTTTCTATAAGTTTCATTCATCTAGCTCAATAATTTCATAATAGGGACGGTCCCCATAATCAGCATCAGAACAACAAACATCAGAATATATTTCTTCTAATAAATCGTACGCCTCGTCGTAGCTTTTAAATGATTGCTCTGTAATGTCATCAGATTCTTTATCATGCCTGATGATTTTATAAGTCATTAGAAAATTGATTAGTTGGAAAAAAGTATTCCAAACAATCCTGCAAAAGCAGAAAGGACAAAAATTGCTACGACACTAATTGCAAGAACTTTAGAAATGTTTTTCATCTAATTTGTAATTATTTGCATAGTCTAATCCTCAAAACGATAATGCTTACAAACTTCTTTGAAAACATCCCAGCTACAGTTCATTACAAATCTTCAAAGCTTTAAACCTGACTCAAAGAGATGATAAGTTTTCTTAATCTATACTTGTAGTCGTACATCTCATTAGTTTTATTGGCATAGAACAATGCATTAGTTTATGGATTCTGCTAATCAAATCCAGTCACTCGTTGATCAAGTAGAAAAGAACCCAGAATACAAAATCAGCGAGCAAGAAGCTAAGGGTTTCTTATCAGATATTAAGAGACTCACAAAAGAAGACAAAACAAATATGCCTCCATTGGTTGTGATAATAATGGCTTATATAAATATGCTTTTTCCTGAACTAGATGAAGTGAAGATATGAGGTGAGTTAGTTTAGGTAAATTTCAGAATCAGAAAACATTAAGCTTATTATTCACACAAAATTAAGGTCAATTTCTAGTTGAGTAAAACAGGTTTGCTCTGAATTTATCACCCATAATTCACCTCGATCTGAAGCTTCTACAATGGATTTATAATACTCTGGAATATGCTTTGACATTCTATTAATTGATTGTGGAAGCAGAAATTTTCTTTTGACAATCAGTATCAGTATCTTCACAGACGATTTCAACTATGTCTGAGTGTGAGTCACAACCCATAGACATAACTGGTGAAATACCAATCACTGTATGGAGAGTAGTTGCCGAAAAAAGTAAGTAGGGAATGAATTTTTTCATCACTTATTGTAAAATTATTACTAACTGTCACTCATGTGTTAATCAACTGTGAGGTTTCAATATTCGGTTAACTACTTAAACCTAATAGCAATAGAAACTATTTATCGATAAACGTGTCCTAATCAAATTAACTTATAAAATATGAATTATTGCTTTTAGCGTCCCTCTTTTCTATTGATAGTCAAAGAGATGAAGATACATGAGTCACTTCCAATTCATTGATGAACAATTTATTCGGATCAGAGAAATCTGGAAATATCTATTCTCAATGCAAACTGATGCATGAGCAAAACTGGTTGTCCTGATAGCGAGAGAGTTAAAATGATTGACTATGCAGAGAGATTGGGGAAACAAAAATTTCAACAAATAAAATTGTCTTAGCATTAAGCTTTTCCACGATCATCTCAGATTCTTTGACAAACTCAATAGGCTAATTTCTACCGAGTATCTTTTGGGATTATTAATGAGCTACAGGTGTTTCAGCAAGAAAGTTATTTACTAAGTGCAATACTATATTTAAAAACGTTTGCGAAAAATATAAGTATGCATAGTGGTAAATAATTTAGATAAATATGATTAACTTCTTAGCGAGATAAGGAAATTGCTTTGAAGAACAATTTCCCTAGCTCTAGTTGAGTGTCAAAAAGGCGCTTTGCAAAACCTTTTAGTCACATGCAGGTGATTGACCAACCCACACAACGTGAAAGTCATTCTGGCTGGGTAACTTAGCTAATGAGTTGCTTAATCAGTACGGTTTTCCTTATTTAGCTTATGATTCATACCAGGAAAATTTTTCTTGGTTTTATAGAGTCAAGTTTGAGTCACAATCAATTAAAAGAAAAAAAATATCAACCTGTAAGTGCTAGGTTTTAAATAAAGGAGGCAATTTAAGAACGAAATTAATAAGGGATGCCAAGTTATTCAATAATCCACGGCAGCGCAGTACCTCCTGGGAATAAAGTCAATGAGGATAATGTTTTATTTACTAGTGTCGACATAACAGGTGTAAATCCATGCACATTCCTTTATGGAACATTTTCGTGTGATAGAGCAATCACCTCAGATTTTTTATATGGTGATCGTTGCAAGACTCAGGTATGGTCTCTTAAAAGTAATATAGAAAATATCAAAATCTCCCAAACAATCGCTGCTAATCAAAGTACAGAAGGAGATAAAGCTATTTTTCAACGATTTTATTTAGATAGTGCTCGCACATTTCAAGTTGAAGAAAATATTCCAATAACGATTCAGGATACTTCAAACACAGAAACTTCTAGCTATGTAATATCAACTTCCACTGCAAACACTATTAATAAAGGAGTAACGTTAACGACAACCTTTAAGACAACAAATATTGCGCTGGGAAAAACTACTTATTGGAAAACCCACAGTAATTATCTGTCGAGTGATGGCTTTACATTTAGTTCACCAGTTAATGGGTCGGGAACAATCAAAAGTTTTGGGAAGTTTACTTTCTCGCAAATACTGAAAAATGATTCATATACTGCAGAATGTGAGTTATTTAATTTAAGGCTTGTTACAGGCTCATGAAAAAGAATCCAGTTGGTAGTGATATCTCAGTCACATTTCTA
>QCHR01000002.1 GCA_003277985.1 Prochlorococcus sp. AG-402-G06
CTTTGCCAGGCCTCCCATATTGGGTATTGAAAGAGTATTAGTCCTTTCATAAAAACTTCCGGTAACAAAAAACATTGCGGCAGCAATCAGTCCATGACTAATCATTTGGAGCATCGCTCCACTGATCCCAAGCGCATTGACTGCGCCAATTCCAACAAGAACAAAACCCATATGACTTACAGAACTGCAGGCTATGCGCCTTTTTACATTGTCTTGAGCAAAAGCATTTAGAGCACCATAAATAATATTTACTATGCCAATGATGATTAGAGCTGGAGCGAGTATTAAATGTGTATCCGGTAAAATTTGGACGTTAAATCTTATAAGAGCGTAACCTCCCATTTTTAATAAAACTCCAGCTAGTAACATTGAAACTGGTGCATTTGCCTCCCCATGAGCATCGGGAAGCCAGGTATGAAGTGGAAAGATAGGAAGCTTTACTCCAAAACCAATTAAAAAACCTAAATAACAAAATATCCCAAAATTCCCGGTAAAAGATTTGGTTGCGATTTCACTTAAATTAAAGGTAAATTGATCTCCTGAAAGAGCTAAAGCAAGCCCACTAATTAATATTAGAAGAGAAGCCAGTGCAGTATAAAGAATGAATTTTGTTGCTGCATATAGTTTCCTTTTCCCTCCCCAAATAGCAATCAATAGATAGACAGGAACAAGCTCAAGTTCCCAAGCTAAAAAGAAAAGTAAGAAATCTTGTGATAGGAAAACCAACGCTTGGGCTGAGGCTTGAATCAGTAACAAAGCAAAGTAAAGCCTTGTTTTTTGTTTTACTTTCCAACTCGCTGCTGCGGACAAAAAAGTGATTAACCCGCTTAGAACTACTAACGGTGCAGATATTCCATCTACTCCTAATGACCATTCAAGACCTATTGATGGAAGCCACTGAAGTCTTTCAACTAACTGCAAACTTTCGCTACTTGGATCAAACAAATTGGCAAAAGCCAATACAATTATCAGAAAATCAGCTAATAAAATAACTAGAGCTATATTCCTTGGCAAATTAGAATTTCTACTTTCTTGCGTTGGGAGGAAAGGCATTATCAATGCTCCAACAATGGGTAAGAGCACAATGAGTGAAAGCCATGGAAATACTGTCTGAGAATCAATACTCATAGGCAGATTGGCATCCATAATTTGGGGCAAGTCAGCCATAAAGCTATCAGTTTTTGTTCGTTTTCATGAGTAGAACTACCCAAAGGTGTTTGAAATGCATTCGCTTCCTCTGAGTTGGAGGCTCATTAAAGGAGCACGACTTGCTACACCAGCAGCTTCCCAGGCTTTGACCATTGCGACGCTGACTTCTCGGCCTTTAGTCGCTTTGCACAAGGCAAGAATGCTTGGTCCTGCTCCACTTATTGCACATCCTAAAGCTCCGGCAGCCTTTGCTGCTTCTCTTACCTCTAACCCACCTTTAATCAATCCCCATCTATAGGGTTCATGTAGCTTGTCATGCATCCCATCTGCAATTAGATCCTCATTCCCTGTCCTTAGTCCTTGAAGTAAAAGAGTAAGAGCACCTAAATTGATTACTGCATCATTAATTGGAATGTTTTCAGGCATTACACGTCTTGCTTCACTTGTACTAAGGCGAATAGATGGAATTGCGACTACTGCTTTTATTGATTGATCCCAATCACAGCGAACTACGCGCCATCTATCGTTTGCTGTTTTGGCTGTTACGCAAAGACCTCCTATTAATGACGGAACAACATTATCTGGGTGACCTTCAATATCAATTGCCAGCTCCAATAATTTTTCTTTAGGCAAAGGATATCCAGCAAGTGCATTTGCTCCAACCAATCCTGCAACGATTGCCGTGGCACTGCTTCCAAGCCCCCTTGCAGGAGGAACAGCTAGTTTTACTCTTGCTTCAAGAGCGACAGGTTCAACACCTGCGGTTCTCCAAACTCTTTGCGCGGCTCGATAAAAAAGATTCTCAGGGCCGCCTCTTAAATGATTGCCTTCAGTACTCTCCATGATCAATTCAAATCTTTCTGCATTACCCTCAATTCTTTTAATAGTGAACTGATTGGAAAGATCTAATGCTGCTCCAAGGCAATCAAACCCTGGACCAATATTGGCTGTAGTAGATGGAACTTCTACTACGACAGTTTGTCCTATTTTTGGCGGCCCCATGTTTTTATCCTTTAGCTAAGTCTCCCATTTGATTCGGCACTTAAGCGTGCTCTGCAAGCTGAACTGAATAATGTCGCTTCTGGATCTTTAAGAACAATCAATGGGATTTTCTTTAAATAAGATTGAAAGCGACCCTTATCACTAAATGCATTAAGGAAGTTAGATGAGTTTATTCCATCGAGGTTTTTTGCTGCTGTTCCACCTGAAATCCATAAGCCTGAAGAGCAAAGTTCTTGTAGAGCAAGGTCTCCAGCTGCAGATCCATATGCATTTAGCCATAGCTGCAAAGCTTCTGACATTAACTTGTCCCCTTTATTTGCTTTTTCCCAAACAAGTGCGGGTAAATCGATGAAAGCTGATTTGTCACTATCCATTCTTTTTAAAATTTCCCGAAGTGGATGGTTTTCATTTATTGGATCATCCAATTTCCATCTAGCAATCATTCCAAGACCAGTACCACTAACTATTCTTTCAATGGATACTCTTTGAATATTTAACTTCTTTTTTAGCCATTTGACTAATGCCCATTCGTTTTCTGTTCTTGGGGAAAATTCCCGATGACCCCCTTCACTTGGAAATATAGAAATGCTTTTAGGGGTTATTAATCCTCTGGACATTCCTAAGCCAGTACCAGCACCAATAATGGCAACTAATTCTGGATTATTTTTGTACTCAAAATTAAATGTTCCTTGGATTACTTGATATTGATTTTTTTTAAAAAATGGTATTCCATATATCAAAACTGAGAAATCATTTATTAATTCAATGTTATTTATTTTTGAAAGTAGAGATAATTTTTCTGTTTTAATTTCCCAACCTAGATTTGTAATCTTAACTTTCTGGCTTGTTATTGGACCTGCTACTCCAATACAAACATATTCAGGGAGTAATATATGATCTGGTAAATGTTTAATAAAATCTTCAAATATTGAGTAAAAAGATTTCCAGTCTGAAGAAATATAGTACTTTTCAAATAATTTTTTTGGATAGACATCGTTTGAATAAATAGCTAATATTGTTTTCGTGCCTCCTAGGTCTCCAGCAAGTAAATTCATTGGTTAAAAAATCGCTTATTTCTTTAGGATTGATTCACTTGGATACCTTTTTTGCTAATTGATTCGTCAATTATTAATTTGAACTTGTCTATGGTCATATTCCCGAGATCTTTACCTTCTCTTGTCCTTACTGAGATTTCTTCATTCTCTTCTTCCTTGTCTCCAATAATTATCAAGAAAGGTATTCTTTGCATAGTATGTTCTCTTATCTTAAAACCGACTTTTTCATTTCTTATATCAATTTCAGCTCTAAACCCAAAGTCAACTAATTTATCTTTAGCACTCAAACATGCTTGATTATTTCTATCAGTTATCCCCATGATCATTATTTGAATAGGTGATAACCATGTAGGGAAATTTCCTGAATAATTCTCAATTAAAATCCCAATAAATCTTTCAAAAGAACCTAAAATAGCTCTGTGAAGCATTACGGGTGTTTGTTTCCTCCCTGTAATATCTATGTAACTTGCATTGAGCCTTTGGGGCATGGAGAAATCCACTTGAATTGTTCCGCACTGCCAAACTCTGTTGAGACAATCTTTTAAGGAGAATTCTATTTTTGGACCATAGAACGCACCCTCTCCAGGGAGTATTGTCCAATTTAATCCTTTTGAATCAAGTGCTTCAGATAAGGCTTTTTCTGATTTGTCCCAGATAGCATCACTCCCAACTCTTTTCTCTGGTCTTGTTGAGAGCTTAATAAGAATTGAATCAAAGCCAAAGGTTTTATAAACCTCAAATACCAAATCAATAAAATTTTGGACTTCTTCTTGTATTTGTTGATCGGTACAAAATATGTGTGCATCATCTTGAACAAAATTTCTGACCCTCATTAAGCCATGCAGTGCACCAGAAGGCTCATTTCGATGACAAGAGCCAAATTCAGAAAGTCTAATAGGAAGATCTCGATAGCTTTTTAAACCTTGATTGAATATTTGTATGTGGCATGGACAATTCATAGGTTTTATTGCATATTCCCTGTTCTCTGAAGTTGTAGTAAACATATCTTCTTTAAATTTCTCCCAATGACCTGACTTCTCCCAAAGACTCCTATCAACTACTTGCGGAGATTTAACTTCTTGATAATCATATTTTGTTATTGTTTCCCGAATAAAATCTTCTAAAATCCTATAAATAGTCCACCCTTTCGGGTGCCAAAAAACCATACCTGGTGCTTCTTCTTGTGAGTGAAAAAGTGAATATTTTTTTCCTAGCTTTCTATGATCTCTTTTCTCAGCTTCTTCAATTCTAGAGATGTATTCTTTTAATTCTTTAGAGCTTTTCCAAGCTGTCCCATATATTCTTTGTAGCATTTCATTGTTAGAGTCACCGCGCCAATAAGCCCCGGATACTTTCATTAGTTTAAATACTCTTAGATGCCTTGTATTTGGAACATGAGGACCTCTGCACATATCAATATATTCTTGATGTTTGTATAATTTTATGATTTCATTCTCAGGGATATTTTTAACTATATCTAGCTTGAAAATTTCACCTCTATCAGTAAAAACTTCCGTTGCTTTCTCTGGACTAACTATTTCAACATCTACATTATAATCTCTATTAACTAACTCTTTCATTCTTTTCTCAATTTTGAGAAGGTCATCAGGGGTGAAGGTATCTTTGTAGGAAATATCATAATAAAAACCATCTTCAATTACAGGCCCTATTGCCATTTTTGCTTCGGGGTATAATTGCTTTACAGCATGTCCAAGAAGATGAGCAAACGAATGTCTAATGATCTCTAATCCTTCATCATCTTTAGATGTAATAATTTGTATGTGAGAATTTTGAGTTATAGGAATACAAGTATCAATTAATTCTCCGTTTACTCTCCCTGCTAGAGCTGCTTTTGCTAAACCAGGTCCAATTTCTGATGCTATTTGATCAATTGTGACATCGGAATCATATTCTTTTTCAGTTCCATCAGGTAATGTAATTATTGGCATAATTTTCTACAAATTTGAATAAAATCCGAGAGCATCTTTAACTCTATTTAATGTTAACTTAGAAACCTCCTCAGCAGTAAGTTTACCTTTATTTAGTACTCTTTTTAACTCTTCTTGGTCATTCATTAGTTCTTTATATTTTTCTTGAATAGGTTTAAGAACGTTGATCATCGCTTCAGTGAATTCTGGTTTGAACTTACCCCAGCCCATTTCTGCACAATACTCAGCTGCCTTTTCTCTGCCTAGGCCAGAAATTATAGAATAAATTGTTAAAAGATTGTCAGCTTCAGGTCTTGAAGAATTTCCGAATTCTAATCCTAATTCTGAGTCGGTTTTTGCACGTTTTATTTTTTTAGTAATTACATCTGGACTGTCTAACAAAGTAATCCTACTATTCTCATTTGGGTCGCTTTTACTCATTTTCTTTGTTCCGTCTGTAAGGCTCATGACTTTGGAACACTCTTTCAAAATCAAGGGATTTGGAACTTTAAGTATAGGATTCTCTTTTGTTCCGAATTTTGAATTAACTCGTTGAGAAGCAATATCTCTCGCAAGCTCTAGATGTTGCGTTTGATCTTCTCCAACAGGAACCAAATCTGCGTCATAGAGAAGAATATCCGCTGCCATTAGGACTGGATAATCTAATAATCCAATGGATACATTGTCACCTTGTTTAATTGACTTTTCCTTGAACTGAATCATTCTCTCCATCCAGTTTAAAGGAGTTAAGCAATTTAATATCCAGCAAAGCTCGCTATGGGCGCTTACTTGACTTTGAATAAATATTGAGCATTTATCAGGATTCATCCCACATGCCATATACAAAGCTGCTGTAGATAGAGAATTTTGATGAAGAGATTTTGGGTCATGCGGAATTGTGATCGCATGAAGATCAACAACGCAAACAAAAGTTTCGTAATTTTCTTGTAATTCAACCCAATTTCTTATTGCTCCAAGCCAATTACCAATATGAACATCTCCTGTGGGTTGAACACCAGATAAGACACGCTTCTGATTCACTTATCCTTGCTCGCTTGTATTTGTGGAATCATTTTCATTTGAACTTGCTTCTGTTGCTTGATCATTATCTTTTTCTTCAGGATCTTGAGTAACAATGTTTGCCTGATCAGTATCAGCAACCTCCTTTTCTTTGACTGGCTTTTCTGGTCTTGCAAAAGGATTGGGCTTTGTGTCGGCTGAGTTGTTACTTTCACCGTTATAGTTTCCCCTGTTACCCCTGCCTCTTCTTAGGTCATTGGCCGGCGCTTGAGACCTATATTCGTTGACTAAATTTTCAAGACTTCCATCTTCAAGCATTTGGGCAAGAGTTCTTACAGCGAAACCTAGAACAGCGACTGTAGATCGAAGATTGAAGGCTTCTTGTAATGACCTAGCTGCGCGCATTTCATTATCACTTAAGCGAATGCGAAAGCCTCCCTCTCTATTGTTAGGACCTCGCCCACCTCTGAAATTATTACGACCATTTTGTCTTTGGTTTTGGAAATCACCACCACCTGACTGATTATTGGTGTAAGAGTCGCCCATGAACATATTTGCCAATAGGGGCAAGTGTGACGCATAGCCGGTACTTTTGCGACATGTTTGAATATCTTGATTAGCACTTTCACATCTAATGATATTGATCTCACTGGAATGATTTGATTTCTTTAGGCATAAATTTTTTTCTTAAAAACGTAAAAAGCTTCTTTCTTTGCCGTTATTAAGGGAAAATTTGCTTTAAAATGAAAGTTAGCTAAGAAGAAACTGTATTTATTGAAATCGTGGAAAATCATTCATTAACAAAATCTCCTCTCTCCTTTCCTTCTTTTTCGATTCCGAAAATTAGTCTTTTTATTGGGTTAACTATCACAGGTCAATGGGTTTTGAGTGATGTGGCCCACATACCTGGGGGTGGACTTGGATTGCTATTAGGACTTGGCTGTATTTTTTATTTTTTAAAACCAGGAAAGGTTTCATTTGATGCTCCCTCTACTGTTCAAGGATGGGTAAGAAGATGTCATGACGTTTTAGAGGATTTTGAGTACTTACTTGAGGATGGAGAGCAAAGTGAAAGAAAAAAAGAAAGAATAAATTCCTTGCAAAAAATTATTGATAGAAGCGAAGATCAAAACATTGGTTTCTTGAAAACAAAAGGGGTAAAATTGCCTGATAAAGAGCAATTGGAACAAGTTTTAGGATTAAAAAATCAAATAAAAGTTTCTTTTCCGCCAGCTCTTCCTGTAAGAGATCGAAATTGGATTTTGCCAGATTTAATCCAAGAACAAGATTTTATTGTTTATTCTTTGGCACTTCCAATGAGCGCAGCTGATCTTTTGTGGATTAAAAATATCCCTACAGATCAACCAGCCTGGCTAATGGTTGCAAGTAAAGAATCTACTGATTGGTCTGATGAGCGAAATGCATTAGAGGCTCAATTACCAGATAGATGGACTAACAGAGTATTGAAATGGGATGGATCTCAAACAGAAATGGCAAAGACTCTTTCTCCAATTAAGAAACTTCTTGAAAATCCAAAAAAGAATACAGACATTACTAAGCAAAGACTTTTGTCTCGATTGCATACTTCTTGGCAAAAAGACTTAGAAAAATTAAGAAGAGAAAAATTCAAGGTTATTCAAACAAGATCTCAGTGGATAGTTGCTGGTATCGTTTTCGCCTCCCCTGTCGCCTCAACTGATTTGCTTGCAGTTGCAGTTGTTAATGGCTTGATGATCAAAGAAATGTCGAAAATATGGTCTTCTAAAATGAAGCCAGAATTACTTGAGGCAGTCTCACGACAACTAGCAATGGCTGCAATTGGTCAAGGAGTGGTCGAATGGAGTGGACAATCCCTGTTGAGTTTAGCAAAGCTTGATGGTTCCTCTTGGGTGGCTGCTGGAACAATTCAGGCCTTGAGTGCTGCTTATTTAACAAGAGTGGTTGGAAGATCGATGGCTGATTGGATGGCTCTTAATAATGGAGTAACTCAACCTGATTTAGAACTTATTAAGCAACAAGCTCCTCAACTAGTATCAAAAGCTGCTGAGCTAGAAAGAGTTGATTGGGTTGCTTTTTTAAAGCAATCAAAAGAATGGATTCAGTCTCAATCTATTAATTACAAAGTTAAATCAGTTTGATTTTATAACTTTTCTTCTGGTATATCTTTGACTTATATTTAGATAAAACATTAATATTTTCTAATTTTAAATTTTATGTTTAATAAAAAGATTTTTTCTGAGTATATTTGTAACAAAAACAAGATAATTAGTTTATCTATTTTCATTGCTTTAAATAGTTTATTCTTGACAGCATGTGTAAATAAAAACACTTATAGACGAAACGATGAAAGGCCTTTAGTTTTAACTACTTTTACAATTTTGGCAGATCTTGCTAGGAATGTCGCTGGGGATAGACTTCAAGTTGAATCAATAACTAAACCAGGAGCAGAAATCCATAGTTATCAATTTACACCCAGTGATATTGTAAAAACTAAAGGAGCAAAACTGATTATTGAAAATGGTTTAGGTCTTGAAGCGTGGTTTTCGAAATTCATGATTAGCTCGGGTGATATTCCTAATGTGAAATTAACCGAAGGGATTAAGCCATTATTAATAGATGGAGATGTTTATTCAGGGAAGCCAAATCTTCATGCTTGGATGTCGCCTAAAAGAGCTATGAATTATGTAGATAAAATAGCTGATGCTTTTATCAAAATCGATCCTGATGGAGCTCTTGAATACTCGTCTAACGCTTCAGCCTATAAAGCTAAACTTGAATCGCTTGATAAAGAGCTAAGGGATTCTTTATCCTCTATTTCTAAAGAAAGAAGATTTTTGGTGACATGTGAAGGAGCCTTTACTTATCTGGCCCGTGATTACGGAATGAAAGAGGCATATCTATGGCCAGTCAATGCTGAAAGTCAAGTAACCCCTAGGAGAATGGTGAATCTAATAAAAAAAATCAAAGAAAATGAAGTCCCAACAATTTTTTGCGAAAGTACTGTGAGTGCAGAAGCGCAAATGGAAGTCGCGAAATCAAGCGGAGCTGTTTTTGGTGGAACCTTCTACGTTGATTCACTCTCAGACCTAAATGGTCCTGCCCCTACCTATGTAGATTTACTAAGACATAATGTTCGTTTGATTATTGAGGGTCTATCCAATGCAGCAGTGAAAAAATAATGAATCCAATTTTTAAAAGTCACGAGCATGATTTTATGCGCATTGAGGCAGACCAAGTTTGTGTTGACTACAACGGCACAGTCGCTCTCTATGACGCTAGTTTGAATTTAAAAGCGGGATCTATATGTGGCCTTGTGGGGATGAATGGTGCAGGGAAATCAACATTTTTCAAAGCTCTAATGGGCTTCGTTAGACCATCAAGAGGGAAAATAAGGATCAATGGTATAAAGGTTAATCAAGCTCAGAAGGAGCAATCGGTTGCATATGTTCCACAAAATGAAGGTATAGATTATTCATTCCCCGTGAGTGTTTGGGATGTTGTGATGATGGGGAGATATGGCGCTATGAATATTTTCCGAATACCAAGAGAATCAGATAGAAGAGCAGTTGCTCATGCCCTAGAAAGAGTTGATCTTTTGGATCTCAGAGAAAGACCAATAGGATCTTTATCAGGAGGGCAACGCAAAAGAGCTTTTCTTGCAAGAGCAATTGCTCAACGGGCATCAGTACTTCTTTTAGATGAGCCTTTCTCGGGGGTTGATGTGCCCACGGAAAAGCTTATGGCTGAGCTATTTCTTCAATTTCGACAAGAAGGACACACTATTTTGATATCTACTCATGATTTGAATCATGTGAGAGATTTTTGTGATTTTGTTGTTCTTATCAACAAGACTGTTCTTGCGTATGGTGAAACCTCGGAAGTTTTTACTTCGGAAAATCTAAATAAAACATTTGGAGGAATACCACCAAATCCTTTATCAGGACCAACTTCAAGTAATGATTTTATAAATGAGTGAATTACTAATTTCCATTACACCAATTGATTGGCTTTTGGATCCATTAACGCATGACTTCATGAGAAGAGCTTTAATGGTTAGCGCTTTAGTGGGGGGTGTTTGTGGACTTTTATCTTGTTATATGACTTTAAAAGGTTGGGCATTAATGGGTGACGCAGTTTCTCATGCGGTTATGCCTGGGGTGGTTGTTGCATATGCATTAGGGCTACCGTTTTCCTTAGGTGCTTTTGTTTTTGGAGTTGGTTCAGTTGCTTTGATTGGATTTGTTAAACAGAAATCTAGAATTAAAGAAGATACAGTTATTGGACTTGTGTTTACGGGCTTTTTTGCATTAGGACTTGTATTAGTTTCAAAAATTAAAAGTAATATTGATCTAATGCAAATACTTTTTGGCAGTCCTCTAGGGATTTCTCGTTCAGATGTTAACCAGACTTTAATAATTTCGTTTATTGTTATATCTATTTTGCTTATATTTAGGAAAGATTTAATGCTTTATTGTTTTGATGCAAAGCATGCTAGATCTATAGGGATAAATACAGGTATACTTCATTATTTATTATTAACTTTATTATCTCTATCCGCAGTAGTTGGTTTGCAAACTGTTGGTATTATTTTAGTAGTCGCAATGCTTATTACGCCTGGTGCTACAGCATACTTGTTAACTGATCGTTTTGATAAAATGACCTTATTAGCAGTTATTAGCAGCTCATTCTCCAGTGTTTTAGGTGTCTATATAAGTTATTGGTCGGATATTGAAACAGGTGGATCTATCGTTTTAGTTCAAACATTAATATTTCTAATTGCATTTTTATTTGCCCCAAGATATGGAATATTTAAAAACCAAACTTTTATAAATAATAATTAAATTAAGCAAAAGATGAATAACCTTTCTTCTGAACAAAAATGGAGTTGGTGGCCACTTTTACCGCTCTATCCTTATGGTAAAAAAAGAACAATATTCAGAGAATTAGTTCCTAATCAGATTTGGAGTTTTGAACAACTGCAAGGAATTTATTATGTTGCTGTCCCAGTAAGACTATTGGTTGTAAGAGTAAGAGATGGATTGATGATAATTAACCCTCTCCCACCCACGAAAGAATTGCTGAGGGACATAGATGTACTTGTGAAAAAAATCGGTCCCGTAAAAACAATTGTATTACCTACGGCCTCTGGTTTGGAGCATAAAATTGCGCTTCCTGCTTTAGCTAGAGCTTTTCCTGATTCAAAAATATGGGTGTGCCCAGGGCAATGGAGTTTCCCATTTCAAATGCCTTTTGATTGGTTGGGAATTCCCTCTAAAAGAACAAATATTTTGTTGGCTGATGGATTACCTCATGTTGACTATTGTGACTGGATTTCATTGGGACCAATTGATATTGGTCTAGGACGCTTTCAAGAAATATCTTGTTTTCATAAACCATCAAAATCTTTATTGGTTACTGATGCAATTGTGGGGATTGAAGAGACTCCTCCAGAGATCTTTGATCTGGACCCTACCCCTTTATTGTTCCATTCAAGAGAGAAGGGGGCTGATGAGCTTATTGATACGCCAGTTGCGAGAAGAAAAGGATGGCTTCGTTTGGTTCTTTTTGCTTCCTACTTAAGACCTGAAAAGTTGGACATACCAAAAATAAAAGAAATTTTTAAAAACTCTTTTAAACCAAATTTAAGAAATAAAAGAGCACATTTTGGTATTTATCCTTTTTCTTGGCAGAAAGGTTGGGAGTTATCTGCTAAAAAACTTGTTGGAAAAAATACTCCTTTAATACAAATTGCTCCTGTAATAGAAAGGCTCGTTTTACCAAGAGGGAATAAAGCTCTAATAACTTGGTTGAATAAAGTTGAATCCTTACAAGGTCTTTCATGGCTTATCTCTGCTCATTACAGCGGGAAAGTTAAATTTTCAAAATATGAAATAAAAGCTTTAAAAAATAAAGTTAATAAAACAGACTGGGCTAATAGCGAAGGTGATTTTGGATTCTTAGGTTGGTTAGATAATAAATTATTGAAAATCGGTGTAGTCCCTCGAGACCCTCTGGAAAAGTTTAGTGATTAGATTTTATCTGGGTCAACTGACATTTCCTCATCAGATAAAAGTGTTTCCTCTAATTGTTTCCTTTGTTCCATTTGTCTTAGGAAATAGCCTGTCATCATCGCAGAGGCTAATAAACTAGCCAAATTGTCCTTGCTAGAAGTTACCTTCACCTCAAATTGCTCTCCTGGAAGCATTCCAAGTAAACCTTGAACATTGTGGCGGATTATCTCTTGAATTTCTGGACTAGCAGATTTTGCAACTCTTTGTAAAACGTCTGCAGGCTGATCTTGTAAGTACTGAATTAAAGCATTTGCTTCATGAGCCTCATTATTGTCGGTAGCTAAAAATTCAGGATTAAACATCCAGTTTTTTCCATCTATTAACACATTATCGCAAAATGTACTCCAATAAAATTTAATTTAGGTTATGGGAACCGAATAGGTCCTATATTTTTTAATGGCCAGTACCTTGCAAGTGCTGTACCTATGAGATTTCTTTCTGGGAGAGCACCCCAGATGTGAGAGTCTAAACTGTTATTTCGGTTGTCTCCTAAAACCCAAAGTGAATATTCAGGTACATTTATCGCTTCCATTTCATATTTCATAGGTTCTTTAATCCACGGTTCATTTATTTCTTTTTCATTTCTATACAGTTTCCCATTAGTGACTTCTATTTTGTCTCCAGGTAATCCAACAACTCTTTTTATTAGCGCTGAACCATCACCGTATCCAGCTTCTGTAAGGATTTTTGGAGGTTTAAAAATAACAATCGAATTTAAACTTAAATGTTTATTTAGTTTATGAGTAAATTTTGGGGTTATTTTTTCTATCAATATTCGGTCTTGAATTTGCAAAGTAGGAATCATTGATCCAGATGGAATCCATCTAGGTTCAACTGCTTGCCATCTTAATAAAAGCGCAATTAGTATCCAAACCAACAATCCTTTCCAACTATTTTGGTTTTGATTCTTTTTTGATTCAGTTGATGTCATGAATTTTCTTTGTTTTAGTTTCTTTTTGGAAAGTTTTTTACAAAAATCGAAGTAGTTGTTCTTTTGGCAATTTCACTGGCACGTTACAATTTTTTTATCAGCTTAGAGCTACTCAAAACTCTAGTAGCAAAAGGAGTGAAATATTTTGTCCTTTGCCCTGGAAGTAGATCAGGCCCTCTTGCATTAGCAGCAGCAAGTCTTTCAAGAAGAAAAGAATTAATTCTAATAACATCAATTGATGAAAGGTCGGCTGCATTCCTTGCTCTGGGAATAAGTGCAGCTAGCGGACAAATAAGTTGTGTCATTACAACTTCTGGAACTGCTGTTGCAAATCTTTTGCCGGCGGCTGTTGAAGCAGATAGGTCATGCCATCCCCTTTTGTTTTTAACTGCAGATAGACCTTTACGATTAAAAGAATGTGGAGCGAATCAAGCAGTTAATCAAGAGGATTTTCTGAAGTCAGTTTGTAGACATTTTGATGAATCTCCAAAGGAAGGAATTCATTTAATTTCTAAAGAGAGACTGACATCTTTAGTTGCAAAATCTTTGGAAATGGCTTCTAACATGCCTGGCCCAGTTCATATTAACCTTGCTTATGAAGAGCCTTTGCATCCTTGCGAAAATGACCAGAAAAAAGTTCTTGATGGATGGGTCCTTGAAGGATTTTTAAAGGATAAAGTCACTTCAAATAAATTTGAGGCTGTAAATAACTCTCCATCTTTAAAGCTACCCAGATTAGATCCATTCTCTTTGGGAATAGTTATTGTTGGTCCATGGAGAGGAAAAGCAAAGCAACTTGTCTCTTTTAGGGGCGCGTTAAAGAAATGGCAAAAATTAACTGGATGGCCAATTCTTGCTGATCCACTCTCTGGGGTGGAAAATGATCAAGAGGGTTTAATAAATCACTGGGATCTTTTTTTCTCAGTAGGTTTATTTGAAAAAATTAAAGAGATTCAAGTTTTACGTTTGGGTCCAATACCACCAAGTAAAGAATTACAAGCTTGGCTTAATAAAAGTGGAAAAGTTCAAGTACTTATTACTGAGGAAGATTGTCGAAATCTTGATCCGATAGGTCGATCAACTCAATTTAGTGAAGGGTTTTCTTGTTGGGTAAATGAATTGCTCGAGGGTATCCCCGCAAAGCCAGCAATAGATAAAAAAATTGTTAGTCTAAAGTTGACTAAAGAGCTTATAAAATATGATTTATTTATCCATGATTGGCTTGATAAAAGGTTATTCAGAAATGGATTAATTACTGAGCCTGCTTTAGCTAGATTGCTTCCTCGCTTGTTGCCAACCTCTATCCCTGTGATGCTTGCGTCTAGTAGTCCAATAAGAGATTGGTTGACTTATTCTGGGGAGGGAGCTTTCTTGAGAAGGTGTTTTGGCTTTAGGGGGGCGTCAGGAATTGATGGGACACTCTCAATGGGAATGGGATTATCAATAATTATGGGTAGAATGGTTTTGATAACTGGTGATTTAGCACTTCTTCATGATACAAATGGTTGGCTATTTTCAAAGAATAAAAATATTAGTCTAATCGTAATCGTCATTGATAATGGAGGAGGGGGTATATTTAATCAATTAAATATTGATAAAATTGAAGAAGGAGATTTTGAAGAAATTTTTCTTATGCCTCAGCAAGTTTGTCATCTTACACTTGCTAAAGCCTATGGATTGAAATATAAGCAAGTTTCTTGCTTGGATGATTTAGAACGAGTAATTGAATGGAGTTTTTCTTTGTCAACAAATGTATTAATAAGAGTTTGTACTAACTCTCTTGAAGATCATACATTGAGAATAAGTTTACGTGATGATCTTAAAAAAACATTATCTGAAAATTTATCAAGTTTTTAACTAAATTTAATTAAAAAAATGACTTTAAAACCTGTTTCTCCTAACAATATCTCTAGAAGAGTTCTTCCTGGGGAAATTATTACCTCATGGGTCACTGTTGGTGAATACAAAGATATCTTGCTTGACATTAGTCCTGAAGGAATTGCTCGCGTTGCGATAAATCGTCCTGAGAAAAGAAATGCTTTTCGACCTCAAACGATTTCAGAACTTTGTGATGCATTTATCAGAATCAGAGAAGATCCGAAGATAGGAGTAGTTTTATTTACAGGTGTAGGACCTTCCAAGGATGGAAAGTTTGCTTTTTGTTCTGGCGGAGATCAGGCCATACGTGGAAGTGGAGGATACTTTGGTGATGATGGAATCGCACGTTTAAATGTTCTTGATTTGCAACGTATAATTAGGAGCCTTCCTAAAGTAGTTATTGCGCTTGTTCCTGGTTTCGCAATTGGGGGAGGACATGTTTTACATTTGATTTGCGATTTGAGTTTGGCTGCAGATAATGCAATATTCGGTCAAACGGGACCTAAAGTGGGAAGCTTTGATGCAGGTTTTGGTTCAAGTTATTTAGCAAGGGTTGTAGGTCAAAAAAAAGCAAGAGAAATTTGGTTCCTATGCAGAAAATACGGAGCGCAGGAAGCATTGGATATGGGATTGATAAATGCCATTTCACCAATTAATTTGCTTGAGTCAGAAGGGGTTAAATGGGCTAGAGAAATACTTCAAAACAGTCCAACCGCTATAAAGTGTTTGAAATTTTCTTTCAATGCTGATACTGATGGATTAGCGGGCATCCAAGAGCTTGCTGGCCAGGCAACACATCTTTTTTATACGACTGATGAGTCAAAGGAGGGAAGAAATGCTTTCATGGAGAAAAGGGATCCTGATTTCTCCGAATCAAAATGGCTTCCATGATTTTATTTGGTTTATCCAAAAGATAAATCTTTCTTCTTCATGAATTAAATGCGAATACTTTTTGCTGCTGCTGAATGCGCTCCAATGATAAAGGTTGGAGGGATGGGTGATGTTGTTGGTTCATTACCTCCTGCGCTTAAAAAACTTGGACATGACGTTCGATTGATAATTCCAGGGTATGGAAAACTATGGACTTTGATGGATATTGCTTCTGAACCTATCTTTCGTGCCAACACAATGGGTGTTGACTTCGCTGTTTTCGAAACAAGGCATCCTTCTAATGGCTTGCCAATTTATTTAGTTGGACATCCATGTTTTGATTCTGAGCGTATTTACGGAGGTGAAGATGAAGATTGGAGATTTACTTTTTTTGCTAGTGCAGTCTCTGAATTTGCATGGAATTCATGGAAACCACAAGTGCTTCATTGTCATGATTGGCATACTGGAATGATCCCAGTTTGGATGCATCAAGACCCCGAAATCAGCACGGTATTTACTATTCATAATCTCAAGTATCAAGGCCCATGGAGATGGAAGCTTGATCAAATAACTTGGTGCCCATGGTATATGCATGGTGATCACACCATGGCGTCAGCAATGTTGTATGCCGATAGAGTGAATGCAGTATCTCCAACTTACTCACGGGAAATACGAACATCTGAATATGGAGAAAAATTAGAGGGGCTGTTGAATTATATTTCTGGGAAATTACGTGGAATATTAAATGGAGTTGATCTAGAAGAGTGGAATCCAGCAACGGATAATTCATTGCCAGCTAAATTTAGTGTAGATAACATTTCTGGTAGAGAAATAAACAAAAGAGTCCTTCAAGAAAGAATGGGACTTGAAGTGAATCCAGATAAATATCTAATGGGAATGGTTGGTAGGCTTGTTGACCAAAAAGGCATTGATCTTTTATTACAAGTAGCTAATAGGCTTCTTTCTTATACTGACTCTCAGGTTGTTGTTCTTGGTACAGGAGATCGCTATTTAGAATCATCTTTATGGCAACTTGCAATTGAGTATCCTGGTCGTTTTTCTGTTTTTCTTACTTACGATGATGCATTGTCTAGGCTCATTTATGGAGGTGCTGATGCATTCTTAATGCCTAGTCGTTTTGAGCCATGTGGAATTAGTCAATTATTAGCTATGCGTTATGGTTCTATTCCGATTGTCAGGAAAGTAGGCGGTTTGGTTGATACAGTAGAGCCTTATAACCCAATGAATGAAACAGGTTCCGGATTTTGCTTTGATAGGTATGAACCAATTGACTTTTATACAGCATTAGTTCGTTCTTGGGAAGCATATAGACATCAAAAAAGTTGGAAGGAGCTACAAGTAAGAGCAATGTCAAATAAATATAGTTGGGATAGATCCGCGAAGGAATATGAATTAATGTACAAGGATGTTTGTGGAATTAAGGAGCCTTCTCCTGATGCCGCAGAGGTTGAAAAGTTTTCTTATGGCCAAGACGCAGATCCTTCCAGGAAAGGGACAAAAATTAAGTTATAGGATTTTTAAGTATTTTGATTAATTTGCTTCTGTTCAAATATTTATATGGCTATTACTTTTAAGGAATTAATTAAACTTTGGGGAAAGCCTGGTAATCAAAAGAAAATAGACCTTGATTTACCTATTGGTCGTATATCTACTGATTCGAGGACAATTGAAAAGGGTGATTTCTTTGTCCCTTTAGTAGGCAATATATTTGATGGTCATGATTACTTAGATATGGCTTTTCATATTGGTATACAGGCAGCAATAGTTTCTGAAAACTTTAATGGTTTTGTACCAAATGATCTGCTTCACTGGGTGGTTCCTGATACTCTTTACGCCTATCAACAGATAGCATTACTCCACCGTAGAAATTTAAGCCTTCCTGTAGTAGCTGTTACTGGATCTGTTGGTAAAACAACTACAAGAGAAATGATTCGGGCAATACTGTCTCCTCTTGGTGAAATTGTTTCAAGCAGAGGGAATGAAAATAATGATGTCGGTGTTCCAAAAACTTTGCTAAGAGGGTCGGAAACAGATGCTGCATTTGTTCTTGAAATGGGGATGCGTGGCTTCGGTCAAATTGAACGTCTCTCTCTAGTCGCTGAACCTGATATCGCTGTAATTACTAATGTAGGACAAGCTCATATTGGTATTCTTGGTAGTAGGAAAAATATTGCAAAAGCTAAGTCGGAAATCACCTCAAACTTAAGATCTGATGGAGTTGTGATTATTCCATTTGGTGACAAACTCTTAGAAAATGCTTTATTAGAAAAATGGTCAGGACGTATTGTTCGAGTAGCGATAGATGGCTTTTCACTGAATTGGTTAGGTTGTAATGATGAGCATTTTGCTTCTCAAGATATTGAACCAGATTATATTTCTCAAATTGATATGCAAAATAAGTTCATATTTTTTGAGGGAAGTAAATTTAGATTGCCCCTTGAAGGAAGACATAATGCTATGAATTTTCTTATGGCATTGACTGTCGCAAAAGAATTAGGACTATCAATTAAGAATCTTGATCAATTAAAAATAAGTATGCCAATGGGAAGAAATAGATTGGTTGATTGTGGACAATATTTGGTTTTAGATGAGACTTACAATGCATCTCCCGAATCTGTTATTGCATCTTTAGAGTTATTGGTAAGCAAGCCTGGCAGACATTTTGCAGTTTTAGGTACGATGCTTGAGTTGGGGACTGAGAGTATTTCACTTCATCAGAAAGTTCTTCAAAGAGCCATTGAATTAGGTCTTGCTGGAATTGTTTTTGTCTCTTGTGGGGAGGAATCTCATATCATAAAAAAGATAATCAAGGAATTACCAAATCATGATGTAGTAGGAACTCCAAGAGAAGCTGCTATATCATTATTATCATGGCTTTCACCCGGGGATAGTATTTTAATTAAAGGTAGTCGTAAGTTGGAATTGGAAAAAATATTACCTTATTTACAGAAATAACAGCGCTGTTTTCGTTAATCAGTCTTGGTTCTAATAATTGCTTTTGATCTTTCAACTACTAAACTTTTATCAGGTATATCTTTACTTATTGTCGAGCCTGCACCAATGGTTACATGTGCTCCAATCTTGATGGGTGCAACCAGTACTGAGTTTGCACCGGTTTTTGAATAATCATCAATAATTGTTTTATGTTTATTTTTGCCATCAAAATTAGCTGTAATAGTCCCTGCTCCAATATTAATATTTTTTCCTAGAGATGAATCACCGATATAGCTTAAATGATTAATTTTTGTTCCTTCACCAATAAAACTTTTTTTTATTTCTACAAAGTTCCCTATTTTAGAATTTTTACTTATGTTTGATTCTGGCCTTATGTGAGCGAATGGGCCAATAGATGTATTGTTCCCAATCGTTGCTTCATTGATGACTGAATTAATGGCTAATACATTTTCCGCAAGTGTTGAATTTGTTATGACACTACCTGGCCCTAAATGACATCCATTGCCAATACTGCATTTGCCTCGAAGATGAGTTTGTGGCTCAATTATTACGTCTGTACCAAAGTTCGAATCTTCACTTAGCGAACAACTATTAGGATCAACGAATGAAACTCCCTTGCTCATCCATAAAGATTTAAGCTTTTCTTGGATGTAATATTCGCATTCAGATAGTTGAAATCTATCATTAATGCCCTTAATCTCAAATTGATTGTCTACCTTAAAATGTAAGGCTTTTTTGAGTAAACTTATAGTATCTGTTAGATAAATTTCATTTTGACTATTCTTATTAGATAATAAATTTAAAACATCTGACAATTGTTGCCAATTAAAACAATATATACCCGCATTTATTAATTTATTTTTTCGCTGTTCATTAGTGCAATCTCTCTCTTCGATAATTTTTTTTACAAGTCCCGACTCGTCTGTGAATACTCGCCCATATCCTGTTGGAGATTCTAAGCTTGCAGATAAAAAAGTTACACTTGCGTTGGATTCTTTGTGAAATTCTAAAAGTGAACTTAATGTTTCCTCTTTTATCAGTGGCACATCGCCATTTAATACTAAAAGTTCTCCATTAAATCCTTTTAATCTTGGACTTAATTGCTGGATCGCATGTCCTGTTCCATTTTGAGGTTGCTGAAGAACAAAATCTAAGTCTTGATGATTTTTTAGATGGTCCTCTACCAAGTTAGCTTGATGTCCTACAACTACTAATCTACGGTTTGGCTTGAGTCCTTGAGTACAAGACAAAACCCTTTCAATAAGAGATTTACCTGCCAGAGGATGAAGAACCTTAGGCAGTTTACTTTTCATTCGCGTACCTTTCCCAGCCGCTAAAATTGCGATGGCAAGCATTAGAGTACTTTTTTGACGAAATCTAATTGCTTTATAGCTATTGCGCAGTATTCCATCGTTTTCTCCACAATGAAGTGTTTATTAATTGACTTTTAGATTGTTCTATTTCTCTTGATGAAATAATTTCTTGAGAATTTCCTTCCCCTGTTGGATCTCTGTAAGGAATTGATGAGCGCGTAGCAAGGTGTTCTACTTCTCTTGTGCTTAAGTCTTTAAGCTGACAATTTTTTGAAATGAAATTTTGTTCTATTTTCTTTTTCATAGCAACTGTTCCTGAGCTCCATTTGTTTTGTTCGTCGATTGATGGAATTATTGAATAGATTTTTAAACCAGCTCTTTTGAAACTCCCTCTAATTGAAGCGGCAGTTGAATATGTAATCAAGCGGCCTTCAATAGATAGTCTTTCGGTTAATGCGCAGATAAATTCCTCACTCCATAGCTCAGGACACTTTTGTGGTGAAAAAGGATCAAGAAGAATTAAATCAAACCTTAAAGACTCTTTTATTTCGTATATTTTTTGTCTTGCATCTCCCCAGTGAATAGTTCCTTCGTTAGAGTCTTTAGCCCATTTCCCTGATTGGTTTAAGCAATGAAAAAAATGCAATACTTTTGGAGACCAAGTTTCCAGAAATACTTTCTCATTAAGAGCAAGACTTAGAGGCCTTTTATCAATTTCTAGACCATGCCATTCGATTTTTATTTTGCTTTGAAGTAACTTTTCTAGAATACATCCTGTGTTATACCCCAATCCCAAACAAACATCTAAAACAACTATTTTTTTAGTATTAGAAAATTGTTCTAATTGAGCGGGTAAGAGATATTTAGCAATCGATTCTCTAAGTGCTCCTTCCTTATCATGAAATCCTTCTCTATAGCTAGAGCTATAAAGACTTAAGCTCCCATCATTTGTTGTATGTTTTTTTAAATCATCCAATTTTACTAAAAGCTAATTATTTTGCTGAAGTCTCAAAAGATCATTCCAAAAATCAGGATATGATATTGCTGCAGCCTCACTACGTCGTAATGTCGAACTAGAAGTAGCCATTATTGATGCAATAGCTAAGCTCATGGCTATACGGTGATCGTCTTCGCTATCTAGCTCGCATCCTTTTAAATTAGTCCCTCCATAGATAGTAAGACCATCTTCATGTTCATCTACTTTGGCACCCATTCTTTTTAATTGCCTGGACATTACTGCTAAACGATCAGTTTCTTTGACTCTCAATTCACTTGCTCCCTTTATTTGACTAATACCATTGCAAAAACATGCTGCCACAGACAAAATAGGTATCTCGTCTACAAGTCGAGGCATTATTTCTTCATCAAGCTTAAATGGTTTCAAGTTCTCTTTGTAGAAAACCTCTATATCTCCAACAGGTTCACCAGCCACATCTCTCTTGTTTATTATGTTGATACTTGCTTCCATTGTTTCTAATACGTCAAGTATTCCAGTCCTTGTTGGATTTAGACCAACATTTTCAATTATTAGTTCTGATCCTGGTATGATGCTACCTGCAACTAGCCAAAAAGCTGCGGAACTAATATCACCCGGAACAATAATTGATTGACCTTTTAGATTTTTCCCGGGGAAAACAGTTATATGTCTACCCATTTCACCACCTACTTCTAGATTAGCTCCGAAGGCTTTTAGCATTCTCTCGCTATGGTCTCTTGATCGCGCGGGTTCAATAACAGTTGTTGAACCTTCTGCTTTAAGGGCAGCAAGTAAGATTGCAGATTTTATCTGAGCACTTGCCACTGGTGTACCAATTACTGCGCCTCTTAATTTGCTCCCAGTGATCGAGAGAGGAGCGAAGTCGCCACCACATCTTCCAGAAATCTTAGCCCCCATCATTTTTAATGGTTGTCCTACTCTTTTCATTGGCCTATTTCGAAGTGATTTATCTCCTGTAAGGATGAAATGATGATCTTCTTGACCGGCTAATAACCCCATTATTAATCTCATTGTTGTTCCTGAATTTCCACAATCCAAAACATCTTGTGGTTCTTGGAGACCACTTAATCCAACACCCTCAACTTCAACGATGCTGCCTTTTTTTATAGGACTAATCGTTACGCCCATTGACTTCAGGCATTCAGCAGTACTTAATGGATCTTCAGCAGGTAAAAGGCCCTCAATTAGCGTTTTCCCTTTAGCTATAGCCCCAAAAAGAAGTGCTCGGTGTGATATGGATTTGTCTCCAGGGACTTTCACTTTCCCACAGAGCGAGCCTCCTTTTTGAAGGTCTCTTAAAGACTGATCTTTAGTGGGAACTTTCAATGAAAAAACAATATATTTTTTTATATTTTATTTATAGACAAGCTTTATTTCTGATTTATGAATTGTTTATTTGTTTTTGACGCATAAGTTCATCGATAACGTACCCAAATAATTCTGGACTTGGTTTGTTGTTTGACAGATCTGATAATCCTAGTTCTTCCCATCTTTCATCGACTTTGTCTTCAAGTTCTTTAGGCCTTGTTAAAGGTTTTCCCCAATCATGATTTTTCTCTGGACCAATTTTTGTTGTTGCATCAATAGCTAATCTCCCTCCTAGCCCTATATGTTCACTCGCGAAGTCAAGAGTATCAAAAGGAGTATTCTCGAGTATGAATAAATCTCTCTGGGGATCGACTTGACTTGATAAGACCCAAACTACTTGTCTAGGATCTCTCACGTTAATACTGGAGTCGACTACGACGACGAATTTTGTATAGGTGAATTGGGGTAATGCACTCCAAAAAGCCATTGCAGCTCTTTTTGCTTGCCCGGGATATGCTTTGTCAATAGATATAACTGCTAATTTGTAACTCAAGGCTTCCATAGGAAGGAAAAAATCAATAATCTCAGGTATTTGTTGTTTAAGGATTGGTGTATAAATCCGATTTAATGCTATTGCAAGCATGGCCTCCTCTTTTGGAGGCCTACCGCTGAAGGTCGTTAGAAAAATTGGTTTTTTCCTTTGAGTCATACAGTGGAATCTAATCAAAGGTGAGGACTCAGCACCCCCATAGAACCCCATATGGTCTCCAAAAGGACCATCCGTCATCTCTTCCCCAGGAGATATAGATCCTTCTAGAACAATTTCACTGTGACTTGGTATCTGAAGATCGATAGTTTTGCATTTGGTTAATCGAACACCTTCTCCTGCGTATAGACCTGCAAAAAGCCATTCGCTAAGCTGCACTGGAATAGGAGTCGCTGCAGCCATTACAAGAAGTGGATGAACTCCAATGGCAACAGCAACTTCTAACTTTTTATTCATAGCAGCTGCTTTGCGAAGATGTCTGGCGCCTCCTCTGACACTTAACCAATGGACTGTCATGCTTTTGGCAGATTGTCTTTGGAGTCTGTAAACACCAACATTTGGTACACCTGTTTCAGGATCTTTTGTGATTACTAGACCTAAAGTTATGGCTCCTCCAGCATCCTCTGGCCATGGACGCAAAAGTGGTAATTGATTTAGATTCAAATCCTTTTCACCAATTATTTTTTGATGGCATGGTGGTAAAAGATCAATATCTGGACGCGCTTTAAGAAGATCCCAAGCAACTGATGCAAAAGCTTTGGTTTCTTTAAATCCTTTTGGAGGCCGAGGCTGCTGGAGTAGGGCTAATTTTTTCCCTAAATCTTCCAACTCTTCTTGCTTCTCTAAGCCCATACTCCAAACCACGCGTTCCATTGTCCCAAGTAAATTCACTGCAACAGGAATTGATGATCCTTTTACGTTCTCAAAAAGTAGGGCAGGTCCTCCCATCCCCAGGACTCGGTCACTTATTGCCGCAATTTCTAAGTCACTATCCACCTGACTGCTTATTCTCTTTAACTGACCTTTTTTTTCTAGAAGAGTAAGAAAATCTCTAATGTCCCTTGTAAGAGGTTCTTGACGAAATAATTTCATGAAGGTCTGCACGTTTAACCTATTTATCTAGTTACTGTGACGCAAGTTATCAGCCTTTGTGGAAATGAAACTTTCTTATTTTTATGTAGCGGCAGATGTGCCTATTGGAATTATTCCTGAATCATCAGTCGTAATTGATGTTCTCAGAGCTACAACAACTATTGCCTGGGCTCTTGAAAATGGAGCTGATTCAGTGCAAGTGTTCGCAGATGTTGATGAACTTAAAAATCACGCAAAGACTTTCGATGATAAAGATAAAATTCTTGTTGGTGAAAGAGGAGGAAAAAAATTAGATGGATTCGACTTGGGAAATTCTCCATTAGGAGTCTCAACTGAGAGAGTAAAAGGTAAAAGAGTTTTTATGAGTACAACTAATGGAACAAGGTCACTTCATCGAGTAAGAGAATCAGAAAGTTTGTACACGATGGCACTCCCGAACAGAAAAGCTATTGCTGAAAGATTGAAAAATGATAATCCCAAAGAAGTTTGGATTGTTGGTAGTGGGTGGGAAGGTTCCTATTCTTTAGAAGATTCCCTTGCCGCTGGGGCTTTGGCCTCTCTTTTAATGGATCAATTAGAGTCAGTTGAAATATTAAATGATGAATTGATGGCTGCTATCGCATTATGGAAAACTTGGGAGAATGATGTTGAAGGATGTTTACGTATTGCAAGTCATGGACAAAGACTTGCAGGAATAGGTAATCATGATGATGATTTTGCTTGTTGCGCTTCTTTGGACAACCTTTCTGTTATTCCAAAACAGATTGAGATGGGCGTACTTCGCTCAAACTAACTTTTAAATTATTTTTCTTTTTTAACTCAGTGTCAGATTTTTTGGCTGCGGCCTTACAGCTAACAAGTACCTCAGATATAGACGCAAATCTCAATGCTGCAGAAGAACAAATTGAGTTAGCGTCTAGACGTGGGGCTGATCTCGTTGGACTACCTGAAAATTTTGCTTTTTTAGGGGAAGATCAAAAAAAATTAAAAATTGCCTCGTCAATCTACGAAAAATGCAATAGTTTTTTAGTAACAATGGCAAGGAGGTATCAAGTAGTTTTACTTGGAGGCGGTTTCCCTGTCCCTGCTGGTGATGGAGTAAGAACTTTAAATAGAGCTGAGTTGTTTGGAAAAGATGGGCAATCTCTAGCAAGATACGACAAGATTCATCTTTTCGACGTTGATCTTCCAGAAGGTAATACCTATAGAGAATCAGAAACAATTGTTTCTGGAAGTCAATCTCCACCTGTGGTTGATGTGCCTGGTCTTTGCAAAATCGGTTTATCTATTTGCTATGACGTACGTTTCCCAGAACTTTATCGGGATTTGGTCAATAAAGGCGCAGATTTATTAATGATTCCAGCTGCTTTTACTGCTTTTACCGGAAAGGATCATTGGCAAGTCTTGCTTCAAGCTAGAGCTATTGAAAACACTGCCTACGTTGTTGCACCAGCTCAAACTGGCCGCCACTATGGAAGGAGACAAAGTCATGGGCATGCAATGGTTATTGATCCATGGGGAACTGTTTTAGCAGATGCAGGAGTAGTTCAGGGAGCAGCAATAGCCCCGGCTGATAAAGAGAGAGTAGAGAGAATCAGAGGACAAATGCCCAGCC
This sequence comes from Prochlorococcus sp. AG-402-G06, assembly GCA_003277985.1. Taxonomy (GTDB): domain Bacteria; phylum Cyanobacteriota; class Cyanobacteriia; order PCC-6307; family Cyanobiaceae; genus Prochlorococcus_B. The sequence continues at coordinate 25,753 of QCHR01000002.1, forward strand.
TTAAGCATAGAAAAACAGAGCTTTTTATTTGATGTTTAAAGATCAATCTTTAAAGTCAAAACTGGCATTATTTGCGGGATTTATTTTTTGTTCCAATCTCTTTATTCCTTTACCACTCAGATCTGCTAGTGCTCTTGCAGCTTGGGCCTTAACAAGTAACGGTAGCCTTAAATTACGAACTTCCTCTGGGGCTAAATTAGATGCTTTCTATCAATCCTCAACAACTAATAAAGGTGAAAGGGTATGGATTGATTTCCCTGGAGAATTAAGCCGCCCTAGAACTATTAAAGGCAATGGATCAGTTAAGGAAATCAGATTAGGTAAACCTAGTAAGGGTAAAACAAGGCTTGTTATTGAGTTCCTTCCATCAGTTGAGTTGGAACCCTCAAAACTACAATTAATTGGTATTTCAGCAAATACATGGGAGTTGAAATTTATTGGATTAGAAAGTAATTCTTTTAACTCTATTGAAGAAGGTAATATTTTAAGAAACTCAATAAAAAGAACTTATGAAAAAATAAAGATTCAAGATTTAGATATTTCCTCTTTACCCAATGTTCCCTTCGGAAAGTATAAAGTTGTTATTGATCCAGGGCATGGTGGTTCTGATCCTGGTGCGGTTGGAATAAATGGATTAAGAGAAACTGATATCGTTTTAGAGGTCTCTAAGAGTGTTTCAAAATTCCTAACAAATAAAGGAGTGAAAACTATTTTAACTCGGAATTATGAGAGAACATTAGACTTACAACCAAGGGTTACTAAAGCTAATAATTCAAGAGCAGATGCTTTTGTCAGTATTCATGCAAATGCAACAAGAGGAAAGCGAAAAGATGTTAATGGCTTAGAGACTTATTATTACTCTGGTTATAAAGGCTATTCTTTAGCGAAAAACATTCAAAAACAAATTTTAATTTTTTCTCCACAAAGTCCAGATAGAGGTGTTCGTAGATCTCGCTTTTTTGTAATTAGGAAAACATCCATGCCCGCGGCTTTAGTAGAGATTGGATTTGTAACTGGTATGTATGATGCAGATTTATTACGTCAAAAAGGATACAGGGATAAAATGTCTTTTGCTATTGCTAAAGGAATACTTGATTATCTAAAAGGTCCACAATAGATATGCGCCTTGGATTGTTTGATAGTGGTGTTGGGGGCTTCACTGTTTTGAAAAAGGTTATTGAATTATATCCCAATAATTCATTTATATATTTGGCTGATACAGCAAGAATTCCCTATGGAGTAAAGACAACTCATGAGATCATAAAAATTGCTGAAGAAATATCAAATTGGTTTAGTTATCAAAATATTGATGCTTTTTTGGTTGCATGTAATACAACAAATGCAATTGCCCTGGATGTGATCAAAAGAAATTTAGATGTCCCTGTTTTTGACTTGATTGGGTCAGTTGCTTCAACTATCCAGGAATCTAGGGTAGGTGTTCTCGCAACTCCCTCTACGGTTAAAACCAAGGCTTACACAAATGCGATTTTACAATTCAAGCCAAAAACTTTTGTAATTGAGCAACCATGTCCTGAATTTGTTCCTATGATTGAGCTGGATAATATTAATTCAGTTGAGATTACTGATGTTGCAATTAGATATTTACAACCTCTTTTAAATCAAAAAATTCACTCTTTAATTCTTGGTTGTAGTCACTATCCTCTTATAAGTCCTTTGCTGACGGAGGTATTACCCTCTAGTATTAAATTGATTGACCCCGCTGATGCTCTTTCATTCAAATTAAAGTTGTTTATGGATTCAAAAGCCAGCAATTATTCAAAGAGACAAAATTTAGTTGATTTAAAGATTTACGTAACCTCTAATCTTAAAAACTTTCCTGATAAGGCTAAGCATTGGTTGAATGTGTTTCCTGAAGTTAATCTCGTTTCACTGCAGAAGAAGGGTTGGGTCTCTTAATATCAAAAAGTAGAGCGGTTTTATGACCACAGCCACGGAAATTCTTCAACCTATAGAACTTGATCTAGAAGCATTGCTTTCTGATCTTCGAAGCCTAATAGGAGCTGGACACCCTATTTTGCAGGCAGCTGCAGAACATCTTTTTAGTGCAGGGGGGAAACGTTTAAGGCCTGGAATTGTTTTATTAATTTCAAGAGCTTTGACATCTGAAAAGGATCTTCCTTTGAAGCATCGAAAATTAGCCCAAATTACTGAGATGATTCATACCGCTTCTCTTGTTCATGATGATGTGGTTGATGAAGCTGATACCCGAAGAGGTGTAGAAACTGTTCACAGTCGATTTGATCCGAGGATAGCTGTTCTTGCAGGGGATTTTCTATTTGCACAAGCAAGTTGGCATTTGGCAAATCTTGAGAATTTAGATGTTGTTAAATTATTAAGCAGAGTGATTATGGACCTAGCTGAAGGAGAAATAAAGCAGGGACTTAATAGATTTGATTCAAGTCAATCCTTTGAGAGCTATTTAGAAAAAAGTTATTGTAAAACTGCCTCATTGATTGCCAATAGCTCCAAGGCTATTGGAGTTTTATCTGATGTAGATAAAGAGGGCTTGAATTCACTTTATTTCTTTGGGAAACAGTTAGGATTAGCCTTTCAAGTGGTGGATGATATTCTCGATTTTACTGGAAACGATGAACAATTAGGTAAACCAGCAGCTAGTGATCTACAAAGTGGTTATCTTACTGCACCTGTTTTCTACGCTTTGGAAGAGAATCCAACTCTTAGCGAATTGATTAATGGTAAATTCTCCCAAAAAGATGATCTGGATAAGGCTCTCTCTCTAGTAAGAGATTCAAGTGCAATTAAGAAATCAAGAAAATTAGCCGAAAAATTTGCTTCTGAATCAAAAGATTCAATTTCGTGGTTGCCAGATTCACCTTCAAAAGAAGCTTTACTTGAACTGCCTGAATTTGTTATTAGCAGACTTTATTAATTTAATAATCACTCAATATTTGTTCGATTTCTTTTAAATGTGTGATTTGTTTTAAATTGATGTGTTTTTCGAAAACTTCTTTTTCTTCAATTTCATCACGTTTATCTTTTAAAAAGAAAACATAACATCCTGCCTCCAAGGCCGAAGATACTCCTGAAATTGAATCTTCAACAGCCCAGCATTCTTTAGGCGCAATATTTAATTTTTCAGCGGCTAATAGATATGGATCTGGAGCAGGTTTCCCTTTGGCTAGTAAGTCGTCATCGCCAAGAACCATTACAGTGAATAGGCTAATCCATTTATGAGGGGCGGTTTTTATTTGGAAAGATTCAGAGCTGCTACTGGTTACTAAAGCCATAGGTATATTATTTTGATGACATCTTTTGACCAAACTTTCGCCACCTCGCATCGTTTGTGCACTGAGGATAAGTTTTCTTGAGATGGGCTTATGCAGGTTTAGAAATTCTTTCTCCTTAACTGTCTTCGGAATCAATTTAACTAGTTCATTGGCACAATCAATTCTTCTTTTGCCTCTTAAAAGCTTTAGTTGGGTATCAGTTAGATGTAGATCAAAAAGTGCAGCTGTTTCTTTCCATGCTTGTCCATGTAAGGGTTCTGAATCAATCAGAACTCCATCAAGATCAAATAAAATTGCTTTAGGAAAATTCCAATCTTTCTTCATTATGAATTGTTTTAAATAAGAGTTTCACTATTCAAGCCTTTTGGTCAGAAATAGCTTGAATGAAATAAATGAAAAGTTGTTTTTATCTTTCATGAATTCAGACAATTCTAACTCTATTGAGTCTGTTCTTCAGGAGCAGAGAGTCTTCCCCCCCTCTGATGACTTTTCCAGTAAAAGCAGAATCTCATCTTTTTCTAAGTATTTGGAAATGTCGGAGATGGCTAAATCAGATCCCAATAAGTTTTGGGGTGACGCGGCGAGGGAAGAATTATTTTGGTTTAAATCTTTTGATAAAGTACTTGACTGGTCCAATCCACCATTTGCCAAATGGTTCGATGGTGGAAAAACTAATATTTCTTATAATTGTCTAGATAGACACTTAAATAGTTCAACTGCTGACAAAGTTGCCTTGATTTGGGAAGGAGAGCCAGGTGATCAAAAAAAATATACGTACAAACAACTACACAAAGAAGTTTGTAAAGCAGCTAATGCCCTCAAGTCTATGGGTATAGGTAAAGGAGATCTTGTCGCTTTGTATATGCCTATGGTCCCCGAGGCTGCAATTGCAATGCTTGCTTGTGCAAGGATTGGAGCACCACATTCAGTCGTATTTGGAGGCTTTTCCTCTGAGGCTCTAAGGGACCGATTAATTAATGGAGAAGCGAAAGCAATAATTACAGCTGATGGAGGTTTTAGAAAAGACAAAACAATTCCTCTTAAAGATGCTGTTGATAAAGCATTGGAAGGTGGTGCTTGTCCAAAAGTCGAATCAGTTTTAGTTGTTCAAAGGACAAAAAAACTTATTGCTATGGATGATGGTAGAGATTATTGGTGGCATGAAATTGTAGATAGTCAATCAGAAGAATGTTTGCCAGAACAAATGGATAGTGAGGATTGCTTATTTGTTTTATATACTTCTGGCTCTACAGGAAAACCAAAGGGAGTAGTTCATTCAACTGCTGGGTACAACCTTTGGTCACATTTGACTTTTAAATGGATTTTTGATGTCCGTGAAAATGATGTTTATTGGTGCTCCGCTGATGTGGGTTGGATAACTGGGCATAGTTATATCGTCTATGGTCCACTATCTAATGGTGCAACTACTGTTATGTACGAAGGAGTTCCTAGACCATCAAATCCAGGCGCTTTTTGGGATGTAATACAGAGGCATAAAATATCGATTTTTTATACTGCTCCAACTGCTATAAGAGCCTTTATGAAAGCAGGAGAAAAGATTCCTAAGCAATACGACTTATCTAGTTTGAGACTTTTAGGAACTGTTGGAGAGCCAATTAATCCAGAGACTTGGATCTGGTATAGAGATGTTATTGGAGCAGGGAGATGCCCAATAGTTGATACATGGTGGCAAACAGAAACTGGAGGAGTAATGATTAGTCCTCTTCCAGGAGCTACTCCAACAAAACCTGGATCAGCAACTTTCCCTTTGCCTGGGATTGAAGCCGATGTGGTCAATTCAGAGGGGGATTCTGTATCTAATAATGAGGGTGGATATTTGGTAGTTAAAAGGCCATGGCCTGGCATGATGAGAAATGTTTATGGAGATGAAAAAAGATTTAGAGAGAGTTACTGGGAGTATTTAAAACCTTCAGACAATAGCTATATATATTTTGCTGGAGATGGGGCTCGTCGAGATGAAGAAGGTTATTTTTGGGTTATGGGAAGAGTTGATGATGTAATAAATGTCTCTGGTCATAGGCTTGGGACAATGGAAATAGAATCAGCTTTAGTTAGTCATGAGCTCATCTCAGAAGCTGCAGTTGTAGGCAGACCTGATGATTTAAAGGGGGAGTCAATAGTAGCCTTTGTTACTTTGAAAACTGGTGCAGCTGCAAATGAAAATATTAATGCAGAATTGAAACAACATGTCGTGAATGAAATAGGACCAATTGCCAAACCTGATGAAATTAAATTTACTGATTCTCTTCCTAAAACAAGAAGTGGAAAAATAATGCGCAGAATTTTGAGAGCACTAGCTTCAGGTGATGAAATAAGCGGAGATACAAGTACTCTTGAAGATAGATCGGTTTTAGACAAATTAAGAAATTAATATTAAATTTTCCATTGAGTTACTTGATCGACTATTAAATCAATTGTCTTGTATTTTATGGAGCTTTGAAGATTAGACTTTAGTATCTTCTCTCTTATTCCCATACTTACTGGGGTTAGATGATTACCATCTAACAACAAAATTTTAGATTTATCAGAAGGTCTTTCCTTTAATGATTTAAGTAATAATTCATTTTGATCTAGGTTATCATTTTTAAACTTGATCAATAGATTATTTATTTGCTCATAGTGTTCTCTAATAAGATTTAATGTCTCGGAAGGACTTGGACTAAATTCAGTTTGAAAGTCAATCTTTTGAGACATTTTTCTAAGAAAAGGTATAGATTTATTTGCCTTGAAATTATTAAAGCTTATAGCTACTAAACCATCGCAATTCCTTCCTCCATCCGGTGCTAGCAAATGTAATTTACATCCAAGACTATGACCCACTTTTATTGATTTTGGTTTTAAGCCAACCCGTTTCTCAAGAATTTTCCGAGATTCTCGGAATTGTTTCCACGCATAATTTGCTTGAAGTTGATGATCAAAGTTAGGGATATAGCCCCAGGAATGGACTGCGAAATTTCTTTGTAAAAAACCAGAAATTAGTTTTTTGTATGTAACTTCTGGCTTGATTGATATATAGCTACCTCCAATAAGTTCTATAAGACCAATGGGTCTTGATGGCCATTGACAAGAAACATCACTTATACGCCTAAAAGTGCTCATTGATGAATAATCACTCTATAAAGAGAAATAAAAAACGATTATAAATTAAATATGAGTATCTTTTATTTTTAATGTTCTACTAAGTTTTTATTCAACTCTGTTTTTTTGATGATAATAGAAGTATGACTAATTAATTTTGAAGTGAAAGAAGAGCAGAATCATCAGAAAGAGAGCGAGCAGCTGGGCTTTCTATATGAAACAACTAAAGAAATTGCTAATGAAAAAGAGAAGTACTCAGAGGCAAGTAGTTGTTTTAAGTCAAATGAAGAACGGGTTGAAATTTTAAGGAAAGGAGATGTCCCTGAGAACATCTTGATTTTGGATACAGAAACTACAGGTCTTGACAATGTGAATGATGATTGCCTTGAAGTTGGTTCGATCCTTTTTAACGTTAAAAGTAGATCGGTTTTAGCGCAGCAATCTTTTCTTTTACCAGTTGAAACTAATAACGCAGAAACAATAAACAATATTCCTGCTGAAATAACTAGATTGCCTCAACCTCTAGATGAAGCAATTAAATATTTTGAATCTTTGATTCGTGTATCAGATGTGGTTGTTGCGCACAATGCAGAATTTGATATGAAATGGTTTGGTCTCAAAAAATTACCTCAGATTGAAAGGCAATGGGTTTGTTCCATGGACGATATAACTTGGCCAGCGGATAAACAATTGAAAACTCGACCCTCTGTAAGAGATCTTGCATTGGCATATGGTGTACCAGTTTGGAATGCCCATAGAGCTTTGACAGATTGCATTTATTTGGCAGAGGTTTTTAAAAGATGTAGTGAACTTGAAAAATTATTGATGAGAGCTTTAGAGCCAAAAGTTCTTCTTCGTGCTGAGATCTCCTATGAGGAAAGGTATTTAGCTAAAAATGCTGGCTTTAGGTGGAATGATGCAATTAAAGGTGCTTGGTCTAGAAAAATGAGTCGTCGGGATATGGAAAAATTAGAATTCCCGGTACATGAGGTTGACTTATAGGCTTGAAGTAGATTTTTCATAAAGTACTCATTTCAAATCTTTGCTATATGTTTAATGTATTGGTTAATGAGTTTTTCTTAATTTTCTCCATGATTGATTTATGAGAAAAAATTTAACTAATAAAAATTTTGTTGGTCAGTTTTCTCTCGTTAAAAGTAAGACTGACGGAAACGAATTAAAAAAGCGTCTCAGACAATGGCAGCATTCAAGAAGTTGGGCTCGTTTAATTTGTGAAGCTGAAAAAATGTGGAGTCTTGAATCAAGAGAACTAAAGAGACTCGGAGCTATGGAATTAATTCAACTCCAAAATGAAATGCCTTTTAATGTGAGAAGAAGAGTTAATTTTTGGTTGGTTAAATATTCAGGCGTAACTAGACTAGAGAATTAAGCTTAATGAGTTTCATGACTTGAGTCTCACTAACTTGGTTTATTAAAATTCAGTGGTTAAATATTATTTTACAGTTTACTTAAACATTTACTATTAAACAAACAACAAATAATTTTGCTGAAGCTACTTTGACTAATCTCAAGAATTTAAGAGGAATGGTAGATCTTTTGCCTGAGCAGAGTCAGTGCTGGCAGAAGGTTGAATCAATTGCACTTGAACATTTTAGTCGGGCTGGGCTCAAAGAAATCAGAACACCGATCATTGAACAAACTGAATTGTTTGCTAGGGGTATTGGAGAGAATACAGATGTTGTGGGTAAAGAAATGTATAACTTCAACGATAGAGGAGGTCGTTCTTGCACTTTGAGACCAGAAGGCACAGCTTCTGTTGCTAGGTCAATTGTCCAGCATGGATTATTAAATAACGGGCCTCAAAGGCTATGGTATAAAGGCCCAATGTTTAGATATGAGCGTCCTCAAGCAGGAAGACAGAGGCAGTTCCATCAAATTGGAGTTGAGTTTGTTGGATTGGCTTCTGTTATGAGTGACGCTGAGGTTATTTCAATAGCTTGGGACTTTTTAAAGGATGTTGGACTGAATGACTTGACTTTAGAAATTAATAGTCTTGGAAGTAATGAAGACCGAAGTGTTTTCAAAAAAGAGTTACAAGATTGGCTTAATAAGAGATTTGATTTATTAGATGAAGATTCTCAGAAAAGAATTAATTTTAACCCTTTGAGAATATTAGATAGTAAAATTAATTCTACAAAAGAACTTTTATCTGAAGCTCCTTCTTTAAAAGACTTTTTATCTAATAAGAGTAAAACTAGATTTGATTATTTACAGGAGATGCTCGCCAAACTTAAGATCCCATTTAGAATTAATAATAACTTAGTAAGGGGTCTTGATTATTATTCCCATACAGCCTTCGAAATAACAAGTGATCAATTGGGATCTCAAGCAACTGTATGTGGTGGGGGACGTTACGATGGATTGATAAGCGAATTGGGTGGTACTCAAACTCCATCAATTGGGTGGGCTATTGGGATGGAAAGGCTGATAATTCTTGCTGGAGATAAGCTTCTACAAACAAAATCTCCTGATGTTTATGTAATTCATAGAGGTGAGAAAGCTGAACAACTTGCTTTGGAAATTACGTGTCAGTTAAGATCATCAAACTTAACTATTGAATTGGACTACTCAGGTTCATCTTTTTCAAAACAATTTAAGCGAGCAGATAAAAGTAAGGCGAAATGGGCCTTAGTTATAGGTGAGGATGAGGCATCTAAAGGTCATTTATTGATGAAGAAATTAAGGGATAAACAACATGATGAGGATAGCAAGGAATATATTTTTTCAAAGGTCGATCTAGATCAGTTAATTAAAAAATTGATTGATTAATAAAATCATGGATTATTTAAAATGAGCTCTAATAAAATTCAAAAAATATGTTGTATTGGCGCTGGATATGTTGGTGGTCCAACTATGTCTGTTATTGCAGATAAGTGCCCCGATCTAGAAATTAGGGTCGTTGATATAAATAAAGAAAGAATTGATGCATGGAATGATTCAGATCTCAATAAATTGCCAATATATGAACCTGGATTAGATCGGATAATTTCAAGAACGAGAGGGCGAAATCTTTTCTTTAGTTCAGAAATGGAAAAGTCAATATCCGATGCTGATATGGTTTTTATATCAGTTAATACTCCAACAAAAACAAAAGGTCTTGGAGCTGGACAAGCTAGCGATCTTAGTTGGGTAGAAGCTAGTGCAAGGCAAGTAGCTAAATACGCAAAAGGTCATACCATAGTAATTGAAAAAAGTACTCTTCCAGTTCGTACTGCTCAAGCAATAAAAGAAATACTTAATACAGCTAATAGAGAGGATCAAAAAAATCAAATTTCAAAAACTTTTTCTGTTTTATCTAATCCTGAATTCTTAGCAGAAGGGACTGCAATAAATGACCTAGAAAAACCTGACAGGGTTTTAATAGGTGGAGAGGATCTTGAAGCAGTAAATGCCTTGGTAAATGTTTATATGAATTGGGTTCCACGTAATCAGATAATTTGTACGAATTTATGGAGTAGCGAGCTTTCAAAATTAGCTGCTAATGCATTCCTAGCTCAAAGAATTAGTTCCATAAATTCCATTTCAGCCTTTTGTGAAGCTACTGGAGCTGATGTTAAGGAAGTTGCAAAAGCAATAGGAACCGATAAAAGGATTGGCAATCAATTTCTTAGAGCAGGGCCTGGGTTTGGTGGTAGCTGCTTTAAAAAGGATATTTTGAATTTAGTTTATTTAAGTGGATATTTTGGTTTACCAGAGGTTGCAAAATACTGGAATCAAGTTGTGGTAATCAATACTTGGCAGCAAGATAGAATTTATAAAATTGTCCTTGAGAAGCTTTTTGGTACGGTAAATGGGAAAAATATAGCAATACTCGGTTTTTCTTTTAAGGCAAATACAAACGATACGCGAGAATCTCCTGCAATAAGAATTTGCAGTGAATTACTTGAAGAGGGAGCTGTTTTATCAATTTATGACCCTAAGGTTTCATCTGAAAGAATAGAGGAAGATTTAGAAAAATTTTCATTCAATAATCAATGTATTTGGAAAATGGCTAATTCCATCCCAGAGGCATTGAAAAATGTAGATGCGGTTTTAATTCTTACCGCATGGGATGAATTCTTTGGACTTGATTGGAATTATTTAGCCTCTTTAATGAGATCACCAGCGTGGGTCTTTGATACAAGGTCGGTTGTTAATCGACAAGAAATCGAAAATACGGGCTTAAATCTTTGGAAGCTGGGAGAGGGGGACTAAAATATCGTCAAAAACAACTTATATTGCTACAATTATTTTTCAAATAAGCTAAATTTAAGATAGATTTTAAATTATTTAATTTTACAAAAATAATGCTCTTTAAATTTCTTTTCAAAAAGAAAAAAAAAATTCAGAAACAATCTGAACAAAAACTTAGTATGAACAAATGGATGAATTTAACAAAGGAAGAAAGACTTGAAATTGATTTAAACCAAAAGAATGAAATAATGAGAAAAAAAAAGGCATTGCTAAAATCAATCAGAGAAGAATATATTAAATTAAAAAAGAAAATTTAATAATTTTAAATCTATTTTTTAAATACAAAAATGCTAAAAATATACTTAACTTAATAAAAATCCTAACATTTTACTTTTATGATTTGGCCACCAAAGAAAGCATGGACAAGCAAGTTACCCATTGATGGTAAAGTTCATTTTGTTGCAATAAATTATGGTGGCCAACTGCTAAACAGATGGGTTGTTTTGATGTCAGTAATAGATTCTAGTGTGGTTGTGAAAGTATCTTGGTCTCAATTTGTTGATTCTTCTAATTGGGAATCAGGATGGGGTGAAATAAACCACGTAGAATCTTCTAAATTAGTTAATGATAAGAGTTATGAGAAAACAACTGAATTCTCTTTCCCCTCTAATGATTCAGGGTTGACTATACCTATAACTAAAAAGACTATTAGGCCTTGGTTTGACAAAATTAAATGATATTTTAATTAAGATTTTGACTCATTTTATCTTTAATTATATTGTTGCTTAATTTTAAAGTTAATATCTTTAAACTGATGTGTGGCTTCCTTTGATTTGCTTTTTACGTTAAAAAAAAGATACTGACTTATTGAAGCATGATAGAAGATTCAATGTGGTTATCAGAAAAAGAAGCTAGTGAGGTTTTAAAAGTTGATGAACATTCTTTAAAGGTATTGAGAGAGAACGGGTATTTAAAGCCAGGATCTCACTGGAGAAGTTCAAATGATCCTAAGCAATTACCATGGAAGCCAAAAGCTTTCTATTTTATAAGCGGATGTAAGGAAGTTATTGATTATTGGAAAGATAAGTATGACTCTATTGACCAGAGAGCAGCTTAAAGGAAAATAAAAAGCTTTATATTTTAGAATTTTTTTAGGCCACTAGATTTTCACCTTTGCAATCTTTTATTGACGTCTCAAGAATTGGATAAAGAGAAATCATTTTTCCATATTCGGGCGATGTTCTATAAACATTCGCTTTTTTTCTATAGTGGTCCTCTGTCTCCATCTCTAGGCTATTAAATCGATTGAAGTTCATGATTCGTGATCCATAAGGATTTAATTATTTAATAGTTATAAATAAAGAGACCAAATTAATCTTTTATATTAATTACATATTTGCATGTATTTATATGGATTTTGAGACTTAATTGGTCTCGATTACCTGATATAAATTCTTTTTATGTATCAATTAATTCTTTAATTAGAAAGTCTTAGTTATGCAATTCTTTTGATTTTGTTTGTTTTGTCTTCTAGGGAGTCTGTTTTTTATTGTTAAAAACCTCTTCTTTTTGATATTTTTTATTTTCATTTGATTTAAATAATAAAAAAAATTTACAGATTCTTTCTCTTAGATGAGTATTCGATGAAATTGCAGTATTCTCTGTTCGGTTTTGAAAAATAGAACTTCTAATGCAGACCTATGGAAATTCAGCAGTCACCTACGGGTGGTGGGCTGGTAACTCAGGGGTCACCAACCGCTCAGGCAAATTTATTGCTGCTCATGCCGCTCATACCGGTTTGATTGCTTTCTGGGCTGGTGCCTTCACGTTATTTGAATTGGCTCGTTTTGACCCTTCAGTGCCTATGGGTCATCAACCTTTAATTGCTCTTCCTCATTTAGCTACTTTAGGTATTGGTTTCGATGAAACTGGAACCTTTGTTGGCGGGAGTGCTGTTGTTGCAGTTGCTGTGTTTCATCTAGTTGGATCCATGGCTTATGGGGCAGGTGGATTGATGCATTCTCTTCTTTTTTCAAGTGACATGCAGGAATCCTCTGTGCCACAGGCCAGAAAATTTAAACTTGAATGGGATAACCCCGACAACCTAACTTTCATACTTGGCCACCATTTAATATTTTTTGGTGTAGCCAACATCATGTTTGTTGAGTGGGCAAGAACACATGGCGTTTATGATGCCGCTGCTGGTTTGATCAGACCAGTTGAATACAATCTCAATCTTTCAATGATTTGGGACCATCAATTTGATTTTTTAACTATTGATAGTTTGGAAGATGTACTTGGTGGGCATGCATTCTTAGCTTTCTTGCAAATAACTGGTGGTGCTTTCCATATTGCTACTAAGCAAGTTGGAGAATACACAAAATTTAAGGGGGCCGGCTTGCTTTCTGCAGAGGCTGTTCTTTCTTGGTCACTAGCAGGAATCGGCTGGATGGCAGTTGTTGCAGCATTCTGGAGTGCAACAAACACTACTGTTTATCCTGTTGAATGGTTTGGAGAACCTTTAGCACTTAAATTTGGGATCTCACCTTATTGGGTAGATACTGTCGATTTAGGTTCTGCTCATACTTCCAGGGCTTGGCTAGCTAATGTTCATTATTACTTTGGATTTTTCTTTATTCAAGGTCATCTATGGCATGCTCTTAGGGCAATGGGATTTGATTTCAAACGAGTTACTGGTGCCTTAAGTAATCTTGATACTGCTTCAGTATCATTAAAATAGTTAAATAAATTTAACTAACTAAAAAAGCCCCACTAGTTTGGGGCTTTTTTATTGGTTTATATTTGCCAATAGTTCAGCATTAATGATGAGAATAAATAATATTTTTTATTCTTTTAATAATTTTAAAATATTTATTTAATCAATTCCTAATTATGGATTGATCAAATATTTAATAATAATAAGAGCTAATCAAATGATTTGATTGAGATATGATAAGAATCAAATTTACTTTCAATGTTAAATATTCATATGGGATATTATTTTTTAGGAATTTTTCATTTACTTCCATAAGCTCGTTAATATATGAGTCTGTCGTTTTTAGGTTTGGAAGACCTATATAAAATTAATGCAATCCCAACTTTAGTCCTCTCTTTGGGTTTGCTTGGAATTATAGGAATTCTTCTAACCCTTGGTAGAAGATTGGATTCCGCAATGAAGTTGGAAAGATTTGGTATTCCCATTGCCCTTTTAGTTGGAGCATTAGGTTTTTTAATTGGTCCCTATGGACCTCTTTCTTTATTACCAGAAAGAGTTCTGAATACTTGGATGCAATTACCAACTCCATTACTTACTTTGGTCTTTGCGACCTTAATGCTAGGGAGACCTATTCCAAGAATTAGTGCTTTATGGAAACCAGTTGCTTCGCAGGCATTACTTGGGCTTTTACTTGGTTTTGGTCAATACGTTGTTGGTGGGATAATTGTTTTGTCATTTCTACTTCCTTATTTAGGAGTAGATCCACTGATGGGATGCATTATTGAAGTTGGTTTTGAAGGAGGACATGGGGCTGCGGCAATAATGGGAGATAGTTTTATGAAGTTAGGTTTCCCTGAGGGATTAGATCTAGGATTCGCGATGGCAACTGTAGGTTTACTAGCTTCTACATTGTTAGGAAGTGGTTTAGTTGTTCTAGGTAGATTGCTTGGATGGCTTGTACCTGCTGAACAAGAGCTCACAAATGATTTAAATGAAATTGAATTGGAATTTAAACCAATTGAACAACTTAAGTTACTTTTATATAATTTTGCTCTAGTAGGATTGGCAGTTTTGGTTGGAATCTTTTTACTTTATTGCTTAAGGTTATCTTCTACTTATTTGAGTGATATAAGTAAGCAGGTGTTATTAGCTTTTCCAGTTTTTCCATTGGCTTTGATGGGTTCATTTTTAGTAAGATTTACATTAGAAAAAATTGGACACACCAAATTAGTCTCATCACTTTTTCAACGTGAGATCGGCATACTTTCAACAGATTTACTCATAATTACCGCCATGGCAGGATTGAATTTACCTTTATTAGTTAACTACTGGGTTCCAATAACTATATTAGCCATTGGTGGATTGATTTGGAATCTTGTAGGGATGTTGATTTTTTCTAGATTATTTTTTAGAGAAGAATGGTTTGAAAGAGCAATAGCAGAGTTTGGAAATTCCACGGGAGTCGCAGCTAGTGGACTATTGCTTTTGAGATTGGCTGATCCTAGGAATTCTACCAATACGTTACCTGTGTTTTCTATTAAGCAATTATTTCTACAACCACTTCTTTCTGGAGGCCTAATTACTGTAATAGCTCCTTTGTTTATTAGTAATTTTGGGCTTAAAGGGTGGACAGAATTTTGTGGATTAATTTCATTGTCTTTATGCGTAGTCGCAATATCATTGCAGTCAAAATATACAAAAGCCTCAGCATGACAATTAACTTACTTAACTAAAGTTATAATTTGTAGAAATATTAGTTTCAATAAATCATTTCTCTCTTTTATATGAACCGACAAATTTACAAAGATATCCCTCCTCAAGAATTAAAAGAAAAATGGTTTAAAAGTCATCTACTTGGAAAAGAGGTTGAATTAAGAGAACTCTATGAGTTGCCTCAGGATCAGTTGGATTTAGTCATGGCAGAAACTGCGGAGTTTAGGAGCGATATAGGAAATAGAGATAGAAATCTAGGTAAATTTTGTACAGCTGGTTATTTTTTAGAGTTATCAAGAATCATTGACAAAAGAAGATCCTCAGAATGAGTTTCTACTTTTTTGTCCAAAAAATAGAGGTTCATTTTGCTTTCTCCAGGGTTCATTCTTTTTCATAACTATTGGATATTTCTCATGAGTAAAAAAATAATTTAACCAACTTCGTAAATATTTGATTTCATGGTTTTGATCAAACTTTTTTATGTCCGCTATTCTAAATTGCCTTACAAATGGCCATATAGCCCAATCAGCTAAGGTTTCTTTTGCATCAACAAGAAACAAAGATTTACCTTCGTTTGAAAATTCTTTTAATCTGTTATTTAAAGATAAAAGTGTTTTCATGGCTTCAGCACGATGAGTTTCTGATTCTTCAATATTAAATCTAGATGCATATTTAAACCGATCCAAATGATATTTAAATACTTTATCATTTGTTTCTATAAGTCTAAATATTTCTTTTGACTTTTCATTATTTTTATCAAAAAATAGTTCATGCATATTTGATTTTTTAATACTCCAGATCATTATTTCTAAGCTCTCATCAATTACTTTATTTAAGCTAGTCTTTAGAACAGGTACAGTTGCTTTTTTTGAAATTTGAATTAATTCAATAGGCTTGTTCTTTAGTTCGACCTCTCGTAACTCCACTACTTGATTTGTATTTAATAAAGCCCACCTGGCTCTAATTGCGTAGGGACATCGTCTAAAGCTATATAGAATATTGTGCTTCATAATTTTCCTGTTAAAATCATCTTGTGCCCTATACCTAGGTATGATTATTCAAGCCCATAAATCGTAAATAGAATATGCTTCACAAGCATATTTCTTATGATTTTCTTTGGAAATTATATTCCAATTGTTTCATTTCTTAAGAAAATAAAATTATGTCAGGATTTGTTTATTTAATGAAAAATGGTGATTTATATAAGCTTGGATGTGCCACTAATTTGGAAAGTGAGACTAGTAAAATGAAACCAGGTGAAATAATTTCTTATTTCAAAACTAATGATCCCAAATCTTTTGAGGTAAGATTGTTGCGGCTTTATAAGAAAAAAAGAATTCCGGATACGAACTATTTTCGTTTGTCTGAATCAGAGGTTAATGATTGTAAAAAACATTTAGAAGGAAAAAGTAATTTTCCAAAAAGCTTAAATGATGAGTTAAGAATAGGATTAAATGGATCTTTGTTTTTTGCGAGTATAACTTTTCTGATTTCATTCCTTATTAATAAGATGTTTATATTTAGCTTTTTCCTTTCAATATTATTTGCCTCTCTACCTATGTGGTCACTTGCAATCCTTGGTAGTTTTGGCGGCTATGATACTAAAGACCTTTCACTTTTCTCGACAGCTTCTAACAGATTTAAAGGCCTTTTGATAGCTATTTCCATGATTTCAATTGCATATGTTTTATATACTTTTTCTCGCTTTTTAGTTACCTTTTAACCTAAACAATCATTTTCTACTTCCATACATAAAATTTATAACTTCTTGCTTAATTATCTAATATTAGCTATAAATATACATAATAGGTAAAGACCTTCGCGAGAATGAACATTTCTGATTATCTTCAATTCTTAGAACCAATACAAGAACAGCTTAATAAGTTTTACTCAATCGCCTCTTTGGCCCTTACTGTTTTAATTTGTTTATGGCTATTTAATTTTATAGTTGGTCTCATACAAAGAACGTATTCAGTAGGTAAAGCTATAGGAAGTTTTTATAGAAATTATTTTCATAAGTATCTCCGTAAGGCAATTCTGGGAGTGTTGAATACATTTAAGAAAACCAGTAACCCTATTTAAAAATATAACGTTTTTCTTCTAAATGGTTTTTTCAAGTTGACAATTTAGTGCGATTTCAAAAGGAACAGAACTGTTTGGTAAATCCAGTAAATTTGAACAAATAGTTGCAATATCATTTGTCTGTATCATGTCTTCTTTGGGAAAATGATTTATTTCTTTTGCCATATCTGTATTTACCCAGCCTGGGCAAATGGCTGTAACTCTAATACCTTTTTCCCATCCTTCATTTCTCATGGTTTGGCATAAGCTCATTAAGGCGAATTTACTCATTGAATAGCTAGCCAAGTTACCCTTTGATCGTTTTCCACTCATTGATACCATTACAATAATTCGGGCTGAATTACTAATGGATAAATACTTCCAAGCATTTTTTGTTAATATCCATGGTCCCATCACATTAACTTTCCATAGGTCTTCAATATCTTTCACTTCATCATCATTAAATAATAAACTTGTTCTTTTAAATATCCCAGCACAATGAATAATAGTATCAATACCTTTAAAAGTTTCGACTGTTTTCTCTACCCATTTTTTTGACGACTTTTGATCAGTTGCATCATAGTGGTGAACTAAGAAATTATCTTCATTTTTTGATCTTGGATCTAAGGGAGTATTGATTAAATCTTTTATTTTTCTTACTCCCAAGCTTAATGAATGACCTTCTTTAAGTAATTTTAATGCTATTGCTTTACCTATACCTCTACTTGCACCAGTTATAATTATTTTTCTCATTTATTATTAACTATTAATGCTTTAATCAACAAATTAAATTCTCTGCCATGCATATTTATTAAGCCTTGTTTGATAGTCCAGGGTGATTTCCTAAACATCTTCCACATTGCGGATATTAGTTCTTTAAGGCTAAGTGTATTTGTAAGGAATCCATACCATTGGTTGTTAGGTAAACTGAAAAATTCTACAAAAAATCCTCTTAGCAACTTCTCTTCGAATCGCATCAATTTTTCTAATCCAAATTTATAAATAGCTTGTTTTCTTCTGAGTTCTGATGGCCATAAAGCTTGCCAACCTTTCTTTGCTAATGAAGCTGAGGATGCTTTTGGGTCTTTCATTGCTAATGAAAGAGTTTTGGCAACTTTAGGAGCTCTTCTTAAAAGACTGCCAACCATGTATCCCGATGCGGGATGTACCATTCCAGCAGAACCGCCAAATCCAAGGATCGGCTGTGTTAGGTCAGGGATAGGCATGTTCATTGGCAGATATGAACCATGCTCTTCATGTTCAAGACTTTTTATTTCTATACCCCGAGTTTGTAATCTTTTTTCCAGTCTTCTTTTTAACTCATCTAGAGAGACTGGAGGAAATAGACCTAAGGATGTTTCTTCTAAGAAAAACTTTCCATCTCCCATATCCATAGCGTACAAAAATGTTGGAGCTTCTTTTCTCTCCTCTTGATTCAAATGATCGCAGCGATAATCCATTAGAACAAATTGATTTTTCTCGACAGGGGGTGCGTTGAACTCCCCTACGATCCCGTAACAAGTTTGCACGGCTACTGGTCCTTGGTTAGGAGATTTAATAAAAACAGGTTTATAGCCGGTTGCGTCAATTACCAAACGAGCATTAAGTTCCTTTCCATTAGATGTTTTAACCGTGCTGATTAATTCATTTGTTTCTAAGTTGATTGCTGAACCTTTATGCCACTCTATTTCAGCCTTATTGCATTGCGCTAACCAATAAGCTTGTAATTTATTTTTATCAAAAAGCCCATAATCTCTATTATGCTTCGTAACTTGATTTTTTTTTGAATTTGGATCCTTGTCACCCTCTCCAAAATAACTAATGGTGTCTACCCATCTATGTTCAAGCAAATGACTTAGCCCAAGCTCGTCAACCTCTTCACCCCAAATTCCATATGTGAAGGGCCAAGGTTCCTCTGGCGATTGTTCCGATAAGATTTCAACATTTAAGTTTTCACTCGCCAATGCTGCTGCTATTGATAAAGCGCCTGGGCCGGAGCCTAGTACTAAAGCATCTTTTAATGCACTTGTACTCATGGCTTCCCTTGAGGAATATAGCTTTTCCCTTTTACTTGGAGTCGAAAAATAGGATTTGATTTCTTAGAATAAAATTTAGTTATTTGATCGCCTTCCTGGAATACCACTTTAAAACACCATTGCCTTTAGAATCAACAATAGCTCGCGATGGCATTAACAATGAATTGTATTAATGTTTTTTATTAACTTAATGATTTTATTTTGTTTTTAAGTATGTATAAAGAGTTTTTGATTGAAAATTGAAATAATAAACATTTTAATTTAATTTTATTCCAAAATCATTTAATAAAAACTTGAAAAAATTATGAAAGAAAAATCAAGTATTTCAAAAAAAGATAAACCTTTAACTATTTTTATAACAGGTGGTTCATCAGGTATTGGGTATCAAGCAGTATTAAAATTAATTTCCCTTGGTCATAATATAATTTTACCTTGTAAAAATATAGACAGAGCAAATCAAGTATTGACTAATATATTTAATCAATTTCCAGTTGAATTATCCAAGAAAGGTGAGATTTATACTCCTATAATGGATCTTTCTGATTTTAAAAGTATTAACTTGCTTTGCTCTGAACTTAATAGAAAAGGAGTGAAAATTGATGTTTTAATTTTGAATGCTGGTCTTCAATATACAGGATCAAAAATACCTAGAATGTCAACTCAGGGGATTGAATTAACATTTGCTGTCAATCATTTAGCACATTTCTATCTGACACAAAAGATTTTACCTTTAATTGATATGAAAAATGATCCGAAAATAATTATTACTTCTTCAGAAGTTCATAATCCAAAAAGTGGTGGAGGTAAAGTAGGTGCAAAGGCAAGCTTGGGTAACTTAAAAGGATTAGAATCTGGTGTAGGTTTTGAAATGATTGATGGAAATAATTTTAATGCTGATAAAGCATATAAAGATAGTAAATTATGTAATATTCTTTTTGCAAGAAAGTTAAGTAATGAATTGGTGAGTAAGAAATCATCTATACCAGTTATTGCATGGGCTCCAGGCTTGGTTATCTCTAGAGATAATCAGGGATTTTTTAGGTATAGCAGAAAATATAATCAATTTGGACAAATATTATTTGCTTTTATAGCTAGAGATATTTTACGTATAACCACATCAAATAAAAAAGCAGGTTTACTTTTAAGTAATCTAGCTTGTTTATGTAAATATAGAAAACCTGGTTTCAATTACTATAGTAATAAAATTATTTCATCAGGTAAATTTATTTTTGAAAAAAGTGATATAAGTCATGATGCACAAAGAGAAGATTTATCTGATAATTTATGGGAGTTATCTAAATCTTTAATAGATAAGATACGAAGATAAATACCTCTTATTTATTTACATGAATAGTTTGGGTTGGATATGCAAAGTTAATATTTTCATTTTGGAACTTCTTCATTATTTCTAGATTAATTTCTTGCTGAGCTGTCATCGCTTGTAGGTAATCACTTGTGGGAATGTAATAGACAAGTTCAAAATCAAGACTGCTATTTGCGAATTCGATAAAATGACATCGGTCGAAGATCGCATTTTCAGTTTTGTCAACGATATTTTTTATCATCATAGGTATGCTTTTTGTTTGTTCATAGGTAGTTTCATAGACCACACCTAATTTATGGACCAGCCTTCTTTTCTTCATCTCAGCATAATTTGATATTACTCCATTTGTGAGTCTGCTATTGCTCATTACTATTGCTTCTCCGTTAATACTTCTTAAGCGTGTGGACCTGACACCTACACTCTCAACTTTTGCCCAGATCCCATCAATATGAATAAATTGTCCACTTTGAAATGGTTTATCTAGGAGGATAGTTATGTACTCGAAGAACTCTTGAACTGGCTCCTTTAAGGCTAGTCCAGCTCCTATGCCTCCTGCACTTAGAAGAGCCCAAATGGCTGCCATTTGGACACCCATGTTTTGAAGATAAAAGATAACTCCTAGACTCCAAACAGATGCCCCAACCATTGGACTAAGTGAACGAATCATTTCACTGATAGATTGATCATTGATTTTGCTTGCCCACCTTTGTATTATTTTTAAGAACACCCTATTTACAAATCTGACAATATAAATAAGACATAGAAACTTACTAATACCAATTAATGTTTTATCTACTATTCCACCAATGAGTAAGACTTTCCATGCAACTATGAAACTTAAGATAAATCCTAAAGGTTTAATAGTCTCAATTAAAAGAGTAGCTATGTAGTCATCAGTTTTGCTTTGTGTTGCAGAGGTTATTCTTCTAAGAACTTTTTTTAAGATTTTTGGACTTACGAGGGAAAAAATGGAACCAACCAAAAAAGTAAGTAAAGAAATAATTATGTTTTTATAAAAATCATCCATTTTGTCAGATTACTTTTCTTCAGACTGCCTGAAAAAAATCATTTGTCTAGATATGTTCTAATTATTTAATTTGAAAATGAATTTTTTAATATTTTACTAACCTCCCTAAATTCTTCTCTATTAGAGGTCTTACATAATTCACAAATTAGACTTTCAGTCGTGGATGCAACCGCACCAGATGATATCAGCCTTAAAAATGCTGTATCATTATCTATTTTATTCCTACTTCCAATAGCATCTCTTGGGATTAGTATGTTGAGCCCTTTGTTTAAAAGATCAATTGATGTCTGAAGAATACATATATGACTCTCAATTCCACAAACTATTATATTTTTAAATTTATATTCATTTATATAATTTATAAAGTTCTTATTTTTACTACAGCTAAATTCCATCTTTTCAAATTTAGGATATTCATTATTCTTTATAATTGACTCTAGAGTCTTCCCAAGCTTCAATGGATTTTGTTCCGTTATGGCGATACGAACATTAAGTAAATTGCATGCATCGATAAGTTTTTTTATATTAAATATTAATAATTTATTGTTGTTAATACTGTTTATAAGCTTTTGTTGCACATCTACTATAAGTAGTAATGTTTCATCCTCTAATAATATTTTGCTATTATTATTAATCTTGCTTGGTGTGGGATTATTCCTTGAAGATTGATCCATTTTAGAATTTCTTTATTTTTGTTTAAATATAAATCATCTAATTAACTTAGACATTATTTCTATCGAAAGCACTACCTTGGATCATTCCCCTTGTTGCATGCTGTTCTCATTACGCTAAACTATTGAGAAAATAAAGCTTATATTGATTTCTCCTGCTTCCTATCGCACTCATCCTTCCCCTTTTGAATCTGGTCTTCGTTCAGATGGTAAAAGAATGACCCCTCAAAGGAAAAAAGTTCTTTCTTTGTTTGAGGAGATTGGCTCTGGAATTCATCTCAGTGCGGAAGAGGTACATTCCAAATTGACAATTTCTGGGGAGAAGGTTTCTCTTGCGACTATTTACAGAACTTTAAGACTTTTGGTCAAGATGACCTTCCTTAATGAACTTGACTTGAGTGAGGGAGGGAATAGGTTCGAATTGCTTAGTCATGATCACCCAGATCACCATCATTTGATTTGTATTCGTTGTGGTAGAACAGAAGAGTTTGAGAATAAGGATGTTATTAATGCTGGTAAAGCAGCAGCTAAAAACTTCGGATTTAAATTATTGGAGTCATCTTTAAACGTAAGAGCATTATGTCCAAAGTGTTTTAACAAATAAACTTTATTGATTAATTTAATTCTCCACCACAGCTTGAACCAGCTCCAGCAGTACAGCCAAAACAATGATTTCCTATTGAAATAGGATTATTATTTAAAGATACAAGTGGAATCAATAGATCATCCAAATGCTTAACGATTCCTTTTCTCTTCATTCCAAGTTGTTGGTTGAAATCACAATCATATAAATACCCTCTCCAGTCAACACTAAGAGTTGTTCTACACATTACTGAGTTGAGATTTGCTGGGTTATGATTATCTTTAAGTAGTTTATTATACTCTTCTAGTTTCCCAATTACCTTTAAATAGTTTTCATATCTATTAATTGGCATATTAGCTAAAACAAATAAATTAGAGAAGAAAATACCATACCTATCTTTTAGTTCACGTCTATAAGTATCTTCTAATTCTTTCTGGGATGGTGGAAGTTGTGGACCACTTGGGTTATAGACTAGATTCAAAGGTAGACCTTTATCTTTTATGCCATAACCGAGAGAATTAAGTTGTTTAAGAGCTAATAAACTTTTTTCAAAAACACCATTTCCTCGTTGTTTGTCTACATTGTCTTCGAGATAACAAGGCAGTGATGCAGTTATTTGTACTTTATTTGAGGCTAAAAAACTTGCTAAATTTTCATAACCTGGTTCTGTAAGGATTGTTAAATTACATCTGTCCATTACTTCAACATTAAGTCTGCGTACTTCTTCCACTAATTGTTTAAACTTAGGATGAAGTTCAGGGGCCCCTCCAGTAATATCTAGAAGCTTTATATTGTTTGCTTTTATAACTTTAGGTATAAGTTTTATGACTTCATCACTCATCATTTCTGTTCTGCTTGGACTAGAATTAACATGACAATGACTGCATGCTTGGTTACATTTATAACCTATATTTATTTGCAAAGTATCAAGATAATCTCTCTTGATTTTTGGGAATTTTGTTTTATTTATCTCCATAGAAGTCTATATATAGATTGCATTATAGTTGAAATGTTTATTTAAATGAGTTCATTTTATAATTTTTTTATTGAAAAGCTAATAGTTACTAGCTAATTGTTTAAACCACTCTATATATTCTTTTGGACCATCATTAATAATCATATTGAATTTTAAATCATCATTTGGGTCACTAATGCCTGTCATATCAGTTCCACTAATTCTTGGTCTTAATACTTGATTATTGCAGCTGTTAACAAATACAACTTGATTCTCTTTCTTATATGATTCTCCCAACCTTTGGATCAATGTTAAGAAACCTCTATCACTTCCACCCCTTAACCAAGAATTATTTTTATTATCTTTAATCGAGGTTACTGTATCGCCAACACCTACTAGCAGTGGCATTTGATCACTAGGAATTTTATCTCGGCATAGTTCTATTAATTTTTTATGTGTCTTAGGGGCATTCCTGACGTTAAAGGTTTCTCCGAAAGGATAAATGCCAGTTTTGTTTGCTATGTATTTATTTAATAACACTAAAAGACCTGCTTCTTTTATTGCGCCTTTGATAATGAACTGAATATCTGTTGTCCCAAATTCATTTTTAGTTGAATATTTCATTATTTCTTTGCCATCTCTTATCCCTAGATTTGGCATCAAATGCAGATAAAAAGAATTATCTAATCCAAAATTTTTAGAATCTTCAAGTAAATTATTCATTATTTTTTCCATTATCAATTGCAACTTTTTCACTTTTTGAAAATCATTTTTAACGTAATTAAAAATTCCATTAAAGTTTAAAGTGGGAGTAAAGCGCGTATCACATACAGCTACATCAATTAATTTATTTCTTAATTCATCTGAAAGATTTGGTAAGAATGTTGTTAACTCATTAGTTAACATTGATCTCATCATTGTTGGGACTTCTGCTAAAAAGTCAATCTCATCATCTTTGAGCCCTGGATGGGATAAATTACTAAATTTATCTTGAAATTCAACTCCACATGCCGCAAGGCCAGGTAAGTAAAAGCCATTCTCTTTCGCTGTTGTTTTTGAATTTAGTGCTTTCTCTACTAAACGGTTAACACCTCTTCTGCCTTCATGTTCGCCGCAGGTTAGGACTGCAAACTTCTCTCTTAATCTTGAAACGTCCTTCACATATTCTTTGCTGATCTCTCTTTTGAGTGGGTCTTGAACTAGTGGGATACAAACGCCGTCAAGATCCTGAACTATGAGGATATTTTGTTCATTTATTATAGTGTTAATAACTTCTTCTCTCGTCTTAAACATTTTCATAAAAGAAGTATTTAAATATTAGCTTACTCTAGTTCTAATTAAGAAACACTTTCTTGATAGTTCTTATTCTTAAATAAGTATATAGATATATATTCAGTATAATAAAAACTATTTTTAAAAGTTTCTTATTATTGTATATAATATAATTGAATTAAAATGAACTGTGTTTGATAAGAATTTACGTAATAGCTTCTTTGCAGAGCCTTATTCAAGTGAGCGTATAGCCATAAGAATTAAAGAGGTTTTGAATGGAAAAGTTGGATTTTACAGTGTTGGATTATATCCTGCCTCTCTTGCTTATAACTGTGCCTTGCAAAATGATGGCTTTAACATTCTTTTAGCACCTAGAGATGGTAGGGAACTATTTGGAGCTTTTTCTACTGTTGATCTCTCTGAAATGGATGACGGTATAAAAAATAAAATTGAATCTATGGCAATTTCTAATAATGAAAAATCGGGCAGATATAATACGCTTAAGGATTTAATACTTAACTGTGAATTAGTTGTTTTGAGTTCAAATAGTAAACATATAATAAACGACGTTAAGTTAGCATTTAAACTCAAAAAAGAGCTTAATCGAGATAATGTTTTAATTGCATGCTTGGTTGGATCATTTTGTCATGATTCTAGTTTAAATGAATCTTTTGTGCTGTGCGAAAAATTAAATAATCTTGCCTTTTTTTCAGGGTTTCATCGACACGGAGCTCTTCGCAATCCATTAGATAGCTTTACTGCTAATTTTTGTCATCCAGACGCTTTGAATGCAATATTAGGTGCGAAATTATTAAATAAGATTTCACCAAATATTCAAGTTTCTGCAGGTATTCATAACGTTGAGGGTCAATATATAAAAGCTGCTAAAAATATATCTTCAATATTAGCAGGTTTTGGTCATACTTTTCATAAGAATAATCCTGGATTGCTACCAACTTTATTAACTCTATTATTAGATCAATGCCTAGATCAGGCAGCCTATGTTTCCATGAGTCGAACAGATAGAGAGCATTTATATACAAAACAACCTTTTCCTATTACTGAACTTGGATATAGCGTCCAACGTATAGAGGCGTCATATCTTAAGGATGGAGATTTTGTACAAGTAAGAGATCATACTTTTACCCAATTGACAGCTATGGTTGCCGATGTGAGAGGAAGCATGATGTTACCTGTAAGCGGTAAACCCACTAGAAATTTTCAAGCTGGTGAAGTCCTGGCTGAGATGATGATTGAGTATAAAAGATGCCCAAAAGGTGTTGATGAGTTTATAGAATGGTGCGAAAGATCTGGTCTTAAACGTGGAGCATTAGAAGGAATAAATTCTTTAAATTATTGGCCTGACATCCTAAGAAAGTATTCAATACCCTTGAATAATTCCTCAATGATTAATCTTTTATATGTGTGTATAATGGGCCCTGATGAGATTAAAGAATATGTTTATAATGTTATGACAAGTAGCCGCGAACTGGCTAACTATTGTCAGGAATCTGTTAAGTCATTACAGACTAAGAAAATATCTGAAGCACTGAATAATTTCCATTTAAAAACTTCTATAGATTTTGTAACAGATTCACTAACTAATTACGATAAATCGTTTTTTGAATTAAATGAGATTGACTTTTATAATACACTAGGTCCAGAAGATAAGCCTATTTATAATAAAGTTATTGATTATATCGAAACTTATTTAACAGAAGCTAATCTATAATATAAACTCTATGGATTTTGAAAAAATAAATTTAGTTACTTGCAATTTCTTTGCTAATAGTAAATTATTAAATATAGATTTTATAGATTCTGGATTGATAAATAAAACGTATGTCATTGAACATTTAACTAATGGAAAAAAGTCTAAATTTATTTTGCAGTGTCTTAGTAATATATTTGAATCTTATGAGAGGGTTAATATGAATCATATCTTAATAACTGATCATATGAAAAATAAAATAAAAAGAAAATATTTTAAGTCTGAGAAACAAAGATGGGAGCTTCCATTTTTAATTAAGTGTAATTCTAATAACCTTTTTATTCTATCTTTTAGCTCAGATAAATGGCGAGCGATGGAATATATAGATGATAGTGTTAGCTTTGATATTTTAGAAGACAAAAAAATGGCTTATCAAACAGGAATTGGTCTTGCTAAGTTCCATTCTATATGTTCCGATATCGACCTTAAAAAATTAGAAAATACTATTAAAGATTTTCATAATACAAAGCATTATATAGCACAATTTAAAAGTATGATTAGAGATTATAACTTTTTAAAATTAGACGATAAAACAAATAAAAGAGTTCAAAAATTAATTTTTAGCCTATCTAAGCATATGTTATATGTTGAATATTTATTAGAATCTTTAAAGGGAAAATCCATACAACTTAGTTTAATACATGGAGATCCTAAATTAAGCAATTTTCTTTTTGATATTAAATATAAATATGTTGTCTCATTAATAGATTTGGATACTGTATCATCTGGCTATCTGCTTACTGATTTAGCCGATTGTATACGTTCAATTTGTAATAATGCTGGAGAGGATCCAGATAATATAGATAATGTATACTTTGATATTAACTGTTGTAGGTATTTTCTAAATGGCTATTTCTCAACAACTAATCAAAAGGCTTGTTTCTACTTTGGTCTCCTTCCAGAATTTATTTATATGATAATAATTGAATTAACTATCAGATTCCTGACTGACTTTTTGCAATCAAATAATCACTTCAAAGTAAAATATCAAACCCACAATTTATATAGAGCAGAGGTTCAATACCGATTACTTTCTAGTTTAGTTATTCAAATTCCTACTTTGTCAAATGTACTGCATGAAATTGGGATTTCATCAAATCCAACTTTTGTCTCAGATGTACAAAAAATTGTTTAGGGTTTCAAATAATGCAACTTGTCACTAAAGTAAAATTGATATTTATTTTTTCTTGTGGCAAAGGAATTAACCCATAGGGCCGAGGAGCTTAAACAATTAGGTTGGAATCAGGAAGATTTGTACAAATATATTGAATTATGGGATTACAGGCAAAGGTGGGGCTCCATTAATTTAGAGAGAGAAGATAGGTTGTTCTTAAGGAAAGCAGAATCTTTATTGCCTGAAATTTCTAAAAACAAAGTTTCAGTTAAAAAACCTCTCAAGGAAAAATCATATTATTGCTGGGTTCAGTTTTTTCTGAATGAAATGAATGCTTTTGAGTTGAATGCAAGTTTAGACGATGGCATGAGAGGGGTTTGGCCAATTTTTCTAGAGGAAGAACTTCGGATAATTGATTATTTTGAACCAGTCTTAGGCTTGCCGGATACTATTAAAGCTAAATTAATTGGTCCAATTAGGGAGGAATTAGTCAAAACAGCTTTGGAAATATATAAAGAAGCAGTTGTTACAAAGCAATTTGATTTCCAAGGTGCATTGGCTAGTGCAAAATCAACTGGCAAAAACTCTAGTTGGCGATCTCTTAGAGATGGTGACTATGAAAGCAATAAAGACTATCAAATAATTCACAAAGCAAACGTTTTGGAATTTCGTAAAAAAGTTAATGAAAAGCTTTTATCATTTATAAAAGACAATTTACCTTCTCTAGCTGAGACTGATAAATCTTTACCTCCTAATGATTGGATAAATAATTAGCCAATTATCAACTTATGTGGCTAAAAAGAAAATAGAGATAATTAATTCTTTGACTTCCCAACGTTTTGAAACTCTTCAATTGCACGCAGGTCAAGTACCAGACCCTACTACCAATTCTAGAGCGGTTCCTATTTATCAGACAAGTTCATATGTGTTTAACGATGTAGATCATGGGGCGAACTTGTTTGGTTTGAAGGAATTTGGAAATATTTATACCCGCTTGATGAATCCTACGACAGATGTTTTTGAAAAAAGAATTGCAGCACTTGAAGGAGGAGTAGCTGCTTTGGCTACAGCCTCAGGACAGTCTGCACAATTTATTGCAATTACAAACTTCCTTACTGCAGGAGATAGCTTTGTATCAACATCGTTTTTGTATGGTGGCAGCTATAACCAATTTAAAGTGCAATTTCCACGCTTAGGAATTAATGTCAAGTTTGCTGATGGTGATGATGCAGAAAGCTTTGAAGAACAAATTGATTCATCTACAAAAGCAATTTATGTTGAGTCCATGGGGAATCCTCGATTTAATATCCCTGATTTTGAAGGGCTATCGAAATTAGCTAAATCGAAAAATATCCCTCTAATTGTTGATAACACTCTTGGCGCTGCTGGAGCTTTAATTCGTCCCATTGAACATGGTGCAGATGTAGTTGTTCAAAGTGCTACAAAATGGATAGGCGGCCATGGAACTAGTCTTGGAGGAGTGATTGTTGATGCTGGAACTTTTGATTGGGGAAATGGAAAATATCCTTTGATGAGTCAACCCAGCGCTGCTTATCATGGCTTAGTTCATTGGGATGCTTTTGGATTTGGTAGTGATATATGCGGAATGCTAGGAGTCCCTGCAGATCGAAATATCGCTTTTGCTTTAAGAGCTAGGCTAGAGGGGTTAAGAGATTGGGGGCCTGCAATAAGTCCATTTAATTCATTTTTATTACTTCAAGGATTAGAAACTTTAAGTTTAAGAATAGAAAGACATTGCTCTAATGCTCTTTCATTGGCTAAGTGGTTAGACGATCATTCAAAAGTTGATAATGTTAGTTATCCAGGATTACCATCTGATAATTATCATTCAAGAGCCTCTTCTTATATGACTAATAGAGGAAAAGGTTCTATGTTGATTTTCTCTCTGAAAGGTGGCTTTGATGATGCTGTAAAGTTTATAAACTCTTTGAAACTTTCGAGTCATCTAGCAAATGTAGGCGATGCAAAAACATTAGTAATTCATCCTGCCTCAACAACTCATCAACAATTATCTTCCGAAGAACAATTGTCTGCAGGCGTTACTCCTACTATGGTAAGAGTGTCAGTTGGTATAGAACATATTGATGATATTTTAGATGATTTTGATCAGGCTCTAAATTTAATTTAATTTTCCAAAGAGGTGTATAGATATGGCTTTAATACTGCCTCGTAGTTATCATAAAATTTCATCAATTGAAAAAAATCATATCTCGTGGATTGAGCCTGAATTGGCAGAAAGACAGGATATTAGACCTCTTAGAATTGGGATATTAAATATTATGCCTTTGGGAAAACAATATGAATTTAATTTATTGCACCCGTTAGGACTTTCTCCCTTACAAATAGAACCTATATGGATAAGATTAAAATCTCATTCATATAGAACTTGGGATTTAGAACATCTAAAAAACTTATATGTTCATTGGGAGGAAGCAATGTCTCCAACTCCTCTAGATGGCTTGATTATTACTGGAGCGCCTGTGGAACATCTCCCGTTTGAAGAAGTTAATTATTGGAAAGAATTAGTAAATTTAATTGAGGAAGCAAAATTAAAATGTGCAAGCACCCTAGGATTGTGCTGGGCTGGTTTTGCAATGGCATATATGGCTGGTGTTGAGAAAAATAATTTCAATAAAAAGCTTTTTGGTGTATATCCGATGAGGAGTCTTGTGCCTGGCCATTCTTTAATGGGAACACAAGATGATGAGTTCCTCTGTCCTCAAAGTAGGCATGCCGGGTTACCTGATATTGAAATGGAAAAAGCTGAAAAGAAAGGAAAGCTAAGATTATTGGCCCACGGAGAAAAAGTAGGTTACACAATTTTTGAAACACCAGATCAAAGGCAACTAATGCATTTAGGTCACCCAGAATATAATGTTGATCGATTGAAATCAGAGATGCAAAGAGATAAGAGAAGAGGCGACGTGCCTCCTCCAGAAAATTTTGATTTGACAAAATCGAATACTTCATGGCGATCACATAGAAACTTATTATTCCAACAATGGTTGTGGTTCTGTTATCAACGAGTGAGCCTAAGTGTTTAATTTTCTTAGATTTATTAGGACTTGCATTTACTGCATAAAATAAATTTAACTAACTTAACTAATTTAAAGGTGGCATTACATTTCTTGGATCATGAATGGCTTTTATTTCTCGTAATTTTGGAAGCCAGTCTTTGAATGCCGATGATAATTCTTTTTGATGCCAATCTAAATGTGGGTGTATTTGCGCAAGATGCACACCAGGGCAAATAAATTCTAGATTATTCCAACACTCCTTCATCCATTCAAGGGTTCTGGTTCTCTTTGATTGATCGTAGGCTTCCCAAGCTCCATTAATCCAAGGTTTCCAGACAGCATCACGATGAATAAATGAGGTGTCAAGATCATTAAAATGTGTTAACCCTCCTAGTTGTTGAGAAGCTATATAGCAACTTTTATTAGGTCTTTTATTGATTAATTCTTTAAGATTTTTTAATACTTGTGGATTTCGCTCTTGCCATGCAGGGCCCAGTAAACCAAGAACTTCGGAGTGGTTTGAATAATTATTTTTACTATTTCCTAAGCTTAAGTTTGGTAAAGAGTTCATATCATTGACTTTACTAATGATTCTATTTCGAGAAAATGGCAATTTTTCTAATAAATTAATCAATACGGATTCATCATCAATATTTTTAATTTCTCCAATTGCATGACCGAAAATATCATCTCCACATATCCATTGAAAGCTAAGTGAGTTTGGCCAGCTTTCCGCTTGATTAATACATTCAGATAGCTGAGAGAATGAAAGATTTGCTGTCCAACTTAATAATGGCCTTAATGGCTGAGTTTTTAACTTCACTTTTGTGATTATGCCGAGAAATATAGCTGCTCCGCAAAGGGCTTTCCATTCAAATTGTGATTCATTTTTTTTATTTGGTAGTAATAAATGAAATTCTTTCCCATTTCCCCAAAAACCTTTAATCTCCTTGATTTGATCAATAGCTAAGCCTCTGCTTCTGCTAAGAGGACTTATTCCACCTGTCAAGATATATCCCATTCCTGTCTTCCCAGATAAACCAATTGGAAAACTTCTTTTATGCTTTCTTAAAAAAGACGATAACTCTCCCATTTTTACCCCAGCCTCAATTTCTACATCTTTTTTGTCCGAATCGAAAGATATGTTTTGGTATTTTTTTCTTAGGTCTAAAATCCAATGTTTGTCTGCGGATGCTCTACTTGTAGTTCCGCCACTAGATACTAAAAATGGTCTTGAAGTTTGTTGGGATAATTTCAGTGATTGGAATAATTCTGAATTGACAGTTTCATAAACCCCAAGTACATCGCTATCTTTGGAATTTTGATTTTGCAGTGATATTGGATTTTTAATAATCTGCTCCTTTTTCTATAATGAATTTCTTAAGTTGATATTTTATAAAACTATATTCAATTAAAGTAGATTATTGGCTAAAAGCGTTTTGATTTCCACGGCATCAATAAATTCTCATTATCCATCTAATATTGGAATTGTTTTATGTGGACATGGGAGTAGAGATCCTCAAGCAGTAGAGGAGTTTATTAACGTAGTAAATAAACTAAAATCTAGGATACCTAATATTCCAGTTACCTTCGGATTCCTAGAATTTAATCGACCAATAATTACAGAGGCTTTAGATCAAATTAGAACCATGGGAGTAGAGAGAGTAATTGCTTTACCAGCTATGTTATTTGCTGCAGGACATACTAAAAATGATATCCCTGCGGTTTTGAATAAATACTCTGCTGAGCATGGACTTCCCATTCAATATGGGAGGGAGCTTGGTCTAAATTCTTTGATGATTGGAGCAGCAGGAGCAAGAATCAAAGAAATAATTGATAGTAATCCAGTCTTTCCGATATCTGAAACATTACTTGTCGTAGCAGGGAGGGGATCATCAGACCCAGATGCTAATTCAAATGTTTGCAAGATTACGAGGATGCTCGTTGAGGGATTTGGTTTTGGATGGGGAGAAACCGTTTATTCAGGAGTTACCTTCCCCCTAGTTGATCCTGGCCTGAGACATGCTCTTAAATTAGGCTTCAAAAGAGTAGTGCTCTTACCTTATTTTCTTTTCTCGGGAGTTTTGGTAACTCGTGTTAGAGATCATTCTATGAGAGTTGCAAATGATAATCCTAATGTGGAATTTTTAAACGCAAGCTACTTATCAGATCAAGATTTAGTGATTGATACTTTTATGGAAAGAATTCAAGAAGTTTTTAATGGAGATAATTTTATGAATTGTGCTTTATGTAAATATCGCTCTAATTTATTAGGTTTTGAAAGTGAGGTTGGACATGAACAGATCAGTCACCATGATCATGTTGAAGGTTGTCTAGATATTTGTTCAGAAAATAAATCACATGAACACTCTCATGAACATTTTCCTTATCCTCATGCTGAGCATCCTTTAGGACCTGTCACGCTTCGCTCTTTAAATAAAAGCCAAATCTAAAAAAAATTGGTTTAAATTAAAGAATCATTTGTCTCTGTCTTGCCTGTGTCGCAAGGGACTCGTTGTTTATACATTTTTTTAATGTTTAGTTTCAGCTCTTTTCCCCAAGTGATTTCCACAACTAGCGAAGAGTTTTCCACCATGAAAAACCAAGAATCCAGTTTTCGTGAAGAGGTTGTGGGATTCAATAGATATTTTAATAGTAATTTACACTTAGACATCTTAATCTGTTGAAAATGTTTTGCTCGAGATTCTTGCTCGAGAAGCATTGGTATGAAATGAGTCTATTTCTGTCTTGGATTTTTAGTATAGTTTTTCTTTATCTTTGACGTTTTATTGAAAATTTAAGATCCTTATCTCATAAGATTTCGACTTTTAAAAAAGGAAATGGAGTTTAATCAAATTGAAACCCGTATTGATGCGATAAAAACTGATGAGTTCTGCTGTCGTGAAAATGACTTGGACGTTATGTCTATAAGTCTTGAAGCTGAGGTGCCTGAAGCTCTTTATGTAGGTATGAGAGATTTTATAAGTGGAAACGATAATTGGGATCAATCAAAGCTTATTAGTTCAGCTATTGCAAATTTTCTTTTTCAAAATGGTTCCGAGGATAGAGCTATTACTGAGAAATACTTGAATGATATTTTTACCCTTTAAAGTCCATAATTGCCTTTTCGCATGCTCTTTTAGTTATTGCCATCATTGTTAAAGTTGGGCTTTGCCAAGATGAAGTTGGCCAGCAAGCTCCATCAACTACCAATACATTGCTGCATTCCCATAGTCGATTCCAGTTGTCCAAAACGCTATTTTCCTTGTCATTTCCCATTGGTGCTCCTCCCACTTCATGTATGTAATAACCAGGGGGTGGAGCATCATTTTTAATAGCAACAGATTTACTTAGAATTTTTTTTGTAAATGGAATATTTAGGATTTCATTCGCCGGAATAATATTGCCATTTCCAGAATTGATAATAAGTTCAATCATTCTGTTCATTTCTGTGACCATTCGTTTCTCATTTTCACGCCAAACTATTGAGATATGTGGGATAGAAATATCATTTATATCTTTGCTACTTGAGAGAGAAACTGTGTTCTTATGATTAGGGAGTACTTCTCCATGACCAATAAGAAATCCTGTTTTTGTACTTTTATATTTTTTTAAAACATCTGGTGGCTCAAATCTATCGATTCCTCCCCAGATTCCATATCCTCCTACAAAGTTGTTTTTAGTTGATTGGTCTCTACCGATTGGGATAAAGAAGCTGCCAGCACCTGATAGAGGATTATTTGTGTTTTTATCTGAATAACTAGTTAAATTCTTATCGACTGGGACAGTAAAAAACCTACAAGTTGAAATATGATCCATTAAGTTCTTTCCTAATGAATGAGAAGGATCAATTAGACCATTTGAATTATTATTTTCTTCGGAACTTAGTAGGATTCTAATTGTTTGGATTGTTGATGCACATAATATTATTAATTTACCTTCTAATTCGCTTCTTTCTCCATTTTTTTGATTGACTATAATAATACTTTTCGCAGACTTTTTATCCTTGTGCAATACTAACTTTTCTACAATATGATCTGAAAGCAATTCTACTTTCCCTAACCTAGAGGCTTCCTTTAATGTGCTGCCCAAGCTGCTATATCTGGGCCATTTTGTTCTATTTTCATTGACTCCAAACCCTCTGGAATGTATGAAGGGAAGATTTAATTTTTCTTTTATGTTGGAAGCAAATCTTTCTTCGCTTTCTGTGAATGGAAGCTTACCAATATATTCGCCATTAGGTAGTTGATTTAGATCGTCTTTGTTGCCATATATTTTTAGAAAATTTTCTATTTCTGAATAATGTGACTCAAGATCTTTATAACTTATAGGCCATTCAAGCTTGTATTCTTTATCTTTTGAGGCTTCAAAATCTTCGTCGGCTAATCTCAGGGTTATGCCTCCCCAAGTAAGGCTCCTTCCACCAACTTGATTGCCTTGCGTCCAAATAAATGGAGCTTTTGGTGGGTGTGTGTAAGGATTTGCTTTTTTGTTTGCGAATAGTAAGGGATTTGATTTCCAGAAACCTGGATGTTGAGGTTGTTTTTGATAATTTCCAGTTGTTACTCCTATGAGCCTTCGAATCATATTGCAAGGCTCTGTTCCCTTTGCCTCATTGATTTCTAGTTCAGGACCTCTTTCAATTACTAATACTCTTACGCCTGCTTTGGCCATTGTTAAGGCAGCCATTCCACCTGTTGCTCCGGAACCGATAATTATGACTTCATATGGCTTGTGAATCATTTCTAGGATCTTGTGAAATTTGTGAATTATATTTTTATATATAAAACATATTAAATCATAGGGTTGGTTCTTAGATGGTTAGAAAAATTGATTAATTTATAGCTTATTTATCTTCTATAATTAAGCTTTAGCAAGGGATATTTGTTATCATATGACTTTCAAATCATTTTAGATAATTATTAAGATCAATATATTGGTCTTAATAATTTGCAAGTAAATAAAATAAATATTTAGTTACTTTGATTTATTTTTATGATTTATAAGAGATTATAGCAGTTGTTTTTAATTCTACTATATATTAAATTCAACATTTAACTTTTTACCCCTTTTTGAATTAAAATATGATTATTGGCAGTTAGTAGAGAGTTATGTTTAAACGCGTTCTTTTTTTTGTAAGCTCGGTTCTTTTTTTCTTTTATTCTCTACCAGCTTATGCAGCCTTGGACTATGGAAAGCAAACCTTGATAGGCGCTGATTTCTCCAACACAGATTTAAAAGGTGCTACTTTCTATTTAAGTGATCTCCAAGATGCTGATTTTTCTGGTAGTGATCTTCAAGGAGCTAGTTTTTTTGATGCAAAGCTTGAAAACGCTAATCTAAGTAATACAAACATGAGAGATGTAACAATGGATGCAGCCATACTTAATGGTGCAAACCTTTCAAATAGCATATTAGAAGGTGCGTTTGCTTATAATGCAAAATTTGAAAATGTTATTATTAAAGGTGCCGATTTTACTGATGTATTGATTGCGAATGATGTAAAAAAAAAGCTATGTGTTATCGCAGATGGGATAAACAGTGTCACTAATAAAAAAACAAGTGATTCGTTGGATTGTTAGTAAATAGTATGAGTATACTTATTAAGAAAAATATTAATCACTATAAATATATTTTTTGGACTTCAGTTATATTTATATGGATTATATCCACCTTTGCTGATCGGATTTGGTGGAATTTCTATAGCAATACGCCTTCATGGGATCAGGCTGATTATCTCAATAGCGCTCTTGAGCATGCTAAAGCGCTCTCTTTTTTGGGGGGAGATGGAGCTTCAGACTTTGGATCTTTTCTTGATAAATCTCCAAAAATTCCTCCTTTTGCTTCAATAATCAATGGAGCCGTAATAGCCTTCGCTGGTAATGCTCCTCATGAAGCTGCCTGGTCTTTAAGTATTTGGAATGGATTTTTTATCTTTAATATTGCTTCATGGGGACTTTATTTAAGAGGAAAAAAATTTTCGCTTATTTGTGTTCTTATTAGTGCATTTTCCCCATTTTTA
This sequence comes from Prochlorococcus sp. AG-402-G06, assembly GCA_003277985.1. GTDB lineage: Bacteria > Cyanobacteriota > Cyanobacteriia > PCC-6307 > Cyanobiaceae > Prochlorococcus_B. The sequence goes on from QCHR01000002.1 coordinate 62,618, forward strand.
TTTGATCTAAGAACAGATTATGTATTGGAGTTGCCTCTGATCGCCTCCATTACATTTTATTTGTTTCATTTAGGCAAGTGGAGTGATAAATCAATTGGAGGCAAATGGATTCAATTGATAATAGCTTCTCTAGCATGTGCTTCTTCTTTGTTAATTAAGCAGAGTTCTTTATTAGTTATATTACCCTCTTTATTATTTATTTTTATACTTTCATTTAAAAGAGATAAAAAATTTAGATTACAATTTTTAGTCCTATTTCTTATAAATCTTTTAGCAATTTTCCCTTGGTTTTATCACAATTGGATAATGATATTGAGTGGAACTTATAGAGCTATTTTTGAATCGGCGGCAATAGAAGGTGATCCCTATTTTTTGAGCTTCAAAAGTATTTTCTGGTACTTTCCTTATTTAAATAATCAGTTTGGAAGTGTTACTTTTTTTGTTGGATTGTCAGGGTTACTATTTGCCTTTTTAACATATGTAAGATCTTTTAAACCTCCAGTAAGATTAGTTGATACTTTAAATAAGAAGAATTATAAATGGACATGGATTTATTTTAATTTAATAGCATGCTGGACCTTTACAACTTTCATACCTAACAAGGATGAAAGATATATTGCAAGTACGGTTCCGTTAATTATTTTACTGTTATCACTTGGACTCTCGAAATGGAGTGATTGGATAGATACTTATTTTAAATTCAAATCTTATGGTTTATTATTAATTCCTTCTTTAAGTTTTCTATTTTCTAATTCTATTAACAAGTTTAACACTTTAGAAAATATTTCAAGTAAATATTATCCTGTTAAAGACATTATATCGATTGTCAAATCGGATCAGACTTTCGATGAAAAAGAAACAGTTATTATTGTTCCCAGCACTCCTGAAATTAATCAACATAATATAAGCTATTTTGGGAGAATAAATGGTGGAAATATTTTAGGCAGACAACTTGGGCAATCTCTTTTGCATATAGAACCTGTTCTTAAATACTCTAATTGGATTGTTTTGGCTGAGGGGGATCAAGGCTCAGTTTCAAGTAATTCGCTTGCTCTTGATAAATCGATTAGAGATAGTCCTTTTTTCAGAAAAGTTAAGGTATTCCCTAGAGAAAAAGAAGGAAGCTATTCTTTATGGAAGCGAAGATCAAGTTCGTTTAAGCAAAATGAATTCCATTATAGATTTAATGAACTAGCAAAAGGAATGGAGACAGGTCCACTAGGCATTAAATTGATTTTTGATGAGATAGGAATCCAACATATGCTTGATGGGCATTTTAAATATCAAAATATAGTTAGAGATAAGGCTTTAACCCAAATAAGTTCTAACCCTGAAAATGTTGAATCTTTATGGTCCTTATCGCTTCTGAAGATATTATCGAATAGACCTTCTGAAGCAGATATTTATCTTAGAGATTTAGAAATTTTGTTGCCGAATAATCCATGGCCAAGTGCTTACAGAAGTATTGTTAACCTTGCCACTTGGAACCCCTGGAAGGCATCCTTAATAGCAGATAGAGCTTATAAGAGAACTCCAAATTATTTTCTAAAAGGTTTAGGGGATATTAGTTCACTTTTTAGAGGAGCCTTTTGGCGAGTGACATCTGCTTTCAAAAGTGTCCCTGATGCAATAAAAAATATTGATGAGGCTTTAAAAACACTGGAGAAATAAAAGTTTAACAGAAAATATCAATTTAGATTTACAGGATTCAGAGTTGGTCTCTTTCAAATGTTTTTGTGATTTCTTTTAGAAATTCAACTATTTGGATATTTGTATACCCAAGCTCAGTTCTAAGACCTTTGCATGACGAAGTGATTTCTTTCCAAATGTCAGCTCTTACAATAGCTTCTCTGTCTTTTAAGTAACGCTCTTCTTTCATTTTGATTTAATTAAGTAATTTATGGGTTTCCGAGCTTTTTAAGAAAAACAATCAAATAAATCTTCAAGATTTAATTTGTTGATTTGATTGGTATCAGATCAGTATCTCAAAAATCAAAAAACACCTATTATCGGAGTACCTTAACGAAAAAACAAAAGAATCACGAGAATTATGGCATTCTTGTAGGTATTAAATATTTGATTTACTTATCTTAGTTTGGCCTGAAAATAAATCATTTTTAAGATTTTTGAGTTGAGTAACGATTTGCTTGAATCTTTAAATTTTTTTTGGGGAACTGTATATTTTTATATCCAAAATATTTTCAAACCTTTAATCATTTATATCAACTCTCAATTGGATGAAGTGATGGAGAGGATTTACGAATCCATCAATCCCTGAGTAGGTTCCTTTCACAATGTTAGTTTTCAAGATTAGATATATTTGTTTGATATCAAATGTTTTAAGCAATCTTTTGATAGGGGAACCTAGAGTTCACTGAAAATAACTGCAATTTTCCGCTAACCTTTTTTAATTTTTACTTAGTTCTCCTAATATTTAGCTAGTTTATCATATAGGAGGGGCAAGAGTATAATTAAATACCTCCAATCTCTCCTGAAAGAACGGAGAGTGGGGGATTCGAACCCCCGATGGAGTTGCCCCCATGCTAGTTTTCAAGACTAGAGCCATAAACCACTCGACCAACTCTCCACCTAAAATTTTACCTTATTAGCTTCTGAAATCTTAGAAAAATTTCTCAAACAACAATTTCATGTCTATTTGCTATTAAGTTAGTTTCAAGAAGGACCTTCTAGACCTTTAAAAATTTCAGAACCTATAGATTCTCATTATGCATAAATCTCAATGAGATTATTTGTGCAATAATTTTAAACATTGGTAAATCACTTACATGGCAAGCAACAAGAGCCCACAATCTCGTTTCCTTGGAGACCTTCCTATGGAGGGTGGTATTAGTCAAAAAGAGAAATACCGTTATGTAGCTCACTTGATGTTTTTTATTGGATGCGCTTTATTTTCCTTTGGTATTTGGGCTCTCTCTGGCTTTACTGCTTCAAGCGGGTCAACAGGACCATTTCCGTTTTAAAATTAGATTCACATATGTTTGATTTTGGATAACTAGAACTAAATAAAAGAAATTATTGAACTGACAAATTATTTATAGTATTTTCTCTATCTTCAATGAGTGTTAGGAGCCATTTTGATCCTAAAGCTCTAGAAATGCTTCTGTTTTTTAGTAGTTCACAAATCCTTTTATAAAGCTTGTCTGATTCAATATTGGAATTGAACCATTTCTCGAATTTAAGAATTTCATCAGGACTTTTACAAGCTCTCAGTTGATCGATAAGTGCATCGTTAGTACTTGTGCCACATACCTCTAATGGTTTATTAGTCGTAGTCATTTAAATTTTAAGAAACACAATACTTATTTAATAACTAGCCAAATTTTCTAATTTGGACAATTATTTTTAAAATTTTTTTAAAGTAATCTTATTTCATTATTTCATTTACTTCTTTAGGTTTATGTGAAACCCCCTCATTCAATGTTGAATATATGTTGCTAAGATGGTTTTGCAAGTGGAAGTAAGCATTTATCAGAATCGCAGCCTGCGGGGCCTGCTTCAGTAAGCTCCCCTTGATCATATCGACTAAGAGCATCAAAGAAATCACAATTTTCTCTTCTTTTTATGACCTCTGATTGCAGTTTTGTATAGCATTCTTCGTCAATAGGTTCAAAAGGAAGTCTGGGGAAGGTTGCATTTGCATCAAACCTTGCCAGCAAGGCAGCTGAAATGTAGCCTTTATTTTCATTGATTGAGCTATGAAGAGCTTTAGCTAAACCCTCTATCTCATTCTCTCTGAATTCAATTGTGGCTGAGGTGTTGTGGTCTGTGTAGTTTGTTTGAACTTGCATATAAAAATCAAATTGTGCAAGAGCTGAGAAGTTATTTATATCAATTTCATCTGCACCAGGTATGTTTGCCCAACTTACCTCAGTAGGTATTTCAACTAGCCATTCAGTGCATTTCGGATCAAATGGATTGTCTAGTAATTTCCCATTTTCATCTTTATCTGACTGAGAAGGAACGATTGTATATCCATAATCCATACAAGCTAATGCTACTGGATCGTTCTTTCTAAAAGTAATTCTTCTAATAAAACGCTGAGCTTTTGGAGGATGCCAACCTGGTGAGGCTCCTGTTAGAAGACTTTTTGTCCCCGCTGGCTGAACTGTTGTACAACGACTTGGACGGCGGATATTGTGCCTATCACAATAATCATAAACTGTATCGTTGACGATCTTTCTCCATCGACTCAAAAAAGTAGCTTCTTTGAGTTTAAAATCCTTTCCTTCTTTTGTGTCAGGTCGTCCTGCTTCCCACCATCTCAACCATTGAGTTCCAAAGGCATGAACAAAGAAGTCAAAAAGACCTGTGAAACTAACCCCAACAATGGGATCCCACTCACGACTTTTCCTGTATCTCTCTACTTCGAATCGGTGATTAAGAAGACATGCAACTGATAACGCTGCTGCTTTGAAAGCATCTTCTTGTTGATGTGTGTCTAATGGATCAATTTGATTAAGATGTATCTCCGCAAGATTACAGTGAAAATCTGAACCTAGAATTTCTCCGCAAGGATTAAGACCATATCTACTGAGTCTGTGAAAAAGTTCTTCATCATCAAATGGACCGTAATTTAATTGAATCCATTTTGAGGCTTCTTCTTTCCCTTGGTCACAATATACATCTATAAATTCATTCCTGAGTTCTACCGTTGAAAGTATGTCAGCATTTGAGCGAGCAATTGCCTCTGGTGCAAATTGAATAGCTCCCTCACCTGAATGAAATTGCTTAATAACGGCATCAACAATAACTTTTAATTCAGGTTTGGTGTGGTAAACACGTGTATGGTTTGCCATCCTTAACGCATCCTTCTCTGGGTCAATACTCCAATTACCATCAGAGTCTTGCTTCCATAAATTTTCTTTAGCACCAGCCGCTTCTAAATCTTGTGAAGAAAATTGTCGCATACCTGCACTTCTTCTAATATTTCCGGCAACAATTGTGACAGCTGCTTCGTCTATGAGTAGACAACATTCAATGGAAGTTAGTTTTCTTCCTATAGCTTTGTTTAAAAGATTTGCTACGCGAGGATATAAATCTTTGAGTTTTACAGGGTTCGCCATGCCTCCAAAACCTTTGAGTGATTCGCCCGCGGGTCTTACGTCTTTTAAATCAATAGATACATTAACAACTTTAGAATTAAAACTATTGTCACTGCTTAATTCAAGGATTTTTTGATAGCTATCAACCCATCCACGTCTACTATCTCCAACTTTTATGAGTACATGATTTCCTTGAACAGAGAATGTAGTCTTTTCATTTCTTTCTTCAGAAGGGGTTAATCCAATATCTGAAACATTTTCAATATTTATTGTATTTTTAACCTCTGGTAGTTGATCAATTAAGTGAGGTTCAATTATTGCACCCGTTCCGCAACCCATCATTGCTAAGTCCATCATGAGTCCAAAGGCTTGCCAATCAACAAGATTTGTTGATGTGCAATTGTAGGCTCCTGAAAAATTCTTCTCTTTCTCAATCCATTCTGTTCCGCCTATCCAAAGCCATCTACCTGAGGGAAGAGCTTTTTTCTCCTGTTGCATTCTTTGCATTAAATTTATTTCTGCTTCATTTAATCCACCAAGCTTCTTGAGACCATCAAGGTTTCTTGTATTTACTTGCTCCCAGCTTTCGCGACCTGTTGGAAGCTTCCTGCTATAAGTTCTGTAAAAGACAGGATTAGCTGCAGGTGCAGTTATGGGGAAATCAGTTGTAACATTTTTTTTACCCGAGGCTGAATTATTGGTTTCGGGCTGGCTTGTTGCGATTGTCAAAATCTTTGTATCCCTTTGGTAAGTACTACGGTAACGCCATGTATAGCGTTAGCAAGTTTTTTTAACACCATCTACAGGGCTCCAAAGAAAAAAACAAATTTTTTCTTTTACTAATGAAGAGAACACCGGAAGCAGAACTTATGCAAATCCCTTCGCAGGTAAGGGCTTATGCGGATGCGAATTTCTCTAGGAGTGATTCTATGGTTGTTAAATCGCTAGAAAAATTTTTAAAAAAAATAGGAAGAACTCTTAATAAAAATGATTTAATTTTTGATATGGCATGTGGGCCAGGAAATATTGCAGAGAGAATTTCTAAGAATTGGCCCTTGGTCAATGTTGTAGGCATTGATGGCTCCAAGGAAATGTTGAATGAAGCAGAAAATAAACTTTCCGAAAATCTTACGAAGAATCTCTCTTATGAATTGATTAACATTAATTCGATAGCCACAGGTGAGATAAATTTTCCTTCTAAAGCTGATGTCCTTGTCAGCAATAGTGCCTTACATCATTTTCACGATCCTTATAGTTTTTGGGGGGCATTAAAAAAACTTGGTAAAACAGAGTGTATTCATATTCATCGTGATTTAATAAGGCCTACTTCTGAAGAAAAGGCATTTGAGATAAAAGAAAAACATCTTTCAAATTCTCCAGAAATTCTAAAAAATGATTTTTATGCATCTCTCAAGGCATCATTTACAGTTGAGGAAGTATCTCAACAGCTATCTGATTCAGGGTTATCTCAATTAGAGGTATTTCAAGTTGATGATCTTTATTTTGAGATTATTGGATGTATTTAATCTTTTCCCTAAACAATTGAACAACCAAAACAATAATGAAATTAACTCCCCAAGGCAACACTGATTTAGATCCAAATTTAGAAGAGGAATTAACTGTTTCTTTATGTACGGAGGTTGGTAAAAGAAGAAATTTTGCGATTATTTCCCATCCTGATGCTGGTAAGACAACTTTAACAGAAAAACTATTACTTTATGGCGGAGCTATTCAACAAGCAGGAGCAGTAAAAGCAAGGGGAGAACAGAGAAAAGTTACTTCTGATTGGATGGAGCTTGAAAAACAAAGAGGTATTTCAATTACATCAACTGTTTTACAATTTGCATATAAAGACAAGACGATTAATTTATTAGATACCCCTGGTCACCAAGACTTCTCAGAAGATACTTATAGGACCCTAGCCGCTGCTGACAATGCTGTAATGCTTGAGGATGCAGCGAAAGGTCTTGAGCCTCAAACAAGAAAGCTTTTTGAGGTTTGCAGAATGCGTCAAATACCAATTTTTACTTTTATCAACAAGATGGATAGACCAGGACAAGAACCGTTGGAATTATTAGATGAGATTGAGTCTGAATTAGGATTATCAACTTTTGCAGTTAATTGGCCAATAGGAAGTGGTGAGCTTTTTAGAGGTGTTGTTGAGCGTGCAACCAAAGAGGTCGTTTTGTTTTCAAGGGCGGAACGAGGTAAGCAATCTAGTGAAATACGTTTAAAAATTAATGATCCGGAACTTAAAAACTTAGTAGAAGAGGAATTATTGACAAAAGCACTTGAAGAAATCGAGATCCTGGATGAGGCTGGTTGTGACTTAAATCAAGAATTAATATTATCTGGGGAATTAACTCCTGTGTTTTTTGGATCTGCAATGACCAACTTCGGGGTTAGGCCATTTTTAGATAATTTTCTTGAGCTATCTCAGGGACCCGTTGCTCGAAATAGCTTTGATGGACCAATAGTTCCAACAAGAGAATCATTTAGTGGATTTGTATTTAAATTACAAGCAAATATGGATCCAAAACACAGAGATAGAGTTGCCTTCGTGCGGGTATGTAGTGGGAGGTTTAAAAAAGATATGACGGTTCAACACGCTAGGACGGGTAAACAAATCAGACTCTCAAGGCCCCAAAAGATTTTTGGTCAAGATAGGGCCGTTGTTGATGATGCTTACCCTGGGGATGTTATTGGTTTGAATAATCCAGGGATGTTTTCGATTGGAGACACATTATTTATTGGACCAAGAGTTGAATTTGAGGGAATTCCATGTTTTAGCCCCGAGATATTTAGCTGGTTAAGAAATCCAAATCCTTCAGCTTTTAAGAACTTTAGAAAAGGTGTCAATGAATTAAGAGAGGAGGGAGCAGTCCAAATTCTTTACGATAAAGATCAAAGTAAAAGAGACCCTATTTTAGCCGCAGTTGGTCAGCTTCAGCTTGAGGTAGTACAACATCGACTCGCTAGTGAATATGGAGTGGAAACTAGGCTTGAACCAATGGGTTATCAAGTCGCACGATGGGTAAAAGGAGGATGGCCTGCTTTAGATGAGGTTGGGAGGATTTTTAATTGCAAGACGGTTCAGGATGCTTGGCTTAGACCAGTACTGCTTTTTAAAAATGAATGGAATTTAAATCAGTTAAAGGAAGATCATCCTGAAATGGAATTAAACTCAGTTGCTCCTGTTGTAAGTGGTGTTGATCCTGTTTCCCTCTAAAATAGATTAAAATTCAATTACTAAAGAGAATTCATAAATCTTTTTTTGAAAAATCTATGGATCCTGGTACTAATTCACAATCAAATTCAAACTCACAAGATCCATATTTGATACTTGGAATAAATGAGGGTGCAAGTTTTGATGCTATTCAAGAAGCAAGGGACAAAAAGTTACTTGAGTCTGGAGATAACCAACTCAATAAAGCAAAAATAGAAGCTGCTTATGATTCATTGTTAATGGTAAGTCTTAAGTCAAGACAACTTGGTAATGCAAGCAACGAGGCAAAAACTGCATCAAAGAAAGAAAATGAATCAAAGAAAGTCGGCGACTTAGGACCTGGTTCTCTTCTCACTAGGTTGAAAAAATTAAATCTTCCTAAATACGAGGCATCAAAATCTAATTTTTTACCAAGCCTAGAATTGCCTTCCGGACAAGAATTAAATATAAGGATTTCTCTTGGATTATTAGCTTTTTTACTAGTTCTAATAGTGCCTTCTGAAAGTGTTGAATTAATACTTTCAATCTCAACAATAGGCTTATTCATAAGCCAGTCTCGTAGAGGTAGGCCTTTTTTTTCCTCTATCCTCTGGTGCATTCTTCTCCTTAGTATTGGGCTTCTATCTGGTGCATTACTTTTGGGTGGTGCTCAATCATTTATTGATAACACTGGGTCATTGTCTTCAGACAAGTTTGAGGCGATACCCGCAGTATTTTTGCTTTGGTTAGGTGTGATTTTCCTTGATTAATCCTTTAATCGATTAAAGATATCAATTCGTCCTCTTTAACAAGATAAATATTTTTGCAGAATTGACATGTCAGCTCTGCTTTCCCATCCTCTTTTATCATTTCCTGAAGCTCGTTTTTTCCCAATATCTTCAATGCTGATAGACTTCTTTCTCTTGAACATCTACATTTAAAACTAACTTTTTGAGATGTGCTAATAATATCTGAAGGCGATTGATCAAGATCAGGAAAAATTTCTTCGATAAGAGAAACAAGGTTATTCCCTTTTTTGTTTAATAACTCACTAAAAGAGTGAATCTCTTTACATCGATCTTCAAGTAAAGCTATCAAAGAATAGTCTCGTTCTGCTTTAGGTAGTATTTGTGCTAATAGTCCTCCGCTACAAACTATGCCATCTTGATTAATTCTCTCTCCAACAAAAACAGCTGAGGGCGTTTGCTCAGAGTGTAATAAATAGGAAGCAATGTCCTCACCTATACCTCCATTAATTAATTCAACTGTGCTGTTGTGTGGTTCACCTTTCCCTTCATCTCTAATAACGTGAAGATAGCCAATACCTGTAGCTTTTTTAAAATCAAATGAATAGTGATTGTTTTTATTTTTAATTAGGTCTAATTCAAGACTTGGATCACCAACGTAACCTCTCACACTTCCATCTCGACCCGCATCAATAGTTAATCCTTTTAGTGGTCCATTTGAACTTACCCTCAAAGTCACCCTTCCATGATTTACCTTCATTGAACTTGCAAGCAAGAGGCTTGCACTCATGGCCCTTCCAACAATTGCAGAAGTTAAATATGAAAGCGAATGTCTTTTTTTTGCCTCTTTTGTTGATTCAGTTGTTGATACGGCGACTAGCCTGATCCCTCCTTTAGCAGCAGTAGCCCTAACTAGTAGATCTGTCATTGATTTAGTTGAATTTTTTTATAGAGGGATAAGTCGACCATTGTGCAATTCATAATTGTCGGTATTCAAATTTTTAAAAAGTTCTGGTTCATGAGTAACTATTAGAATAGTTTGCTTTTCTTTAAGTTTTGCGAGTAATTCTATGATTCCGTTTCTTACTGACCAGTCTAAACCTGCTGTTGGCTCGTCCAATAAAAGTACTTTTGGACTCCTTAATAGTTGAACAGCAATAGCTAATCGGCGTTGTTGTCCTCCACTAAGAGATTCTGGCGGCTTCTTTAAATCTAAGTTGAATAACCCCACTTCTGTGAGAGTTGAAATTTGTTCTTCAGTCGTTAACCTCTTGTGTCCAAGACGTAATTCTTGAGCTACCGATAATCCAAGAAAATATCTTTCTGGGAATTGGAAAACTAATCCACATAACCACCTTCTTTTACGTGCATTTAGAGTTTTGTTGAACCATGTTATCTCTCCTTTCTGATATCCCGATAGACCGCTAATGATTTCTACTAATGTAGTTTTTCCACTTCCACTAGGTCCTCTAATTATTGTGATTTGTCCAGGATTAGATTTTAAACACAAATCTCTAAGGATTGGTTTCTCTGCTGTTGAGGGATGGTAATAAATATTCTTTAAACTAAGCATTCTTTTTTATTGAGGCTTTGATCAACTAAATAAAAATTTTTTAATTTTCTTTAATCAATTTACATTAGATTATGTTTGATATCTTTTAGTTTTTCTTTTTCAAGATCTATTGTTTATGGAAGTTCGATTTCGTGAAGTTGATCCTTTCAATTGTTGGATATGGCTTAGATATTCTGATGTCCCAAGTAAGGGAGAAAAAGAATACGTCGATGGTATTTTTGATTCTTGGTATGTAATAGGCAGGCTTGGGGGATTTAATTCTGAAAATTTGCAAACGCATGAAATGGGTTCTGATGTCAGTTGGATGAGCTATGAAAATGAAGATACTTCCTCTAGTCTTCCATCATTAATGCATAATCTTGGAGAATTTGAATTTAATGAGTGTTGGGCTAGATGCTGGGTCGATTTAGGTACTTCTGACCTCATTGCAATTGATATTTTGATAAATGTACTAAAACAAATGGATGTTGATGTTGTGAAAATAGAGGAACTAATTATCGGAGGAGTAAATCAAGATTGGCCAGTAGACGAACATCCTGATGCCATTTTTTCTTCAACAGATTAATTATCTATGGCTGAGAGAAGAAGATTATTTATAAATCCAAATCGATTAAGTGAGGAAATCGATTCAAATGGAGAGTTGATGTTGAACTCTAGCGAATCACATTATTTATCTAGGGTTATGAGAATGAGATCGGAAGACTTTTTAGAGGTTATTGACGGAAAAGGTCATCTTTTTAAAGCAAAGATTGTTGATAAAAAAACTATAAAACTCATCAATGGTTTTGATAAACCTCTTCAATTCGTTTCAAGAGAGAGACCATTAATAGGTATTGCTGTAGTTATTCCTAAAAAAGGTTTTGAGAACTTTTTGCAAATGAGTTCTGAGATAGGAGTTGACATTATTCAACCTTTAATTTCAAAACGCTCAGTAGTTAAAGAATGCAATAAAGAAAAAATGATTAGATTTCAAAAAATTGTTCATGAAGCAGTTGAGCAATCTGAAAGGCTCTGGAGTCCAGATGTAATGCAGGCATTGACATTTCCCAATTGGATAAAAGATTTGCCTTCTGAAGCTAAAATTGGATTTGCAACAACACGCATACAAAATTTGCAAGATTGTGTCTATTGGTTAAAAGAAACACCACATGAGGTCAATCAAGTTTGGGTGGTAATTGGTCCAGAGGGAGGCTGGAATAAAGATGAAGAGGTATTAGCTTTTGACTCTGGCTTCTCTGGGGTATCTATGGGAGAAACTATTTTGAGGACATCAACAGCGGCTGTCAGCGCCTGTCAGCTTATGACTTCATGGAGAAGACTTAAATCATCCCTTTAAGATTGAATATTTTTGATCATAAAAGCGTCTATTGTTTAGAAACAGGAATGCTGATTAGAAACTATGGCTAACTTCTCTTTTGTTAGCGGTATTTGGATTAATGCTTTTTTGATTAATTTCTTGTTGATATTTTTGGGACAAAGGCTTCCATTTTTAACTAAGAAAGGTTGGATTCATGCGGGAATACTTGGAACACTTTTGTTAGGCTCTATTGGTTGGAATGGTTGGATATCAGTTTGTGTATATCTATTGTTGGGAACTTTAGTTACAAAAATTGGATACAAGGAAAAGGCTTCTAGAGGTATTGCTGAAGCAAGAGGAGGTCAACGTGGTCCTGAAAACGTATGGGGGTCTGCAGCAACAGGTTGCTCACTCGCTTTATTAAGTTGTCTTTGGCCAAATTTTTTAAATTTGTTCATGGTAGGTTTTGCTTCTAGTTTCAGCGCAAAACTTTCCGATACTTTTTCAAGTGAAATTGGCAAAAGATTTGGTAAAAGAACTTTTCTAATTACGACTTTAAAGCGAGTATCACCAGGGACAGAGGGGGCAATAAGCATCGAAGGTTCTTTGGCTGGTTTGTTAGGAAGTTTTATCATGACTGTGTTTATGCTTAATCTGTCGATCATTTCTGGACTATCTGTTGCTTTTATAGTCTTTTTATCTGGTTATTTAGCAACATTTTTGGAAAGTTATATTGGAGCATTGGTGCAAAATCAGATTGATTGGATGACTAATGAATTAGTTAATTCTATACAGACATCTTTAGCCGCTATTATTTCTATCATTTTATATTTGAATTTTGTTTGAAATATTTATTGTAAATCAGCCCAATTCTTTAGAGCGGGCCATTCACTAACTTGGTCGTAAATCCATTTATGGCCTTCAGTATTCAGATGTATTCCATCTGATGAGAGTAATTCTTTAAATGATAATAAGTTGATCATTTTTTCATGGATAGATAAAAACGGGACATTTAATTCTAAACAAGTTTCTTCAATTTTATTTTCATACTTAGAACAAGCTTGATTTGAATACCAAAGACATTCTGCAAAAGGCATTGAGTCTTCATTAACAGGTGTTAATCCAAGAACCATTATATTTACTTCATTCTTAATTTCGTTTACTAATTGCTTTAAACCAAATTTAAAAGCATCTTCGGAAAGTTGAGGCCTGCCATCTTTTCTTCCAATTTTAGCGGTATCATTTAATCCAATTGATAGCAAAATACCCTCAGGAACTTTTCTTCTTAACTCTCCCCTTGTTGCCCACTCATTCTTATATCTTATAGCAACTTTCTCTAATCCATCTCCTCTTACTCCAAGAGAATAAATGATAGGGGCACCATCTAAATTTAACCATTTTTGTCTTAATCTTTCAGACCATCCGCCTCCCTCTAAATCTCCCCATCCGTAAACACCACTATCTCCAATTATGATTAGTTTTTTCTGATATTTATTCATAAGTAGATATGTTGAATAAAAGAACTAACTAATGAAATTATTAGTTGAATTCTTTAACCAATAATTTTGAGAAGTGTTAAATAAAAATTCTCCTGATATTGTTAATAAGGAGAAAGTAGCAGTTACTATAATGACTTGTGCCCAATCGAATGAGCTCAGTGATTCCTGCAATTGCCACCCCAATCCTACTCCTCCGACTGCACCTATAATTGCTGTTTCCTTTAGGATTACGTCACTTCTGTATGCTCCATAAGCTAAGTAACTATTACTTTGGGGGGCTAATATTCCATAAAGCGTTGCTGATTGCTTACTTGAACCATTGCTTTTAATCGCTCGATAAATATTTTTTTCTTGATTTATTATGTTATCTGTAAGTAATCTTCCCATGACACCCATATGAGTAATCCCTAGTGATAATGCGGCTACAGATATGTTAGGATTTGTAAAAAGAAGAATAAGTATAGTTGTCAATGGAGGCGGGATTAATCTAAAGAAGATCCAAATAAGATTTTGAACTTTTAGTGAGAATTTGCCTGGGAATAATAGTAGTAAAAGGGGGGGAGTACCTATTGCAATCCCAGACGCAAAAAAAGTTATTAAAATTGTAGTAATAATTAGTTTAAGCAAAGGTAAGTCATTAAATCCATTTCTTATCTCTACGAATGAAGGTAAATTTAAATACGAAAAGCTTATTGAAGTAAATATCTCAAAATTTAGATTATAAAGCCAACTAATACCTAACAATAGAGATAATGAAAATATTGAGATTGAAATTATGAAAGAATTTTTTAAATTAATATTAGTAAATGAATAATTTCTAATAAATCTTATAAACTTCTCTAATAAAATCATTACTAACCAAAGCATCCACAAACAAGTCCACATTTCATTGAACTCAAAGGATTTTAAAGTTAAATATAGTTCTGTTCCTATACCTCCTAAACCAAATATTCCAAGTAATGTTACACCTCTAATTGCACATTCAAATTTGTAACTTCCATATGTCGATATGATGGGTATTAACTTGGGCAGTATGCTAGTTATTAATGAGCTCATGATATTAGATCCAGTTTGCTTAATTGCTATTAGGGGTTGTATGTCAAAACTATCTAGTTGCTCTGAGATTACTCTTGCTGATAAGGCTGAATAGGGAATGACTATAGATATAATTGCTACCCAAATATTCAAACCTAAAATTTGTATAAAGAGCAAGCCCCAAACTACTTCATGAATTGATCTTGGAACTGCTAATGAGTATTTTATTAATTTACCTAAATAAGCAAATTTAGGAATACTTTTCCAAAATAAATCTGAAGATAGTACACCTAAAAGGATTCCAATAAGAATACTTATGACCCAGCTAGTTAAAGCAATTGCAATTGTTATTTGAAGTCCTTCCCATGCGCTTTTAATTACTTCTTGATTGAACGATGGTTTTATTGCTGAGCTTATGAAGAGAAATATGATATTTAGACCCCCAATATGAAATCCTTTGATGACTTCTATTAGAATGGGGATGTAGGCTATTGATGGGATTAATGTTAATAAAGTTGATACTGGTTTTATTAATTTCATTATGAATTAAAATAGCCAATCAAGCTCTGATTGATTAATATTATGAATTTCTCTATCTATTACAATCTCTCCATCTTTTAACCCAATAACTCTATTGAAATTATTTATTAAATTTATTTGGTGAAGACTTATAAGTATAGTTTCAGGAATTTTAATTCTAAGATAATTTTTTTGATTAATAAGTAAATTTAAGATATTTTTTGATAATAAAGGGTCTAAATTTGAGAAAGGTTCGTCTCCAAGAACAATCTCAGGTTCTTGTCTTAAAAGACGTGCAATTGCTATTCTTTTTTTTTGCCCACCTGAAAGTTTATTTATATAGGAATCAATAGTTTTTTTAGGTAGAGAGACTGCTTCCAGGCATTCTTGGCATAAACCTTTATCTAAGACTCCTAGGAGATTTTTTAAAGCCCATATAAAATTGTGTTTACCTAATGCACCGCAGTTTATATTCTGGCCAACATTTAGCTCTTCTATCAAAGATAAATCCTGCCATATAGTTCCTATTTTTGACGACTCAAAATTTGAGATATTGTTAATGTGAGAACCTTTCCATATTACATCTCCTTCGTTTGGGATTAGTGATCCATTCGCGATCGAGATTAATGTACTTTTGCCAGAGCCACTCTTGCCAATAAGAGCTATCTTCTCACCTTGATTTATTGTTAAATTAATATCTTTTACTCTAATACTTTCTTTATTGTAATGGCTTATATTCTTTAGCTCTAGTAACTTAGTCACTTTATCTTTCCAATTGCTCTACCTATCTTTTCTATTTTATTATAATTCTCGTTTTTTGATATTATAAATTTCTTTGCACTAAATAATTCGAGGATTTGTTTTTGTTTTTTTGACTTTTCATTGAAACGTAAAAATACATTTGTAAGCTCTTTAGTAAAACCTTTTTTGAACTTTTTATCTAGGTTTCCTTGAGCAAGCCAATGATAATTATGATAAGGAGGAGTCTTCCAAATCACAAAGACTTTTGAGGGGTCCACGCGTCCTCTCTCGAGATTGCTCTTCCATACTTCTTCGCTAAGAGCACCTGCCTCATATGAACCACTTTGCACAAGAAATAATGTTGCATCGTGGCTACCACTAAATCCTGTGCTTGCGCCTTTGAAATCTTTAAGTTGAATACCTGCTTTGTTTAAAAAATATTGTGGCATCAATCTTCCTGATGTTGAGCTTTCAGAGCCAAAAGTAAAACGCTTGTCTTTTAGTGTTTGCAATTCATTTATGTTATTTATTTTTTGGATAGAACTTTTCTTGTTCGCAATAAAAACACTATGGAATTTTTCATCAATATCTCTTTGTGCTATTACCTTGGACCCTTTGTTTTGAATTCTTGCTTGTACACCTGTTAAAGCACCGAACCATACTAAATCTAAATCCCCTGTCCTAAAAGCTGTTACAGCTGCAGCATAATTAGTAACTGGTTTATAATGGACTTGAATATTGAGCTGCTCGCTTAATTCAGAGGATAAAATCTTATATAAACGATTCAGGCGCTCTGGATTTTGATCTGGTATTGCCCCAATATGAAGGATTTCTTCTGCTTTTAATGAACCAATATTAGAAAAATTAAACAGCGATAAAACCGTTATGGCTAATTTTGCCAAATGTATTCGTCTAAGCCTCTTACGCATACTTTTTACATATCATTTAATAAACTTTCTAGTCTACCAACTCCATCTTTGATCATTTCATTTGAAGCTGCGTATGAGATTCTTATGCATTTGTCGTCTCCGAAAGCAATCCCTGGAACTATTGCTAGACCAACTTTTTCTAGTGCCAATTTGCAGAAACTTATTGAATCAATATCCTCTAGATTAATTTCTGGGAAAACATAGAAAGCTCCATTGGGAGGGACAAAAGAAATATGTTTTATTTTTTTTAGTCTTTCTGTTATTAATAACCTCCTTTTATTATATATTTCTGCCATTTCGTGAACGCAATCTTTGGAGCCTAGAAGTGCTGCAATAGCTCCTTTTTGAGCAAAACTACATACATTGCTTGTACTTTGACTTTGTAAAGCAATGGCTTTCTTTATCACCTCTGCGTTTCCTGTTAAGTATCCAATCCTCCAACCAGTCATTGCCCACGCCTTGGCAAAACCATTGACGGTGAAAATTCTATTTTTTAAGTCTGGTGAGATTTTCGCGAAACTGTGATGAACTTGATTTGGAGAAATGAGAAATTCATAAATTTCATCACTCATTAATAAAATTCTTGGATGCCTTCTTAAAAAATCGGAAATAGTTTTCATCTCTTGCTCAGTTAAAACGCAGCCAGTTGGATTACTTGGAGAGTTAATAATTAATAACCTTGTTTTTTCAGTTACGTTTTCTTCTAGAGAATTGATATCAATTTTAAAATTATCTTTAGTAGAAGATTTAATTTTAATTGGCTTTGCACCAGCTAAAAGAGTTATCTCTGGATAACTAAGCCAATAAGGTGAAGGGATTAGGACTTCATCTCCGGGGTTCAAAACTACTTGAAATAAATTGAATATTGCTTGTTTCCCTCCATTAGTTACTAAAACATTGTCTATTTTTGTTGGAACTTTATTTATATATGATTGTTTTTGCGCAATGGCTTCTCTTAATTCAGGATCTCCAGCTGCAGGGCCGTAACGAGTTTTCCCATCTTTTAATGCTTTTAAAGTTGCATCGATAATAAATTCAGGGGTATCGAAATCAGGTTCCCCTGCGCTTAAACTACAAATATTTTTACCTTCAGCTTTTAAAGCTTTAGCTTTTGCGCTGATCTCAAGAGTTAGAGAGGGTTTTATGGAGAGAGCTCTTATAGATATCTGTGATTTGTCAGTCATCTTCGAAGCATAACTTCAAAATGTATTTCTTAGATTCACTTTTAAAGTGAATTGATGTAATTACAAATTTACTACTTAATCAGATACCTGCATGCCTTTGATGAACATAAATTTTGTAATTGCTTCTAAAAACCCTAAAGAATTGTCTGGATTTTATGCCAAGATCAACTCTGGCAAGGCAAGCAAAGGTTTTAATTCAACTCATTATTTTATTTCGTTAAGTAATCGATCCAAAATACATTTTTTTAAGCCTAATGAAAATCACGAATGGAAAAGGAAAGGAAACTCAACCTCATTGTGTTTTCAACGTGAACCTTGTATAGAACCATCAATAATCATCAAAAGCTGGACATCTGAGATAACGAAATTTGGTGGAAGTGCTATCGGGATTCCAAAAGTGGAAAATTTTGGATCTGAGCAATGGATGCTTGATCCAGAGGGCAATCAATTCTTAATTTTGGTACCTTATCTTTCCAACGCGTCTTCTATGGAATCTTTGAAGTGATAGAAGAAATTAGATCTGAAAAAGAATTTGGAGAAGTTTCTAATTCAATCAACTCTGTTAAAAAAATTGTTGTTAGTAGGGGAAATCCTGAAGCCCAAATAGTGATTGTTGGAGAAGCTCCAGGAGCAAAGGAAGAGGAGTTAGGAGAGCCATTTGTGGGAAGATCTGGAAAATTACTTGATCAATTTCTTGAAAATGCGGGTATTGACATCAACCAAGATGTTTACTTTTGCAACGTGGTCAAATGTAGACCTCCCAAAAATAGACGCCCAACAAAGACTGAAATTCAAGAAAATCTTCCTTGGTTGTATCAACAAATCAAACTTGTAAATCCAGAAATCATAGTTCTTGTTGGTGCTACAGCATTAGAAGCAGTTTTAAAAAATAAGTCCCCAATAAGCATTCTCAGGGGTAAATGGATTGATTGGAATGGAAGACTTGTTATGCCTATTTTTCATCCAGCTTATTTACTTAGAAATCAATCAAAAGCAGAAGGAACTCCAATGACTTTAACCAAATTAGATTTTTTAAAAATCAAAGAAAAAATTGATACTTTAAAATAGCCCTCGAATATGTCATTCTTGTTTATTAAAGAGGCTCAATTGTTAACTCATGATTGCGACCCTGGAAAAAGATAAGAAAGAAAATAATGTTTCACAGCGTTATAGCACCAGAATTATTCGCAGAGATACTAGACCAGTAATGGTTGGAGATATTGGTATTGGAGGGGATAATCCAGTTCGTGTTCAGTCAATGATTAATGAAGATACGATGGATATTGAGGGCTCTACAGCAGCGATAAGAAGATTGCATGAAATAGGATGTGAGATTGTTAGATTAACGGTTCCCACTCTTGCAAGTGCAAAAGCTGTTGGTGAAATAAAGAAACTTCTAGCTAGTACCTATCAACCAGTTCCATTAGTAGCGGATGTTCATCACAATGGAATGAAAATAGCTTTAGAGGTTGCAAAGCATGTAGATAAAGTTCGTATAAACCCTGGATTATTTGTTTTTGAAAGACCTGATCCTAATAGAACTGAATTTACTGACGAAGAAATAAAAGCAATTAAAGATAAGATTATTCAAAAATTTGAACCAATTGTTAACACTTTAAAAGAGCAAAATAAGGCACTTAGAATAGGAGTTAATCATGGATCATTAGCAGAGAGAATGTTATTTGCATATGGAGATACACCTTTTGGGATGGTTGAATCGGCTATGGAATTTATTCGAATTTGTGATTCATTAGACTTTCACAATATTGTAGTTTCAATGAAGGCTTCTCGACCTCCTGTGATGCTAGCGGCTTATAGAATGATGGCCGATACTATGGATAAAGAGGGATTTAATTATCCTTTGCATTTGGGTGTAACTGAAGCTGGTGACGGAGATTATGGAAGAATAAAAAGTACTGCTGGAATTGGAACATTATTATCAGAGGGAATAGGAGACACAATAAGAGTTTCCCTTACTGAGGCACCTGAGAAGGAAATACCGGTTGCTTATTCAATTTTGCAAGCAGTTGGATTGAGAAAAACTATGGTTGAATATATTAGTTGTCCTAGCTGCGGTAGAACATTATTTAATTTAGAGGAAGTTGTGGCAAAAGTTAGAGCAGCTACCGTTCATTTGACAGGGCTAGATATAGCAGTTATGGGTTGTATTGTTAATGGACCTGGAGAGATGGCAGATGCTGACTATGGTTATGTTGGTAAAGGCGTAGGAACCATTGCTCTCTATAGAAATAGAGATGAAATCAAGAGGGTGCCGGAGGATGAAGGTGTTCAGGCTTTAGTTGATTTAATTAAAGAAGATGGTAAGTGGGTAGACCCTTAAAAAAAGAATATCCATTTTTATTGTTTTATAATTAGAAAAAAATTTGATAATTATGTTGAAGAGATTTTTAAAAATATGTTTATTAATAGCTGTTTTTCCTTCGCCATCTTTCACCTTCCAGGCTAATTCTTCAACTTTGATTACTAATAATCCAAAGGAGATAATTGATCAGGCATGGCAAATTATATATCGTGACTTTTTGGACTATTCAGGGAGTTATAAGGCTGAGGATTGGATTCAATTGAGAAAGGAAATACTGTCAACTAAGTATTTTGATAATGATGATGCATACGTTGCTATAAAAGATATGTTGTCAGAATTAAATGATCCTTATACAAGATTTTTAGATCCTAAAGAATTCAATGAAATGAAAATAGATACAACGGGTGAATTGATGGGAGTAGGTATTCAAATCTCACTAGATGAAGCTTCTAAGCAAATTGTTGTTGTGTCACCAATAGAAGGGACTCCAGCCTTCCTCGCAGGAATTAAACCTAAGGATATAATTGTATCCATAGATGGTAAGCCTATAGAGGGTCTTAGTATAGATAGTACCGTTAAACTTATTCGAGGTAAAAAAGGAACAAAGGTTAAACTTGGTATAATTAGAAAAGATAAGTTATTAAATATCTCATTAATACGAGATAGAATTGAAATTAATGTAGTTGATAGTCGAATAAATAATACAGTTTTAGGTGCGAAAATTGGTTATCTAAGGTTAAAACAATTCAATGCAAAATCTCCAAAAGAGATGAGTTTATCGATCAATAAATTAGAAAAACAACAACCTTTTGGTTATATATTAGATCTTAGAGGTAATCCTGGTGGTTTGCTTGAGGCAAGCATTGAAATAGCTAGGCAATGGATAAATACAGGAATTATCGTTAGTACTAAAACAAAAGACGGTATTACTGATATTAGGAAAGCAAAAAGTAGAGCTTTAACTAACAGACCAGTTGTAGTTTTAATCGATGAAGGATCTGCGAGTGCTAGTGAGATTCTCTCTGGAGCAATTAAAGATAATAAAAGAGGGGTTTTGGTTGGTAAAAAGACTTTTGGTAAAGGACTAGTTCAGTCCGTCAGGTCACTTTCTGATGGCTCAGGTCTAACAGTTACTGTCGCTAAATATTTAACACCAAGTGGTAAAGATATTAACAAAAATGGAATAGAACCCGACATTAGAGCAGATCTTTTGTTGGATGATAAAAATAAATTAACAAGTTTAGATCTAGGGACTTTTAAAGATAGTCAATATGTAGCTGCTGAAAATATATTACTGAAAAAGTATAGAGTTGAAAGTAATAATAATTCTTATGATCCCTTAAAATCTAATTTGGGCTTCGCCCTAAAAAAATAGTTAAGACTTATCAATTCTCATATATCCAAACCAGTCAGGAAAAAGTTTTTCACTCCTTTCTTCAGGATCAGGTATTAGATTTATTTCCCAATTATTTATTCTAATTGGATGCATATCCTCAACTTGCTCGAAATAATAAATACCTGAGCAGTCATCATTATGTTTATTTTTTAAATTTGTTTCCCAATTTCTTTTTGCTTTTTTCTTTGCCTCAATAGCTTTTTTTGCGACAATAAGATTGAATTCGTGTTCTTCATACATCTTCCTTGGATTGTAGGCGCCTAAATTAACAAACCAAAGTTTTAAATCTTCTTTTTTTGGACTAATTAAACTACCTTTATCGGATTTAGATAGGACTATTTCATATCCATCAACATACTTAATACACTTATAACTATCAATATGAAGTCCGCTTATCTTTCCTAACCATTGCTTTCTAAGCTCAGGAAATGTATCCTCTATTGATTCGCCTAAAACCCATCTTACATCGTGTATTTCTATATTACTTTTTAAACTTCTTCCCCCTAGTACAACAATAAAAAGGGATAAATCCATAAGGTTGATTTAGTTACTCATATCCAACATCTTTTTCATTGGTTTATAGGCCATGGCTCTAATATGTTCGTCCATTTTTAATTCTGGGGTCATTTCTTTTAAACAATTATATACTTTTTCTAAGGTATTCATTCTCATATATGGACATTCATTGCAACTACATCCATCCAATCCAGGGACTTCAATATATGTCTTAAGGGGGTCTTTTAATCTCATTTGGTGAATTATTCCTGGTTCAGTAAGTACTATGAATGTGTCTTTTTTACTTTCTTGAGAGTAATTCAGCAATTTGCTTGTTGAGCCAATGAAATCTGCCAAATCTAATAGATTTTGTTGACACTCTGGGTGGGCAAGTACTTCGGCTGTTGGGTTCTTGATTTTTAACTTTAATAGAGATTCTTCGTTAAAAGTCTCATGTACGAGACATCTCCCAGGCCACAAAGTTAATTTTCGACCGCTCTGACGTTCAACCCATCTACCAAGATTCCTGTCAGGAGAAAATAAAATTGGCAAATCCTTGGGTAATTTCTTTACAAGCTCAACCGCGTTACTACTTGTGCAAATCAGGTCACTTTTTGCCTTTACGGCGGCGCTGCAATTTATGTAACTGATAGCAAAATGATCTGGATGTTTATCTAAGAATCTTTGGAAGTCATCGGGTTGGCAGTCATCTGCGAGTGTGCACCCGGCATCAAAATCAGGAAGAAGAACAGTTTTATCTGGACATAGGATCTTTGCTGTCTCAGCCATGAAATGAACGCCACAAAAAACAATCACGTCAGCATTTGTCTCAGAGGCTTTTCTTGATAACTCAAGTGAGTCTCCAATAAAATCGGCAATATCTTGTATTGCAGGCTCTTGATAGTAGTGAGCAAGAATTATTGCATTTCTTTTTTCACGCAAAAAATTTATCTCATCAGTGAGATTTTTGCTTTTATTTGAGACTGATGTATCAGTCTTGTAATAGGAAACAGTGGTAATTAGTTTCCAAATGAACGTGTTGGGGCAGTATAGAGGTTAATTTCCTAAATAATCTGTCAGATATCCGAATTGCTATTGCTGGGGATTTGCATGGGTCCTGGAGTCAGGATGATTTGGATTTGCTTTTGGAACTAAATCCAGATGGGGTTTTATTTGTTGGTGACTTATCAGACGGTGATTTAAGAATTGTTCGGGCAATCAGTAAAATCTCGATTCCCACATCAGTAATACTTGGAAATCACGATAGAGGCAAAGACGGGTCAGGAGATATTTTAAAAGCCCAATTGGATTTGTTAGGCGAAAAGAATTGTTCTTGGGGTTTATCAAAATGGACTCTTAAAGAGCTTTCTGTTGTTGGAGCTAGACCTTGCAGTGGTGGGGGAGGATTTTTCTTGACACAAGAGGTTAAGTCGGTATTTGGGGAGGTAAGCCTTGATGAGTCTGTCCTTAGAATTGTCTCTGCGGCTAAATCAGCGCCCATAGATTTTCCTTTATTATTACTTGCTCATTCAGGCCCAGTTGGTCTTGGCTCAGAGTCCTCAAGTTTGTGCGGTAGAGATTGGAAATTGCCCTCTATGGATTGGGGAGATAAAGATCTTGGTATCGCAATTGATCAAATTCGTAAATTTAGGATTCCTGAATTAGTTGTTTTTGGTCACACTCATCATCAATTAAGAATTGGGGGAAATAGAACTAGAAAAACTTTTGCTCAAGATCTGTGGGGTACCTCTTATTTAAATGCAGCTTGCGTTCCTAGAAGAGGTGTTGATTCTGAAGGTGAGAATTTGTGTCATTTCTCTTGGGTTGAATTTTCGAAAGGCAAGTTGATCCATGCATCCCACAGATGGTTTAGGAATGATGCGTCAATAGCTTATAAAGAGATATTATTAAACAAAGAAAATTAGTTTTAAAGAAATTTTTATTGTCTTCAAAATCATATGCTCTTAATTTTGCTTATTTAAATCAGGGTCCTTGAATTTTCTTTCTGCAATCAAATATGCCCCAATTGCAGAACCTATAAATCCCAAAATATTTCTCATTAAAGGTAAAATATCATTAGTTCTTGTTACCACAGGAGCAATGCCAAAAATTCCAAATAGCATTATCCAAAGAGGGGAGAGTAGCAAAACCCATCCGATTGAGAATGATTCATTCCCTTTCCTTGGGGAGGCTGCAAAACCTGCAATAATTCCTCCTAACAAAGAAGTTAATAATGTCCATTGCCATTGTTCCTGAGGCAATCCAGGTACTACTTCGCAGCCTCCGCGGTCTAAACAAGTTTCTACTGCTTTAATTGAAGCTAAAATCGCACCATCTTCTCCGTTATCCCTTACATAAAATTGGTTCCCAAATCTTGTTTGTAATTCCACCCAAAAGATTCTTGGCATGAGGGCAAAATAAGCATCTCCAACATTAAAACTAAGTAAATTCCCTCCTCTGGGGTCAGCAATTATGAGTAAACTTGTCTCATCAAGATCCCAATAGTCTTTGACAGCTAAGCCAGGGGTTTTCTCGTATTGTGACAATACCCTTATTTTCCATCCAGTTTCTTGTTCATAAGAATTAAGTGAGGTTTCTAAATCTAATCTTTGTTTCTCACTTAAAGCTTTTGCAAGATCGATTATTGGTGTTTGTTCTTTTGGCAACAGATCAGGATTATCGTAAGCAAATGTGCGCACTCCCATCGATAACATTATCACTAGTCCCAGGCAGAGAATTATGACGTTCTTAAATGATTTTTTCAGCATTTGCTTGATTTCCTTTAAACGTATTCTCCATCATGATTGACCCGACTGCGAGATGTCCAAAATGGTTGATCGACCGCATGATTGGTTGTGGCGGCACAATAAGCTTCTACAAATATATGGATTTAGTATTAAATGACCCTGAAAATGGTTTTTACTCTACTGGAAGACTAAAAATTGGGAAGGATGGAGATTTTTGCACCTCACCATCTTTGGGTAGTGATTTTGCACGTTTATTAGCTGTTCAAGTTGTTGATTGGCTTCAAGATCTAGAAAAGGCAGGAATTGAATCCGAATTGTTTTCTCTTGTTGAGATTGGGCCAGGAGAAGGCACTTTATCAAGAGATTTGATAGTGGCTATTACTGAAATTTCACCTGAAATAATCAGTAAAATTGAGCTTATTTTAGTCGAATTAAATGTAGGGATGAGAGAACGACAAGAAAATGTAGTTAATAACTTAGAGGGTGTTAATTATCGTTGGAGTAATATCGAAGATCTTATTTCAAGCCCAGTAACTGGTGTAGTTATTGCTAACGAGGTTTTAGATGCTTTTCCAGTAGAGAGGTTGGTTTTTAATGAAAATAAGGTTTTTAGACAAGGAGTTTCCTTGAGAATAATAAATGATGAAAATTTTTTGGAGTTTGTTGATCTCAGGCCTACTTCAGCGATTATCAAATTTTTGCAAGATTCGAAAAGTCTTTTAAATATTGAGTTACCTCCAAAGGATATTAGTCATAGATGGGTCACCGAATGGCATTGTGATGTGCCGGCTTGGTTTGGGAAATTGTCTAAGGTTTTGATCAATGGCTCATTATTAGTTGTCGACTATGCGATGGAATCGAAGCGTTACTACAACGCAATGAGAAAAGACGGAACTCTTATTTCTTATAGAAATCAAGAGGCAAATTCTAATGTTTTACAAGATGCTGGTTTGTGCGATTTGACAGCACATATATGCATCGAATCAACAATTAATTATGCCCTTTCTAATGGATGGAAGTTTATGGGTGAAACTAGGCAGGGACAAGCTCTCTTGGCGTTAGGACTTTCAAATTTTCTTTATTCTCTTCAAAATACATGTAGTAATGATCTATCGGCTGCGTTAAATCGAAGAGAGTCATTATTGAGACTAGTTGACCCAATGGGACTAGGGGACTTTAGGTGGTTGGCTTTTCAGAAGGACAATAGTAGTGATCTGATTTTAGGAAAACGTTTTCTTGATGAGCCAATTAGCTAATTTTTTGTAAGCATTCGTGTATTTCTTCATTAGAGATATTATTAAATAATTTTACATCACCAATTTTTGTAGGCATAACGAAACTTATCTTGCCGTCTTTAACTTTCTTGTCTCCTTGAAGAGATGTTAGAACACTATCTATTTCAAGCTTTGGCCACTTAGAGGGTAAACCTGCTTTCTCTATTAATTGTTTCTGTCTTTCTGTGTCAATCGCTTTCCATACGCCCCTTTGTACCGCCAATTGACCGACTGCAACCATCCCCATTGCTACTGCTTCACCATGAAGCCATTTTCCATAACCACAAAGATTTTCTATTACGTGACCAAATGTATGCCCATAATTTAAAAATGCTCTTACTCCACTTTCTTTCTCATCTTTTACAACAATCTCTGCTTTTGATGTGGCAGAACGCTTAATTATTTCTATTAGTAGTTTTTCTTTTATGTTTGAAAAATTAGAAATATTATCCTCTCTCTCTAGAAGTTCGAATAGTTCAAGGTCTGATATTACTCCATACTTTATTATTTCAGCCATACCTGCTTTGAACTCTCGTGATGGGAGAGTAAATAATGTTTTAGGGTCTATTAACACCAATTTAGGTTGATGAAAAGCACCTATAAGATTTTTACCTTTCGAATGATTGATGCCCGTTTTGCCCCCAATGGAAGCATCAACCATGGCAAGTAATGTTGTAGGGATTTGGACTACATGAATTCCACGCAACCAAGTAGCAGCTGCAAAACCAGTCATGTCTCCAATCACGCCACCACCAAGGGCAATCATTAATGATCCTCTTTCTAATCTGGCTTCATATGCCGCATCGTGGATTAAATCTATGGAAGATTGATTCTTTTGATCTTCGCCTGCTTTTATTATTAAAAGTTTTGGATTAAATTTACTTTTAATTAGACTTTTAATTATGCAATCACCATAGTGATCAAAGACTTCCTGATTAGAGACGACTAAAACTTTTAGTCCTTCCTTAAAACCAATATTACATAGCTCATCTCCTATATATTCAAGACTACCTTTTCCAATAACTATTTCGTAAGGGTTGCTAGTTAGAGAGACTTTAATATGGTGGTTGTCTTTATTCACAGTTGTGAGGATATAAGATTTTTGATGGTTTATTACGTTAAAGCATCAAAATATAGAACTGATTATATGGTTGACGAACACATTTCATAAGCAAATGATATGTATTCGTATACGTTCAGTATTTATTCTGGGATCAAAATAATCACATAGTGGAATATTCTTTGGGTTGTGAATTAAGGATGTTTTTATTAAGATCACAATTCAAACAGTATTTTTATTTGTTTGTTCGCGATTTTTTTATTTGCCTACAAGTGAGCGAAACTTTAAAAATGAGGTCTCTAAATAAATGATTGGGGTCGTGGGTGGAGGACAACTGGCAATGCTTCTGGTTGAGGCTGGAATGAAGAGAGCTGTTGATGTCGTTGTTCAGACGTCAGCCAAAACTGATCCTGCGGCTAAAAAGACAAATCAAGTCATTTTGCACGATCCTACAAATCCACAGGGGACAAAACTTCTTGCTGAAAAATCCCGCTTGATTACTTTTGAGAATGAATGGGTTGATATTTCAAGTTTGCTTTCTCTTGAAAATAATGGAGTTTCTTTTGTCCCAAGACTTCAATCAATAAGGCCTTTAATTAATAAAATTACCCAAAGAGAGCTATTAAACAGTCTTGATATTCCTTGCCCTGATTGGTTAGCAATACCGTTAAAAAAATCATCAGGCCTTGAGCTACCTGCAGATTGGGGATTTCCATTGATGGCAAAAGCTGCCAAAGGTGGATATGACGGTAAAGGAACTAAAATTATTAAAAATCTAAAGCAACTTCAAGAATTTCTAGTAGTTGAAAAAGAAGAGCAGTGGATGTTGGAGAAGTGGGTCTCTTTTGATAAGGAGTTATCCATTGTTTCTAGTAGGGATTCAAAAGGCATTGTACGTAGTTTGCCGATTGTAGAGACCTACCAATCTAAACAAGTATGCGACTGGGTCCTCGCTCCCGCTGATATCAATCATGACGTTGAACTTATGGTGAGAAATGTCGTTTCTTCATTGCTTGCGGAGTTGGACTATGTTGGAGTTATTGCTATTGAATTTTTCTACGGATCCGAAGGTTTACTAGTAAATGAGATAGCTCCAAGGACACATAACTCAGGTCATTTCTCTATAGATGCTTGTACTAGCAGTCAATTTGATCAACAAATATGTATAACATCTGGTATTAATGTGCCCATGCCTGAAATGCTAGTTAATGGCGCTTTAATGGCCAACTTGCTTGGTTTATCAAGTAACTTTTCAAAAACAATTAGCCAGAGGTTGGAAGACTTAAGGAATATACCTGGGTTGAATGTTCATTGGTATGAAAAAGAAGAAGAAAAAAGGGGAAGGAAGCTTGGACACGTCACTTATCTCTTGAACAACAAAGACGCTTTGTCTAGGAAAAAAGAAGCATTGGATATTTTAAAAACTATAAGGTCAATTTGGCCTACCTCATGATGATATTTTGTTTAGATTGTTCTAGTACTGCTTTGTTGGTATTGGCCTTCTCAAGTGCTCTGATCTGACTCTCTTTCGATATGGGGAGACTGTCGTGAAAGTAACGTATACCAGCTAGTTCTGGAAACGAAGCTTCACTTTGAATCCCCCTCTGGTTCTTCCAGGTCGATGCTTCTTGGGCCTTACGGCAAAGTGGTACTACTCTAAAATTAATTGAATCATGGATTGTTTTTGATTATTTAATTTTGAAGTCGATTGATTTTTTAACTTTATTAATAACTTATATCAAGAGGTTAATCCTCTGGACTTGCGGACCTTTCTCAGTAGGTCATGATCATCTCTTGCTCTTTTATCAAGAATAGCTATGTCCTCTCTAGCTTTCTGATCAACTTTTTGAATATCCTCCCTTGCTCTTTGGTCTAGAAATGCCACATCTTTTCTTGCCCTTTGGTCGATGTTCTCAAGGTCTGCTCTAGCTCGTTGATCAACATTTTCTAAATCGCTTTTAGCTCTCTCCACCATGCTCCTCATTGAATCGACCATCATTGACAAGGCTGCGGGAACTTGTTCCCCTGAAGCTGAAAAAGGGGACTCTTCACTTAGGCTAATACCACTTTTTGCTTGATTCGAAGCCATAGGTTTAATTAAAATAGGCTTGGATTAAAGAAAGCCATTTATTTCCTTTTTCCATTATCTCTTTTTATTTGCACAAAAAATAAAAAACCCTCGAAGAAAAACGAGATGTAATAGAAATTTGATCTGTTTTCTTAGAAATCGCGTTTGCCTTTGCTCAATCTCTTATTTCTTTAATATATGATACGGATTTTAAGACGAATAAGATGGCACGGAGACAATAACTATTGATGCTCGTTTAGATTAAAGAATATTTATTTATATTTCGAGAATACATTATTTCGTCTTTAAATGTAATTTTTCATGTTGAAAATATCTTTACTTTGGATAAAGTCTCGCTATCCTTTTTTTTTGGTTTTCTTTTTCTAGTAGTTTTCTTTTGCTATCCTTGTATGAATCGTCACCTTCATTAAGCCTAAAAAAGACAAAATAGAACATAATGCCTGTGAATATTAACCCTATAAATAGTACCCAAAAACCTATTAACCCAGTAGGAGAAAAGTATTCAAGGTTAAAAGAACTATCGCTCATTTTTATTAAATGAAAAGCGTTGCTTCAATACTATCTACAAAAAATAGAAAATTAGCAATATCATGGCTGTGGGTAAAATTACTTTTATTCTTTTTCCCAAAGGGTTTTTGTCATGAATGAAAATTTTTACTATGAATGAGAATTTTTACGCATTAACACATAAAACGTTTTAATTATAATAAAAAAAATTGTTTTTTTTAATGGAAGAAACCCATAACTATGCTTTGAACCTTGTCGTTCCACTGATGGGAATTGCTCCTCTACTAATGCTTTTTATATTGAAAGGAGAGAAGAAAACAAAGACTACAAAAAGTTGGACTAGATCGACTAACTAGTATTAAAAACAATAAATATTGATATAGTTTGAGATCAATTTATATCCATATTACAATAAATCTTACACAAATACATGAAATTAATTTTATACAATAGTGTATGTTTTATGGATAGTTTCTGTTGATATAAAAAGATATTATTACTAACAAACAATTTTAAGTATAAACTTTTAAAATTTTCTTTTGAAATATTTACCTATCAACTATCAATCCTTAAAAGAAGGATGCTAAAAATTGAATCAAAGCTTTAAACCATTTTTGTTCGGTTTTTACGCGCGGTATTCTTTCCTTTTCGCTATATTGTCAAATAATGTTTATTTATTGATTCTTTTAGTTCTAGATTGATATGGGTTATTCAACAAAATTGCAGACACACAAAACTCAACAGTTTGCAAAGTTTTTTCTGAAGGATCTTAAAACCAAGTCACCTAAAAATGATAGCTACAAATCTGATATGGAAGATTTGAACTTTTCTCCAGTAAATTAGTAAAATTTTTTAGTTTTTATTAATACTTATCAAATAATATCCATGCACTCATGACTTATTTCAAAACCTAAATCTTTTTGAATGTAGTGAGTAAAGTTTATTTGATTTAGTTTTTATATCTTGTTTATCATATTGTTTTAAAGTCATACTTTTTATTCTTAGTAAAAATAAAATTAATATAAAATTTTCTTTATTTTTATTTATTCATGCTAAATGTACCATAGTTTTATTGGAGGGAAAGCATGAAACCCATTCAAAGAAAAACTACTCTTAAATGGAGTTCCGATGGCGAATTGTCTTCAATTGATATGGCTAGGATTCTTGATCTTCTTGCAAATAAGGAATTAACTCAATGTGTATTAGCCTGTGATGCAAATAAGAGATCTTCAGAGATACTTTTTCATTTGAAAGATCGAAAATAAGTGAATTTACCTAAAAAAGATTTGTTAATTTATCCAAAAAACCTATCTTTAAAACAGTATGTTTAGTTACTACTGATTCAAAAATATGAAAACGGCTCAAGACAGATATTTTGAATGTTTAGAAGTTTGTATTGAAGACGAGCAGGGAAAATCTTGTAGACAAGTATGCGCACCTATATTAAATGATGATCCCTATGACCATCCTGCAGTTCCAATAATAAATAATAAGTAAATATTTATTTTTATATTAATAACTTTTATTCTAAATTCATTTTATTAGAAAATCTAGTATCACTAAGAATCTTTTTTTAAAGGTACTTTGAAAATGTTAATGGTCACTTTTTAGATTGGATGTTTTTATTGATAAATTAAATTAGCTAATATGTAATCAATCTATTTACCAATCATGGATACCCCAATCACCCATATTAATTTATTCAACGCTATTCTTGCTCTTTATGTTATTGGTTATCAAATATCAATATGTTGTGATTGGAGTTGGATTCCAATGAATAGAGAGGATTATCAGCTTCCTTACCAAGACAAATGGAGTCGTACCAGCTAATAATTATTCAATTTCATTATTAATATGTCAAATAGCAATTTACGAATTTATTAAACCTAAATTTAGTTATTCAAGTATATAGTAATAATTTATTTTAAAAGGTATGTATTGTTTAATTAATATCTCAACTAATAATTCAACTAATATAAGTATTTATTGAAAGGTGTTTATAAATAACCTAGATACTCTGAACAACATGAAATAAACCAAATGAGTATCCTCCTATGAGTATCCAACCAAGTATTGCTGAAATTATAGTTGACCTTCGGTTGTGCCTTCTTATTGCATTCTCTATCATTTCATTTACGTCTTCTCTATTTATTAGATTTGTAGATTTGGGATTGGTAGAAGTCATTTGTTTAATTTAAATTAGAAGCTTTGAGACTTTTAAATGAATCTTTAGTTGACAAATTCAATTTTTAGGTGAATTTGCTTGAGAAAGCTGTTGTAACTTGCTCTATTAGTGAGCTTTTATAGGTTCTAATAGAAGAAGGCAAGGTAAAAAGTTCATATGTAAACAATTGTTAAGACTATAAAGGATTTTTTTCGAACTTGTGTAGGTAAAATCACTTTATTCCGATTTGCATCATAGCGATGATTTATTTTGCTTCGGCTTTGACTTTTATTTTTTCAATTTATTCGACTTGTAAAGACCTATTCCTTTGATTTATTTCTCATTTAATCAATACCCAGCTAATGTCTTAATCCTTTATTGTTTGACTGTTTAGTATTTATATTCCAAATTATTAATTCTCGTTATTGTCTCTTTCATTCTTTTCTAAATGTCTTCTTGTTAGAAAAGAATATGAAGCTTGATGTTTTTGCTTCCACTCTTTGTGTTCTTTTATCTGGGTTTTTAATTTTTCAAGGCTTTCTTTTTCTTCTGGATAGACTCTCTCTAAATACTCAGGACTTAAATTTATATTACCTTCATATTCATAAACCATCTCCTCAAATGACTCGCATATTCCAAGTATATCTGCCATGAAATCCTCAAACTCATCTATTCTGATTTCCTGAAGAACTTTTCTTAATTTACTTTGGCTTGATTCTTCCGGCTCCCATTCTTTTTTTAATACATGAAGTAGATTCAGTTGACCAATTCTGTCTAAAAGATCCCACTTGGAGGCATCATCAGCTGAGTAAAAATAGGAGCCATCTCCTGATTGATAGAATTTGCCTCTTTCTTTATCCATTAATATTCAATGGTGAATGTATTAAATCTTCAATAGTAACTTTATAAAGGTAAAACAATTTGTCACCTTACAGATCACTAAAGTTGATTTTTAGTACTGTATTAAAATTTTGAATTATTTTTCATTAATAGATTAGCATTGCTGTTGATATCATTCTATCTTTTTGATGATTCTTAGATTTATTTATTCGAAATATAAATCTTACCTTAGTTATTAATTATAATTTTTAATCAAAGAAATCTAAAGGAAAGGGACCAATAGTTTTCGAGTTCAATGAATTTTCGTAATTTTGGCAGCTAATTAAAATTCCTTCTCCTAAGCCAAATTCAACCCGAGCGCAAATTTCACCTGTTTTTTGATTTGCTTTTAAGAATATTGGTCCATCAGAGCTAGGTAAATTAGTACATTCCATTTTTTTGAACTCAAACTTGGCTTCTATTTTTCTAACTGCATTTAATGCTTTATCTACTGTTGGAGACATAATTCCTATCGTTAACCAATCTGATTTATTAATCACATGTCTAGCTTCATTAAATAGTATTTTCGCCTGTTCATTGTTTAGTTTAGGAGCAGATCTCAATTTATCCAGATCTTCTAATCTGAGAATTTCATTATTTTTTTCTGACATTTAAGTGATTTTTTATCTGTTTTATCAATACTAGCAATTTTTTATAATTGGTATTAAGTATTAAAATTCTTTTTATTTACATTTTATAGATGAAATTCCTCTTTAACCTGTTAAAAATATTGAAAACTAAATGTAGACAATTTAATATTAATACTACTTTCAAATATGATTTTATCTTATAAATTATATTCTATTTTTTTATGCGTGGTCTATATTCAATTAAGATTGTTCGACTCTTTTATTCTTCTGGAATCATGTAGCTTTTCTAATTCGTTATAGACATCACGCAATGTGCTTTGTATGTGCTCTGAATTCTCTATTACGCCAAGAGAATTCATTGCTTTAAGAAGGCACTCCTTTGCTTCTATCAACCCTCGACATTGTGTGCTTCCAGCTTCTGAGGACATTTTACGTGATTTGTTTCTAAAAAGTATTATATCTTTTCTTCTAATTGATTAATTTTCTTTCATCTTTTTTAAATAATTATTTTAAAGACTGGAAGTTTAAACCTTTGTTTTCGATTCTATACGGGGATTAATTACGTTAAACTCCTATTCAGAATATTTGACTTAAGTAATATTTAGTTATTTTAATTACATATTTTGATACTAGATGGCAATCATTTGGCTAAATACAGAAGAGTGATCTTAAAAAAATTAAAATTTTTATATAGGTTTTTTTTGTTTATAGCTTTCTTCTATTCGATTTTAATTATTATCATTTCTTTAACTTCACTTTAGATTCTTAGGCTTGACGAAGACTGTTTTTTTAATTAAAAACAAAAATAAGACTTACTTTCTTGATGGCAAAAGTAGAAAATTTTGATAGCCCTTTAGGTTGGCTGATAGATCCTCACAATAAATGGGCTATTCATTTTGACTTTAAAAAGGTTTCTAATGATGAAATTCCTACAGATTTCACTATTGATATGTGGGGGGTAATTCCAAACGGTAAACCTATGATATTTAAAAGTAGAAGAAAGGTTACAAAACAAGATTCGCTTAAGACCTGGAAACAATTGATTGACTCAAAATGGGTTAAATTCGATTTTGAGAAACATATGACTGCTTGAAAATGACATTTAGCTTTATTTTTGATTTACATTTTTTAAAGTTATAATGTATTTTCTTATTTTAAATTTTACAAATTGTTAAATAATTTGTATAAACTTTTCAAGTTAATTCTTATATTCTCTTCTGTAATTACGGGATGGACGTCTATTCTTTTGTTTTCTAATACTTCATATAAAATAGAGATTAAAGAATTAATAAATAAAATTTATATAAATCAAAAGAATTTTGTCATTAATGTAAAGGATTTATCTATTTTGTTGTTAAAAGATTCTAATGAACGTTTTTCTAGTAAACCTCAAGAGATATCTCATATAAATAAAGATAATAAATTGATTAACAAGATTGATCCTTAATACTTTATTAATCAATTTATTGCTAAAGTTATTAAATTAGATTTCATATGATCAATTTGGAGAATATAAAAATTGTCAAATAAAACTCTTTACCTGGCCTCTCCATATGGTTTCTCTGAGCATTGGAGATTGAAACTTTTACCTGAATTTATCAATAAACTTGAATGTATGGGAGCAAATGTTTGGGAGCCTTTTGCTCGCAATAGTAATATTGATTTCTCAACCCCAGGTTGGGCTAATAAAGTCGCTTGTTCAAACTTAGACGATTTAAGGAGGTCTGATGGTTTATTTGCAATAGTAAATGGCACTCCGCCTGATGAGGGGGTGATGGTTGAGCTTGGGGTGGCTATTGCTTTAGGTAAACCAACATTTTTATTTAGAGATGATTTCCGAAAATGTACTGATTCTGAAGAATATCCTCTCAATTTAATGATTTTTTTGGGTATTCCTTATGATTCATGGAATGATTACTATTACCGATCAACGGCTGAGATTGAAAGTAAAGAGAAAGCCATTTATAAATGGTTAAGTAGTTAAATTTATTTCACTTTAATTTAATTTTTTTAGGTATTACTTTTACGACTTTATCTTGCATTAATTTATATTCATAAAATTTGTTATGATTTATTTTATTAACTATACCTATTATATCGTAAATGAGTGAAATATTATTTAACTTAAATAATATAAGGCTAGAAATTTCTTTCAAGTCATTGGATGAACTTCGGTCTATCCTATCTTTTTACAATAGAAATAATCTTCAAAAAATAAATATACCTTGCAAAAATAGCCTAAAAAAGGATTTTTTATTGAATTCTATAAAAATTTCAAGGGAAGAATTCCCCTCTATAGATATTATTCCTCATTTTAGTATTCTTCACGAATTCAAAAGAAATAGGATTAATACTAAGGATTCATTTATTAGATTTCTTGAGTTTGTAAAATATTTAGGATGTAAAGAAGTACTTCTTGTCTCAGGTTCTCAAAAAAGATCAACATACGACTCTATTCAAGCCTTGAGTTCTATTAAAGAGAATTCTTTATTTTTAGATACCGATTTTTCTATTGGAGTAGCCTTTAATCCTTATCTACCGTTTCCTTTATTTGATCAAGAGGTAATAAGATTAGAAAAGAAACTTCAATCAGGTTTAGTAAGATCTATTTGGTTTCAATTTGGGACTGATTATAAACTCCTAAAAAATCGAATTGATATAGTTAAAAATATAATATCCTCTACTAAGAAAAATTATCCTAATATTTCAAATATTATTCTTTTTGGTAGTATTTTAATACCTACTAAGCAATTTTTGACTAGATTCAAATATAGACCTTGGAAAGGGGTTTATTGTTCTAACGAATTTTTAAATTCAGTTGACTTTGCGGATCATCTAATTAAAAAATTACTTATAACTTACAAAGATTATAATGTTTTACCTATAATTGAAACTAGTATAACTTCCGAAAATCATTTGGAGAAATTACAAAATATACTAATTTTGTAAAATTATCTATTTGTTCAATCAGGTAAATAGTTATATTAATTAAGTTTTATTTATCAAAATAAAACAATACTTTATAAACCAAAGCTTAAAGAGTTGTTTTAATTGAGGTGTTTCTTAAACTCAATATGTTCGATAATATTTTAGGATAAATAATTAGTTCATAAACTTCCTCACAAAATTGAATTAATGGTTTAAAAGGATTCATTTCCATTTTTTATATTAGAAATTGGTGCGTTATGAGGTACAAATTATTTTCTAAGGGATTAATTTGATCGCTAGATCAGGAGTTAGCCCTTAGCAAGAGATGTAACTATTAAGTACTGTAAAGGAACTATTAATTTTTGTAAACCCCTTTCGATTTTTCTCCCTTTCTCGTGTTTTCTTTAGCGGCCATCAAAAAAACAACTTTTCTTTAATGCCAGTCGATGTCAAGATAGTAAGTATTATGATAACTATAGGAATAGAAGTTGAGCTCTTTTTGTGTGTAAGTTTTAGCTAATTTTTCATCGTTTGGTGTCACACTTCCTTCTGATAAGTTTTTGACTTCCTCTAGTGTTTGTAGATAATTCGCGGTCGATGGAATTTTCCATTAATTTATTTATAGACGAATAGAAAAAATGTTTTCATCTAGAAAAAAGCCAGTTCAAAAGACCATACCCCAAACAAATTCTTTTGCCGCAGAAACCTTTTTGCTAAGAAGAGGTTCTGAGGCTACTAGATATAAGATTGCCGCTCTGATGATGTTTATAGCTGGCTTTGGCTTACTTACTTTGGGCACTTGGGTACTCAACGATTTTAATTTTCTTACTTTTACAAATTAAATACGTAGATTTACATATTTAATTTTTAAATACAAAGCTGCTGATCTAAAAATACACACTTTAAAAAATACTTATTTTTATTTATACAGTCTTTCTTGAAAAGGCCTATATTTAGGTTCTAACGTAGAATATTAGAAATTTAAATGTCAAACTCTTGGGATAGATATTTTGCTCATTATTCCGACTGGGATGAAGCGCATTGTTTTAACGTTAGATTGGAGCTTAAGTTTGAGGAGCAAATTAAAAATTTAGGTTATATAGAATTCACTGATCCCAGTGACTTATTTCAAATAGATAATAATATTTCTAATAAAACTCTTCCAAAAAGCAAAACTTACATAAAGTCCAAAAATGAAATCTCTTTATCTTTTGAGGTCCCTTAT
The DNA here is from genome assembly GCA_003277985.1 of Prochlorococcus sp. AG-402-G06. Lineage (GTDB taxonomy): Bacteria > Cyanobacteriota > Cyanobacteriia > PCC-6307 > Cyanobiaceae > Prochlorococcus_B. The sequence continues at coordinate 100,086 of QCHR01000002.1, forward strand.
GATTGGTCTATTGATACGGATTGGGAAGACAAGGCTCTAGTTCTTCTTGGGTTAAGTGATGAGTGGGTTATAGACTCTTCTGTTGAAGATAAATGAATTTACATCAGCTATATTTTTTAATTTGAATTTTTTAATTTCTTTTTAAATATATTCTAAGAATAGAAAATAAGTGCAAGGCCTTTTTGGGTTAGATGAAATTCTTTCTCTTCACGGCTTAAATCCATTGATAATTCCTCACCTTCTTTAATTGCTTGGTCATAAGGTGGTTTCGCAGGCGAATTACCTTTGTAAATAGCTGCAATACCTAATGGTGTTGCGTTCCAAGCGAAATTAGCAGTTTCTCCAATAGGAGGCTGATTTAAGGCTTCTTCAAGAAGACTTGGAGGCGTTGATTTTGGTCGAGTAGTTGTTGATGTCATGTCTATATTTAAAATTTCTTATAAAAAAAACTTGTTGAGTGATCCTTAGAAGAACTAATACTTTCACTTTCTAGTACATTAGTTAGTTTTATGCGTGAATTTTGTTGATCTCTGCATTCTTTCGAAAGCTTATCCAATTAAATTTATACTTTAAACGTAGATAAAATCTTTAATTTTTTTTGAAAAATATTTTTGTTATTTATCTTGTATCATTTTTTGAAACAGAATAAATTGCTTAAACTGTTCAAATAGTTCTTCATTGTATTTTTCACTTGATTCGGATGAATCAGTCACTAATGAGTGGGTGTATTCTTTTCTATTGTAGATTATACCCTTATCTGAAATCAATTCATCAAGATCATTGTCTTGGAAAGATGAATTAACCATATTATTTGTTTTGCCATAAAGCTTCTTACTTCCCAAATCACTTGTTTTTTTTATATTAAACTCACCTCTCGCCGTAAGTGCTTCTTCAACTAATTTTCCTACGACTTTTGATTGGCTTAAATTTTCCTTGTTTGAAATTTTGGTTATCAGCTCTTGTGCATTAACTGAGGGAAGATAGCCAATCCTTTTTCTTATGGAGGGCATACATATCAATTGATATAGAAATTTAATTTACTTTATCTTTTGATAGATTTCCAAATAATTTATTTATTTCTTGACTTTAGATTTCCTAAAAAATCCATTCTTCTAAAATTATTTGAGCTTTCTTCCATTCATTATTAGCTTTAAGTTCATTTATTTTCTTTAGAGCTGAATATGCCATTTCCCCTTTTTCCCAAAAAAGAATGTGATTTATTGGGTTTAGAAGATTAGATTCACCACTTGAATTTGTATGTTTTTTAGGCATTAGTTCACCAAAAATAGGTATTTCTTGATTAAAATTGGATGGCTAGTCATAATTTATACAATAGACTATTAACTATCTCTTTAAAAAAAATAATACAGTTAAATAAATTCTCTATACAATTAGTATTGCTCTCACTTGATTTTTAATATGTTATTTTGATCGATTTGTATTAATTTTTTTTGTCTTCAGGAAACTCGGGTTTCTCTTTTTTCTTTCTCCGGCCATCTGAAAGCTCTAGTAAAGTTGAAAGCTGTTCATATACTGATCTAAGTGAAGATAATTCTGGTAATAAGCCATCATTTCTTAGATCTTCATCCATGTACCTAAGCTCTTGTCTCACGTAAGAGAGAATTGATTTTGCTTCATCTCTTTTTGGGCCAGCCATATTTTTTTTATTTTCTGAAAAGATACAACAAAAAAGAACTGAATTAAGATTTCAACTGCGTATCAAGACAATCTGTTTCAAGATAAAATCTTTATTATTTTATTAAAATATAAACTATGGGAATTTTATTTTTTGATGATTTCAGATCTTGTAATTATTGGTGGAGGTGCGTCTGGTTTTATGGGGGCAATCACAGCTATAAATAGTGGACTTAGATCTGTAGTAATACTTGAAGGAACTTCAAAAGTGCTTGAAAAAGTTAGAATTAGCGGTGGTGGTCGATGTAATTTAACTAACGCATGTTGGGATATCTCTGATTTAGTAAATAATTATCCTAGAGGAGAAAAACAACTAATAGGCTTGTTTAATAGATTTTCCACGACAGAAGCTTTCAAGTGGTTTCAAGAGAAAGGACTTAATCTTAAAGTAGAGAAAGATGGACGAATATTTCCTTGCTCTGATTCTTCTGAAGATGTTATTAAATGTTTGACGGATCTTGCAAAAAAATCTGGTGTAAAAGTAGTTACTAATTCTCATGTGAAGAATATAAGCATAACTAATAGGGGCTTCAATTTATTAGTTAAAGGCAAGGAACATTTTGAAGCAAAAAATATTTTGATTTGCACTGGAGGCCATCCTAGTGGTCGCAGATTGGCAAAGAGTCTGGGTCATTCAATTATTCATCCTGTACCCTCTCTTTTTTCTTTTTCTACTTCTCAGAAATCATTAAATTCTTGTTCAGGTATAACGTTAGATGTTCAAATTAAACTTATCGTTAACAATAAAAAATATGTTGGCACTGGACCGATATTGATAACTCATAAAGGTTTTAGTGGACCAGTTATACTTAGACTTTCTGCATTTAGTGCTAGAAGTCTGTATTCCAATAAATATAATGGTCAATTAATAATTAACTGGCTTTGTCTTGGGGAGAATGAAGTCAGATCAAAACTAGATTTATTTAAAAAAGAAAATGGTAAGAAGTTTTTATTTAATAATAAACCTTTTAGAACGTTACCTCGAAGCCTATGGAATGCCCTTCTTTTAAGTGTGAAAATTGACAGTAATTTAAAATGGGCTGATTTAACTAAACGTGATAAGGAGATCATACTGAAATGCTTAACAAACAACAGCTATTTAATTAATAGTCGAGGACCTTTTGGTGAAGAATTTGTTACTGCAGGCGGAGTATCACTTAAGGAAATTAATTTCAAAACTATGGAAAGTAGGATATGTAAAGGTCTATTTTTCGCAGGAGAGGTTTTAGATATAGATGGCATCACAGGTGGATTTAATTTCCAACATTGCTGGACAAGTGGTTGGGTCGCAGGCAATTCAGTGGTTTTAAAATAATCATCTGCTCGATTTATTCTTTTAAACTTCAAAGAATTATGGATAAATTTAATTTAAACTTCTAACTAAGAGATGCAAGTAGTGCTGGTATTGCGACTGCTATTAGTCCTACCGCTGCTGTTGCAGTAAGTAATGATGTGCTCACTTTTTATCAAAGATTTTTTATATTTTACATATTAAATTCGGATATTATTGTGAGTATTAATACTATTTAGGTTGATTTATTTACCTTACTTCTGTAGATGAATAAAAATAACCAACTTTTCTAAGTCGGTACATTCAAAAGCTCTGGTAATTTTCAATTACCACACCTCGGCAATTACTCCTAAGGCGATAAATGTAGACCACGTAGCCTGGGTATTAATACTTATCCTTATGGGACTGCACTTTTGTTTCCACGCTTTACCTCTTGTATATCTAAAGTCTACTGAAAATATTATGAGTTAAATTGCTTAGTTCGATCTTCTATAAATCTATATTTAAGGATTTTGCTTTTCTTTTTTTGAGAGTATTCACAGGAGCACTCTTAATTCATCATGGCTTTGAAAAATTGAACGATATCAATAATTTTGCTGATGCTTTTGTTCGTCCTCTTCACTTGCCATTTCCTGTCACCCTATCTTACTTGGCTGCAGCGTCCGAAATTGGCGGTAGTTGGTTGTTGATAATTGGGCTTGCTACAAGATTGGGAGCGACTGCAATACTTGGCACCATGAGCGTAGCAATTTATCATGCAATTGTTACTTCAGGTTTCAACATATATTTACTTGAACTTTTAGCTCTTTATTTTGCTTCAGCTTTTTCAATTGTTTTGTTAGGACCAGGTATGTTCTCTGCTGATTATCTAATTAAAGAAATTTTCAAATCAAAGCCGGATATTGCTATTTCTTTATACAGACAGCAATCTTCAAAAAGTTCTACACCTTTCTCAAATATTCAACAGCCTGTATCTAATAAGCGAAAAAAATCATTTGATTTCCCTTTCTCTAGTTTCTTGTCTTCTTAGCATCCATTAGTCTGGTTAGCCTACTTTTTTCTTAGTTGATAAGTAAAACCACATCCAAGTAGGTAATGTAATAAAAAAACCTATTAAAATAATATAACTTTTTGTTGTATCCCAGGCAGCCTCATCACACTGCTCTTTGATTTTATTTGAATAATTTACTTTACTGCTAAGGGTTCTACAAATATTTAGACCATGAATACTAAGTGTTCCATAAGTTATTGCTGTAGGGACAGTAGCAAGGAATATTGCGAGTATTAAATTGCCTAGCCTCAGATTGAGGTCTTTTCTTTTTTGTTGATCCATATTTATATTTTTATCCATATCTATGATATGGGACAGTATATTTCTTATTTTTTTACAAAGGAGTATGTTTTATTCGGAATACCTCCTGAATTATTTGCTCTGCATTTTTAAAGTTAAAAGATCTTTGTTCTTTTATGATTTATAACTATATATATTTTATGTAATTAACTAGCTTTAAGTTTGGTAATAAATTTTGAGTTTATGAACTTTTAAAATTTGAAGATGCTTAAAATACTTATCTTAGGTTAAAGTTACTTTCTAGAAGCAATCAAACTATTTTATAATGTCTACCAGCAAGAGAGAGGAAGTTAGTTCTCATTTGCGATACATAAGGCAAGAACTTCGAGACTTGGATCAAATGTTAGGCCAATATGGCTTGTTGCCGGAGTTGTCTGAGCTGAAAGAGGTCTATAATTCTTTAGATGCTCTCCATCAATTACTTTCAGGTAAAGTAAAAAAGAAACCGAAGCCTGAATTTGATGATTGAGGCATTAAATTCTTTCTGAATAAATAGTTGAACACTTTAGGATTATTTAATTTTAATATTTATCATTGAAAAATATTTATTAGGGCTTGCAAAAAATAGAAACTACTAACAATATATACCTAGGTAAAATTAATTGAACAAATGAGTGAAGAAACTTGGAAAATTCAGTATAAGAAATGGAAAAATTTAAAACCTTATCAAATAAAATTGATTGATGATGGAGCTAAAAGTCAGTCTCAAGCTTGGCTCCTGAATTCTATGTGGTGTGAATGGCTAGTTTTGAAAAAAATAAACATTTCAGATATTTCTGAAAATGATATTTCTAATAATCCTTGGGAATCCTAATACTTATTTCGTCTTTTTTACTTTTGACTATAAAAATAATTTTTTTCTAAAATGTCATGAACAATTATTTCTTTAACAAACACTTGAATTACTACAGCCATTGGAATTGCTAACAATAAACCAAGTGGCCCAAAGAGAATAGTGAATATAAATTGTGCAGTAATTGTTAATCCTGGTAGCAATTTAACTTGCTTTTGCATTATAGAAGGAGTTATTACATAGCTCTCAATATTTTGAATTACTATGTACAACGCCAGTACAGCAAGAGATTTCCATGGTGTATCTAAAAGTGCTACAGAAAGTGGAAAAATAGTGCTTATTGTGGGGCCTACATTTGGTATGACATTTAAAACACCTGCTATTAAAGCATTCGCTATCACTAATTTTATTCCCAATAAATATAACCCAACAGAAGCAAGTATTGCCACACATATTGAGCTGAGTAGAACACCGGCCATCCAACTACTTATTGCATTCCCGCATCTTAATAAAATAGATCTTGCACGTCTTCTATAAAATGATGGCACTAGTAATATAGCAACCTCTCTATATGCGTTTGGCTGAAAGGTTATCATTAGACCAACAGAGATTATAAAAATTAATTGAAGAATTCCTATCCCTACATTACTAACTAAACTGATCAACTTGGTGATACTATCTGTTACCCCACTAGCTAAAGTAGCTCCATCTGGAATAATGCTAAGCTTATTTGTTAATATATTTTCATCTGCTAGGTTGGGGAAATTATCTTTATATATAACCTCTGCAAAACCATAAAATGTGTTTATTAAGAGTTCTCTCAGTTTGCTTACTGCCGATGGTATTTGATTGATTAATTCTTGGAATTCACTGGTAAACTGCGGAATTATTATGACTATTGAAATACTTGAGATAAGTATTATAGATATTAATGTTATGCCTAATGATATCCACCTAGGTATTTTAAAAAAATCTCGGATTTTACCAGTAATAGTACAAAGAGCCATGGCTAAAACTATTGAAGCAAAAAATAATATTATTATTTCTTTTAAGCCCCATAAAATTAATATAGAAATTATTAAGGCTGTAATTGATAGAAAGTTAGAAGGTTTCAATTTAAATAAGTAATTATTAATTTAGGGAATTTTCATACCTTTCAGCAAAACGCATAAATCTTTCAAATTCTTTTTCTGAACTCCAATGATAAGTAGACTTTACTTCGTTAATATGACTTTCTGAAATTGATAAATCTATTTTTCTAGTTGAGAGTTCACCTTCTTCATCAATTAGATACATTTTTTGTATTGATTTATAGTTGTCTAGATTTATTGTTGTTGGCTTATAGAATTTATACACCGCTTTACCTTTCTTTCCATCAATATTTCTAAATAAACGTATTTCGGGATGATTTATTTCGTTTTTCCCTTTAACGAATTGAATAGCTACATTTTCATTGATGTCTGTCATCTCTTCCTTATTTTATAAATTGATATCTTTATAGAAACTATACGGGATTAAGGTTCTCATTAAAGATTTTAATTAAAGCCGATTTATTGTTTAAACCACTAAGGTCAATAGAATTTATAGTGTTTGCTTTTTTAAGCTCGTATTCATAACATCTATCATAATAATCCAACATGGCTTCACAGGCTTTGAACCATTCTTTTTTGTCGATGGCAGATAATGCTTCTTTTGTTCTTTGTGGTCCTAATCTTTTGCTTATTCTATTTACTGCATCTTTTAACTCGTTTTGAGGATTTTGACTATAAACATTGACTAAATTCTCAATACGCTCATTCTTTGTTTTAATTATTTCTAGGATCGGCGCTTTTTTCATTTTTGTATACAAACTATTTGGTATGCGACACTTTCCTAGATTAGAACTTTCAGCTTCTAGCCAAATCTCCATAGCGTTGCTTTGGCGAAACTCATCAAGAGATTCTGCGAGAATATTTTCAAATTGTTGTGTTGAAGGTTGCTTATCCATGCCTAGTGAGCCAAAACTACTTCCTCTATGATTTGCTAATCCCTCTAGATCAATTACATATATATTTTTTCTATTTATGTAATTGAGTAGATCTGTTTTCCCTGTTCCTGTTTTACCTCCAACAAGTCTTATGGGTAAATCAGCTTCAAATTGATGTAAAACCCATTTTCTATAGCTTTTATATCCACCTTTTAATAAAAAAGTCTTAATACCAATTGTTCTTGCAAGCCAGGCAAAAGTACTAGATCTCATTCCACCTCTCCAGCAATATATTCGTAATGATTTAAATCCATCTTTATTTTCTCTGGATGTTTTTAGTATTTTTTCTAATAATTTCGTAGTGTTTGGAAGTGTTATTTTTAATCCAATCAATATTGCTTTTAGGCGACTTTCTTTCTTATAGAATTTACCTATTGTCTCTCTTTCCATATCAGAGAACAAAGGGATATTAATAGCCCCTGGGAAATGACCTAGGCAAAATTCGCTGGGACTTCTTACATCAATAATTGGACTGGATAAATTCCGAAAATCCGTTACGGGGTAACCCGAATTGGTAGCTTTCTCTGACATAGTATTAGTGCTTAGGTCATTTCAGGCCTGCAGTAGATCATGACTGAAGAAAAATCACATCCAAATAAAGAAAGCATAGAAGATTCTTTGGAGTCTTTTAGGAAAGCTTCAGAAAGGAAACGACTTAGTTTATTGAATGCTTTAGAGGAACGAGTAGAGGAGCTTCTTGGTATGGGTCCGTCTTTAATGTGTGGATTTGATCCTGGAATTTGCGACTGGTCTCCAGGTTTTATTTTGCAACTTATTCATAAAACCGATGAAAATTTCATAAAAAATAATCTCAACTGTAATGATCTCTCTTGGTTTAATGCTCCATCGCAGGTTGGTATTGATTATTCACCTCTTCAGCGATATTTATTGGATGAAAGTTTTGAGGATGCTGACCGTTTTACAAGCTCAAAACTTAGAGAGCTCGCTGGAGAAAAAGCTGTAAGTAGGGGATATGTTTATTTTTCTGAGGTTGAAAAAATACCTTCTGTTGATTTGTCAACTTTGAATAAACTATGGATTGTTTACTCCAGAGGTAAATTTGGCTTCACAGTTCAAGCAAAAATATTAGATTCATTAGGTGGAAGATATGACAAGCTTTGGCCTCGAATAGGTTGGAAAAAAGATGGAATATGGACTAGATATCCTAAAGCATTTAATTGGTCAATTGAAGCTCCAAATGGTCATATGCCATTGGTTAATCAATTAAGAGGTGTTCGATTGATGGATGCCTTGCTAAATCATCATGGATTAAGAGACGAAAGCTAACTATTTAATTATTAATGTTGAATTTTTTCTCAATGGATACTATTTATGACTTAAGTTTAAAATATGTTTTTAATTCCTAGATTAATTTTTCGATTAAAAGATTAATTTAAAAGAATTTTTTAATTAATTGTGGAGCCTTCTAAAAATTGGGCTGTCTTTATTCATCCCTCTACTTTAAAACTAGCATCATTTGTAGAAACTCTTTTAGAGCCTGTCATATGTAAAGAAACAGCAAAAAGGATCGAATTGGGATTACATGAGGCTCTTGTTAACGCAGTAGTCCATGGCAACTTGTCTAATCCTAATAAAGTTATTCGTGTTAGAAGAATTCTTACTCCAAACTGGTTTATTTGGCAAATTCAAGATGAAGGAATAGGCATAATTAAAAATAAAAGGGTAAGTTCTTTACCTTTGAAAATTGATGAAAATAGTGGAAGAGGAATATATTTAATTCATAAGTGTTTTGATGATGTTAGATGGAGTAGAAAAGGGAATAGACTTCAGCTATCACTAAAGAAATAAGTCTCTAGTGCCCTTTACATCCATTATCCTTTATTTCTTCTTTTATCCATAATATTGCTTGATTAAGTAAGTCTTCTATCTCTGCTTCATCGCCATCATTAATTAATTGTGAAATTGCGGAAATAATTAATTCAGCGCTTCTTCTATGTTTGTTTCCCCTATATCTATGCCAGTTATAATTATCTAGACTAATTTCTTTATGGAGCTCTTTTGTAAGTAGATGTACTTTTTCCGGCCAATTGTATTTATTAGTTTGTATCATAATTATTTTTTTTGAGAGATTTTTTTGTCATGATTATTACTAAAATAAAGTTAAATTGGCTTGTTTGCTTTCCATACTTTAGTCATGAAATGAGATTCAGAAGTTATTGAAGAAAATCCACTCTCTTCTAATCTTAAGTTTATGTTGTCTACTATGTAGTCTCTATAAAAAGGTTCGTGAAATATTTTATGAAAGTTTTCCATTATTGGAGTAAATTTTGGAGAATCTTCAATTTGAATCGAGTCGGCAAGAACAAGAGTTCCTCCAGGTTCTAATAATCTAAAGCATTCGTTCAGAACATTCTGGCGAGCATCTCTTGGTAGTTCGTGAAAAAGAAAAACACAAGTTAATGCTTGAAAACTTGCTGATGAATAGGGCATTTGTTCTGCATTCCCTTTGGTTAGTTGAACAAGATCACCGCTTCTGGAACTTAGATATTTACTTGCCTGCTTAAGGTATGAACCTGATAAATCTAAACCATAAAGTTCTACTTCAGGCAATGCACTTTGTATTTGCTGGAGTGTTCTCCCAGTTCCAGTCGCGATATCTAAAACTTTTACTTTCTTTAAGTCTTCAGATAAATATTTTTTTAGCCCTCTCTTCAATGGAGATAAAACTCTTCTTCTCATAGAATCTGCTGTTCCATTAAAAAGAATTTCAACTTGTAAATCATAAATTTCAGCAGAATGATCGCTTAAGTAACCATCAGTTTGGTGGTGAAAATTTTGCAAATAATAATCAGGGTAATCTTCCTCATTTACATCTCTAGGGATTTCTCTGGTTTTATTTTTTTTACGCCTCTGCCAAGTTTGGGGCATATCTAGCCAAACTAAAGGATATTTCTTTGCCCATTCCAACCAAGGAGCTTCGAATAGTTGTGATTTTGGGTAAATGCCTGCCTCTGCTTCTTGCCAATCAATAGCTTCTAGATTTTCCATTGAGCGTCTAATTTCTTTTATTAGATCTTGATTGATTGGAAATTTTCCTGGAGCTGCTTCAGGTGCAAACACTTCCATTAACTTTGTACTTAACTCTTTGTGAGCTAACCCAGCAAGTGTTTTTCCCTGTTGAAGAGTATGGTATGCAATTTTTTTAAGGCTTGGCGTCGCCATAAACCGTTCAATATTTTATGTATTATCTAACAGATTTGATTGATTAGTGACGAATCAACTAATAAAAAATTAAGGTCTATGCACATTTGTGTATAGACCTAGTGGTTATTCTAAGAATTAATCTATGAAACTTTGATCAAGCGTCATAGTACATAGTAAATTCATGTGGATGAGGTCTTTGTCTGAGCTGTTGAACTTCTTCGTATTTTAGATCTATCCAGTTATCAATAAAATCGGTAGTAAATACTCCCCCTTCAATTAAATATTTGTTGTCGTTTTTTAATGCCTCCAAAGCATCATTCAATGAGGAAGGAACAGTATCTATTTTTGATAATTCATCTGATGGGAGTTCAAAAAGGTCAACATCAACTCCATCTCCCGGATCAATTTGATTCTTGATTCCATCGATACCTGCCATCATCATTGCTGAAAAAGCAATGTAAGGGTTAGCTAAGGCATCACCCGAGCGGAATTCAAGTCTTTTGGCTTTTGGACTTGGTCCGGTTAAAGGAATTCTCACGGCAGCCGATCGATTACCTTGTGAATAAACTAAATTTACGGGTGCTTCGAAACCAGGAACTAATCTTTTGTAGCTATTCGTGGTTGGATTTGTAAATGCTAGAAAAGAAGGCGCATGCTTTAGGATTCCACCTATGTACCATTTAGCTGTTTGAGATAAATTGGCGTAAGTACCCTCTCCATAAAATAAGGGTTGACCGCCTTTCCACAAACTTTGGTGAACATGCATTCCTGTCCCATTGTCATTGAAGACTGGTTTAGGCATAAAAGTTGCAGTCTTTCCATATTTTTTAGCAACATTCCTGACGATGTATTTGTAAATCATTACATTGTCAGCGGCGTTAATTAGAGGAGCAAATTTCATTCCCAATTCATGTTGCCCAGCTCCTGCTACTTCATGGTGATGTTTCTCAATTGGTATTCCCAATTCGCCCATCAGTAGAAGCATCTCAGATCTCATGTCTTGAGCAGTGTCATTAGGAGAGACTGGGAAGTATCCTTCTTTTAGTTGAATTTTGTATCCAAGGTTTCCACCTTCCTCTACCCTCCCTGTATTCCATGGGGCTTCTATGGTATCTACGCTATAAAAACTTCCACCTTCCCCTGAGTTATATCGGACATCATCAAAAATAAAGAATTCTGGTTCAGGGCCGAAGAATGCAGCATCTGCAACACTTGTACTTCCTAAATAATCCAATGCTTTTTGTGCCAATGCTCTTGGACATCTGGCATAGGGCTCTCCGCTTCTTGGCTCTTGAATTGAGCAAATCAAGCTGAGAGTTTTATGATGGTAAAAAGGGTCTATCCAGCTTGTTGAAGGATCTGGAACCATCGCCATATCTGATTCGTTTATGGCTTTCCAACCGCGAATGGAAGACCCATCAAAAGCGAGTCCTTCTGTAAAAGAGCTTTCTTCAATGAGATCTGAAGCTACGGTTAAATGTTGCCACTTCCCATGTAAGTCAGTGAATTTTAAATCTATTAGCTCAATGCCCTCATCCTTAATTTGACGAAGAACATCTTGAGAGGTCTTGCTCATGATGAATTTGATTTGCAACAGAGATACTTAATTATGAACGTAATAAGCGATTGAATCTCTTTTTGTATTAAGAAGCACTTTTTTTAGACTTTTAACAGAAAACTTTGATTAATTTTTGTCTTCTAACGCAAATCTAACAAATTCCTATTGCAATACCTAAAAAAAACACCCCGACTTTGCCTATCGCCTTTTAGGCTCAGAAGATATATAAAGCAATCTGTTTTCTTGGCCACTCAAATTCTTCCTTCTGTTGATAATCAACATCGTAAAGATTTTGGTCCAACTGTATCTCCTGAAAGGTTATTGCTTGGGCCAGGTCCATCAAATGCAGATCCTGCTGTTTTGAAAGCGCTCTCTCAGCCTCCCATTGGTCATTTGGACCCTTTTTATGTGGACTTGATGAGTGAGGTTCAAGAGTTGCTTAGATATGCTTGGCAAACTAGCAATCGATTAACACTTCCAATGAGTGGTACTGGAAGTGCCGCAATGGAAGCAACATTGGCGAATGTTGTTGAGCCCGAAGATACGGTTTTAGTTGCAATTAAAGGATATTTCGGACATCGACTTGCTGATATGGCAAGTCGATATAAGGCAAATGTAGAAACCATTCAGAAAGATTGGGGTAATGCATTTTCACTTGAGGAAATAGAAGTTGCACTGAAAAAACATACCCCAGCTGTTTTGGCGATTGTTCATGCAGAAACTTCAACTGGTGTTTGTCAACCTATGGATGGAATTGGTGATTTATGTAGAAAATATAATTGTTTATTACTTGTCGATACAGTAACTTCTTTGGGAGGCGTTCCTCTTTATTTGGATGAGTGGAAAATTGATTTGGCTTACAGTTGCAGTCAAAAAGGATTAAGTTGCCCTCCAGGATTAGGTCCTTTTTCTATGAATGAGAGAGCTGAAAATAAAATGAGTAATAGAAAAGATAAAGTTCCTAACTGGTATCTAGACGTATCTTTACTAAATAAATATTGGGGAAGTGATCGAGTATATCATCATACTGCTCCCGTAAATATGAATTTTGGCATTCGAGAAGCGCTTAGATTGTTGGCTGAAGAAGGATTGGAAGTTTCATGGGATAGACATAGAAAAAATGCCAAATCTCTCTGGAATTCTTTAGAAAATATTGGTTTGGAATTACACGTTAAAGAAGAATTGAGGTTACCTACGCTAACAACAGTCAAAATACCTGAAGGTATTGATGGCAAAGCTTTTACTAAACATTTACTAAATAATTTTGGAGTTGAGATAGGTGGTGGTCTTGGTGATCTGGCTGGAAAAGTATGGAGAATTGGTTTGATGGGATACAATTCGACTTCTACTAATGTAGATAAAATAATAAATATTTTTGAAACGGAATTACCTAAGTTTAGATAATAAATTTTCTCTAGATAAAACTCTTTTGTCTTTAAACCAATCCACGATTATCTTTCTAGATTCCTCTTCCATTATTCCTCTTTCAATCAACATGTTGTGATGGGCACTTTTATGCTCTGCAAGATTAATTGTTCCACCTAATGCCCCTCTCTTTGGGTCTTCAGATCCATAGATAATCCTACCCATTCTCGCTTGTATTAAAGCGCCTGCGCACATTGGACATGGCTCCAGATTTACTATCAATGTACAATCATTAAATCTCCAATCATTATTTATCCAAGAAGCTTGTCTGAGCGCTACTAACTCAGCATGACCTAAAGGATCTTTCATTGCCTCTCTCCTATTCCCTCCATATCCGATACATCTACCTCTTTTGTCAAGAATAACTGCAGCAATAGGAACTTCTCCTCTCTCGCCAACAAGTTTTGCTTTGATTAGCAATCTTGACATCCACTTTATTTTTTCTTTTTGACTCAGTGCGATTGGGTTTGACAATTTTTTACGTGTTTGGAGAATTATCAAATAAAATGGTTATCTAGAGATTAATCATTTCTTTGGTTTGAACTGGATCATCAAATACTACAAATAGAGACTTATTTTCTTTGGACCCTTTCGCATCAGCTCACAATTTAGATAGAGAACTTCATTCTTTACTTGTTCAAGCCTCAAGTAATCTTTGTGATTGGTTTGCCGAATCAGGTAGTCAAGCTCCTATGCCTGATTCATTTAACATGCCAGATGTCCATCCAGCGAAACAAGGTGTTTCTAACAAAGTATTATTGAGCGAACTTCGATTATTGATGAATGGCTCCTACCGACCATCTCATCCAGGATCACTTGCTCATTTAGATCCACCTCCTCTATCAGCTTCAATCGTAGGAGAGCTGATTTGTGCAGGCTTAAATAATAATCTTCTGGCTGAAGAATTATCCACTAGCTTGTCATCTTTGGAAAGAAATCTTTGTAAATGGTTTTGTCAGAATTTGGGTCTTGGGGATTTGTCAGGAGGTGTTGCTGCTAGCGGAGGAAGTTTAAGTAATTTAATGGCTTTAGTAATGGCAAGAAATATAGCTGGTCTAGAAAGTGATCCTAGTGCTGTCTTTTTTGCAAGTGATGATTGTCATGTCTCCTTTGCAAAGGCTCTTAGGATTATGGGCCTGAGAGAGGAATCTCTAATAAAAATTCCTACAAACGAAAAGGGTGAATTAGAAATTTCTAGTTTGCGTTCAAGTTTAAAAAAAATTAAATCTGAGGGGAAGAAATGTTTCGCAGTCGTAGCCACAGCAGGAACCACTGTAAGAGGAGCTATTGATCCACTCTTAGATATTGCTAAATTTTGCCAAAAAGAAAAAGTTTGGCTTCATGTTGATGGCGCAATTGGTGGGATGTATGGTTTATCAACAATTGCTTCAGAAATTCTTCAAGGCTTAGGTTCCGCAGACTCCATAACGGTTAATCCACAGAAATTATTAGGTATCCCAAAAACTTCTTCTTTACTACTTGTAGCTAATAAAAACCATCTTTCTTCTACTTTTTCAACAGGATTACCTTACGCCGAACCAATTACAGGGAATGACTTTCATGGAGGAGAACTTGGAATTCAGGGAACTAGATCAGCCGAGGCATTGAAATTGTGGATTGGTTTAAGACATTTGGGTGAAGAGGGGATTGAAAAAATACTTTTGGATTCTATTAAAAGAAGATGTTATTTAGAATCAATAATTGACTCATCAAAATTTAAAATCATATCAGGACCACTTCATCTTTTGGCTTTAACACCTATCAATTATACTTCCTCTCAAACGACAGATTGGTCTATAAAAACAAGAAGCTCTTTGTTAGCCAATAAATTTATGCTCTCAAGACCAATGTATGGAGATAGATATTATTTAAAAGCTGTTATGGGAAACCCTAATACTAAATTTGATGATTTAAAACTTTTAGCTAATCTTATAAATCATTCAATTATTTGATTTTTAAATGAATAAGGATTTTTTTAATAAAAAGAATATACTGGCTTTAATAACAGCTTTAATATCAATTATTATTGGCCTAATTTATTTAGGATTAGTTTTTCTTTTAGATTTAAGAGGACCTATGAGTCCGCCTCCTTCGGAGGCCTTGATCTCGGTGGTAACTTCTTCTGACTTTTTTCAACCATCGGATCGATAACTCTTTCATATGCTCTTCTAATAAAACTTTTAAAATACTCGTCTCTTTTGTTTAGGTTGTAGTGATATTCAACAACTTCTTGTATTCCTCCATCTCCCCAGTTTTGGTCTTGTTGGAAATAAGTTATAAAACTTGCTCCAGCAATTCTAGTAAGCCAAGATACACTTACACCTTGAATTACTTTGCTAACAACTAATGTTGGCAGCGATAAACTTAGAGTTGAGCTTATTAGTGAAACTCCACCTTTAACTAATCCCATAGTTGCAAGTATTTTTCCTACCGAAAGCGCTAAACTTTTTGCCTTTTTATTTGTAATTTTAACACCATATATGTTTGCTATTTCTATTACCATTTGTGCATTTACAGCCGCTGCAGCGATCATATCTAGAACCGGTAGTGGAGTTAGTATTAAAATCCCGCTGCTTAGCCATCCATACTTGTCTATACATTTTTTAGCAGATTGACTTCTTTGCTTAATTAATAACTTTTTTCCTTCTTTACCTAGATTGCTGCATTGAAGTAGAATATTATCTGCGATTAACTCTTCACCTTCTTCATGCAAAATATTTGCTAACCTTCTAATCAAACTATTGATTTCAGGCTCTGGTTGATAGGGATTTTTCCCAGGGATTGCAATTGACTGAGGCGACGCGGCTGTACAAATAATATCTTTTGGCTCAATAAAATCGCTACATCTATTCCTTAAAATTTCAATTAATCTTTTTTCTTCATTTTCACCTCTTAAATCTATTTTATTCAGAACAAGTAAAAGTCTCTTGCCTAATTTAGATAAACTCCTAATTGTTTTTGTCTCCTCAAAACGTAAATCACCTTCGATTACTACTAACATTAGATCAGATTTACGTGCTTCTATTAAGGCATTTTTCTCCCTCTCTCTTCCTTCTTTCCCTGCTTCTAATATTCCTGGGGTATCAATAATTTTTATTCCTCTTGGAAGACCTTTAAGCTTTAGCCGGAAGGTTTCTTTTTCTATTGTTGATCCCATCTCAGGACCAACTTTACCTACTATTCTTTTTAATAGAGCTCTGATCAATGAAGTTTTACCGCTAGAGCCTATTCCAAAAACCACTAAAATAATATCTCCTCTATCTAACTCTAATGAAACTCTATCCTTCTCATCCTTTAGTGCCTTGGCCTTAACTTTATCATTAATTAATTTGATTAACTGATCAATACTTTTTAATGATTTTCCGGCAGCTTGTTTTTTGCTTTTTAATGATAAATCTATTATTTTTTTATCGCTCTTAATTTTTAATATCGATTTTAGACTGTTTTGCACCCAATCTATTTTCTTTGAATAAAATAAACCGCTTATTATTAAAATTGTAATTAATATGGCGGGTATATTTATTAATCGTATTATTGCTCCTACCAATCCAACAAGTATTAAGCTAATTAGAAGTATAAATATATAAAATATTATTTTTTTTGAATTATTTATTTTCATGTAATAGATACCATTTGGTTAATTTATTCTTGAGTTATCTTTGTGTTTAAATATATCAACCAAAAAACATATGATAGCAATATTTATTGATATGTCTGCAACATTAAAAATAGGAAAATTAATGGGAACTAGTTCTAAAAAATCTAATACATAACCTTTGATTAGTCTATCAATTCCATTACCTACTGTCCCACCTAAAAGATACGCAAGCCCAGTAAGATTCCAAAAAGATTTTGGTGGGTATTTTAATATAATCATAGTTATTAATATTGAGGTTAGAATACTTATAATAGTAAGAATATTTGTAGAATTGCTGAAAAGACTAAATGCGGCTCCTTTATTCTTTACAAGGGTGAAATTTAATAAATTAGGAATAATATTTACAGATTTTTCAAATCCTAATGTGCTTAATATTAGAAACTTACTAACTTGATCTAATAAAATAATGTAAAAAGAATATGTTATTGTTTTCATACTTCTATTCTTAAATGAATTCATTTTATTATTAATATACGTTTTAATAATATTGATAAAAGACTTATTGATATGCATAGTAATAATTGATTTGGGAAAGGTTTAAAAGTATTTATCAATATGAGATCAGGTAAACTATCTAACCAATTTCCAAAGATTTTGCCAAAAACTAGATAGATAATACCTGTAATATGCAAAATGCATAATGATATAACTGTGTAAAATGAGTAATTAATTAGATTGGCTTTTGAATTTTGTTTCGCTAAAAAACCACATGTCCAAGCAGCAGGAATGAATCCTAATAAGTACCCAAATTCATGAGTTAAGATATAACCAACACTACCACCTCCATGAAAAACAGGTAAATAGAATAAACCTATAATCAGATAAGAAATTGCTGAAATTGTTCCTATATTGGGGCCGCATAGCAATGAAGTTAAAAGAAGCCCCTGAATTTGCCAAGTGCTATGAAGTGGGATAATTGAGATAGATATGTCCTCTTGAGGAGAAATTACAAATGCTGGTATCATTGCGCATATTATGATTAACATTACGCCTGTTATCGCTTTTGCCCCGCAACTAAATATGTTCAATGAATTTAATTAGTCGATCTTATACATCATTATTTACAAATTGATTGATATGTCAATATCATCATATATAGCGGTTTAGTCATAGTGAAATTTTCAGTTGGAGAAAAAGTATCCTTACAAGTTCCTTTGCCATATCTGAAGACTGCAGATTCCATATCAATGCTAAGACCTCCTGATCTGGTATCTCTCGATGAGGTTGGAGTAATTATTGGAATAAGACCAAATGATTTACTAGAAGTGAAATTTAGAAGGGGTAATTTCCTGATTCCGTCTGAAAGACTTAAGATTTTGGGTGAAGACAACTGACTATTAAGGCTACTTGATTAATTTAACCAGTCTTTGCTGATTTTTCTGATAACTTCTTCGTTGCTACAAACGCTTAGTAATGGGTTCTTTAAATATTTATTAGCAGCATCCTTGATTTCTTTACTAGTAATACTTTCGAGTCTTAATAGGATTTCTTTGTCGTGATTGTCTCCTAGACCAATTCCTAAAAGATGAGCTTTATGCTCGGCCCTTTGACTAATACTCTGCAAAGAATGTGCAATTTGTCCACGATATTTGATCTTTACAAGATTCAATTCTTCAGGAGATATTTCACTATTAATAATTTTATCCCAGCAATCTTTTAGTAATTTATAAGTAAGGATTGCTTTGTCTTCAGTTGTAGAAGCGTGCATTATAAATGGTGTTTGATTCTCTCTGATAGGATGATAAACCCCTGCTTCATAAACTACTCCATACTTTTCTCTGAGAACCTTGAATAATAAGCTTGACATTCCGTAACCTAAGTAACACGATAATAACCTAAGCAAAATGTCTGATTTATTATCATGTCTGATTGTTGCTTTACCTAGGAGAAGAATGACTTGTTTTGTGTTTAATGATCGTGTGCAAATACTTGTTTTTTGTTTATATTCAATTTCCGTTTTATTATTACTTGCATATACTTTATTTTGATTTATTTTAATCTCCTTAAATGCTTCTAATTTTTCTATATAACTTTCTATACCGATTGGAAAATTTCCTGAAATAACTAAATTCTTCTCTCTATGAATTAATGTGCTCGCTACGCCCAATATATGTTCTTTTTTGATTTTATTTATATCATCTATCAAGCCCAATGGATCATGGCCATATGGTCCATCACCGTATACCATCTTTCTCCAGCCATCAAAGGCTAATTGATATGTACTCTCTTTTTGTCTTTTAATGGCTTTTATCGTTAGATCTTTTTCTAAATCAATTTGATCTATTTGGAGTAAAGGTTTTGTAATCATCCAGCCTATTAAAGGAAGAAGTTTATGAGCATAATTTTCAACACATTTAAGACTTATTAGAAGACCATCTTCATATGTTTCACAGTTTAAATTCGCTCCAGAACTTTCTACAATTTCAGCAATTTGGAAATTATTGTATGGCCCACAACCTCTAAGCATTGTTGAGCTTAATAGTTGATGAATCCCTTTTTTATCTTTTGGATCAATTCTACTACCATCTTTTATCCATAGTTTAGCGGACATTATATTTTTGCTATTAATTTTGTCTAAAATTATTTTCATATTTATTCCTCAGGTTCAGCAATTAATGTGAATGCATTTTCTGGATTAAATAATGGAAAAATCAATTCATTTATGCCTGATATTGTCCAAGATGAAATATCATCTATTGATTGTAATATTGATTGGTGTCTACCCCATAGAGCTTGATTCCCTAATGTTGAGGCGATTTGAGTGCTTAACTCTAGACCAAAATAAATATTATTTATAACTAAACTTTTTGCACGTTCCAAATCTTTATTGGTAAGTATTCCTTTTGCTAATTCTTTAAGAATGCTATTTATTTCCCTTTCAGCAAATTTTAGATTTTCCTCCTGGCAACATACGTCTAGAAGTATTAATCCACCTTCTTCAAGGATTTGTAAATCTATATCTATTGATTCAATAATTCGTTTTTCTTCTCTTAATTCCTTAACAATAAGACTACTTCTACCTTCGCATAACATTGTTGCAGCAATCTCTGCTCCTAATATTATGTTTTGCTCTTTTGCTGGAGGAAGTTTCCAGGCTTTCAATATTCTTCCTCCCTCAAGCCTAGGAATAGTTTCTTTTTTATAACCTTTATTAAAGGAAGTTTTAGTCCTTATATTTGTTTCCTCTGCGATTGCTTTTAGTTCCGAAAGTTTACTATTGTTAATTATCGAATAAATGTCTTTTGGCAATTCTCCAGCAATACATAATGTACAATTTTTACCTACGTAATGATTCTTATGGAATAGTTTCATTTGTTTAGGATTTATATTTTTTACGCTCTTTTCATTACCTAGTATTGGTTTAGAATATCTATGAGGTTTTAAACATTCCTTTAATAATTTCATATAAATAATTTCATCTGGTTGCTCAATATTTTGTGCGATTTCCTCTAAGACTACTTCTTTCTCCATTTCAAAAGCGTTTTTTTCAATTTTAGGAAATAATAATAACTCTAATATCAGTTTTAGGCCTTCCTCTATCTTTTCAGGTGGCACTAGAACGTGATAGTGAACATCGTCTAACCCAGTCGCAGCATTACTACTTCCACCCAAGGCTTCAATTTTTAAATCGAATTCACCTTCTTTAAGGTTCTTGCTTCCTTTAAATATCATATGTTCTAAGAAATGTGCCATACCTTCTTCACTTTTCGTTTCATAAAGACTTCCTCCTTTGCACCAAAAGTCAATACAAGTTAATGTTGATTCTTCTATATCAGCTAGAACACATGTAGTACCATTTTGCAATGACCAATGATTTACTTTCATTCTAGATATCTTAAAGGACCTTTAATATTTATATTATATGAATCTATGCTAATAACATTTATAATTTTCAAATCCTATGCTTTTAATTGATTAAACTTTAAAACATTAATTTAACATAGATTCTCTTTGTTATTAGTTTCTTATTCTTTTTCTAATTACAACTTTTGAATTCTAGCTGATTATTTAATGCTCGTTGCATGAAAATCTCTTTTTAGTTCTTTTTAACCCTAAATAATCTTATAATAGTTTGTATGCATATTTATAAATAAACAGTTTCTATGAATTTCATCCAAACCCTTTTAGCTTGAGTGTTTAGTTTTGAAGTCAGTTTTTTGCAATGAAAGTAAGTTGAACCCTCTTTTGCTTGAGGCTTTCGAACTCATCAATAATAGAATCAAATCGTTGTCTGATGTTGAACCTCTAAGCATTGATTCTAAGTTGAGCAAGATTTACCGCAACCTAAATAAGGAGGAATTATTTATCTTTAACGAGTTTTATCAAGCAAAGGGATTTAGAAAAATTCATTTGGAAGTTGCAATGCTTGGAAAATCATTGCAAATACTCCATTGTGTCTTTTTCCCTGACCCATGCTATGAACTTCCCATATTTGGCGCTGATTTGGTAGTTAATTCAAATAATATTTCTGCCGCCATTGTTGATTTGTCACCTGTTGGGAAACATTTGCCAGATTCATTGATTTCTCAAATGAGATCATTACAATTCCCTAAATTCAATGAGCCTGGGAAGCTGCCAGAATGGGGAATGATCTTTTCTCCGTATGTATGCTTTATTCGTCCAGTTGATTTTCTCGAAGAAAAATCATTTTTAAAACTCATTGATCAATATTTGTCACTACTGCTTTCCTTATTAGTTAGGGTAAAGGCAGACGAAATTAATTCGTTCGATACTATGGACAGACTTAATTATCAAAAACGATATTGCTCAAATCAAAAACTTAATGAAAAGACCAGAGCTATTTTAACAAAATTTTTTGGTTCATCTTGGGCCGATGAATACATCAATAAAATCCTTTTTGATTGCTAGTAATGTCTAAATATTTGTCTTTTAAATTCCTATTCTTTTTTTGCATCACACCCATAAGTATGCTTTTAATTAGTGGATGTAATAATAGACCTTTAGAGGTAAATCAAAATCTCAAGAATACTGAAGTTGTAGATAGAATTGAATCTGTAGCAGCGTTAGGCCAATTAAATCCTCTTGGCGAAGTAAGAAAATTAGCAGCTCCAACTAGTGGAAAGGGTGGTACTCCAAGATTGTCTGAATTATTAGTTCAAGAAGGCGAATCTATCTATAAGGATCAAGTTTTAGCTGTTTTTGATAACCGTCCTAAACTTGAAGCTAATCTGAAATCTGCCGAAGCTAATTTAAATATTTTAATGAGTGAAATCATGATAAAAGAAAGGGAAATTAATAGATATCAAACTCTTGTTGATAAAGGTGCAGTGGCGCAAATCGTTTTAGACAATATGAAAGATGATTTGCTTATTTCTCAGACCAGGATTTTAAAGCTCAACTCTGCCATCGATGCAATTAAAGTTGATTTAGAACAAACACAATTAAAAAGTCCAATTGATGGGATTGTGTTGCAAATCTTAGTTCGTGAGGGAGAGAGACCAAATTCGTCAGGTGTAATTAATGTCGGTGCTAACAAACTAATGGAAGCGCTTATTGAAGTATATGAATCCGACATAGACAGAGTTCAAATAGGTCAAGCTGTTAATTTGATTAGTGAAAACGGAGGATTTAATGGCTCTTTAAGAGGTCAAGTGAGTTTGATTAGCCCACAAGTCAGGCAAAGAAGAGTACTTTCAACCGATCCAACTGGCGACGCTGATTCAAGAGTTGTCGAGGTTAGAGTCAAACTTGATAATTCATCAGCCAAAAAGGTTTCTCATCTAACTGGAATGAAAGTCATTGCTCGTTTTCAGCCATAGTGGAATTAAATAATTTTTTAAAAAAACGAAAAATACCTCTGGCTTGGCTATTGCTGACAAGACAACCCTTGAGAATATTGGTAGCTATCGCAGGAATAGCATTCGCTGGGATTTTGATGTTTATGCAATTAGGTTTTAGAGATGGCTTGTTTGACGCAAGTGTTACTGTTCATAAGTTATTTGATGCAGATTTGGTCTTAATTAGTCCTCGCTCAAAAAGTTCAATAAGTATGAGTGGGTTTCCTCGTAGAAGATTAATTCAAGCAATGGCTCATAGGGATGTTGTGGGTACAACGGCTGTTAATTGGAATTTTCTGCTTTGGCGAAACCCTGAAAACTTATCAACAAGATCTATTCTTGCTTTAGGCTTTGAGCCAAGTAAGCCCTTGTTGATTGATTCGGATTTTGAGAGAAAGGCTAAAACCCTAAAAAATAAAGGAAGGGTTTTGTTTGATGATCTTTCTAGAGATGAATTTGGCCCTATATCTTCATGGTTTAAATCAGGTCGTTTAGTTGAAACTGAAGTCTCTGGTAAAAGAGTAAGAGTCTCAGGAATAGTTAGTTTAGGTCCTTCCTTCGGCGCGGATGGTAATTTAATAACTAGCAGTGAGACATACTTAGAATTATCTCCTGGTAATCCTAAAGGAAGTATTGAAATTGGTTTGGTAAGGTTGAAGAACGGATCTGATACTGAAAAAGTTGTTCGCTCTTTGAATTTAAGTTTACCTGGTGACGTTAAGGTTATGTCTTTGAAATCGTTTATAGATTTTGAAAAGAATTATTGGAAAAGTAGCACATCGATTGGATTTATTTTTACATTGGGAGCTGCAATGGGATTTATTGTTGGTTGTGTAATTGTTTATCAGATTTTATATAGTGATGTTAGTGATCATTTGCCTGAATATGCAACCCTAATGGCTATGGGTTATAACTTAAGAAGCCTTTTAGGAGTAGTGGCTAGAGAAGGTTTGATTTTATCAATTATGGGATATATTCCGGCTTATATTTCTGGACAAGCTTTATATGCTTTGGTTAGATCATCAACTAAATTACCAGTTGAAATGAGTTTTAGTAGAGCTTCTGTCATATTTTTATTGATACTTTTTATGTGTATGGGATCAGCATTAGCAGCTATGAAAAAATTGGCAGATGCGGATCCCGCTGAGATATTTTGATGAATAAATCTAGTTTTTTATTTCTAAATAATTTATGAAAAATAAGGAAATTAATACTTTAAATATTGTTTCTTTGAATCACTGGTATGGGCAGGGAGAAATGAGAAGGCATGTTCTTCAGTCTATCTCAATGGAAATTTCTCCTGGCGAGGTTGTTCTCCTGACTGGACCATCGGGATGTGGCAAAACTACTCTTTTAACTTTGATTGGAGCTCTTCGTAAAGTTCAAGATGGTGACATGAAAGTCTTAGGTAAACAACTTTTTGGAGCGAATAGAAAAACCAGACAGAATCTTAGAAAAAATATTGGAATGATTTTTCAGGGGCATAATCTTTTGAGATGTCTTACTGCTGAGCAAAATGTCCAAATGGGTGCTGATCTTTTAAATGGATTTTCATACAAGGCTAGAAGGGCTCAGTCTAGAGAATGGCTTAGAGCTGTTGGCTTGGAAGATCATCTATCAAAGCTTCCGCATGATTTGTCAGGTGGTCAAAAACAGCGAGTTGCCATAGCCAGAGCTCTTGCCGCTAGACCAAAATTGCTATTAGCGGATGAACCAACATCTGCATTAGATAGTTCAACTGGTAGAGAAATTGTTGATTTGTTAAAAAAACTAGCTTTAGAACAATCCTGCTCAGTGTTGATGGTTACTCATGATCCGAGAATATTGGATGTGGCAGATCGTCTCTTGCGAATGGAAGATGGCCAAATATTGCCCTCTGTTTAGTAAATTAGTTAGATATAAAATTTGTAGGAACTTAGTATGTCCAAAAGACGAAATCTTAAGAAAGAGAAGCAAGAGAGAAACAGAGCTTATGCCAGGAAATTTAAGAAACGTAAGCTTCGCAATGATGGTAGGGGAGAAGGAGCTGGTAACGGTGTTACAGGCACTGCAAATAATGGTGGGGCTGCTGATTAATAAATCGATATTCAAATCAAAAAATATTCTTTTTAAATCTTTTAATTTAAAGTGTTTGAACAAAAAAACTTTGATTTTATTTTTTAATTAAGGATGTTAATTAGCGTTGTCATACCAACTTACAACAGACTTCCCATACTAAGAAAGTGTCTTGATGCTTTAGAAAATCAAATTTTGAATGATGGAATTCAAGATTTTGAAATTGTATTAGTCGATGACGGATCAACAGATGGGACAGTTGATTGGCTAAGAAATAATCTTGAGAATTATCCTCATTTAAAACTTTTTGAACAATCCCATGGAGGTCCTGCTCTTGGAAGGAATCTAGGAGTAGAAAAGTCAAATGGTGACTTAATTGTTTTTATAGATAGTGATTTAGTTGTTGATAGATATTTTCTTAGGAACCATCTTGATTCCTTGTTAAAAGCTTGGAAAAAACTTGGGAATAGAAAATGTTTTACCTATGGATCTGTTATCAATACTTCTAATTTTAATAATCCAAATTCTGAACCTTTTAAACTTCAGGACTTGTCTTGGGCATACTTCGCTACCGGAAATGTTGCTATTGATAAAAATGTTCTAGAAAGATCAGGCCTTTTTGATACATCTTTCCGGCTATATGGATGGGAAGATTTGGAATTAGGAGAAAGACTAAGAAATATGGGAGTTAGACTTATAAAATGTCCAAGAGCTATTGGATATCATTGGCATCCAGCATTATCGCTTGATCAAATTCCTCAGTTGATTCGGATTGAAAAAGAGAGAGCAAAGATGGGATTAGTCTTCTATCGTAAACACCCGTCTTCCAGAGTAAAATTTATAATTCAATACACTTTTTTTCATCGTTGTCTTTGGGAATTTTTAACTATAGGTGGACTAATCAATACAAAGACACTTAGACCTATATTAGGTTTTCTAATCAAGAAAGGTAAATCTGGCCTGGCTATGGAATTATTAAGACTTCCTCTTAATTTGATTGGAGTGAGACAAATTTTTAGAGAAGCATCATCAATTGGACTTCGGTGAGCCACAGTTTGTTAGATTAGGAAGGTAATTTAAAATCCGCACACCTGACTGTTTCGGGTGATAAGTAAATAATGATTTTTAATCATTATTTAGTTTATCCCTGTTGGGTGGAGGCGAACCCGGAACCCACAAAAAAACATGGCTGTAGTTTCTCTCTCAGAGATGATGGAAGCTGGTGCTCACTTTGGGCATCAGACAAGAAGATGGAATCCCAAGATGTCCCGTTACATCTATTCGGCTCGTAATGGGGTTCACATTATTGATCTGGTTAAAACGGCTGTTTGTATGAATAGCGCCTATAAATGGACAAGAGGCGCTGCAAGAAGCGGTAAAAGATTCCTGTTCGTAGGGACTAAAAAACAAGCTTCTGAGGTGGTTGCTCAAGAAGCTACTCGTTGTGGAGCTTCCTACGTCAACCAAAGATGGTTAGGAGGAATGCTTACAAATTGGACAACAATGAAAGCTAGAATTGACCGCTTAAAAGATCTTGAAAGAATGGAATCGAGTGGTGCTATTGCAATGCGCCCTAAAAAGGAAGGTGCCGTATTACGTAGAGAATTAGAACGATTGCAAAAATATCTAGGTGGACTTAAAGGGATGAGACGTCTTCCAGATGTTGTCGTTTTAGTTGATCAAAGGCGAGAAACAAACGCTGTACTAGAGGCCAGAAAGCTTGATATACCATTGGTGTCAATGCTTGATACTAATTGCGATCCAGATCTTTGTGAAATCCCAATACCATGCAATGATGATGCCGTCCGTTCTGTTCAACTTGTTTTGGGTAGATTGGCTGATGCTATCAATGAGGGGAGACATGGTCCCAATGAGTAGTTAGTATATTTAATTAATAAATTCTTATTTACCTTTTTTCTCATTACCCCAAAATAAAATGGTGGAAATAACAGCTAAACTCGTTAAAGAACTGCGAGATAAGACATCCGCAGGAATGATGGATTGCAAAAAAGCCCTAGTCGAAAACAAGGGTGATATGGATAAGTCTATTGAATGGTTAAGACAAAAAGGCATTGCAAGCGCAGAAAAGAAATCAAGTAGAGTTGCTGCTGAGGGTGCTGTAGGTAGTTACATTCACACAGGTTCTCGTGTAGGTGTCCTTCTAGAATTAAACTGCGAGACCGATTTTGTTGCGAGAGGAGATTTATTCCAAGGCCTTTTGAGAGATCTATCTATGCAAGTAGCTGCTTGCCAAAGTGTTGAATATGTGAGCGTTGATCAAATTCCAGAATCAATTGCGAATAAGGAGAAAGAAATAGAGATGGGAAGAGATGACCTTTCAGGCAAACCTGATCAAATAAAAGCTAAAATTGTAGAAGGAAGAATAGGCAAGAGATTAAAAGAGATGGCTCTCCTAGAACAGCCATTTATAAAAGATAGTTCAATAAATGTTGAAGAGTTGGTAAAACAAGTTGCTGGTAAAATAGGGGAAAATATAAGAGTTCGTAGATTTACTAGATATACTCTTGGAGAAGGAATTGAGGTTCAAGGACCTGACTTTGCTGAAGAGGTCGCATCTATGACATCAGGTTGATCTTGTCTGAAAAAAAACATTTATTTGATTCTGAGTTTGATCCTTTAGATCAAATAAGTTTACTTAAAGAAAAGTGTAATAATATATCACCTAATTTATATAGGGTAAGTTCTTCTTATCTAGAAGAACTAAGAAATTTCTTACCTCAAACTATAAAAACCTCATTGTTCTCTCTAATAACTGACAGGCTTGGAGAAAATTTTGGCTTCTCAACAGTGAGCTCAAGAAAAAAATTTCAGTTCAAAATTGATAAATTAGTTTCAAATAGTATTTCATTAATAACAATTGAACATCTAAATCAACTGGCTCAGAAGATTGATGAAGAAAATATTCGTCGTTTAAATAACGCCAGAGATGAAATTTCAAATGCAATTAATTTGAAAAATGATTCTGAAGAAATAGAATCATTTAGTAGTGCTAATTCAATTAATATAAGTTTCATTCCGCCATTGGATAACTTATCAATTACTGAAGGATGGAATGGAGAAATAAAAGCCCCATATTCAATAGATAGTAAAGAACCTTATCTGAAAAGTAAAATATCAGGAAGTGAGGATCAGATTAAAAATACAAATAATGAAAATAATTCATTAAAAGATGATAATAAGAATTTAGATGCCTTTGATTTGAGAAGTAAAGATATTGATGCTTTACAGTCAATATTTGCATTGAATGATGAGTCTAACTTAAGTCATATAGAATTGAAAACAGAAGATTCATTCCATGAGACTAACCCATATGAAGATGTAAAAACTAATCGATTTTTACCACAATCACCAATGGGATTATATGAGTGGATGATTTCTATAGATACAGCTTTAGTTCGAAGATTGCGCGACCTTTCACATTCAATTAATACAGAACTTTTAAAATCTGGATTGGTAAATACACTGGTTCCAATTAATATTTTAGATGCTGCTTTATCAGGACAATTAATTTCTTCTAAATCCATATCCAATATTCTTACTTTTAAATTACCAATGAATAATCCATTAGCTTCTGGAGGATTAGATATTGATTGCTTGTTGATTACCCCTTCGGATATGGAATTTGATAATCCCAGGTTAAGAAAAAATAGAACCAATATTAAATATTATCAAAATGTACTTTTGGGTATGATTAAACAACAACGTTATTGGCAAGGTCGTTCCATAGCTGAAGAGGTTAATAAAGAATGGTGGAAGGATACAACAAAAATATAAGCAATGATTCAATAGCAACTCCTGATTGCAAATCAGGTGAACTTATAAATTGGATTCGATCTTTACAACAAGCTTTAACAGTTGAAGTTGATCACGGGTTTACTAATATTCAAGGGAGAACCAATAAATTTTCCTATTTTGTAAGTGGGTTTTTGTTAAATGTCCCTTCTAGAGTTCTTTCTGAGTGTGATCTTTCTAAACTAAAAAAATTAGCTTTGGATTATGAAAAATATCCAACTATGTCTACAGATAATAGACGTAGGTTAATAGTTCAGACGAGACAGGACCTTCATTCTTTATATAAATATCAACAAGGGGATGAGATAACAAGTTCAAAAGAATTAAAAATAAGAAGATCAAGTGACTCTAAAGCCCATAAGAAAAGCTCCTCATCAGATTTATTGAGTTTAGGAAGCCCGATTTCAGATGTTAAAGGTGTTGGATCAAAACAAGCTGAGAGATTATCTGTTTTGGGACTTATTTTAATTCGTGATCTTATAAATTATTTCCCTCGTGATTATGTTGATTACACTTCATTGAAAACAATAGATAAAACTCAAGCAGGTCAGAATGTAACGATTGTCGCAAAAGTTAGACGATGCAGTTCATTTAAAAGTCCTAAAAATCCAAATCTTTCAATTTTAGAGTTGTTTATAAAAGATAAGACAGGAGGAATGAAAGTTACTAGATTTTTTGCAGGTCGTCGTAGTAGCAGTATTGCGTATGTGAAATCTCAACAAAGTTTATACCCGGTTGGTGCAACTATTGCGGTAAGCGGATTGGTTAAGGAAAGTAAATACGGTAAATCATTAAATGATCCTTTAATAGAAATTATTGATAGTCCCAACAGTTATTTGAAATCTAGAACTATTGGTCAGATACTTCCTGTATATTCTTTAACTGAAGG
Organism: Prochlorococcus sp. AG-402-G06; assembly: GCA_003277985.1. Lineage (GTDB taxonomy): Bacteria > Cyanobacteriota > Cyanobacteriia > PCC-6307 > Cyanobiaceae > Prochlorococcus_B. The sequence goes on from QCHR01000002.1 coordinate 129,603, forward strand.
TATTACTGCTGATAAATTTAGAGATCTAATACAATCAATTCTTTATTTGACATCTAATATTAAGGATCCCCTTCCTAAAGACATATTAAATAGACTTGATTTACCAAGTAAAAAACAAGCTTTTTTTTATATTCATAATCCGGATGATTCAAAAACTTTAGCTAAATCAAAAAGAAGAATTGTATTCGAAGAATTTTTAATTTTGCAGCTTAGTCTTCTTTTAAGACGTGATTTACATAAGAAATCTAATTCTCCTCAATTAAGTATTGAGCCAAGTATTAATAGTCTAGTTCGGAAATTCTTGAGTATTCTTCCTTTCTCTCTCACAGATGCTCAAAGAAGAGTTTTAAAGGAAATTGAATCAGACATAGTCAAAGCGGAACCGATGTCTAGGCTATTACAAGGCGATGTTGGTAGTGGAAAAACTGTTATCGCTATTTCAGCACTCCTCACTGCAGTTCAGTCAGGATGGCAGGGTGCTTTTATGGCACCAACTGAGGTACTCGCTACACAACACTTTCAAACGCTAAGCAAATGGATTCCTCAGCTTGAGTTGAACGTTGATCTGTTAACTGGTTCTACGCCAAAGTCTCGTCGTAAACAAATTCTTACTGACTTAGTAAATGGTTCTACAAAAATTCTTGTGGGAACTCATGCCATCTTTGAAGACCCAGTTGTCTTTGAACGACTTGGTCTTGTCGTTGTAGATGAGCAACACCGTTTTGGTGTTAAGCAGAGGAACAAATTATTGAACAAAGGGTTACAACCTCACTTGCTAACGATGACTGCTACTCCCATTCCTAGGACTTTGGCACTTACTTTGCATGGCGATCTCGATGTTAGTCAATTAGATGAGCTTCCTCCTGGTCGAACCCCTATCAATACTCAATTGATATCACCAAAAGATAAAAACTATGCATACGATCTAATTAGGAGTGAAATTAATAAAGGACATCAAATCTATGTTGTTCTACCTTTGATTGAAGAATCTGACAAATTAGAGCTTAGTGCTGCGATTGACGTACATCATCATTTGTCTACTGAAATTTTTTCAGATTTTAATGTTGAATTACTTCATGGCAAAATGAAGAGTGTTGAAAAGCAGCAGGTCATTCAGAATTTTATTAATAAAAGAAGCGACATACTGGTTTCTACTACGGTGGTGGAAGTTGGTGTTGATGTTCCAAATGCCAGTGTGATGTTGATAGAGGATTCTGATCGTTTTGGTCTAGCTCAATTGCATCAATTAAGGGGCCGAGTTGGAAGGGGAGCATCTAAGTCATACTGTCTTCTGAGTCATCAAAATAAAAATAAATTATCTCGTCAACGATTGGAAGTTCTTGTGAACTCAAATGACGGATTTGAAATTTCCGAAATTGATTTGCGTTTTCGTGGCCCTGGACAAGTCTTAGGTACAAAACAATCAGGGTTGCCTGATTTCGCTTTGGCATCATTAGCCGATGATGCAGATGTACTCGAACTTGCGCGGAATGAGGCTCGAAATATATTAGATTCCGATCCTCTGCTAAAAAACAACTCAAGGCTTCGTTTGTTAATCAAAGAACAGTGGGAGAGACTAAAAATTTCTAATAAACTGAACTAACCTTTTGAGGAGTAATCACTATTGAACTCATTTATTTTAAAGGTAGACTTAAAAAATAAGTTTAGTTTCGAACCGAAATTTCACCAATACTCTCTGCAAATGATGAAGTTGAGACCTTGGAATAATATAAAAATTAATGAATGTAATGAGCCTTTAATTCCTATTACAAAATCTATATTTCGATTAACGCCTCATCCTTATATGTCGCTAGGTGCTCCATATTTAACCGGTGCAGATCCGTGGGTTTTACGTAGAAGTGTTTTGAAAAGATTGATAAGTGCACAACAACATCTTTCCGAGATTGATCCTCAATTAAAGTTGGCTTTGTTTGATGCTTGGAGACCTATCTCAGTTCAGAAATTCATGTTCAATTACACTATTCAAGAAACATGTAAGTTGAAGGGGATTGATACTAATGATCTTTCCATAAGTGAAGGCCTTAATGATGTAATTGAGGAGGTTGGCCGTTTCTGGGCAATACCATCTTCTGATCCTCTTACTCCTCCTCCGCATAGTACAGGTGCTGCTATTGATTTAACACTTGCTGATATGACTGGTAAACCATTAGATCTAGGTGGAGATATAGATTTTATTGGACCTGAATCTAGTCCTGACTTTTACAAGAAAGACTCTTTTAAGAAGCCTTATTCAAAACATCAAGTTTTTCACCATAGAAGATCTATTTTGTTTTCAGTTATGGAACAGGCTGGTTTTGCTCAACACCCAAACGAATGGTGGCATTTTAGCTATGGAGATCAGTTATGGTCTTGGTTAACTAAGAAAGGTAATGCTATTTATGGAGCTTCACTTGAAGTAAGTAAAGACAATACACTTTTAGACCCAAGTCTAGTTACATGATCACCAAGACTAGATGAGGTCCCAGTATCTTTCCAGCTAAGGAATAAAGGCTCTAATGTCTTCTCTAGTTCATTGATGGGCATTTTTTGTAAATATGGAGTTGCCAATCTTTGTAAATTAGTGCTGCCCCCAAGCCATAGTTGGTATTGATTTAGACCACTACCAACTAGAGCTAATTCTGCCATGTATGGGCGAGCACACCCGTTTGGACATCCTGTAACTCTTACTAATATTGATTTATTAATCTCGAGCCTTTTTAATTGAGTATTTATTCTCTCCAAGAGCTCTGGTAAAAATCTCTCTGCCTCTGTCATTGCGAGTCCACACAACGGGAGAGCTGGACAAGCCATTGCATGTCTAGCTATTGGCTCGGGATTCTCTGGATTATTAAAGCCAATTTTAATCAGGGCATTCTTTACACTGGCTTTTTGATAGTTGCCAATATTACACAACAGTAAATCTTGATTGGGAGTTAAACGTACATCCAATGCGAATTTCTCAACTATATTTCTCAGCTCTTTCTTTATCTCTCCAGTAAGCCTACCTGATAATAGTGGTAGGCCAACAAACCATAGTTTCTCAGACTGTTGATGCCAGCCCAAATAATCTTCTAGTACTGTATCCCCTTCGTCTCTTAGGGTTCCAATCTCTTTTGTAAAATATTTTGTTGTTAACTGTTTCTTAAACCAATCTACACCCATGTCATGCAAAACATATTTAAGTCTTGAGTGTCTTCGAGTTTTTCTATCTCCATAATCTCTTTGAAGAGCCAGAATAGATTGAACTAGTTCTAATATATATTTACCTTCTACAAAACCAATAGGGTCTGCTGTCCTGGCAAATGTCGTGTCTAAGTTGTGTGTTCTACCCATACCTCCTCCTACATAGACATTGCATCCTTCTATAGCACCTTTTGCGTTTGTGAACGTCACTAGACCTATGTCATGAGTAAGAATATCCACAGAATTATCTCCTGGCACTGTAGTTGCACATTTGAATTTTCTTGGTAAGTAGGTTGCACCATATAAAGGTTCATTTTTGTCCCCACTAAAAACTCCAGGGTTTCGTTGGAGCTTTCTGTTCTTTTTAACTTCAGAGGTTGGCTTGATAGCATATTTCATCTCGCCATCAACCCACAAATCAAGGTAGGTTTTCTCAGCTTTTTGAGGCGATAAAACATCGGCGATATCATGAGCTAATTTTCTCGCAGCAGGATAAGATCCTTTTTCGTAGGGGGCCGCTGGAGCCATGACATTTCTGTTGACGTCACCACAAGCCGCGAGGGTCGATCCCATTGACTTCACAATTGTTCCTATTACTTCTTTAATATTCCCTTTTTTTATTCCATGCATTTGGAAGCATTGACGAGTTGTAGCTCTGAGCGTTTTATTCCCTAGTCGATCAGAGAGATCATCTAATGCTACAAATAGGGCCCCCGGGACCAAACCTGCTGGATTTCTTAGCCTCAGCATCATTTGCCAATCTTTACCTGTGCCGCCTCTTTTTCTGTGCTCCCGATCATCTTGTTGATAACTTCCATGGAATTTTAAAAGTTGTACCGCGTCGTTAGTAAAGTGATCGCTGTCATTTAGTAATTCACTTTGTAGAGGCTCATTTAAGTAATTACTATCAGCTTTAAATTGTTCAAATTTCGCTCTAGGGGATTGATTGGCTATGCATGGCGAAGGAACAGTTTTTTCTATTTCATCAACATTTGAATTTATATTTTCATCGAAATTCATCAGAGCTTCAATAGCTGCATTACTGAATCCAGCATCTTTTAAGTCTTTTTTTATGTTTTTTGGAGATTCTTTTGAATTACTTTTTTTAATAGCCTCAATTCTTATTCCCTTAGGTAAGGATTTGTTGATCTGTTTGGCCTCTTCTTCTCTGAGCTTCTCATCGAATTTTTCTTGGATAGCTATTTCTGCTGAGCTTATGTTCTCTTCTGCTTCATCTTTCGTGTTACCTATTTTTTTAACTACATCACATGTCCCAAAAGCGTCCCTTAGCTTACCCCTAGGTACAGCAACCCTTAGGTAAAAACCCGATCTTCCTGGTATTTGTATTATCTTAGGCAATGGTACCTACACCGGTACCTACACTGTATCATTTTTCGTGTTAACTGGTGTCTAATTTTTCAAATAAAACCATGAGTGAACAAAGAGCCATTCCTGATTATTAAATTTTTTCTAGGACACAGAATGTAGAACTAATTCAAATTTGGATCTAATCTTGTTAAGTACATAAGGAAATTTTTTTGTCTACTTACCTTTTAGAAATCGGTACTGAGGAACTGCCATCTGATATGGCTGAATCTGTTATTTCCCAGCTTGAGTTAAATGTATATGATGACTTAAATTCTTCTCAAATAAAATTTCGTAAAATAAGAGTTACTACTACTCCTAGAAGAATTACATTAACGATTGACGGGATTGCTCCATTTTCTGAAGATAATATTTTTGAACGTAAAGGTCCTCCTGTTTCTCAAGCTTTTCATGATGGAGAGCCTACAAAAGCAGCCATTGGTTTTGCTAGCAGATATAACCTTTCACCTGTTGAATTAGAGCTTCGAGAAACTCCAAAAGGGTCATTCGTTTTTGCTAAATCAATCGAGAAAGGCAAGCCCGTTGGGAGTTTGTTAGCTGATTATGTACCTGGTTGGATTAGCAAAATTCAAGGAAGAAGGTTTATGAGATGGGGCAAAGGTGATTTTCGCTTTTCGAGACCTATCCGTTGGATTGTTTCTTTAATTGATTCAGAAGTCTTGCCCTTTAAAATTTCAGGATTTGATCCAGAAATTCAAGTTGGTAATATTTCAAGACCACATAGGTTGCAAGGCTCATCATTAGAAATAAAGAGTGCGAAAACTTATTTTGATCAATTGCAGGACGTCGGAGTAATAGTTGACAGGAAAAGGCGCCTTTCAAATATCAGTGATTTAGTTCTTAATCACGGAACAAATAAAGAAGTTAAGCCTGATCTGACGCAACCCCTTTTAAATGAGCTGACCGACTTAGTTGAGTCTCCTTTACTTGTGACTGGGAGTTTTGATGAGTCTTTCCTCGATTTACCCCCTGAGGTCTTGTCCACAGTGATGAAGGTTCATCAAAGGTACATACCTTTATACAAAGTTAATATTGAGTTTGATCCATTATCACTTGACTCAAGAAATATTTTACTTCCTAGTTTTTTGTGTATTAGTAATGGATTATCTTCAGCAAAAGAAAATATTATTTTAGGTAATGAAAAAGTATTGAAGGCAAGGTTTTCTGATGCTTCATTTTTTATAAAGTCAGATTTATTAATTAATAGCTCCTCTCGTATTGATAAATTAAGAGAAGTAACTTTTGCTGAAGGATTAGGTTCTTTATATGAGCGTGTAAATCGGATTGAATGGCTTGCTAAATTAATATCATCAAAACTTAAATTTGATCAAGAGGATATTGAGAAATCTGTGAAAGTTGCACACTTTTCTAAGCATGATTTAGTTAGCAATATGGTTGGTGAGTTTCCAGAATTACAAGGAACTATTGGATCTAAATACTTACTTCATGAGGGGGAATCCAGAGATGTATGCCTTGGTGTGTTGGAACATTACAAACCTAAAGGAACTACAGATTCTCTTCCATCAAATAACCTTGGTAATGCGGTTTCATTAGCTGAACGTTTTGAATTGCTTTTAAGTATCTATGCTAAAGGAGAAAGACCTTCTGGCTCATCTGATCCATATGCTTTGAGAAGGGCTGCAAATGGAATATTGTTGATTCTATGGAATAAGGATTGGCAATTAAATATCAATGAAATAATAAATGATTCACTTATTTTTTGGCAGCAACTTTTCCCCTCTCTCCCTTTTGAAATAAATAGTCTTTCTAGCGAATTAAAGGAATTCTTTCGTCAAAGAATTATAAGCTTATTAGAAGAGAAAGAGATTGACTTTGATATTAATCAGGCAATTGCAGGAGATACAACATCAACATCAAAATTATTAGATGATCCAACTGATGTTTATTTTCGAACTTCATTATTAACGGAAATGAGAAAAAATAATACCCTTAGTTTGTTGCAAGCTGTAGTGACTCGAGCCTCAAAGTTGGCAGCTAAAAGTTCTATTCCCAAAGATGTTATAGATCCTTCAGATTTTGTAGATAAATCACTATTTGAGAAAGACTGTGAAATCGAAATGTTTAATGTTTTGGAGGAATTAAAACCTCTAGCTATAAATTGTGAGCGTGTTAAATATAAATTGTTAGCTGATGGCCTAGTTTCAAGTGCTGAAATGCTAGCCAACTTTTTTGATGGAAAAGGAAGTGTAATGGTTATGACAGATGATATTAATCTAAGAAATAACAGATTAAATTTGCTGACAATCCTTAGAAATCAGTCTTTGAAGCTTGCTGATTTCAGCAAGCTTAGTTAGTTGGTACTATTTTTTACTGGTTTTTATACCACCTTTAATTGAACTGACCGCTAACATTTTATTTACCTCTTTATCATCTCTTACTGCACTTGGGACTGGCTTGTATGTGCTTGGTGCTAGTGCCTTCCCTCTTAAAACAGAACCGATTGTTAATAAGGTAAGTTTTAATTGTTGAAGCGGCTTCATTGCAACCACAGTTTTATAGAGATAGCTATCAAATGTAAGTCTTTGAACATCCATGTCACCACACATCTCTACAAAAGCTTCTCTTGCTCCATCACTGGTATAGAAAATCCTTTGGAGTATATCTAAAACTGTATAGGTGGTTCCATACTTTTTATCCCATTTTTTTAAATATTTTTTGAGATCATTCTCAGTGGGTATTATTTTCCCATTTTGACTTGATTCGACGATTTGTTCGGCACACATTCTTCCACTTTTGGCAGCAAAATAAATTCCTTCTCCTGAACTTTTGGTTACATAACCAGCTGCATCTCCAACTAGAGCCATTCTTCCAACAACTCTTCTTGGCCTAGGATGCTCCGGAATTGGATGAGCTTCTACTTTGATGACTTCTCCATTTACGAGTCTTTTCTTTGCGCGCTCTCTAACTCCAATCTGGAGGCTTTTTATTAAACCACCATTTTGTTTCATTGTTCCTGTGCCTGCTGCAACATGGTCGTATTTTGGAAAGACCCAACCATAGAAATCAGGTGATACATCTGTGCCTACATACATTTCAGCTCTGTCTTCGTAATACTTCATTTCCTCTTTAGGAAGTTTTATCCTTTCTTGAATTGCTACTGCATAGTTGTAATCTCCAGCATCCATTGCTTTTGCAACTCTGCTAGTTGCACCATCTGCTCCAACAATTAAATCCACCTCAAGTTGCTTCCCTTTTTCTTCTGATTGGTCGTTTAGGATTTCTGTGTAGTGCAGCGTATATGGACCTTGTTTGTTAGTACCAGTTTCTATTTTTGATACCAATCCATTTACTAATGTTGCGCCAAGTTCTGCGGCACGATTTCTCATAAATGAATCCATTACTTCACGCCTCAACATGCCTATGTATTCTTTGTCGCTTCCTGGATAAATATCATCCAAAATAATATCTACTTCTCTATTTGATGGTGATATCATTTTCATGTTCCTGACTTTCCTATCAATAATTGATTCAGGAAGATCAAATTCAGAAACCATGCACAAAGGTATCGCTCCTCCACATGGTTTTGCATTGTCAAGCTTTCTTTCGAAAATCCAAGTTTTAATTCCCGCTTTAGCCAAAATTTCTGCAGCGCATGATCCACTTGGACCACCACCAATAACAGCAACTCTTAACATCTTTGGATGAAAAATTTAGTTCTCTATATATAAAACTTACATCCTTATCTCATAGAAAGTATAAAGATTGGAGATACTCGTTACTATCGAAACATCATTTTTTTGAATTCCAATTGTTTTGACCATAAGCAGATCGTATGAATTACCAAGATGACATCCCGCTGGCCAAAAGGATTAGATCCATCAAAACCCTTACTACCAAGTCTTTTTTGCGTTTAGGATTTCTATTCGTTGGATTAGGTATATCGTTAATGTATTTGGCTGATAAATCATTGTTACGCCAAACAAAATCTTTAGATGATTCGATTGTCTCCATTGAGACAAATCAAACTAAAAGTTTGTTGGGCCATCTTCCATACCCCGAGGCTTCAAAAAATGAATTAATTCTTTTCTCTCCTGGTATTTACGTGCATAAAGAAATTTATGAAAATTTTAAGGAAATGCAATTTATGGCGGCGCAAAGAGGGGTTTCTTTACAACTATTAAGTGGTTATCGATCAATTGATTTGCAAAGGGATATTTTTTATGAAAATAAATCTATTAGAAATCAAACCGCTGTTGAGCGGTCTATGGTTTCAGCTCCTCCTGGCTATTCTGAACACAGCACAGGATATGCAATCGATGTTGGTGATGGGAATTATCCAGATACTCATTTTGAAGTTGAATTTGAACAAACGCCTGCTTTTAAATGGATGAAGAGGTTTGCCCCTAAATATCATTTCGTTCTTTCTTTTCCACCAAATAACAAACAAGGTGTAACTTATGAGCCTTGGCATTGGAGATATGAAGGGACTGTTGATGCTTTGAGGCAATTTGAAGCCGCAAATAAAATTACTAAATTCAAATAATTTTGACTTAATTCTTTTACTTCCAATCTTTTATTCGATATTTTAATTGGCATTTAAAACAGCTAAAAGAAGTCATGGTGAGATATTGTTTATGTTTGTATTAACGAAAGAAATTTTAATTTTTTTAAATTATGAGTTTTGATATACAGGCCATAAGGAATATCGCAATAATTGCTCACGTTGATCATGGTAAGACAACTTTGGTTGATGCACTTTTAAATCAATCTGGGACTTTTCGAGATAACGAGGAAGTCCCAACTTGTGCGATGGATTCAAATGATTTGGAACGTGAAAGAGGCATAACGATTCTTTCAAAAAACACAGCTGTTACATACAACGATACACGCATAAACATTGTTGACACTCCAGGGCATGCTGATTTTGGAGGGGAGGTTGAGAGGGTTTTGGGTATGGTAGATGGCTGTCTTCTTGTTGTTGATGCGAACGAAGGACCAATGCCGCAAACTCGATTCGTTTTAAAAAAAGCTTTAGAGCAGGGCTTAAGACCAATTGTTTTTGTGAATAAAATTGATCGCGCAAGAGTAGAACCTGAAACTGCGGTAGATAAAGTTTTAGATCTGTTTTTGGAACTAGGAGCTGATGATGATCAATGTGATTTTCCTTATTTATTTGGGAGTGGATTAGGTGGCTTCGCAAAAACTGAAGTCAAAAGTGAAAGTGATAATATGAAACCTTTATTTGAAGCAATTATTAGGCAAGTTCCTCCCCCAGTAGGCGATCAGAGTAAGCCCTTACAATTACAAGTCACCACTCTTGATTACTCAGATTTTTTAGGAACGATCATTATTGGAAGAGTACATAATGGTGTGATTAAAAATGGCCAAAGAACTTGTTTGATAAAGGAAGATGGGAGTTTGAAAAAAGGCAGGATCAATAAACTTTTAGGATTTAAAGGATTAAAAAGAATTGAAATAGATGAAGCAAATGCTGGAGATATAGTTGCCTTGGCAGGATTTGATGATGTCTCAATTGGAGAAACAGTTGCCTGTCCTGATGAACCGAAGCCTTTACCTCTAATCAAGGTGGACGAGCCAACATTGCAAATGACGTTTGTTGTAAATGATTCTCCATTTGCAGGAAAAGAGGGAAAGTTTGTAACCAGCCGTCAGTTGAAGGATCGATTAAACAAAGAACTTCTTACGAATGTTGCATTAAGAGTCGAGGATACAGATTCACCTGATCGTTTTTCTGTCAGTGGAAGGGGAGAGTTACATCTAGGAATTCTTATAGAGACAATGCGAAGAGAGGGGTATGAATTTCAAGTTTCTCAACCACAAGTCATTTTTAGGACCATTGATGAAATTAAATGTGAACCAGTTGAGACCCTAGTCCTTGATGTCCCTGAAGCTTCTATTGGAGCTTGCATTGAAAGCCTTGGGGTTAGAAAGGGTGAAATGCAAAATATGGAAACGGGGACAGATCATCGAACTCAACTGGAATTTGTTATCCCATCAAGAGGCTTAATTGGCTTTAGGGGCGAGTTTATTCGTGCAACAAGAGGTGAAGGAATTATGAGCCATTCGTTTTTTGAATACAGGCCATCAGTAGGAGATTTTGAACAAAGGAGAAATGGAGTCCTTATTTCATTTGAAGAGGGTGTAGCTACTTTCTATTCCTTAAAAAATGCTGAAGACCGTGGGCAGTTTTTTATTACTCCTGGAGCCAAAGTTTATAAAGGAATGATTATTGGAGAGAATAATCGCCCACAAGACCTTGAATTAAATATTTGCAAAGCTAAACAACTTACCAACATGCGTTCGGCTGGTGCAGATGAGTTAGATCAATTGCAATCTCCAATTGAAATGACATTAGAAAGAGCTCTTGAATACATTGGACCAGGGGAGATGTTGGAAGTTACTCCTGAATCTATAAGGCTGAGAAAAATTAATACAAAGAAAAATTCGAAAAAATAATGACTTTTATAGATAAACAAGATGATTTATTTATTAGAGATTCTCGTTTTGAAATAGGAATGAAATTATTTAATTCTTGTCAATGGTATAAATCCCATGATGTTTTTGAAGAGATATGGCATGAGACTAGTGGACCTGAAAGGCAGTTAATACAGGGCATATTGCAAGTTGCTGTTGCACAAGTTCATCTAGAAAATAGTAATTTAAATGGGGCGACGATACTTTACGGAGAGGCCTTGGGTAGATTAAAAAGATATCATTTGGGTAATTTTGGATTAGATATTGAAGGACTTTCTATCTGCGTTTCAAGGAGATTAGAATTTCTACAAATTGGAAAGGATCTAGCAGGTTGCAGCTTGCCTGTTCTCAGCTTTCTTTGAAAGCCAGGTGAAGTCTCTTACAGTTTTGCTAATAAAAGAGCGATGATTTACATTATTTTTATTGTTATGCTATTTTATTTTGCTTCAAATTTGATTAATCCAAATTATATAAATCGACATTCTGCATAAATCAAAATGGAATTCAAAAGAATCAATCAAATACAATTGCCTGAGCATCGTTTTTATGAGATATTTTTACCTATTTTATTTATAATCATAGGTTTATTTGGTGTATTTAATCATGCTCTTTGGAGAGATGAGATGCAAGGATGGTTAGTGGCTTGGCAAAGTGATAACTTAATAGATTTATGGAAAAATAACGCCCCATCTGGACATCCTGTACTCTGGTCATTGTTAATTTATTTTTCTAAAAATATTACTGGAACACCTTTAAGTATGCAATTGATGCATTGGTTTTTAGGTAGTTCAGCGATTTTAATTTTTTGGAGATTCAGTCCATTTAATGTAACGACTAAAGCTCTATTTACTTTCGGATATTTTCCTTTTTGGGAATATTTTTTTGTATGTCGTCATTATGTTATTGCTGAACTAATAATTTTTATTTTTTGTTCTATTTATCACTTAAAAGAGAAAACTTACATACCATTTTCTTTATGTATTGGCCTTTTAGCTAATACACAAGCTTTGTCCTGGTCATTAGCATTCGCTATTGGAATTACTCTAGTCTTTGATTGGTTTTTAAATCCCAATCAAAGAAAAAAGTATAAAAGAAATAAATATTGGATTATTGATTTTATATCTAGTATTACTATTTCATTGAGCTTGTTGTGTTTTGGAGCTTTTAGTCTTCTTCAAGTAAGAGACTCAGTTAAATTACTTTCTTCTTTTATAGATATACGTCACTTCTTTAGAGTCATAGGACAGATTTTTGGAGGATATATGCTTATCATTCCTAACTCAAGTAGATTTTTTGATTTATTTTTATGTGCCTTAATTACACTGATTTTAGTTCTAAGTACAATCACATTTATTAAATCTTATCGTCCAGCATTAATTTATTTTTTAGGAGGTATTATATTTTTATTTCTTTTTAACTATTTTTTATTCTTAGGTGATGGATCAAGACATTATGGATATTATTTTCTATTGATTATGTCCTCATTATGGTTAGCACTATCTAATCAAGATGAGCAAAGGACATTTTCTAATCAACAAAATCTATTTGCTAAAGGCAATATATTTTATTTCCCTAGATTACTTACCATTTGTTTAACTATACATTTGGTTGTTGGGATTCATATGGTCATTAATGATTTTCGTGTACCATATTCTAGTGGAAAAGAAACTGCTCAATATATTGAGGCTAAAGGTTGGGAGGATTCTCCAATATTTGCAACTAGAGATGTTGAAGTAGCAACAGTATCTGGATATCTTGATAGAGAATTCTACTTGCCTGAATTGAATGGATTTGGAAGTTATGCCCAGTGGGCTAATCGGCTTATATTAGACAGAACTAAAACACTTGATCATGTCCAAGTTTATTTAGATAAATTTCCTAAAGTAAATAAATTATTATTACTTTTAAGTAATAGATCCTCTATTAAGAATTTGGAACCAGGTGAATCTCTTTACTTTGAAAAATTTAGAGTAATCGCTGATTCAAAATTTGAGAACTCCTTTCATGATTCAGAGATGTTCTACTTATATTGGGTTGAGAGGATTGTTGATTAAGCTTATATATGAGAGCTATAGTTTATTATCAGATAATTCTTATGTATATGATTTCCCACTATAGGTTGTATTGAAATGACTCTATTTGTTGAGAGTTTGGACTTAGCTTTATCCAATAAAAGAATTGTAAAAAACGTTAATTTAAATGTTAAACCTGGTGAGGTTGTTGGTCTTTTGGGGCCAAATGGTGCTGGTAAAACTAGTACTTTTAATATGATCGTGGGCCTTATTAAGCCAAACAAAGGCAATATCTGCTTGGAAGGAAATAGCATAAAAAATTTTTCGATGACAAAAAGAGTTCAATTAGGAATAGGTTATCTACCTCAAGAACCAAGTGTTTTTAGAAATCTTACCGTTATTGAGAATTTGGATATTGCGCTTTCTCAAGCTAAGTTGTCAATTTCTTTATTTAGGAAAAAACGTGAAGAATTGATTGAGGAATTTAATTTGGTACCATTCCTTGATCGTTTTGGCCATCAACTTTCCGGTGGAGAAAGACGCAGATGTGAAGTAGCCAGAGCTTTGGCTGTGGGACGTTTAGGTCCGAAATTTTTACTTTTAGACGAGCCGTTTGCAGGAGTTGACCCTATAGCTATTAATGATCTACAGAATTTAATTAGGAAATTAAAAAATAAGAATATAGGTATATTAATTACAGATCACAATGTTAGAGCAACATTGGCCATAACTGAACGCTCTTATATTCTTAATCAAGGGGAAATTCTTGCCGATGGAACTTCAGATCAACTCACAAGAAATGAAGTCGTAAAAGAGAGATATCTTGGGAACTCATTCGATTAATTAGCTATGTTTAATAACGTATTCTTATTAATTAGATTTCAAAATTTATTAGAGAGAAAGTGGAGAATTATTCCATTGCTAGATAGATGGATACTGTTTGAATTATTGCCGCCTTTAGTTTTTTCAATAGCCGCTTTTACCGTCGTTTCTCTC
>QCHR01000003.1 GCA_003277985.1 Prochlorococcus sp. AG-402-G06
TGACTTGTAGATATATTCTTATAATTGATAGTTTTTATTGATGAAAGAGATTAGCTTTACAATTGTTCTATAATTTTATCTTTTCACTAATTATTATCATCAATCTGATTTTTGGCATTAGATTTTTGAAAATAGTCAATTATTTCTTTACTCTGCTCTAATGTTAATGATGATAGAGGTGATGAAGCAGGTATTTTTAGAAGTGTACAGGTTGCAATTATCTCTGGAGAATCAACGCTTAGGGCTTTAGCAAGTTCCTTTACTCTCAATCTAGCAATATTAAAACTCATCGTTCTTAATGACCTTATAAAGATCTACGTGTTTATTTTTTTATTTTATTGCTATGTGTAGGAATAACAGACTTGAACTTGATTAAATGAAAGATGATAGTGATTTGAAGTTGACCCTCCGGAATGTTGTCTCTAATGCGGTGCAACGAATGGAATCTGCTTCAGATGCCAAAGTGAGAAGGTGCATATTTCAAGAATATAAAGAATGGTTAGGAACTTCTATTGATGATTGGGTTTTAGCATTGCCTAAAGATTGGGGTAAGTCTGATGGTAATTTTTTCTAGTTTTATTAATGGCTATATTGGTGTATATGTTTGTTATGAATATATTGGATTAATTAAAGTTTTTTTGCGCACACTCATAACCTGATTCTCTAATATCTTTATTCTCATCGATAATTAATTTGAGAGCACAATCGCAGTAATTAGTTATTGAATCTTTAGAAATCGACTTAGTTGCTGGATTACTTAAAGCACTTGAAATACAGTCCGCAATTTGACTTTCAGGATATGAAAATGCTGGAGCTGAAAAAGAAATCAATAAGATGTATATAAACAGGATTTTTTTCATTTATGGTAAATAATAATTCAATTATACATTTATTTTATTATTAATTAATTAATTTTACTTATCAAATTAATCCTTTGTAGTGATTTTCTTCATATTTAATAATTTATGTCTTTGATAATCTAAAATGATAATTCTATTACTTGAAATTGCATTTCTTAAATGTCATTAGATCAATTAAGAAGATTTTTAAAGAAAATGCAGAATGATGCTTCATTAAAAGATGAAGTCCTTTCTTCATCAACTGCAGACGATGTTGCTCTCATTGCCTTAAGGAGAGGATATGAATTTTCAGGAGATGAATTGCTACGATTTTCAGGAAAAAAGGTTGGAAGAGTTACAGTAAAAAAGAACGATGTACCGGGAGAATATAATTAATTCACTATTTTCTCTTACTTAGCTCTTTAACTATTCCTTCCCACTTTTTACCGGCGTTGATATAAGTATTTCTTTTTCGCTTATCGATTAAATAATTAAAAATGCAAGTAGATAATATAAATATAATTAATAATAATAATATAAAATTCATTTTAAGTCATTTAATTATTTTATATTATATATATATTTATATAAAATGTGAAATCTGCATCTATCTATCATTACATTTTCATTGAAATTAAGTGATGATACTCATTTTATCAAAATTATTTTGCCATTTTTATTCATTTTCAACTAAGATATAATGAAGTCATTACTAAATTTATGGATATCACCTTAATAGCTTTAGCTATTTTTATCTTGCTTGCAATTGTATTTCTTACACTATTTTTGTTTAAAAGTATTAATAAAAAATCTTTTTTAGCAGAAGACGGATCTATTTTTGATAACAAATCTGATCTCGACATATATCAGAACCTGTATGACAAGACTAAGCCTTTGTTTGGTTCTGATGATGAGAATGGTTCTGCTCAGCAAATACTAGGTTTTGAGAAAAAATTCCTATCTAAATTAACTTCAGAAGGTTTCCCAGATTTAAAAACTATTGTTAAATACCGTAAACAATTTAAGTCTTTATCAGAATTAATTAATACTTAGATTGTTTTTGATTTTTTTTCATAGCTGTATACTAATATTAAAATAATTATATAAGTCCCTATGAGTAAAATTGATTATACTGAAGAACAACTATCAGAAATGAGGGAAGATGCATTTGTAAATATTAAAGAAGCCTGCATGAGACTTCAAGAAAGAACAAAGTGTAATAATGACGTTGTCATAAAAATGTTAACCGAAGTGTCTCAATTTTATATTACCCAGGATGAGAAAAATAAAAACTAGTTGAATAAAACATTATTCGTATTATCAAATTTCATATTCTTTAAATGGTTCAGGATTTATCAAGCTAGTTCTAGTATCTTTAAACAAAGTAAGATCTTCAACTGATCCCTCAACTTTGATTAAATTATTTATTACTCCTGTAAATGTAATATCTCCTCCTGTTGTACTTGCTAAAACTGTAGTTGGATTAAATAACTTTAATAATTGAGGTAATACAGTTTTACCTTTAATAAATTTACCCGCAAGTGGTAATGAAAAGTCTATAACTGGCGTTATTAATAAATCAATAGTTCTTGGTTTTATTTTTTTATCAAGAAATCCATGGGGTTCAATATAAATTGAGCCCATGCAAGAATCAATAATGTAACCATTTTCAATATTTGGTACTGAAGCACCCGATGTCGCTTGAATTTTTAGATCGGAATCTTTAAAGGATTCACCAGGTGTAAGTGTGTTTATGTTGGTAAATCCTAATTGACTTACAACTTTGCCAGCTGCTTGAGAAGCAATAACTGTGATACTTTTATCTATTTTTTTTAATGTTGGAGGATGGGAATGATCCGGTTGGCCTTGGGTTAAGATTAAAAAATCAATCTCGCTAGGAACCTCTATTTCTTTGCCTAATTTCCCTTTGATTAGCCAGTCTCCAGTAGGGAATTGCAAATCGCCATTAAGCCAGGGATCAATCAATATTCTTTTTTTATTGACTTCAATAAGCCAACCATTTGCTCCGTAGTAAGTCGCCTTTATTGTCATGGTTTTTACTTGTAATATAACTATTGTTATTTAATTTGGTGGATTACTAAAAAGTATTATTTTATATTTAATTTTAATATATCACTAATATTATCAATAAAATAATAATAAACGAAATTATTAGAACTGTAAATTTTTTAATATATTTTTGAAATTCATACAACCAATCATTTTCCATGGTATCAATATTTTTTTTTCATTATATACTTTCTACTATTGTAATAGAGTATTCATACAATTATATGACGTGTCTTACTATCTCTCGCTAAAGACAATATTTGCCTAGTATTGATTTCCATCTGTAGATATCATGACAATTCGAGATTGGGAAGGAGTTGCTCTAATTATTGGCGCTGGGGATATTGGTAAATGTATTTCAGAATATTTGACGACTATATCTCCTGATTTGGATGTTATTCTATGTGGCCGTGATCTTTCTAAACAAAGTGATATTTATTTAGATTTAGAAATTGATAATTCATTCAATCATTTTGAAAAACAAATTTCACTTTTTAACAAACCACTTCGACTAGTTATTAATACCAGTGGTTTTTTGCACTCTGACCTTATAAAACCTGAAAAGAGACTTTCTCACTTAAAGCGCTCAAATATAATTAAAAATTTCTCTATTAATTCAATTGCTCCTATTTTGATAGCAAAAAGTATAGAAAAATTTATTAGACCAGAACTTCCATTCTCCTTTGCAAGTTTGAGTGCCAGAGTGGGTAGTATTGGCGATAATAAACTTGGCGGTTGGTATTCCTATAGAGCTTCTAAGGCTGCTCAAAATCAATTTTTAAAAACCCTTAGTATTGAATGGCAGAGAAGATTTCCTCATGCAATTGTGTCTATATTGCATCCAGGTACTTGTGATACAAAACTATCGAAACCTTTTCAGTCATCAGTACCCAAGGATAAACTTTTTACTCCTAAACAATCAACAGAATATTTAATTAATATTATTTCTGATCAAAAACCATCTGATTCTGGTAAGTTTTTAGCATGGGATAGTAGTATTATCACCTGGTGAGTCTTTTTTTTAATATATTATTTCTATTTATTTAATCTTTTATTTTTCAATTTGTTTTATGTATTTTTTAGTTGTATTATATTGAAACTACATCTTTGAGAGTTGAAAAAGCATATTATAGCGATAGGTGGTGGTGGATTTGGTAGAAATAGTTCATCTAATTTAATAGAAAAATATATACTTGATCAATCAGGGAATGATTGTCCTAAAATTTGTTTCTTACCTACTGCAACAGGTGATAATGATAGCTATATAGTTCGCTTTTATTCTATTTTTACTCATTTTAATTGCCTACCAACCCACATTGAATTTTTTAAAAGAACAACAGATATACATAATCATATTTTGAGCCAAGATATTGTATTTGTTGGTGGTGGTAATACAAAGAGCATGCTTGCAATTTGGAATGAATGGGGGATGAGTTCAGTGCTTAATGAAGCATACAATCAAGGAGTAATCATGAGCGGAGTTAGTGCAGGTGCAATTTGTTGGTTTACTCGTGGTATCACTGACTCATGGGAAAATGAATTAAAAATTTTACCCTGTTTAGATTTTATAAATGGGACTTGTTGTCCTCATTATGATGAAGAACCTTCTCGTATTCCTTTCGTTAAAAAAATGCTAATTGGCAAAAAGATCAACAATTGCATTTCAATTGAGGGTGGTTCCGCTATGCACTTTATTGATGGAAAACCATTTAAAAATGTAAGTTTTAATAAGAATAAAAATTCATACAATGTATTTCTTGACAATAAGGATATAGTTGAAAGCCCCTTTGAAAAAATTCAATTGTAGGTTAATTATATTCATTTACATTTCTCATCTTATTTGTTATTTCCTTTAATATTAAAAACATAATTTTATTTAGTACTAGCAAAAATGTATTGTTTCTTGTTGTCGTTTACTGAGATGGGCCTAAGTTTTCCAATTATCATTATATTAATTATTTTTGGTGGTTTCTTTCTTGTAAGCTTTTTTATAACAAGTCCTAATATGGATACAAAAGGTTTATTAAGAGTTTTATATTCAAAACCAATTAGGAAGCCTGATGGAACAGTTGAGTATCCTGAAAGTAGGAATAACTAATTTTAGAAGATATAAGTATTTGTTATCAATTTTATAGTTGCTTTAGTCGCTGACATTCTAGAAAATAAATGTACTTTAATTTATTTATTGTTCATTCAGGAGCTATGTTTTGTGAAAGTTAGAAATTCCTATAGCCTCATAGCACTCTTGAATAGTAACGTCGTATGTGATCCTTAATCAAGCTATAAAAATTGGAAAAAAGTTTGCTTACTAAATTCAAGAGGAAAAATAAAGAAAATAATAATAGGAATTTTCTTCCTTCTGGACTAAAAGGGAAAGCTTTAGAAATCACACTTGATGACATACCCTCAAGGAAAGAAGTTAGAGAAGCAATACCCAAGCACTGTTTTACTCGACAGACTAAAAGATCTATTTTTTATCTTACTAGGACAGTTGTTATTCAGTTCTTTGTTGTTTTGCTTGGACTATCTATTCCCTTTACTAAGGAAATGATTCCGATTTGGTTTTTATATGCACTTCTCTCTGGGACAACTTCAATGGGGCTTTGGGTTTTAGCTCATGAGTGTGGGCATGGAGCATTTTCAGATAATCGTAAATTAGAAACAGTTGTCGGATATTGTCTTCATTCATTTTTACTAGTTCCATATTTTTCATGGCAAAGATCGCATGCAGTTCACCATGCTTTTACAAATCACATAACCGATGGAGAAACGCATGTACCTGTAGTCATATCAGGAGATGGAAAATTCGAAAAAAAAGGTGGTGAAGCTGAAATTGAGTCATCATTATTCTTTGGTCCAATTCTGTATGGCTTTAATCAATTATTCCTTCACTTAATTCTTGGTTGGCCTGCTTACTTACTTTTTGGTAAAACAGGTGGACCTCGCTATGGAACTAGTAATCATTTTTGGCCAATAGCCCCATTTTCGAGAAAACTTTGGCCATCCATATGGGCAAAAAAAGTATGGATCTCCGACTGGGGAATACTTTTCATGCTGCTTTTATTGACTTTTTGGTCTTTGATTTTTGGAATAAATTCGATGATATGTCTTTATTTAGGTCCTCTTATTGTTGTTAACATTTGGCTAGTAATTTATACATGGCTTCACCACACCGATACTGATGTTCCTCATCTTGGCGCCAGTCAATTCTCTTATATGCGAGGAGCATTCCTCTCTATAGATCGACCATACGGAAAAATATTAGATTTTCTCCATCACTCAATAGGTTCTACTCACGCTATTCATCATATTGAACCAACAGTACCTCACTATCATGCGAGACTTGCTACTAGAATTTTGAAAAATAAATTTCCTAAAGTATATCTATATAATCCGACTCCAATTCATAAATCACTATGGCACATAGCTACAAATTGTGTAGCAGTAAAGAAGGATTATACAATTGATAGATATGTCTGGAAACAACCGCAGGACTCTCAATAATAATTAAAAATTATATTAAAATGTCAAAAGAAAATTACGAATTGTTCCTTTACAAAATTGATCAACTAAATAAATTGGTGGAATTAATTAACAAGTCTCCTAAGAAGTATGAATTATTTATAAGTTGTAAAACACATGATGATGTTGTGAAACTTGCAAAGCAATGGGGATATGAAATTGGTAGAAGATGGGGAGAATCTTAGGCTTTCCATTTAAAAAAGGGAAGCTACTGTCCGCCTCCATTGCAGCTCCAAACTTTAGAAGGCATTCCTTGTGTGTTTTTCCCGTCGATGCGAAATGTTTTCGTTATGCATTCGTTTTGTGAGTCGGCCCAGGCAGAAATCGGTTCCAAATCACTAGATATCTCCTTAACTGATTTTGATACGGAAATAATTGAAATTGATGTAAATACGAGGGATAAAGTACTTAAGCTTGCACAAATTAAGTATTTGTTATTGTCAATAAATTCCTTTACCATCTCTTGAAATGTTTAATTACTAACAACATTACTTATAATTTAGACATTGATCAGATTAAGTTTTCCTTTGAAAATATTAGCTAAATACTGAAAATTATATTTCATTGACTTAAAAGCTAAGCGGTTATGTTCTTCATTAGGAAGAATTTAATTCTTTTTTTCAAAAAAAT
The DNA here is from genome assembly GCA_003277985.1 of Prochlorococcus sp. AG-402-G06. GTDB lineage: Bacteria > Cyanobacteriota > Cyanobacteriia > PCC-6307 > Cyanobiaceae > Prochlorococcus_B. The sequence goes on from QCHR01000003.1 coordinate 7,062, forward strand.
CTAAGATCTTTTTTAATCTATCTGTGTTCTCAAAGTTAGGACTTGCTGTAAGGAAAATTACTAAAAGTATCATTAGGACCCCAATACTAGATACACCTAAAAGAAGTTGTTGGAATGGATCTAAGGATTCAAGCATCATTATTTGGTTTAAACTTGATATATACTCTATAAATGATAATTGAACAAAAGGCTTTATAACGCAAGCAATACTATATGTTTTAGATCTTAAATAATTATTTACTTCTCGTTAGTTTCTTTAGGCCATCTTGCCTTTAAATTTAGAGGATTCTTGAGATTTAATTCTATAGGTTTCCCTTGAGCTATAGAGATCAAAGCCTTAAAAGCCCACCCACCAAAAATTAATAGCAATGAGATTAAAAATATATAACCTATGTTAGCAAGCATAAATCTTAAAATAATTGCAACTATAATGACGTTATTTGAAAGTTTAATCTATTACTAATAAAAATAAAAAATTTTTATTAGTAATTTTATAAAATTTAAAATTTATTTTAATCTGCTAAATGTATCGGTTTCTCTATATATTCTTATATTTCCTTAAGCAAAAGTAGACCCAGCAAAAGGCCATGACTTCTAGTTATAAATACTTAGGTTGCAGTCTTTGAAACTCTTAATGTGTTTTCTATCATTTTATTATTTTTTTTTTATCTCTATTGATTTTTATCTGATTTGGTATGAATATAAAAAAGTTATTATTTGTTTGAATGATCAGCAGTATCTATTTATATTCAATTTTTATAATAATTGCCACTAGTACTATCATATATTTATTTTTCAATTTTAGACCTGGCAAAAACGCTCTTAGCAATAAAATTGTTTTAAAGAATTTATTAGAAAGTTTAGATGTGGAATTACCTGATGAATTGAAAGCATTAGATAATTCTTCTACTGATCCTACCAATTTTTCATAGTTTGCACTAGTATTTAATGTCCAAATTCAACTTTGATGATACAGAAACATCTGGCATTTGGTGGTCTACTAATGTTTCTATTAGAGATCTATGCTTAGAACTTAAGGAGGATACAAGTTGTGATGATAGTCAAATAGTTGAATTGCTTAGATCAATAGCAGAATCAATAGATGTGAATGGTTTATAAGTTAATATTTTTCAAAATCATATCAACTTAATATTTATCCCATTGTAGTTTCCATTGGGATGCTTTCCACTGTCTTGACCATGAACTTCTTTCTTTATTCTGATATTCAAGTTTTTCGTTAAGCCAATCTTTAAGAGATGTAGGCACAATATTTAACTCATTTTGAATGATTTTAAGTTTATTCATATCTGCGCCATATCCAGATCGTTCAATCCAATCCGCCATTACTCCTATGTCGTATTCCAAAAGCTTAATTGCAACTCTCGGTATCATTAAATAATTAGTTTGAAACCCTTCTGATGAAACTATTCTTTGAAGCGTCATTGCCATTTCAAGGCCTGTTAACTCCTCACCAGCTATATTTATAGATTGATTTTTATATTTCTCAGGTTTCGACAAAACACCTCTTACCCATTTACCTATATCGTCAACTGCGATTGTTTGCCACTTAAAATTCTTCCCTACTATTCCGGGAAACACTTTTTTTGAAATTGTATATCCTGGTAATTTATTTTCAAAATTTTCAAAGTAGCTAACAGGTCTTAAGACAGTTGTGATTTTTGATAGATCTAATTTTTTAATATATTCTTCTATATCCCATTTGCTAGTAAAATGTCCCGGAGCAGGATCATTTTTTATTGGATCTTTGGCTTTACAAATTGAGCTAAATATAAAGTGATTTAGTTGTCCTGATTCGTATGCAATTTTAACTTGATTTATCAAGTTAAGTCCTTGTTCCAATTCATAAGACCTTACAATACTCCCTCTAAATAATTTCCAACCTTTTGTAGGGGTTGTATTTCCAAAAATAACGTCAACTCCCTTAAAAGCTTTATAAAGGCTTTTAGGATCCATTAAATCCCCTTTAACTACTTCAACATTATTAAGACTTCCAAGCTCTAGAGCTTTTAAGCTTTTTGTATTTCTTGTGATTGCACGTATTTTAAATTTGTTTGTTTTACTTAGTTCTTTTACTACTCCCATGCCTTGACGACTGGTAGACATAGTTACTGCTATGAGAGATTTTCTAATTACATCTGACTCAATAATTTCACCAATCTCAATCACGATGAAAACCTAATTTATTAAGAAATTTATATCATAAATGAATTTATGTAAAGTTGTTGTGCTTTTTTTGCTCAAGATGTTAGTTGACTAGAGGAATTGAATGGATTTAACGATTTGGTGGATGACTTTTCTTCTGTTTGGCATTTCGTAAAGGAATGTTTTAATTGCTTTTATAGCTTCCAAATATTGGCTATGTATTCATTAGTTCTAAGTTTGATCATTATGGCAAATGAAGTTCTTGCAGAAATGGATAGACAAAACATTATCTTTGATGTTGTCGACGGCATTCCACCATCAGGAGATGAATCCGAAGAAATTAGATTCTTTCGTTCCCAAATAGAATCTGATAATTTGATGCTTGAATATTCAGCAGAAGAGTTGGGTTTTAATAATGTGTTATTTGAATACCTAAGTCAGGGATAAACGCGTACATAAATTGTAAATTTAATCTAATCCTTGGAATAATTCTTTGTGTACTGCAAATGTATGGTATAAACATGTCCCATTTTCTGGGGATAATCGTTCACCGTCTTTATTCCATGCCAAAGTGCAGACTAGGTCTCCATCCCATTTTACTTTATGTTCATTAACTTCCTTGGACCAAACTCTGACGCTGCTAAAATGTTCTGGCATATGGGCACCTATCTTTCTGCAAATTTCACATAGAACTGATAATATTGGTGGCTTCGTATCTAATTGAAGATCTTTAGTAAGTGACGGTTGATTAAATACACCTATATATCTAATGTGATCAATAATCCTTTGTTCTTTATTATTTAAGTTAGCTTTTTTACATGCTTCATCAAATTCATCGACTGGTGTTATTGGACGTATGTTAGAAACCACTTTAAACCTTCAAATTATATTTTATTATCATATATTACTAAATACATCTTCATTTCTATTATATTATTGATAGATGAATTAAGAAATAAATTATAATTTTGATCTTTTTTTCTATTTATTTGAAATATTGAATCTTGAAGACAAACTTCAGATTGCAAACCTTTCATGAATTTGAGTTTCACTGTGTTTTCTTCATGATTCGGTTTCTAAAGCCAGTCATAGCTTACTTAAGCTGGAACTAAATGTTACAAATTAAAATATCAATGGTCATATCCCCAGATGACTGGTATTTATATTGGGTCTTACTAAAGAACATGCTTCCTTTAACTTTCGCTGGACTACTAAGTACGCCAGCTCCTACTGCTCCAATCATAGGTATTGCTTTTATGGCCCTATTTGGAATTATGGCTGTCGTAGTTGGCCCTAATTACGATGGTTTTAATGATCCAAATACATCTAAATAATTAGATTATCTAGCAAATTTAGTGGGTTTATATGATTTACATGTTTACCCACTTTTTTTGTGTTTTAAAATAATCACTTTAAAATGAAATGATTCCATTAGGATTAATTCTCTAAATCATACGTGTACTATTAATAAATCAATATGTATAGAATATTTTCTAGCATTTAAACAATAGTTTCTTCTTTGTGTATCAAAATGTCGATTTTAAGCTTTTTAGTTCAAAACCAGTTAATAATTAATTAATTTATTCCTTTTTCTGCTATTTATAACTAGCTTTATTTATCTTTTATGGGCAATTTGTTATTTGCTGGTCTTACTAGTACTCCAGCACCAACTGCCGTTCTAGTTGGAGTTGCGTCAATTGCATTATTTGCAATTGTAGGATTAATGGTTGGTCCAGACTACGATGGGATGAATGCTCCAGAGGTGAAAAAGTAGAGACTATAATTTTTAAGATTTACTGGAATAACTAAGATAAATTATTTATTATTTTTCTTAGTTATTTTTTATTTCATCTAAATTCTTAACTAATTTACTATAGGAATTTTTATCCACTGGATTTAAAAGCATTACTTTATTACAATTAAGAAAGTTTTGAATGTTTAGATAAAATAAATTCCATGACTTATTAAATTTTTTTATGACTTCATTTATATTTCTTCCTCTTTCAGATTGATCTCGTTGTAGTCTTCTTTTAAAACAGATTTGTTTTTTATCCTCACATATAATATTTATAGTTTCATGATAGTTTAGATCTAATCTATGAGCGAATATTCCTTCTAATATGATTATTTGATTTTCTAAATTATAGTTAACCCTTTTTTTTAATATTGATGTGTGTTTTCTCTTGAAGTCGTATTTATAAAATGAAATTATCTCCTCTTTATTATATATGGAACTAAGTGTATTCATTAATTTCTTTTGTTTTATACTTATAGGTCTATCATAAATATCATATAAAAATATAGATAGAAATCGGATAAATATGTTATCCCTATAATATGAATCTGTCTTAATAACTATTGAATTAGAATATAAAGCAGATAATTTTTTACTTAAAATTGACTTTCCAGAGCCTGATGGTCCTGTAATAACAATAGTTTTCATTATATAGTTATTACTAATATATATAATATAATTTAAATATAATCTAAATATTAGGTTACTAGGCTATTTTATTGTAATTAAGTTCTTCTGTCGTCCAGTTTCTATTATTAAATCTGTTTTCAATAAATCTTAAAACTAGTATTATTACAGGAATATGCATAAGTCCACCTATTAGCACGGTGATTTGGTCGTAAGGCATAATCCTTTTATTTAGCTATTATCAATATACTTTATTAATCATTTGTCATCATAGCATGTATCTTTTAGTCATATAAGAAATTATATATTTAAGTATAAATTACATCATTTCAGACAATTCCTTTTCGAAAAACCAATTTATTTCACCATTCCTAAGTTTAACAACTAGTCCAAATTGATTTCCATCAACCATTTTGTATCCGACTAGTTCGACTACAGGTTCCTTTTTTATTATTTCCAGAATATGTTTTGGTAAACGATCTTTTACTTCACTAATTTCGACTCTTAAATTTTGACCCTTTTGAAGAGTTGATGAATCTCTTATCATATTTATTATTCCTATTTATTTAGTTATCCAATTATTGATAGCGATAATTGGTTTTCAATTCCACTATATTTAATATATTCTTGAAATTCTGATGAATTAAATGCCCTTTGAGCAGCAGCTTTAGATTCAAATTCAACTATTACCCCTAATTGACCACCATCCCATTCGTTTAAATCTGAATTTTGATTCACATCTTTAGCAATAATTGTTCCACCTACTGATCTAAGCCATGGAACCACGGTTTTTACATATTCGATGAATTGCGCCGTGCTTTCAATTTTGGCCTGCTTGAGCCAATAGCCCTTAGTTCCCATTTCTTAATTTTTTCTTTAGATTCTCTCATGGCTTGGGCTCATTCGGTTCAAGAACGGAAATTATTTAATGTTGGTACTTTGTAAGTATTTTTACTATTCTTTTGACTTAATACTTTGAAAATCTATACTTTTATTTATTAATCAGGATGAAAATATATTTAGAATAATTCTAATTATATTTGCTCACATTTTATTTAGTTAATTTATAGGGTTTATTGTTTCAAGTTTTGCCTTTAACTGTATCGCAAGATGTTGTCGACCGACTGCTAGTACTTTAAGAGTGTCTTCATGCATCCTTAATTGTGCATCTGCAACCTGCATTCCTTTGACGAGCTCTTGGACTTCTTTTGGCATACTTTTAAGATCATATTTTTTATCTTCAAATGTTAAAATTGCTTCCCTTTCGTTTGATGTGCTACTTGACATTCAATTAATATTTAATTCTATATAATATACCATCGATTACATTCTTAAAAGCTCTTAATAAATTGTTTATCGCAAAACTCTTTATATCTTCCTTGCCTGTTAATTAATTCTTTATGATTGCCTACTTCACATATTTTCCCTTTCTCAATCACTGCTATTTTATCTGCCTTTTGTATTGTTGATAATCTATGGGCGATTACTACGACTGTTCGACTATGCATAGCTTGTTTAAGACCTTTTTGTACTGATTCCTCAGCTTCCGCATCCAAAGAGCTAGTAGCTTCATCTAGTAATAAAATCGTTGGATCTCCTAGTAAAGCTCTTGCAATTGATATTCTCTGTAATTGACCTCCAGAGAGATTAGTACCTCTTTCTTCTATAAATGTTTCATAACCATCGGGGAATTGCTCAATAAAATCGTGAGCATTTGCAATTTTTGCTGCATTTACAATGTTTTCTCTTGTCGTCGGTCTTCCAAATCTAATCGCTTCAGCAATGGTTCCTGAAAATATAAATGTTTTTTGTGGAACTATACCTATTAATCTTCGTAAATAGTTTGTATTTACATTATCCAAATTGTATTCATCAATAAATATTGATCCCTTATTTGGCTCTATGAATTTTAAAATTAATGAAAAGATAGTGCTTTTACCTGCTCCCGAGGGACCAACTAAGGCAATAATTTTACCACTATCTATATCTAAACTTATATCTTTTATTACGTCATTATCCTGGCTATATGAAAAAAATACATTCTTAAATGTAATCTTACCATCTATCTTATTGGGTATAAAACCTCTATCAATTTTCGATATTTCTTGTGGATTCTTTGTTATTTCATTTAACCGTCTAAGTGATGCTTGTCCTTGCTTTAATTCGTTATAATTGGTCGTTATATGGCTTATTGGATCTATTAACATTATTAATGCTGTAAAATAACTGCCGAATTCTTCGTTAGTCATACCCCCACTTTGTATTCTAAATGTTCCAATCGCGAGAATACTCAAAATACCTATTACTTCTATTAATCCAACTATTGGATGTTGAAGAGCTACAAGTTTAAGCATATTAAATTTAGCTTCTTTGTGTAATTCAACTTGTTTATCAAAATCATTCTGCAACCAATCTTCAACAGCAAATGCTTTAACCATTGGCAGCCCTTGAATTGCCTCGGAAAGCAAACCTGCTAAAGAACTAATTTTGTTTTGACTTCTTTCGGATGCTTTTAAGACTCTCCCTCCAAAATCACTAACTAATAATGCAATTAATGGAGCTAATATGATTGTTGCGAGTGATAAATTCCAGTCAATAAATATCATGTACCCAAATACTGCTAATAATTGAAATATCGAAGGTGTCGTGTCTTGAATAGATTTATAAATAACTTCTCCAACTCGATCAACATCCTCAGTTAGTCTGTAAGCTATATCTCCAGATGAGAGTTTTTCTATGAAAAGAATATTACTTTTTTGAAGTTTTCTAAATAGTGTTGTTCTAAGATCTTGGCTTAATGATAATGCGGGTTTTGCAAGGAGACTATCTTGTAGATATTGTGCAGTTTTTTGAATGATAAATACAATTAATGCTTGTAAAATTACGGTTAAAACTAGTTTTATATTTCCTTGACCAATAGCGGGTATTAACTTTCCAGATAACCATGCAAGTATTGGCCAACAAATAACGTATACAAACATGTTTATTCCACCCAGCAACAAAATTGGCAAATGTCCCTTGAGTCTCTTTATCAGGTAAATGAAATTTATTTTGTTTTTTTGTGTCATTCCATCAAACTATCAGTGTTTAATTTAAATGTACGTATATGAAATTAGATCAATTTCTAAAATTTATTGGTGTCGTTCAGACTGGAGGAGAAGCAAAATTGATTATTAAATCAGGAAAAATATCAGTTAATGGCATAGTTGAAAACAGAAGAGGGAGAAAATTAATTGATGGTGATCAAATTAATTTTGCAAATGAAACATACATAGTTTCAAATTCTGATCCTCTAGGCCGTAAGTTGGCAAGAAGCGAAAATGAGGAGCTAGCGTGCGTAAACCAGTCATCGCAGGGAATTGGAAAATGAACATGACTTGTACTCAGGCGATAGAGTACATGGGGGTATTGATGCCATTATTGAAAGATATACCCAAAAAAGATAGGGAAGTTGTTATTGCACCCCCATTTACAGCCTTGTACCCTCTCTCTGAGTTCATTAAGGACAAAAGTGAATATCTTTCTTTATCTAGCCAAAATGTTCATTGGGAGGATAGTGGAGCCTATACAGCCGAGGTTTCTCCTCTCATGCTTAATGAGCTTTCTGTTAAATGTGCAATTGTTGGGCATAGTGAACCACGCAAATATTTTAGTGAAAGTGATGAACAAATAAATAAGAGAGCCCAATCGGCTCAGGATCATCAATTAATTCCAATTGTTTGTGTTGGGGAAACTATCGAACAAAGAGAGCTTGGTGAAGCTGAAAGAGTTATTAGAAGGCAAGTTGATCAGGGTCTTGAAGGCATTGATTTAAAAAGGCTAATTGTCGCTTATGAACCAATTTGGGCAATAGGAACTGGGAAAACATGTGAAGCAAACGAGGCTAATAGGATTTGTGGTTTGATTCGTAAATGGACTGGTTACGAAGATGTAATTATTCAATACGGTGGATCAGTTAAATCAAATAATATTGATGAGATTATGTCTATGTCTGATATTGATGGTGTATTAGTTGGTGGAGCCTCTTTAGATCCTAAAAATTTTGCAAGAATTGCTAACTACGAAACAAAATAAAAATTATCTGCCAGAACATTGGGAAAGAGAAACCCATTTAATGGCAATAGTTAATATCACTGAGGATTCATTTAGTGATGGTGGACTATATATTGATTTACCGTCTGCAATTAATCATGCATCATTATGTATTAAGCAAGGCGCACACATTTTAGATATTGGGGCACAGAGCACGCGACCTGGAGCATTTGAGGTTGGAGCCGAAATAGAGATTAAAAGATTGGTTCCTTTAATAAAAGAATTAAAATTATTACATCCCGAGATTCCAATTTCTGTAGACACCTTTCATCATTCTGTAGCTGAGAAAGTAATAAATGTTGGTGCCGATTGGATTAATGATGTAAGTGGCGGTCGTCACGATCCCGAAATGTTTAGTGTTGTTGCTGATAAAGATTGTCCTTATATTTTGACTCATAGTCGAGGAAATAGTATGACAATGGATTCTTTAGCTACATATTCAAACGTTGTTAAAGATGTGAAAAATGAATTACTAAATCAAATCGATTTGGCAGTATCTAAAGGTATAAAAAATGAACAAATTATTATTGATCCTGGAATAGGTTTTGCAAAGAATGTTGATCAAAACCTAACTTTGCTTAAAAATATAGATGAATTTGTTTCTATGAACTATCCAATATTAATAGGAGCTTCTAGAAAAAGATTTATTGGGTCAGTTATTAATGAACCTGACCCTAATAAAAGAATATTTGGAACCTCTGCAGTTGCTTCTAGATGCGTAATCGCTGGAGTTGATATTTTAAGAGTTCACGATATTAAACAAATATCTCAGGTTATAATAATGACCAAGTCTATTATTTAATATATAACTAATCTTCTGAATTTACTCCTTCAATTCTATCTTCTACTTCTTGGTATAGCTCTTTTAATTGTTCAATATTCTCATCAGATGTTTCCCAATAACCTCTCCCATTAACTTCCAATAATGTCCCAACTATTCTTCTAAAACTATGAGGATTTAATTCCATTAATCTTTTCCTCATCTCCGGATCATTTATAAAAGTTTCATTTGATTCTTCATATACAAAATTATCAACTTGTCCACTAGTTGCACTCCAACCTAATGTGTAATTAAGTCTATTTGAGACTTCCCTTACCCCTTCATATCCAGATTTGAGCATACCTTCATACCATTTTGGGTTAAGTAATTTTGTTCTAGAATCTAATCTAATTGTTTCACTTAATGATCTAACCTGAGCATTTGCTGTGGTTGTGTCTGCTATGAAACTACTTGGAGCTTTCCCATCATCTCTAAGATTTTTAATTAAATTTGTTGGATCCGAGTCAAAGTAATGACTTACGTCGGTTAATGATATTTCAGAAGAATCTAAATTTTGGAATGTGACATCTGCAGTTTTCATAACTGATTCAAAAACTTCTCTGTTCTGATTCATTTCACCAGGATTATCTGCATTAAAAGCATATGTTTTTCTGGAAAGGTACATTTCTTGTAATTCATTTTCTTCTTCCCATGTTGAATTCTCTACTGCCAAATTGACATTTGAGCTGTAACTTCCACTTGCATTTGAGAAAACCCTGCTGGCTGATTCCCTAATACTTTTCCCTTCCTTTTCTGCCTGTTCGAGTGCATGTTTTCTTACGAAATTTTGATCAAGTGGTTCATCTGCCTCTGCAGCCATTTTTACTGCTTGATCAATCAATGCCATTTGATTAATAAATAAATCCCTAAACACGCCAGAGCAGTTAACGACTACATCAATTCTTGGCCTTCCTAGTTCCTCAAGAGAAAGAAGTTCTAATTTGTTTACCCTTCCGACTGAGTCTGGTTTTGGCTTAACTCCTACAAACCAAAGGATTTGAGCTAATGATTCTCCATAGGTTTTAATGTTGTCAGTCCCCCAAAGTACACAAGCAATTGTTTCAGGCCAAGTACCTTGCTCCTCTTTTTGTCTCTCAATAAGCTTGTCAACTACACCTTTGGCTGAAGCCACAGCAGCTACTGTTGGAATTGACTGAGGATCTAATGCATGAATATTCTTTCCACTTGGTAATACTCCAGGGTTTCTTATCGGGTCACCTCCAGGTCCAGGAATAACATAATCTCCATCCAGAGCTTTTAAAAGGCTCTCCATTTCCTTATCAGCACATATCTGCTCTAAGCAAAATCTTAGATAATCAAACAATTTATCTAATGAACTTGCATTTACAGTTTCAAAACCAGCATTCTTCGCCACTGATTGCCAAGGCGATGGAATTGAGAAACCAATTCCTCTCAAGAATTCTACAATTAGAGTCCAGATATTCTTCTTCATATTTACTCTCCCATCTCTTCCAGTTAGGGACTTAACCATTGAACCAACAGCTTCTCTGGATGTTTCTGTAATTAATTTATTAAGTTCAACATCTTCTAATTTTCCCTTGTTATTACCATCGTAGACTTCATCAATTGTTTTTCCTTTTGATTCAGCTAATAATCCTGGTAATGATCTGATGCCATCATCTTCTCTTTCTATGGATGCGATACTTACTAACGTTGCAATGGCTTCTTCAGCAGTGGCGGGTTTTCCAATAGTGTGTAAGCCGCAAGGTAATAATCGACTTTCTATTTCCATTAATTGTTTATAAACATTTCCAACGACTAAATCTCTTTCATCTATTGCTAATTCGGAGGCATCTTTTTCAGGTAGTTTTACATCTTCATCAAGATTACATTTTTTTGATGTTTCGACTATTGCGTTAACGATTTGAATTCCTCTTCCACTTTCTCGTAGTTGTTGATAAGAACCTACTAACTCCCCAAGTTCTTTTAGACCTTTATACAGTCCAGCATTTTCAGCAGGTGGAGTTAAATAACTAATTGTTGATGCATATCCTCTTCTTTTTGCGATTGTTGCTTCAGAAGGATTATTTGCTGCGTAGTAATAAAGATTAGGTAGACCTCCGATTAATGAATCGGGATAACAAGTCTCACTCATACCCATTTGTTTACCAGGCATGAATTCAAGCGATCCATGAGTTCCAAAATGAAGAACTGCGTCTGCCTTCCAAACTTTTTCTAAATAAGTGTAATAAGCTGCAAAACCATGATGAGGACTAGCACTTCGCGAATAAAGCAATCTCATAGGATCGCCTTCATATCCGAAAGTTGGTTGTACCCCAACAAATACATTCCCAAACTCTTTTCCATATATAAGAAGATTTTGTCCGTCACTATTTAAATTTCCTGGTGGTTTTCCCCAATTCTCTTCAAGCCTCTCGGAATAAGGAGTCAATTTTTCATATTCTTTTACGCTCATTCGATGCGCTATTGATAGTTCAGGAGAACCTTGTAAAGCTTCAGGATCATTTATTAATTTCTCCATAAGTTCTTTTGGATTCTTAGGCAAATCTTTTATGTCATACCCTTTTTGCTTCATTTCTTCTAAAACTCTATAAATAGAGCCAAAGACGTCTAAGTAGGCAGCTGTTCCAACATTCCCTTTATCAGGCGGAAAACTAAATACAGTAATTGCTAATTTCTTTTGATTGCGTTTTTTAATTCTCAATGATGACCATCGAATAGCTCTTTCAGCTATTGCATCTACTCTGTCTTGAAGTGTATGAGCTTTACCAGTGGCATCATCACGCCCAGATAAGACTATTGGCTCAATAGCTCCATCTAATTCAGGAATAGCAATCTGAAGAGCAACTTGAACAGGATGAAGACCTAGATCACTTCCTTCCCATTCTTGTGTTGTTTGAAAGACTAGAGGAAGAGCAACCATATAGGGCCGATTGAGTTTCTTTAATGCCTCCACAGCTTTTGGGTGATCCTGCCTTGCAGGACCGCCTACAAGTGCAAAGCCCGTAAGTGAGACAACGCCGTCTACAATAGGGTTATCAGGGTTGATTGGATCATAATAAAATTCATTTACTGGCCTAGAAAAATCTAATCCACCACAAAAAATTGGTATGACCGTTGCTCCCCGATATTCAAGTTCTTGAATTACTGCGACGTAGTGTGCATCATCCCCAGTAACGATATGACTTCTTTGAAGCACAAGACCGATAACTGGACCTTCTTTGGCCTTGTTTGATAGGTCATCTCTAGACGCAGTCCAATTTAGGTATTCTTTTTTATCTTCAAACATATTTGGAGCTAAAGGGTGCCAAATTCCTAAATCTGGAAAAACTTCTGGCTCTGCAACTTCAATTTTTTCTTCTTCTATGTTTAGTTCTGGGAATACATATTTGTCTCCAAGCATTAAAAGGAAGTTTCTTAAATTATCTGGGGTACCTCCTAACCAATATTGGAAACTAAGCATAAAGCTACGAGCATCTTGAGCCTTATCAACAGGTAGGTACTTAAGAATTGAAGGAAGAGTATTTAGAAGCTTCAGCATTGAATCTTGAAAGCCAGCACCGCCTGCTTCTTTCCTCTTCTTCATGAAATCGCCAATAATGCTTTTACTTTGGCCTAACTGCGCCATAGAAAAAGTTCCCAATTTATTCAATCGCATCACTTCTGGCATTGAAGGAAATACAACCGCCGCTTTAAGACTTTCCTTATGAGGTTCTACTGCTTCAACAACTTTTTGAGCCAAATCTTCAATGAAAATCAAAGAGGCTACAAATAAATCAGCTTTTTCTATATCTTTTTTAAAGCTTTCATAATTGGCATTATCTCTCAGTTCTTCAATTAGATATCCATTAAGCTCAATTCCAATAGGACCATTTTGAGAATTTAATGAGTTTGCAGCTTGTGTAAGAGCATTTTGATATTGTGGCTCCAGAACCACATAAACGGCCTTCATCACTGCTTTATGCTTGTGATTCTCGACAGGTGAAACTCTGCGATTGGCTGAGCGAACCTGTGTAAACATCTTTTTCTTCAAACGGAATTCGACCAAGCCTAGTGTTCAGTGGCCCTTTAGTGTGTTATTTAGTTAATGCCTGTTACAAGGGATATCAAATATGATTGTAAAAAAAGCAATTCAATGAGCTCAGCTAATCAATCAATTCCAGTTTTAGTTGCAGGTGCTTTAGGTCGAATGGGAGCTGAGGTTATTAAAGCAATTAATTCATCAAGAGATTACCAACTTATTGGTGCAATTGATAATCAGAAGGATAAAGAAGGTCAAGACATTGGATCATTAATAGGTTTAGGGCCTCTAGATATATTCCTTTCAAGTGATTTCGAAGGCTCTCTATGTGCTGCAAGTCAAAACGTGCCTAAGGATGGTTCTAATAATGGAGCTGTTTTAGTTGATTTCACACATCCAAAAGTTGCTTATAAACACACTCGAACATCAATTGCTTATGGAGTTCATCCAGTAATTGGTACTACTGGAATAACAACAGATCAATTAGAAGATCTTTCTAAATTTGCAGAAAAGGCTTCTCTTGGTGCAGCGATTATTCCAAACTTTTCAGTAGGAATGGTTTTACTGCAGCAAGCAGCAGCTTCAGCAGCTCGTTTTTATGAGTTCGCTGAATTGACTGAAATGCATCACAACAAAAAAGCTGACGCACCAAGTGGAACCTGTATTAAAACAGCTGAATTGATGGAGGAGCAAAGGTCAGATTTTAATAAGCCTTTAGTAAAAGAAGAAGAATCTATTGAAGGATCTAGAGGTGGCTCTCGCCCTAGTGGATTGAGGCTTCATTCTGTAAGATTACCCGGCCTAGTAGCTCATCAACAAGTCATGTTTGGTTCCAATGGTGAGACTTATGAACTGGTTCACAACACTATTGATCGTTCTGCTTATATGCCTGGAGTTCTATTAGTTGTTAAAAAAATCAGAACATTCAATAAACTAATTTATGGGCTCGAAAAAATCCTATAGTTATTTATACAAATGCTATTTCCGATTAAGCAGAATGAGATAGGTAAATTGATCCCTTCAGTAGCAACTGGGAAGCAATTTAATGCTGCGTTGGGTAACCCTCAGAAGATTTTTCAAAGAATTATGATCTCAGCAATTGGAGGAGTAATTACTTTGCTCATCAGCCAAAGTCAAGTAACAAGTCAGTTTTACTCTTTATGGTTGATATTAGGAGTAGTTTTCCTTTTATATATTTTATGGGGTCCAATACTTGAAGCCAGTAGAAAGAACTCAAAGTTTAAAAGTTTCTCTTTCTCAGCATTAGTTGATGGTTATATTTCTGATGTTTATGTAGAAGATAGGGTAGAAAACAAACAGGAACAAGCTAACAAAGATGGAAGGTTAGAAGTGTTAGAGAAAAAAAGAACATGGGTAGTTTTGGATATAGAAGACGAAGATGGCTTTATAGGTAATATAAGTTTTCCATTACAAAATAAGTTCAATATACTATCAAAAGGAATGAGAATTAACTGCGTTGTTTTTAGTAATAGAAGGGATTTTGACAGGATTCAGGCTATAAGTGATGCATGGTGTCCAGAAATAAATTTATGGGTTGGTTCTTACCCCTTTCTTCTCCGTCCTGCATTTGAAGAATTTGTTAATATGAGAGTTTTGAACTAAATATTTTATGTAGTAAATGATATAATATTGTCTATGAATATAGCAATTATTGGTTCTGGGTTAACTGGGTCATTGGCAGCAATATCATTAGCAAATTCTGGCTGTAGAATTGATCTATATGAGAGATTATCTGACGAAGAACTTATAAATAGAGATAGAACATACGCAATAACACACTCATCTAGAAAGATATTGCAAAAAATCGGAGTATGGTCTTATTTAACAACAAATTTGGTTCCTTTTCAATATTTAAATGTGATAGATTACGAATTAAATAAACAGTGTCAATTTCTTATTAATGATTTAAACCTTTCAGATCAAAAGTATTCGGCTGTAGGTTGGATCGCTGAGCATAAAAATATCATGTCTTCAATTTTAAAGATTATATCAAATATTGATAATATTAATAAAATTCCTACATCAGTTATCCCTAATACTAATAATTATGACTTAATTATCGCAGCAGATGGATCAAATTCAAATACCAAAAAGAAACTTAAAACACCCTCTTTTAACTTTAATTATGATCAAATGTGCATCACAGCCAAGGTTCTATTAAGAGGTATTAAATCCAATGAAGCATATGAAATATTAAACTCTGAGGGTCCATTTGCAATATTACCTCTTGGTGGAGACTTATTTCAGATAATATGTAGTCAATCGATAGTAAAAGGTAGTTATAATATGAGTCAGCCAAAGTCTTTGTTTTTAGATTATTTAGCAACTATTCTTCCATATGGTATTGAAGTTGATACTATTATCGACGAGCCAAAATCTTTTCCAATAAGTTTTTTATTTAATTATTTATTTTATTCAGGAAAATATATATATTTAGGTGAAACAGCTCATAAAGTTCACCCGGTAGGTGGTCAAGGTTTGAATTTATGCTGGAGAGATGTTGATAGCCTTACAAATATAATTTCCATACCAATTTTAAGAAATAATTTTTCCATTATTCCTGTTATATATTCATTGTCTAGATTAATTGATGTTTTATTAATTTCTATCTTAACTGATAGTTTAGTAAGATTTTCTAGAAGTAACTCGATTATCTTTGGATTACCAAGAAAATTTGTTTTCGTGATTCTGAAGAATTTTGTTTTTATTAGAAAATTTATTCTTAACCTAATGACTAATGGTCTGTAATCAGAAATAGATATAAATGATTAATACTAATAATTCTATTAATCCTCCTTCAGAAGAATTGTGTAATTTTATCATTGACAAACTAGGTATAAGCAAGAGTGCATTGAAATTAGGTGTTAAACGATGTTCATTAGAAAATTCTCCATTACCCATTGTCATGTGGAGTTATGGGTTAATAACTCGATCTCAACTCAAGATAATATTAATTTGGCTAAAAGATAATTAATATTTTATGAGACTTTCAATAATTATATTAGTACCTAATTTATCTCTTCCTTGAAGTTCAGTAAGCTCTACAAGAAAAGCGAATCCAATCAAATTGCCTCCAGCTTCTCTGATTAAAGTACCTGCCGCTCTAGCAGTTCCTCCAGTTGCAAGCAAATCATCTATTACAATTATTTTACTACCTTTTTCAATTGAATTGCGCTGAATTTCTAGTCTATCTTCACCATACTCAAGCTTATAATTAACACCAATTACTTTTCCTGGTAATTTTTTAGGCTTTCTAATAGGGATAAAACCTACATCAAGTTTAAAAGCTAAAGCAGATGCAGAGATAAAACCTCTCGATTCAATACCAGCTATGTAATCCGGATTTATTGTGGATATTAGCCTTTGAAGAGGCATCATTAACTCGTTCCATTTCTTAGGCTCTTTATATATTGGGTTTATGTCTTTGAAGACTATTCCTTCCCTTGGAAAATCTTGTACTTCATTTATATGCTTTTTCAAGTTTTCCATTCCTTACAAATATTGGTGTGCGGTTTTATAAAACTAACAATAAAGCTAGCCAACCTACCAACTGCTGTCATTATTTAATGTATGAATAAATCTAATTCACTTACTACGCAGTACGAAAACGTAAATAATGTCTCAAGATCCCAAGACAGTACTTCTGACAACACATTTGTTAATTGTGTAATTTCTTATGATACTACGAGAAAACTTGATTTTTTAATTTTAGTTATTGAAACACTCCAAATCAATGCAACCGATTCATTATTATTGAAGGCAAGAGATAGTGGAATGTCTGGTGATTTCACGAATAGAGTTCAATTATGGAAAATCAGATGTTCCAACCCTCTTAGGAAAACTTATACATTTTCATCTTTATCCGATGAGCAGATTGATTCACTAGTTGTGCTTATATCATCAATGGCAGAAAAACTTTATCCCCTCATTAGGCAATTACTTTCCTCTAAAGAATCAAAGACACTGAATAAAGAGAGATGGATTTTATTTAGTAGTCGTCTAAAGTCACTAATTCGAGAAAGGATGAATTTTAAACGTAGTTATATTTCTTCCTTATTAAGTGATGAAAGTAATGAATTTTTTCGAGAGTTATTAGTTATTCTGTCTTTATCCTGTGGAACAGGAGGAGCTAATCGTTTGAAAGCCTCTTTATATAATCAATCATAGTATTTATAAATGATTAATTTATCTTATAGATTTGATCAAAACTCTTCTTCACTAGAACTTGCAGGGATGCCAGATGTTTCTAATGGTGACTCAGAATCTACTATCGGTATAATATTTTCATGGACATTGAAAATTATTGGCTGTCCTCTATTAGAAGGAGAGAAAGAACATCTTGATAATTTGATGCAAGTAATTCTTCAATATTCACGATCATATATATCTGGTATTCGTAAAACATTTGTATCAAACAAAAAAATAGTAACAATATCTCCCTTCGGTATTAGTCATAAACTATTACTCAACAGTACCAAAAAAGGAGTTAAGCCTTTAGAAATTATTCTGGATGACTCTGAATTGTCTGACCTTACAAGATGTCTAGATCTACTTAGATATGACCCTAGATTTAATATTAGATGGGACATAAATCAAGAAAGACCCTATAGCAAGAAATATATTCGTCAAAATTTATCTAATCCTAACAAGAATTTTAACTTCTTTTATTCATTTATTATATTCCTTTTTACTAGTACTTTATTAGTTCTTATTCCTACGAATAACAAATTTGAGTTAAAAGAAAGTACCAATTCATATCAATCACTATCAGAGCAATCTCAATAAAAAATTAGTAATCTAATTTCTTCACTTATTTATATATCTATCTTATGTATTTCTAAATATACAATTAAATTTTATTATATTTATAAATAAACTTTATTGTTATTAATAAATAAACTTTATTGTTATTAATAATTAACTGTAATTTTATTATTAATTGATAATTTGCCAATTATCTCCAATAAATTGGAAATCATCTAATATAAAAAAAAAATTAATTTAGATGAAACTTTCAATTTATGACAGAGAAAAAATTGATATTACTGATGATCAAATCTTTTACCAACAACCGAGACTCGTTCATCACCTTAGCAGTTCATTCAGAACTCGACTTACAAAGTTATACTCAGAATATCTTATCAATCACAATGTAATTCTAGATTTAATGAGTAGTTGGGTAAGCCATTTGCCTTCAGATATTAGATATAAAAAAGTTATTGGTCATGGAATGAACGAAGCTGAATTAAGTTCAAATAAAAGACTTGATAGCTACTGGGTCCAAAATTTAAATAAGACACAAAATATGCCAATTGAAGATTCTTATATTGATGTTGGATTAATTGTAGCTGGATGGCAATATCTTCAATATCCCGAAAATGTTTCATTAGAACTATCGAGAATTATCAAATCTGATTCATTATTGATAATTTCATTCACTAACAGAGCATTTTGGACCAAAGCCCCAAATATCTGGACTAATTCTTCAGAGGAAAAAAGAATTGAATACGTAAGCGATATTCTTTCAACAAATGGCTGGAGGATTGAAAAAATAATCAACGAAACAACTGAAGATAAAAGGCTTTTTGGGTTTTACTCCTCAGAGAGTGATCCTTTCTTCTCAGTTATTGCAAGAAATAATAAGTCTAATAACTGAACTAGTTTTTATCGAAAGGTATATTTAGTATTAGTTCTCAATAGAATTTTTTTATGTCCTGTTCATTAATTAAATTTAGTTCTGAGGATTGTGGAACTTGCCATAGGATGAGCTTCTTTGATTCTAAAGTTGCAAAAGAATTAGGTATTGAATTTATTAGCGTAAAACTTCAAGATACAGTTGTTTATAGAAAATATAGGCCGATATTGTTAAAGCAATACCCTACAAAAGAGGGAATGGGCTGGCCAACTTACCTATTAGTTAATGAACCAGAAGGAGAATTTGAAATTATAGGAGAGCTAAAAGGAGGAATTGCTAAGGGTGATTTTAGAGATAGACTGGCAAAACTAATACCTAATTGATCATATAATTAACTCACTGGTTGCATTAAGCCACCACTTCCAGAATCAGAATCATCATCGTCGTTACCTGCGTCTACAGTCAAAAGTGTAAATATCCCTAAAGCTAAAAGACTTATCATTCCACTAAAAAGACTTAGCCCATATTGGTTAGTACTGATTTCTATTACTTCACCCAAGGTAAAAATACTCAAATTTTGGTGACTATAGCAATTTTTTACTTAAAAAGGGTTTTGGTCAACCAATTGAAAGATTGACATGACTATTATTTTGGTATTGATCTATTGAATATTGATTTCAGAATTCATTAAAGCCAGCCATTCAGTAAGTTGATCTAGAAGTTTATCGCTATCCAAAATGCCAAGACCTCGAATGATTACGGACGAGTACCGATCTCCTTTCTTATAGATAAACCTTCCATGAAGATGTTTAGCCAGACCATTTCTAAGTAGCTTAAATGCTGGTTCATCCATCATTGTTTCAAGCTCAACATTTGGTTTGGACAATTTGATTCTCGAAAAACCACACTTTTTGGCGATTATTTTTAATTTCATTACTACTATTAATGACTCAACTGGCTTTGGCAATGTTCCATATCTATCAACCATGTTGCTAGCAAATTGAACCAACCCATCATTGTCTTCACATTCAGTGGCTAATCTATAAGCATTTATTTTTTCATCTGGATCAGTTATCCAATCTCCAGGTATAAATGCTGTCACGGGTAAATCAATTTGTGTATCATCAACAGATGGAATGTCTTGTCCTTGTATTTCGGCTATAGATTCTTGCAATAATTCCATATACAAATCAAAACCTATTGTTTCCATTTGTCCGCTTTGTTCGATACCTAAAATATTTCCAACACCTCTAATTTCCATATCCCTCATAGCTAACTGATAACCGCTACCCAAGTCACTAAATTCTTTTATGGCCTTTAACCGTTGTCTGGAAGTTTCATTTAATTTCTCATCACTTGGGTAAAACAACCATGCATGCGCTTGTACACCACTACGGCCAACTCTCCCTCTTAATTGGTAAAGTTGAGATAAACCAAATTTGTGTGAATCTTCTATTAATATAGTGTTTACACGAGGTATATCTAATCCGCTCTCCACAATAGTTGTACAAAGCAAAATATCTGCTTCTCCTGCATTAAATGCCAACATTGCATTTTCTAATGCACCTTCTTCCATTTGCCCGTGAGCTATCAACAATTTAACATTTGGTATCATCATTTTTAATTTTTCAGCTACATCATCAATCCCTTTAATTCGAGGAACAATATAAAATATTTGGCCACCTCTATCTATCTCTTGTGAAATTGCACTTCTAATAATTTCATTATCAAGTGGGGCTAAATGAGTATTAATAGGCCTGCGTAAAGGCGGTGGTGTTGAAATTAAACTCATTTCACGGACTCCAGAAAGACTCATGTAAAGTGTTCTGGGAATTGGTGTTGCAGAAAGAGTTAATACATCTACGCTCTTTTTTAAATCTTTTATTTTCTCCTTTTGATTAACTCCAAAGCGTTGTTCTTCATCTATAACAAGAAGTCCTAAATCTTTATAAACTAATTTTTTATTTAAGAGTTGATGTGTACCTACAACAGCATCAATTTGTCCTTCTTTAAGTCCACTTACAATTTGTTTCCTTTCACTACTAGTTTTAAATCTATTCAGTAAAGATACTTTTATAGGGTATGGTGCAAATCGATCAGATATAGTTCTCCAGTGTTGTTGAGATAATACTGTAGTTGGTGCTAACAATGCTATTTGCTTCCCTGATGTAATTGCTTTAAAAATTGCTCTTATGGCTACCTCAGTTTTGCCAAATCCAACATCACCACAAACTAATCTATCCATAGGTTTCTCACTTTCCATATCACGTTTAACTTGAGTTGTCGCTGTCGCTTGATCAGGTGTTAATTCGTAAGGAAAGGAGTCCTCTAGTTCACTTTGCCATGGGCCATCATTTGGAAACTTGAATCCTTTTTCTTTACTTCTTTCTGCATATAACTTAATTAAATCTAAAGCTACCTTTTTTACAGATTTCTTAGCTTTGGCCTTTATTTTGTTCCAATTAGCGCCACCTAATTTACTTATTGTTGGGGTTTTAGAATTGGAATTCCTATATCTACCTAAGCTACCAAGTTGATCTGCAGCAACACTTAGTTTTCCATCCAAATATTTAATAACAAGATAATCTCTTGCCTCACCATTAATTTTTATTTTTTGAATATTTTGGAACAATCCGATACCGTGATTTCTATGAACAACGAAATCTCCAGGTTTCATTTTATTAGGATCTATCTTTTTACTCTGTGCTTGCTTTCTTCTTCTTACATAGCCAGTACTAGAAATATTATGTTGTCCAAAAAACTCCTTATCTGTTACTATTGCGATTTTCCAGGCTGGTAGGAAAAATCCTTCTATTTCACCATCATTATTATTTTTAATAGCCACAGGTACATTGTCATCTAGGACAGTTTTAATACCATTAAGATCATTATTATTTGGTATAAACTTTGATATTAATTCATGTTCTTCTAAGAGAGAAACAGCTCGACTAGGTTGAGCTGATATTATCCAGATAGAATATTTATCTCTTATATAATCTTTTAATGAAAGACTAATTTTTCCATATTGATTAGGTAGCCAATGATGAACTTTACTAGAAATATTAAATACATTTTTTTTCCCTGTATTATCATCTAAATCGGTTATGTCAAAACCCATATAACAGTTTATCGATTCATAAATATCGTTAATATTTTTATGAAGATTAGGTTTTAATAAATTTTTTAATGCTTTGTTGTCTAATGAATTACTAATTAATTCAGTATAACTTTCATTAACTATGTTAAACCAAGCATTTCCATGAGATACACCTTGCAACCTTTCATCAACTACAATAAATGTACTATTATCTAGATAATCTAACAAAGAAGAAGGGTTATCAAATGCAACTCCTAAATATTTTTTTGCAGATTCTAAAGTATTTGAATTTACTAACTCGCTGTAATCATTATCAGAAAATAAAACCGATATATCCTTATCCTTAATTGATGTAAGCCTATTAATGATTAGTGGATCAAAGCCTGTTGGTGTAATACATACGTTATCAATTTGATCCAAAGATCTTTGAGATATTGAATCAAATTCTTTAATTTTGTCTATTTGATCACCAAACAATTCCAACCTAATTGGAAGTTCACTACTAACGGGATAAATATCAATAATATCCCCACGACGTGTCCATGTACCTTCTTGATCAATATTATTAGACTTAATATATCCAGATTCACTCAATTTTAAAGATAATTCACTTAGGTTAATTTCGTCTCCAACATTTAATTTTATACACTTTGATTTAAGATATTCAAATGGAGGGAGATGAGGTTGTAATGACCTTTCAGTCGCAATTATTGCAATATTTTCATCATCTTTTAATTCTAATATATCGCTTAGAACTTGCAATTGTCCCCATATAATTTCTGAAGTTGTCTGTATAGAATCATATGGAGATACTTCACTCGTTGGATACAAGCATGTCTTGCTCCAACCGCATTCTTTTACTAATGGGAACCACCTAGTAGCATCTTCTAATGTTGGGACAATTACCAATAATGTTTTGGATACTTTTTTAGCAAGTGAAGTTGTAATTAACGCTTTTGCTGTTCGTGGTGCACCTGTTAATACTAATCTTTCATCTCTATTTGTTCGTACAATCAACTCATTTGTTAATTGATGATTTTCTAAATAATTTGCTATTGACTCTAAAGACACTATTCCTTTTTACTTTATATATTGAGATACTATAACATTTTTATTATCACATTGAAAAGAGTTAATGAGGAAGATACTTATTTCTAATTAATTTTAGCTTATCAACAAATGAACTTAATTGTTTTTCATTAAGTTCCTTCCTCGTAGAAACATTAAACTCCCTCTGTAAATATTCTCTCCCCTGTATATGGTCCCAGGATAGATCCTTAAGTATAATATCGGACTCTTCAATTAAACTACTAATATTATTAACATTTGGTTGATTTTTAATGTCTTCATTTTTTAAAAGTTTTAGATAATTTACTAAATCACTATAGTTAGTTATTTTGTTTCGATTATTATAACCTAATTTTTTTTCTAGGAAGCTTATTTCATCATCTCTAGACCATTTTAAGCGTTTAATTTCTGAATCTATTGCCGTTAATTCATTGCTCCAATCACTCGGCTCGTGATTCATATTACTTTGGTCTATTTTTTTAATTTTTGCTAATTCAACATTCAATGTAGGTTTCATTATCTCTTGATTAATTGACTTTATGTCTGCATCATTTTTTGAGGTTGAATTTATCCTGTTTTTTAGTCTTGATATTGCTTTATCCTCAGCGACTTCAACTGTGGCCCCTTCTGCTAATGCGCTTCCAAGGTTTTTGTCATTTTGCCATCCTTTTACTTGAACAACAGCCTTATTTTCTGATAAATGGCAAAGTTTAGATTCAATACGCATAACCCTTCTGAATTAACCCTAAATAGAATTATTAGAGTTAACATATACCAGACATGCATTATGGATAGCTCTTTTGTCTTAATTTAATGGATTCAGCATCTCTCAGATCCTTAACTCCGTTACTTGATGGTATCGATAGATGGGTTGAACTAGCCCCTCTATTGCCAATTATAGTCTCGTTGGAGCTTGTTTTGTCGGCTGATAATGCTGTAGCTCTAGCCTCCATAACAAAGAATCTAAATAATATTGATCTTCAAAAAAGAGCACTAAATATAGGCATATTTATTGCTTTAATATTAAGAATACTTGTAATTCTTACTGCCCAATTAATCCTGGATTTTTGGCCAGTAAAACTTATTGGTGGTACTTATTTGATATCACTATCACTGTCAAAGCTTATCTTCAACAATGATATATCTTCTAAGAAAGATAATAATATTAATGATAAATCTGAAATTTCAATTGTAAAAGTTATCCTTCTATTGTCTGTAACTGATTTAGCTTTCTCTATCGACAGTATTACTGCAGCCGTTGCAATAAGTGATCAATTTCTTTTAGTTATTACAGGCGCCATTATAGGAGTGATAGCATTACGTTTTACTTCTGGATTATTTATTAAATGGCTTGAAATATATACAAATTTAGAAAAGGCTGGTTATATTGCTGTTGGTATTATTGGAGTAAAGTTAATCCTCCAATTAATATTTTCAAAATTATTAGTACCAGAATATATATTCTTCTTATTCATGGTATGCCTTTTTCTATGGGGCTTTTCAAGTAAAGCGAGTAACGCTAATAATTTCTAATTACCCAATATATTATTAATGCTTAGTTTTGATTGTACTGATAAAGTATAACTGTCAGTAGGCTTTTTCCCTTCTAGCTGAGCGTATTTAATTTGAATTGGATAATCATTCGTCATTATTTTTATGCCATCGTGTTTATTTATCATAGTTATTGATCCTGGTATTCTATCTTTTATTGATTGAGTATCCATACATTGACTTTCTAGCAATTGATCGTCACTACCTTTTATTGTTGCCTCTAAGATTTTTATTCTTTTACCTTTATAGAGTGTATATGCATTTGGATATAACGCCTGTATTTGCTTTAAAATTTGTCTCGCATTTTTATTCCAACTTATTAGATAATCTTCTTTTTTTATTTGTCTTGCATAACTCGGATTACCCTTTAATTTAGACTGTTCGATAGCATTTAATTCATCTAGCATTGATGATTTATTTATAGATTTGGTGAGGCTTATCCTTTCAAGTGCTTTTACTAATAACTTTGATGATATTTTCGAAAGTCTATTTGTAAGAGACTCTAGATTATCTGAATCTTTAATCACTGCTACCTCCTGTTCAATAACCGGTCCCGTATCTAACCCTTCTTCCATGGACATTATACAAATACCTGTTTTTGAATCATCGTTAAGAATGCACCACTGGATTGGTGCAGCTCCTCTCCAAACAGGTAGTAAGGATGCATGACTATTCCAGCAACCCAGCTTTGGTTGATCTAATATTTCTTTTGGAAGGATTTGCCCAAAAGCTACAACTATGTATATGTCGGCGTTTAAATATTTAAGTGAATCCTTTGTATTTTGATCCTTACTGATTGATTGTGTAGCAAAGACAGGTATACCAAAATCAATGGCAGCTTGTTTCACTGGAGAAGGTGACAATGCTTTCCCTCTCCCACGCTTTCTATCGGGTTGCGTAACTACGCCTATTACTTCGAATCCCGCATTAACGATATTAATAAGATTTTCCGCAGCATATTTAGGGGTTCCCCAAAAAACTATCTTCACGCTTCACCAGTTATTGATATGTTCTCAATCCATATATGTGGACTAATACCTTGATGAGTAACAATCTGGTTACTTTCAATTTTTACAATACTATTTAATACTTTTAAAATATCACCCGCTACGGTTGCGGCTTCAATTGAAGTCTTTTTGCCATTATTAACGATCCAACCATCAAAGGGTAAAGAAAAAGAACCTTGACTAGATTTGACCCCTGAATGAATAGCAGATAATTCATCTATTAGAATGTATTCTTTAAGTGTAGTGTTTATATTTAGACTTTCGTCTTTATCTTTTTCAGATTCATTTTTGCTTACTACTAGCCAATCTGGAGAAACCGATACCTTAGCTCCTAATCCAGCGTGACCAGTTGGTTTTACACCAAATTTTCTAGCAGTTGCTTCTGAATGAAGTAAATTAGTTAATTTACCTTTTGTGATCAATTTTATATTTTGTGTTGGAGTTCCTTCACCATCAAAACTAAAGGCACCAACATTTTCAGGATGAAGCCCTTCGTCGCTTATGTTTAAATTTGGGACTGTAATTTGATTACCAATTGAGTCTTCATTCATTAAACTTAGTCCATCTATAATAGATCGTGCGTTAAACATAGAGCTAAATGCAGTTATTAACTGAAGAAAAGCTTCGGGAGTAAAACATGTTAAATACTTATTAGTTTCAATAGGTTTATAATTTAAATGACTGATCAACTTATCTGAAGTTTCCTTTATACAAGAGTCTATATCAAGATCATTTAAATTAGAATTTATTCTGATACCACCTGCGCTTCGAGGCTTTTTATTGATTTCCTCGGCTTTAGCATACAGATATATTGAAGATTGAGATAATTTCATATGTCTATTAGCTCCCTCACTATTCAAATATATCCTTTCTATATAACTTTCGTTTAAACCATTATATGGAACGGAATCTATAGACTTATGAGTATCTATTAATAGTTTCTCAGCATTTTTTAGGATGGTGAGTAATTCATCAATTGTATGAGGATTGGAGATTTTAGAATTAATATTTTCCAATTCTGTTTTAGCTAAAGGAGAGAACTCTGGAGATTCTTTTTCGTTACCAAAGAGACTTGCTTCAATTGCACCTTTCATTGCTTTTTTTATACCTTCACTAGTTAAGTCAGATGTACTAGTAATACCTACCTGATTATTTTTATTCCATACTCTTAAAGTCATTGAATTTCTTTGAGAACCCTTTAACTGCTTGGCATTCCCTTGTTGAACTTGAACAGATATGTCCCTGCTTGAGGATGCGCCCATATCCCATTTTTTTATTTCTGACTCTTTACTGAATTTTTTTAAAAGATTAGTCAATGAAACAGGATCTAATTCACCTATTTTTTCATTAGAAATTGCAATAGTCATTTTATCTGCCTCCTACTGTTATTGAATCTACTTTTATATGTGGTTGACCCACAGTAACGTTTACGCTTCCGCTTACAGATCCACAAAAACCAGCAGCAAGATCGAGATCGTTTGCGCACATTGATATTCTAGGTAATATTTCTTTTGCTTCACCAATCAATGTTGCACCCTTAACAGGTTTATCAAGTTTTCCATTCTTAATTAAATAACCTTCTTCAACTGAGAAGTTAAATTGGCCAGTTGGACCTACACTTCCTCCACCCATAGATTTACAATAAAGACCATCATTAACACTATTTATTAGTTCATCAGGAGTGAAATCACCTTGTTTAATGTATGTATTTCTCATGCGACTTGCTGCGGCGAACGAAAAATTTTGCCTCCTGCCACTACCTGTTCTTGCATGACCTGTTCGAAGTGAGCCTGCTCTATCAGAAAGGAATCGTTTTAAAATTCCATTTTCAATGAGTAATGTATTTTGTGGTTCCATTCCTTCATCATCCATTGAGAGAGAGCCGAAAGCATGTGTTGAGAGCCCTTCATCGACTGCACTTACAGCATTGTGAGCAATTTGTTTGTTTATAGAGTCATGAAATGGGGATGTTCCTCTTTCTAATTGAGTCGTTTCTAGAAGATGCCCACATGCTTCATGAAATATTACACCGCCAAATTTATTGGCAAGAACAACGGGCATTTGACCTGCATCAACATATTCTGCATAAAGCATTTTCTGCGCACTTTCATTTAATTCAGACGCACTTTTTTCAATTTCCCAGTTTCTTAAATCATCAGGGTTACCGGAACTTCCAAATCTTCTGGCAGAAGTTGATCTGTTTTTACCTTGTTGAGCGATTACGTTTAAACCAACTGTTTGATGAAGACGTATGTCTCTAGCAAAAACTCCATCAGAAGCTGCTACAAGAACCTCCTGCCAGTTCCTTGAATAACTAGCTCTTCTAACTTGTAAATTTTTATTTTTATAAGCAAGTGATTTTGTTGCTTCTAGAAGTTTGAGAGTGGATTCATCAAGATCTGGTGATTGGATTAACCAATCATTCTTTTTTCTACCAAAATCCTTCAAATCAGATAACCCTTCAAATTCAACCCTATTTTTTGATCCAGTTACAAGTCCTAACATCCCTAGCGCTTGATTAAGGGCATATAGAAGCCCAGCTTTTGATAAATCATTTGTACTGACAAAGCCGTCCTTTTTGCCAAGAAATACCCTAATACCTGCTCCAACGCCAAAAGAGGGACTTACATTTGATATATCTTCTTGCTCTGCCAGAAGTGAGATATTATCTGATTTTTCAAGAAAGACTTCAACGAGGTCAGCTCCAGCTGATGAACCAAGAGCCAATAATTCTTCAATTTGGGGCTTTAATGTGTCGTCAAAAATATGAAATAGCAAATTTTCGCTCTGTTTAGTTAGTAATGAATTAGTCAATTTTTTTTTTTTATTATTATGGCATTTGATTGGCTTAACCGCGTATATATAAATTAAGTAGAAATAATTGTTGTTATTATTAAAAAAAACTTACATTATCATAACAAAAATAATATCTATTCAATTCGCACCGATCCATTTCTGACCATTTAACCTTTGAAGAACTCTTGAAGTTAGTAAAGGTAATGTTGTCTTTTTTTCATCAATTAAAAAAGATTCAACTATGCTTGGGTCAGAATTAGACTCAGCTAGTAAGATTGTCTTATCGGAGGTTATTATTTTATTACTAAAGCAAAGCCAAAACTTCCTCTGCTCCGATAATTCGCAAAAAACCATCCAGCAATTTCCACCAACTACAGGCCTCTCGCCTTCGATTAATTTGATAACATTAACTGAAGTTCCCTTGTCTTGAATAGATTTCTTCAATTCTGGAATTAAATAATTAGTTATAAACTCATCAAACGGCTTATCTTCAAGTTTAGGAGGTTTAGTAGCTTTTTTTGGGGTGGGTGCTTTATTTGGATTTGGAGTATTGGATTCGTCTTTAGCCGAAGAAACTGATTGATTGATTGAGGGAACAGTACTATCAACGCTGGGAGTTGAATCTATTTCTAAGCGAGTATCTTTGTTGTTTGAGTTTATTTCGTTTGAAGGTTTTGTATTTTCCATACTTTGATATTAGCAAATTTATTTAGATTCCTGCTTATTATTTTAGATTAACTATATTTGTAGATGAATAGTTTACCAGTTTAAAAAAGAATGATCGTTCCAATCTATTGATAATTTACTATCATTTTTATTTTCATAATTAGTTTCTTTTTGATATTCATCTCTATCTTGTAATTCATTAGTTTCTTGGTCATAAACATTTCTTAAGTTGATATTCGAAGAATCAAAATCATTTTTAGATGTTTTACCTATCACTCTGAATCTAGCATTAATAGTTGGAGATGGGTCCTTAATCTCTCGTTCAATTAGCGTATTATCATATGAACTAAAAATATTTGAGTCAACGTAGTCATTACTTTCATCTTGAATATTATCAGATTTAGTTTTTAATATTTT
This sequence comes from Prochlorococcus sp. AG-402-G06, assembly GCA_003277985.1. Classification (GTDB taxonomy): domain Bacteria; phylum Cyanobacteriota; class Cyanobacteriia; order PCC-6307; family Cyanobiaceae; genus Prochlorococcus_B. Next base: position 36,820 of record QCHR01000003.1, read on the forward strand.
TTTTAATCTAGGTCTATTAAGATTAGAGAGTTTATTAGTTATGAGAAAAGAGAGGATAAAGCCAGAGCCAGTAGATATTGCAAGATATTTTCCAAGCGCAAGTGATGGAGTCTCCCATATGAGAATTTTTATTTTAGTAGTATGTTTCTGATTACTAATGCTAAAGAAAACAATTAATACTAATGATGTTAAGAACGGTAAAACTTTAATCAGATAATTAAATTTCATTTAACCGGACCTTCCCATCTTTTTACATTATTTAAGTCCTCCCCAAGTGAATCAAAAAGTCTTACTACTATAAAATCAATCATTTCATCAATAGTTTTTGGATTTGTGTACCATGCAGGAATTGGTGGCACAATTAATGCTCCGGCCATGGCTAAACGTCTTATGTTTTCAATATGAATTAAATTCAAGGGTGATTCTCTTGGGGATATAATTAATTTTCTATTTTCCTTTAGGTGAACATCTGCACATCTCTCTATTAAATCAAGTGAAAAGCCAGATGCAATACGACCTAATGTTCCCATTGAACAAGGAGCAATAACCATTCCCATTGTTTTATGACTTCCGCTTGCAATTGAGGCTGAATGATCATTCCAACGATAACAAGTCAATTTCCCAGTCATAACTCCTAATTTATTTCGCCAGAAAACAGCCTGAGCTTTTGGGTCTACAGGAATATTAATATTTCGCTCACTTTTAGCTACTTCATAAGCGCCCTTGCTTAGAATTAAATCGACTGTTTTATTATTATCTAATAATAACTGTATGGATCTTTCACCTATTTGCATAGCTGAAGCACCTGTAATTGCAAGAACAATACTTTTCATTAGCTGTTAATTATCCGTATCTGTATGATTATAAATTTCTGTGTTTTTACTTAGTTCTGTATCAGCCTTTTTTACAAGTTCTAAGTCGATCTGATTTTTTAGAATGTCAACTTTTAATACTTTAATATTTACTTTTTGAGAAAGTTGATAAGTCTTTTTACTTTTTCGACCTACTAAAAGGTTTTGTCTAGATCTATATTCATACCAATCATCACCAAGAGTACTAACATGAACTAAACCCTCAGCAGATATGCAGTCAATTTCAGTGAAAAAACCATAACTTTGAACCCCTGTTATTATTCCTGTTACTTCTTTACCGATAATCTTTTGTGCTTCTCTACACTGTGCAATTGATATTATATTATTCCTAAATGATTTTGATTTATTACGCATTTCATTTAAATCTTGGATTAATTTTAAATTTGATAAATTATAAATATTTTCATTAATTTTAGAGGGAAGTATATCCCATGTAACTTCTTTCCAACTATCTTTTTTACCTAAGTCTATTGAATCCCTACTCCTACTTGATGATTTCTTTTTACCATCAGTCAAAAGTGTTGATATTATAAACTGATTAAATATATTCCAATAATTAATTGAAGGACAACACCATGGTGATTCAATATATTCATTGGCTAATTCGTTTAATAAATCGACATTATCAATAGAGTAATTTGAATTGAAAAGTTTTAAATGAATACCAGGAATTATATGTTTAACCAATTTATGCAGTATTTTCCTATTAGAACTTGAATCAAATGCCTTTATTAGATCGTTAATTGTAGCAGAACCATCTATGTTGATTGTTATTTTTTTATCTAATGCTAAAGCTGATTTAGTTAATTCATTTAAGGATGAGGGATCCACTTCTTCGTGTTTCTTATAAATAAATGGTAATTTATATCCAAGTAAATGTTGTCCAAGAATACTGTTAGCAAGTCTAATGTATACATCAATGATAGATTGGGGATCACAACAGTCATAAGATTTAGACCATCCATGAAAATCTCTACTAGGAAAAACTTTTTGTAATTCCATTAATCTTTCTAAATTTGGAATATTTTGATCTAATTTTACAAGAGAAATATTATTATTACTTATTATTTTAGAAGAATGAATAATAGTATAAATGACTTCCAAGCTGTCTTTTATTGGCTTTAGTGCAATAGGGACTGCTTTTGATTTAATTTTTCTTTTATTAATAGCATTAAAATGTTTTGAAGTAATAAGATTTACAGGTTTAATTAAACTGAGAGTGAATCTCCAGTCAACTACATTCCCCTCACTATTAATATCAATCATTAATGATATTGCTTCATTTTTTTTATTTAGCTCAAATTGTGATGCTGATTTAAGTGATTCATTAAGAAACTCAAGCCAATCATTTCCTAAACATATAACTTCCCCTTTTTCTTTAAGAAATTTATCTAGCTTGCCTCCTATATTAAGTCTTTCGGAAACTGTAGGACAATGTATCCATAAGCGATTACCTCCATCATAGGGTTGAGCAAATAAGGCCGGTAATGAAGGTGAATTTTTACATTCCCAGCTTTCAAACAATAATGAAGGTTGAGAGGTTAAGTCTTCTCTTCCCTTTATTGAAATTTTCTTAGGCGCAACTTTTGGATAAGAAATATTCTTAGAAATATTATTCTTTGAAAGCAATATTTCGATATCTCCTTCTACACCATCGTTAACTGATAATTCTCTAATTATAGAAGCTGTAGCCTTGAATTGACCTATTGGATATTTTGTAATTTTAATTTCATAAATTAAATCTTTACTTGGTATTTTATTTTTATTAGCAAAATCATCATCTAGATCAATAATTACTGGGATTCTGTCATCCAATGGGTAGGCCTTTAATTCCCCAGTTTTTTTTTCTATTTCTAATTTTGCAAGCAAAATATCATTATATCTTTTTAGTACACATTGTATAGATCCTTCTGGGGCTCTCCTCTTAACTCCTGGTTTTGTAATTAATACAATTACAGAATCTCCGTGCCAAGCATTATTTAAGTTATTTTCTCTAATGTAAATATCTTCACCTTGGTCTTCTCTAACAACAAAACAATACCCTTTACTGCTACAACGTACCCTCCCTTGTATAAAATCAACTTCACTACTAATTAAAACTTTACCATCATCCGTATTTTTAACTATTCCCAGCCTTGTAAGAGCTTTAATAGCTATATTTAAGTCGTCTCTATCAGGTTTCTTTGTTAGTTTTAACGATTTCTCAAGTTTGGAAATCTCTAAGCCTTCCTCTCTATTTAGATTTTCTAATATGTTTAAAACAGTTGTCATAAGAAAGATTGGTAACTAAATTCAATTACTTGGTTTTAAGTCTCTAAGTTACAAAGACTATTAATCAGTGATTGATTATTCTACTAGGTATCACCAGTAGATTCTTTTTTACTTTGTGCTAGAAGGTTTATTCCTATTATTAAGAATACTATTCCAGAGAGCAGTTTTAGTGAGAAGGCAGGGATGAGATTAGCAATAGATCCTCCGGCCAAAGCTCCTAGAAGCGTAGCTAATATAAGAGCTAATGACGAGCCAATAAATACTGCTAAAGGTTTATTAGTTGTACTACTTAAAGTTATTGTAGTTAATTGAGTTTTGTCACCCAATTCCGCAAGAAATATCGTGACAAATGTAGTAAAAAAAAGGGTAAGAAGCATTAAATTAGTTCAAATTTTTATTTTGAATAAATTCAACAAAACCTTGTGATACCAAGAATATTCCTAAACTTAACATAATTATTCCTGAAACTAGTGTAAACCTTTGTCTTGGTAGATTATTTGAAATCCAGCGACCAATTAGAACTCCAAGAAGGCTTGTTGAAATAAGTGCTACAGCTGCGCCAATGAAAATAATTAGTGGCCTACCCGACTGTGCAGAAAGCATTAAAGTTGCAAGTTGTGTTTTATCTCCTAACTCGGCCAAGAAAATTGTACTAAAAGAAGTAATTAACACACTAAAAAAAGGAGTAGAATCCTTTGAATAACTATCTTCTGGTTTTGGAATTTGATTAGTTTGACCCATTACTTCCCATCAAGTGATGTTATTCTTCTTTATGTTTATAGTTCAATTACATCTTATATATAAATCCTATATATGATCAAGTTCTCGAAAGAGTGTCATATCATCTACAAATTGATCCATGTCAAAATCTACTCAAGTAATCTATAAATACATTTGAGTCAGATGCTCTAGGTCTTTTTTAATGTCATCAAGAAATCTTGACGTAATCCAAAAACAGGTAGACTTAGAAATATGAACATCAAAATTTTTTAATTATTCGTTAGTAATGCCACTTATTTAGTAGGATATAAAAAATTTTTAATCAACATGGGAAACCTCTTGCCTCTAGTAGCTGTTTTTCTTGCCGGACCAGCAATTATTGCTTTGATTTTCTATAGAAGAGGAGTATAAAAGGGCTAAGACGCTTTCCCAAGAGCAATCTCTGCAAAACTAAGAATCTTTTTCGCAAAAACTCTTTGTTTTGCATTTAGATACTCTGAAGATATTGATAGATCTGAACTAAAGCACTGACCTTTGGAGTTAGTGATTAAAATTTTTTTATTGTCAGTCAATTGGCATTTATAAATTTTATTGTGTATTTGTAAATCAATTATTTTATTATGAATTTTGATATCTATAATGTTTAATTGAAGTTTTTTATTTTTTTTCCAAATATTAACTTCAATATAAAATGCAACATCGATTAAGTCATTTTTATTTAATTGTATTGATCCATTCCATTTAATTGCATCTATTGACGAGGTCCCATCATTAAGAGTCATTTTAATATGGTCACCTTTAAGCTTGTAAATATCTAAAATCTTACATTTTCGCGTCCAGAATATAGGTGCAGGATTCATTATCCCAAATGGTCCAATCAATGTTAGTTGTTCATATAAGTCTTGATTTATATCTTTAAGCCTAATGTATGCATCAGGTTTTAAAGAGTTGGTTAAATTAACATTTTCAAATTCTCTATTAGCTATGTTATTAAGCTTTTCCATAAGTCTTTGAATATTTTCTTCTTTAATTGAAAAACCTGCGGCAGCTGAATGTCCACCATGAGCTATAAGAAGATCATTGCATTCATCGAGTGCTAGATTTACTTTTAATTTATTATTAGATCTAATTGATCCTCTGAAATTCCCGTCATTTGCCTCTGCAAGTAAAGCAGTCGGGAGATTAAACTTTTCAACTATTCTTGCAGCTACAATACCAATAATACCGGCGTGCCATTCTTTATTGACAAGCACTAAGAACTTTCTATCATTTTTATACTCATTTAATGCTATTTCTAATGCTTCTTGTTCAATTAATGAAGTAATCCTTTTTCTTTCTTTATTCATTGCGAAACACGTATTAGTAAGTTTATATACAGATTCATTTGATTCATTTGTGAATAGATCAATAATTAAATTTGGATCACCAAGTCTACCAACAGCGTTAATTAGTGGAGCAATTTTATAACCTATATCTTCAGATGTTATATCTATTTTATCAATTGAAAGCTTTTTTATAATTGATTTAATTCCTTTATTGGTTGATATATTAATTTTCGGTAAACCCTCCTTAAGCCATTTTCTATTAGCTCCTTTAAGAGGAGCCATATCAGCAACTGTGCCAATACAAAAGAATACAGTTGCTGATGTGCGGTTTAAATCAAAATTTAATTTTTTACAAATATTTTTTGCTAGTAAATATGCAATTCCTACCCCTGCTAAATATTTATAAGGTGAATCACTGGGTGTTCTTTCAGGATGTATTAATGAAAATATATCTAATTGATAATTTGGTATTTTATGATGATCAGTAATAATTACATCTATTCCATAGTCTTTTGCCTTTTTTATTGCATCAATCGCTGAGATGCCATTATCTACAGTAATAATTAGCTTTGTTTTTTTATTATTAATTTCATTGATCATGTTTACGTTAAGTCCATAACCTTCATCCTGTCTTGATGGTATGTATGGCTTTACTCTTGCTCCAAGTAGAGATAATAATTCAACTAGAAGTACTGTGCTTGTTATGCCATCAGCGTCATAATCACCACATATCGCAATTTGCTCTTTTCTGTTGCAAGCTTGAATGATTCTTTGAGTAGTCTTGCATAATTCATTAAAATGATCCTCTGGGTTAGGTAATTCTGATGGTGTTATATATTCATCCAATTCATTATTTAGATTTATCCCTCTTCTAATTAAGACTTTCTGTAATGTATTGTTTAAATTTATATTAGCTATTTCATCTTCATTTATAGGTTTTGGTAATATCCAATTTTTGATATGATAATTAACTGTTTTCAAAAGCTTATCCTGCATTGATTCCTAAGTAATTAGAATTATATTTGTTTTATACTGAAATATCATGAATAAGTTAAAAGCAGTATTTTGGGACCTAGATGGAACCATAGCTAACACAGAATTGTGTGGACATAGAGTTGCTTTTAATATGGCTTTTAAGGATTTTGATTTGGATTGGAACTGGAATGATAAGCAATATTTGGATCTGTTAAAAATATCAGGAGGTTATAACCGTATCATTCATTATCGAAACTTAATAGATAGCAAAATTAGTGATACCAAATGTTCTGAAATTCAATCGAAAAAACGTATTTATTATATGAATTTAATTCAGACTGGAAAAATCAAAGTAAGAGAAGGCGTTCTACGGCTAATTGATGAACTATCTAACTATGATGTACAGCAATTTATAGTTACGACCAGTGGCAGAGATTCCTTAGACCCATTTTTGAGAAATTCAATGACTTCTCATTTTAATTATTTTACCAAATGCATTACTTATGAAGATGTAAGCAATCACAAACCTTCTCCCGATGCATATCTCTTAGCACTTCAATTAAGTAAAGAATCTGATGTTAGTTGCCTAGCCATTGAAGATTCTATGATTGGTGTTGAGGCTGCAAAAGCTGCAAATCTTAATTGCCTTTTGACATTACCACCTTGGTCAATTTCTTCTAATAATGTTACTAGAAAAGCAAATGCATGTGTAAATAACCTCGGTAATGCTAATAATCCATCTAAGCTGATTTATGGCAAGAAAATGGATAATAGCTATGTTGATTATCAATATTTGACAAATATTATTAATTAAAAATGCAAAAAACTAAATTCACTGAACTTGTAGATTTACTGGTTAATTCTATTAATCCAATTGTCACTGACTCCTGGAGCAAGAGAAGTATCTTAATACTTTCTTTACTCTCAGGTTTTTATTTTACTAACAGTTTTCTATCATTTTTATTAGATAAAGCTGTGAATACAATATTTATTGCTGTTCTAGTATTATTTATTATGGAGATATCAATTCGAACATATCTAATAACTTATCGATCCAAATTTTCAATAATTATAATGGCAGTAAATAATTTAAGAATTGGCTCAACATATGCCCTTATTCTTGAAGCATTTAAACTAGGTTCTTAATTATGCTTAATCTGAGTCTTCTTCTGAAGTCTCATTCATTGGATAAACAAATCCCTGTGCCCTGCCGGTGAGTACTGATTTCCCTATTGATAAAGCCTTTTCTGCGGCAATAGCGGCTTTACCTTTCCATGTAGCATGCCTTTGATTTCTTTTCCCTTTAGAGGTTTTCTTCTTAGGTACAGCCATTTGCTCTCAACATTTACAGATTTTATATTTTATAACGTCATGCACCAATTTATCAAAAAGACTTTGATAAAAAACTAACTTCTTGTCTCTTTTTCTATATAAACTCAATTAACTTATCATTTTGACTATAATTTATATATATATTTTTTTAAATTAGTTGATTTAATTATCAAATGAGTAAAAGTTATAGTCAATTATTAAGGGATATTGAAAGTGGAGAAATTATTTCTATTATATTAATCCCAAACAGAAGAGAAGTCATAGTTGAATTTATTAATGGAGAGAGACAGTTAATACCGATATTTTATAATGATCAAAAAATTCTTCGAATATCTGAAGAATATAATGTTCCTCTTACTGTTAGAGATATTAGATCAGAACAGCGATTAGCTAACTTCATTACGGGATTTGGTCTTACTCTAATATTTGTTTTATCCCTTTCATTTTTAATTAGAAGATCGTCCAAGTTGTTAAACAACATGCAAAAATTTTCCGGCCGTTCTTCTCAAGTAAATGAGGATGATATTAAAACATACACGTTTGATGATGTAGCAGGCTTAAATGAAGAATCAGATGAATTAAAAGAAATTGTTACCTTTTTAAGAAATCCACAGATATTGATCGACCTTGGTGCAAAAACCCCAAAAGGTGTTTTGTTGGTTGGCCCCCCTGGGACTGGTAAGACGTTATTAGCTCGTGCAATTGCAGGAGAGGCAGAAGTTCCTTTCTTCTCTATTTCTGCGTCAGAATTTGTTGAAATGTTTGTTGGTGTTGGAGCTGGTCGAGTTCGTGATTTATTTAAAAGTGCAAAATCTAAATCGCCTTGCATAGTTTTCATAGATGAAATTGACTCAATTGGACGTCAAAGGGGAGCTGGAATAGGAGGTGGTAATGATGAGAGAGAGCAAACATTGAATCAACTTCTTACTGAGCTTGATGGATTCGAAGCAAATAATGGGGTAATAGTGATTGCGGCTACTAACAGACCTGATATTCTTGACCAAGCCTTAACGAGACCAGGAAGATTTGATCGTCGTATTGATGTATCACTTCCTAATAGAAAAGCCAGGCACAAAATTCTAACCGTACATGCAAGATCAAAACCTCTATGCGATTCGGTAAATCTTATGGATTGGGCCTCTAAAACGCCTGGTTTTTCTGGAGCAGATTTGCAAAATCTTCTAAATGAAGCTGCAATTTATGCTGCTAGAAATGGTAAATCCTTTATAGGCAGTATCGAAATGGATAATGCCCTTGATAAAGCAAGATTTGGCTTGTTGACAAAACCGCTATCAGATCCAAATAAAAAAAGACAAATTGCATATCAGATTATTGGTAAAACATTAGTCTCTCTTCTACTTCCATCACAAGATAAATTAGAAAAAATCTCATTATTTAAGTCCCTTGGAGATCTGTCCGGAATGACCTATTTCACACCTGATGAGGAGACAATAGATAGTGGCTTGTTGACCCGAAATTACATATACAACAAAATTGTTATTTCTCTTGGTGCTAGGGCTGCTGAAATAATTATTTTTGGCTCTAAAGAGGTTACACAAGGATCTCAAAAGGATCTAGAAAATGTATATTTTTGGGCTAATCAAATGGTTACAAAATTCGGATTCTCCGATCTTGGCCCTGTTGCATATGACTCCGAAAAAGATTCAATTTTTCTTGGCAAAGGTATTATGAAAAACAGAAAGGAATACTCACAGAGAACAAGTAAGGAGATTGATAATCAAATAATATCAATAGCAAACAAAGCTATTAAGGATGCTATCAATCTGTTATCAGATAAGGTCTTCTTAATGGATACTCTTGTTGATGAACTAGTTATTAATGAAACACTTGAATCTGAATATGTTATCAACTCACTAAACTCTTACCTCTCTAATAATTAAGCAATAACTGTAAATTACTTTTAGAGTGCAGAAAAATATTCCTTACTTCCTTTAGGATCTTCTTTCATCGTTTTGTCACCAGGGGTCCAGCCAGCAGGACATACTTCATCAGGATGAGATTCAACATATTGATATGCTTGTAATATTCTAAGAGTCTCATCAATATTGCGTCCAACAGGAGCTTTATTAATAGTTGAATGCATAATTATTCCACTTGGGTTAATTATAAATAAGCCTCTATCAGCTTCTCCATCTTCATTTAATACATTATAAGATTGGCAAATTTCACGCTTTAGATCAGATACTAGGGGATAGTTAATATCTCCAATTCCCCCCTCATTTCTGGGTGTTTGAATCCAGGCTAAATGCGTGAATTTACTATCAACAGAAACACCTAAAACTTCAGTGTTTTTGCTACTAAAATCACTATATCTATCGCTAAAAGCAGTAATTTCTGTGGGGCAAACAAATGTGAAGTCTAATGGATAGAAAAACAGAACCACATACTTTCCTTTGTACTGTGATAGGGTTATCTCCTTAAATTCTTGATCAACGACTGCTGTAGCAGTAAAGTCAGGTGCTTGCATTCCTACCCTTAGGCACTCATTTGTTGTCATGGGTTTTGTTTCGTATTTTGATTGGTTTGGAGGGTAAAGAACTTCCCCTTTTTCCTATTTATAATTTATCATGTAAAGATCGATTGAACTTACTCTTTCTAACTAAACGAGCATAAACTACAAAAATGAATGATCCAATTAGTTGGGACCCTAGCCTTGTTAAAAAATTTAGTTCTTCTAATCATTATAAGCTATTAAATCAGTTGAGAAATGAAGTTAAAAAGTATCCGTTAAATAATAAGCAAAAAACCTCCTCTTTTAAGAACAGGGAGTCAAATCAAGATAATAACAAATCAAATAATTCAAACACATTTAATAGTTCATTTACTAATAATATTAATCCAAATGACGAAGTGAATAGTAATAAATCAACTGTAAGCTTCAATAATGCCAAGAATTTTTCAATATACAACCAGACGAGCAATAATAATAATGGTAGTCAAAATGAAAGGTTGTTAATTGACAAATCGAACTCAAATGATGACTCCTCACTTCCAACTTTTAAAGATCGGCTTAATCAAATAGATATGAAATAATTTTTTATTAGATATAAATACAAACTTTTTATATTAGATAGTAGATACAAATAACTGAGTAAAAATAACTTATTTCGATTGATTCAAATATAATACTTGTATTACCATAGTTCTTAATGACAATGTCAGTGGAGAGACTTGAACTCTCGACCTCAGCGTTATGAATGCTGTGCTCTAACCGGCTGAGCTACACTGACCGATTGATACCTATATAAACAAAAGATTAAGGACTAGCATTATTCAAGAAATTATTCCTTGAATAAGAGTTATCTAATCTGATAGTTAAAGGTATACAAGAAACATAATAATTCAGGATGGTCTTCTAAGGAAGAAATCTTTAGATCTAAATTTTTTTAGGTTGTCATAATAATGGTAAGCAATAGAATCACTCGGTTAAAGAGACCTATGATTGAAAGCCTACGTTACCTATTCCTAAAAAAGAGTTGATTTTAGGATTAGGTCTTACTTGAAATCAATTGATTTACGCAAGAAAAGATCAATATATAAAGTGGCTATAATGAAAGTTTGAAATTATTATGATCTAAGTATTTAAACTTATACTGCTAAAAAGCTTGTAAAGCAAAGAGAAAGAGAATATTAAATAATCTTAATTTATCTAATTTGCGTACTAAATATTAAAATAAAGCAGTAGTTCTCTAAATGAGTAGTAATTACTTAAACGCATACCAGTCTTTGCAAGATTACTCTGATAAGATTTCGTATACAAAAATATCTAAAGTGTCTTATCTTTTAAAATTAAAGGCTCAAAGTAATTCTATATCTGATTTGGATAGAAAGCACAAAGCATGGGGACAGAAGAATTCAAAACAAACTGACTATCAATATAAATAGAACTAATATATACGTTAGCAATATTAGATATCACTAATATAGTTTTTTAATTTAAATTTGTTCTAGATAAATTATTGCAAGATAAATAAAAATTGCTATATATGTGATGAGGGTGATCGGAACATAATGAAGCTTCCCCAACAGAAAAAGCTTCGTCATCCTCAATTATTTAAGGGTTAAAACTTTTCTCTGCAGAATAAAATTTTGATTATTTCTTCTGAGCAGATCTAATATGAGTAAACTTATGGAGGCATAAAAATATACCTTTTAATTTAAATAAAATCAATTACTATATTATATTTAATATCTAAAAATTATTTTTTAAAAATAAAATATTAATAATGACGTCTTTATTAAATATGAGGTAATTAAAATCTTTTTACTGATCTTCGTCATCATTTCCAACCCTAATTTCGACACCTATACAAGACGCAAATAATACTAATAAGAAGCCAATTATAGATTTCCATAGGCCAAAATGAGCTATTTGCTCAGGAGATTGAAAGAAATCTGGAATCATAAGTTAATGATACAACTATTTTTCTTCTTCCCATTCCTCTTCAGCTTTATCGAGAATATCCTCAACAGTATTGTCAAAAGTTTCAGCTACTGACCTAAGCATTTTTGAAATAGTCTCATCTGGGCAAGCAAGGTCTTTCTGGATACTTTCAGCGCAGTCTTTTAGTTCTTCCCATGCATCTACCAGAACTTGAGAATCTACTGGTTTCCAATCTTCTGACATAGCTAACCTCCCTATAAGAATAGTTTTGACATATTTCAATACTCATTAATTTTAGCTTTTACTCAGACAAAGACTGTCTTGATTTGTTCATTTTAAAGATATGTGCTGACTCAACTGCTAATTTGCCTGATCTATGAAAAAATCAGCGAAAGAAATTCAATGGCTTCGCTTAAAAGCCGAGGCATCATTGAATAAGAGTTCTCAACTCCAACAAACACTAGCTCAGAATGAAGCAACCCTCTCAAGAAAGGAAAATCAAAAGGTTACCGAGAAGTCAGTAAAAAGATAGTATTTACTGTATCAAGAAGTTTCAAACCTTTAATTCTTATTTACGTATTTAGAAAAACACCTATAAATGAATATAGAGATCGAATTTCAATTATGCTTTTGCCTAAACCAGTAAGACCTGTTGATTCAGAGAAGAAAGGAAAGCTAGAATAGTTTAACAACTTTTGAACTATTGATTTCAAACTTTGTCTAGTGTTGTAATTTATTAATTAAAAGAACGTAGGTATAAATTCGTATCTTCGTTCTTTTTTTATGTTAATTCATATCTTTCAAATATTAAAACACAATGACTGATTATAAGTAGATATAAGAAATTGATTTATTCACTGCGACGTAAACCATATAGAGGTAATTATACATTTATCAACAGATAGTGATTTCATCTATTGACATCTTGAATATCTTTGGCAAATTTGTTCGTGTATTCTGAAAATAAATTTAATTGGTACATGTCTTTTGTTTATTTAGGAAAAATACAATCTTTTCATTTTCACTATGAAAACTGCATCTAAAGAACTTCAAAAGCTTAGATCGATGGCTGAAACCTCATTGAATAAAACAGCTGAACTTCAGCAGGTTTTAGCTCAAATAGAAGCAAATCTCTCAAGAGCTGAATGCCAAAAAGTTACTGAAAAAATAAATAAAAAATAAATATTGGACTTCGTATCATTAATTGCAGATTCCAAAATAGGTCTTGAGTATAAAAAGATTAAATATTCTATTATTATGCTTTTACCTAAGCCTGTACGTCCTCTAGATAGAAACGATAAAAATAAAAAAATATTAATGTAAATAATTAGAATTTTTATTAGTAAAGCCCCTAATAAAAACTTCTAACAAAATTTTTTTTTACTGTGGATATAATCGAGATATTTTTTTCATTTTTCTTTCTTTTTGTCGCTGTTTAAACTTTCTATTAGTTGCTGAAGTAAAAAAGATTCCTGGAATAATCCAAGCACCTGCTATAAAAAATGACATAAGTACTTGATTTTTAAATATTGTGTCTAGCATTTTTTGCTTATTCTAATGACTTATGAAAAGAAGCGTGTGTGTTCTAGGGGAGAGATAATTGTAGAATTTATATAAGTCAGTCTATTGGCTCTAGAATCTAAATATTCTTCATGGGTTGTCATAAAAATCTATTAAAGAATAGTACTATATAAATACAATCTATAACAAAAGGAAAACAAAGCAAGCAAAATAAATGCAGGCCAATCACAAAAAAATTAAAAAAGTGTTATGCCAAATTATATTGAAATAAACATGTTTTAGGAATCTAACTTCTAGGCTAAAAATAAAATAATATTGATTATAAATAATAATAGGTTAAAAAAAACAAGTAATAAAAGAATCAGTTTAATAGAAAAAGAAAATCATTCTTTGAACTAGGTATATAAGTTAATGGAAAATTAACTACTTCAGAAAATTATAATATTATCATAGTCAAAGGCCTAGAACTCATAGATCAAAGTGATGCCAATTAGTAGCTAATTTTTTTTAATTAATATATATATTCGATATTATTATAGATTTAGTTCGGTATATACTACTATTTATCATCATAATCAATGTAAGTTGTAGTTAAATTATCACATACTATACTTTAAATTTATGTCGAAAAGAAGGTACATCGTAAAAAGATTTATTGAAAATACTAAATATTTAAAAGGTATGCTCAATTCAAACAAAATCAAGCTAGAAAAATATTCTTTAAATACGGTTTTTGAAGATGGTCATGAATCAATTAATGTACCAAAAAATAATGGTGATGTTTTAACTAATTTACAAAATTCCAGCGTAAAAAAATTATATAACCCTAAATAAATAATAAAACATTTTTTTATTCACAAGATTATTAGATTTAAAGTATTAATGGCTAATAAAGTAGTGAAGAACAAGAGATAATAAAATTCCAGTCCATAGACCTTTTAACCAACTTAGGACTAACATTTGATAATTGCTCAATCGAAAGTGGTTTTGAATAGCAAGAGCAGCCCTTTTATCAAAGCCAAGTAGAGAGTATTGTCGAATGCTCTCTGTATTAAACAATTTTCTATTCACATTTATCTCATATAAATTAATAATATAAGATATTTTATTCCTATTGATAATTTTATTTAACAAAAATATAAGCATGAATCATTCAGGTTAAAACTCTTCATATCAAAGATGTATGGAAGTAACCCGAACAAATTTAAAACACACTATTGCCTTTATTACTCAATAATAATAAAAACTATATCTGGAAATTTACTTCTAACAGTTTTAGTCCATCAAACTGTATTCATCCAATATCACCTCAATCATTATGTAAGAGGTTTATTGATGTAATTTTTTAATTTTCTAACTTAAATGAAATTCATTAAACAAGAAACCAAAAATAAGGCGAATGAAAGAATTCTCAAGTTATTAGCAGAATTAAACTCAACACTTGACCTTTATTATGAAATCTCTAAAGAAAGTGAGATTACTTCTAGTGAGCAGTAAATTTAATCCGAATTAATATACGTTGAATTACTTCAGAATTGAAACCCCTTATCTCCTAAAATTATTAATCCTGTCAAAATACTTGAAATTCATAATATCGTTGATAAGTTAATAAATATATAATCTATTCAGTCTTTCATGCAATTTAGAGGAATTTTAGTCGCTCCTCTTGGTCAAGAACAGTTACCTAATTTACTATTCCTTCTAACATGACTTGTAATTGCCAGCACTGTATGCAAATAAGAAAACAGCTTGATAGAGCTGAACAAAGGCAAGTAGAGTTATTTAAATCAAGGACTTCAAAACTTAATCTTAGATCGGAACTTATTGATTATATGGAATAACAGGAATACTTATTCTCACATTTTTATCTTTAATACCAGGTCTACCATCGTTGACTACTTCATCATTTTCTGAATTTAGATTTTCATCTATGACTTTACTTGCCTCAAGGTTTATAAAAAAGAAATAAATTGCTATTAAAAGGAAATATGGGACCAGGTTTCTTAGATTCTTTAGGATTACAGATATGTTCATAATCTTTTGCAATTAAATCTTCTATTTTGTTAGTATAGTTAGATTTTTGTTCATATGCCAAGCCTCCTTTTTTAACTCTTTAATCAAACAATCATAAATAATATTAAAAAAATATATTTCTCGGTTAATACGGTTATTCGCACAACAATTAAAAAATATGTTTATTAAAATACCTCTTTATACTACTTAAATGAATACCGAAAAAATCGAAGCTGCAGAGCAACGTATAAGAGAATTAAAGCTTTTGATAAAGTGTTGGTCAAAAACAGCTCACACTAGAGACTGATCTCGACTAGGTTGGTTTAAATAATTAATTGATATGCTGCAATTAGCAACTGCGTTATTTTTTCCAGATTATGGGAATGAAGGTGTCCCATGGGATTTGTTTCTATTACACTTTTATTTTTTTGTAATATTTATTCCATTTTTAATTATTTTTAATGCTGCAAGAAGTTCAGACAAGGATAATCCAAATAGAATTAAAGATCAAAATACAAGATATCCAGATTTACATCCACGTGCCTAACCTTACTTTACAATTTTATTGATATAGAGAACATCATAGTTTTTATAATCACTTTCTATAGCATCTATCCATTCTCTAAATTCGTCCTCAAGAGCCAATTTATTTTTACCCTCTAACATTGACAGTCTCCTAAGTACATTATTAATTGTGACTTCACAACTTCCTACCAGTCTATTCTTGGACATTGTTTACACGGATTTTTTCTATTTTAATTTTTCCGTTATCGACTGTTAATTAGTAAATACCGTAACCCAAAATTTATTCTTAAATACTATGCCCATTCTTTTAGATAAAAATAATGAGTTAGGTTTACTATTCTGTATTTTCAAGTGCTGTAAACTTAAGTTTTGATTTATGTAATAAATGAAACTGAAATATACTTGTTTATGATTTATTATTTTAAAAGATATATTTCCTCTATGTCTTCAAGGCAATCTGGAGCTTTACAGGCTGTTGAGGTAATGCTTAACGGATCACTTAAACGTCTCAATAATTTAAAAGGAGAGAACCGGGAAGCCCTTTATGATGAATACAAAGAATGGTTAGAAGTAGATGATAATAATGTAATAAATGATGGTGTTTTATACTGTAATTATCTGGGATCAAAAGAATAAACTATTTGCTTAACAAATTTAATTGTAAACACGCTGAATAACAAACTATCCCACACGCAACGGATAAATTCAAACTTCTAACTCCGCCAGTCCTTAATTGATTCTCCCCTCCTGGCATAGGTATACCCGCAACTATTTCACAATTTCTAATTATGTTATCGGGTAAACCAGTATCTTCTCGTCCGAATAAAAGTATATCTGTCTCTTTATAAATAATATTGGAGATTGTATTGCCACTTTTTTTGGTTAGAGCGATAATTCTTGAGTTTTTAAAAGAATTTTTATATTGTTCAAATGTTTCAAATAAATGTAGATCTACATTTGCCCAGTAATCTAAGCCTGCTCTTTTTAAGTATTTATCTTCAAAACTAAAACCAGTTGGCTTAATAATATCTAACGGGAGATCAAAGGCTAAGCATGATCTACCAATTGTTCCAGTATTCTGGGGAATTCTTGGTTCAAATAACGCGACTCTTGGTCGAGAACTATTTAATGAATTCATGGTATTAGATCACCAAATTTATCTAAGTCAATTGCAGTCCCATTGATAGCAAGCCACCTTTGTTTTGAATGGCGACTTATCAATGAGGTTAGCGTGCTCTGTCGTTCACGAAATAAATGACCTAATGGTGTCGCGGGAACAACTCCCCAGCCAACTTCCTCCGAAACAACAACAATACATAAATTATCTTCTGAAAGGCAATTAATAAATTTAATTTGGAAATCATCCCATTGATCGTTATCTTTTATTAGGTGCTGTTCTACTAAGCCACCTAATGAATCAATTAATACTGTCTGATTTCCGTTAATCGATTCAATTGCATTAATGATGTCTTTTGGATGCTCATTAAGCGTCCAGCTTTCAGGTCTTCTCTCCCTGTGAATATCTATCCTATCTTGCCAATCTGAATCATTTGGTCTAGGTTTTGATGTTGCTATGTAGGTGACGGGATCTTGCTCCGAAATTAAAAATTCAGCTAATTTACTTTTTCCACTTCTTGTCGGTCCTGTAATTGATATGAGTCCTTTATAATTTTTGGCTATTGGTGTGATCATATTCTGAGCTATTGGATAAATCTATTAAAAGTGTTTTTTAATATATTATATCGATATTGATTAGAGAATAAAGGTAGGCATTGATATGTATAATAAAGAATCAATATATTTATTTAAAATATTGAATAGATAAATGTATAAAATTTCTAGCTTAGTTATAATATTTGGATCTTTTTTACTAATTTTATCAATTATAAATATTAGCACTGCTAATCAAGTTAATCCAACTCTAGTAAGAGCAGAGACAATATCTGGAATTGCTTCAATAGCTTTAATAACAATAGGTTATCTATGGACTGAAATTAAACCTAAACAACCTTCTAAGGTTAGCTTGGATGGGAAAGAGGGTTTTGAGCTTTGTACTAAATTAACTGACGATCAAAGAAATGAATTAGCCTGGGGAAGTCAGCAAATACTAACTGCAACGGCAGCTAGTACTATATTAATATATTGGGATAATAAAGTAATACTTAGAAGAGGCTTAATATCTGAGGAACTTTTTAAACCTGGAGAAATATGTAAAAGATCAATTGATCAAAAACGATTAATATCATTAGTTAATACTGAATTATTTCCAGGTAGAGATGAGTTTGATGGTGTGTTGAATAATTTACCTGCAGTGATTGTTTATCCTCTAGAAAATAGAGGCCTTACAATAGTTGGGGGTTGGTCAAAGAGATCATTTACCAATTCAGATGAAAAATGGATATCAGGATGGTCAGATAAGTTATATGTATTACTTAGTAAGTAGGAAGTTAATAGTTGTTTCTACCTGTTTCTCGTTAGATGTAAAAACTAATGTATTATCCTTTTTATACCATTTTGCAAAATCAGATATAATTTTTACCTGATACTCCTCTTCACCTTTTGAATTATATATAAATCTATTGAATACACTATTGTCTATTTTAAGTAGGCTTGCATCTATATTATACAATCCATTAGTTGCATTTATTCTAGTATTATCAAAATTAATATTGACTGGATCTCTTATATCAATAATAGAGGTATTTAAATCCCAATCAAAGGAATTAGTCTTTATATAGTAATCCTGGTTGTTAAGAAATGATATGTTTACACTATTAAAAACTCTAATAGAATTAGTTAAATTATTTAGAGTTGAATTGCCAGACTTAACTTTAAAGTCTTGACCATTTTTATTAAGCAATTCAATTGAGCTGTCAAATATATCTATATCATTATTTGTTGGGTCAATTATGGCTTTAGGACTAGTGATTCTTACGCTGGTTTGATTATTAGGATTCTCCTGAAGTAGTTCAAAGTTATTAATGTAGCTTTTATTATCTAGCTGAGAAGAAGATTTTTTTGAATTTTGACACCCAAATAGAGGTAATGTAGTAATTATTAGCAGAAAATAAATTGGTAAATATTTCACTATACAGAATTCTCATTAAATTCAATTTTATCCATGACTGGAGAAGGGTCTTGTAGTCCATTATCAGGATCTAACAAACCCCAACGTAATGATTTTTGAAAATTAATAGTAGAAGAATCAATATTTAATTGATTTAATATTCTAATACTTAAATTTGGTACAAAAGGATTTAGCAATATGCCAATAATTCGACAAGATTCAAGTACAGAATATATATCAAGAGCAACAATATCTTTATTTTCGATATCTTTAATTAGCTTCCACGGTGCACGATCATTTAGGTAGAGGTTTGCACTATTAGATAGGTCTATAATTGCATTTGCAGCATTTTTAAAATTGCTATCTTTAAATGATTGCATATATTCATCTATTTTTATCATTGATTGAACTTTAAGAGGAGATTCAAGTAACAAAGAATTATCTATTGGAATTTTATTATTAAACCATTTTTTAGACATTGTAAGTGTTCTGTTTAACAAATTACCAATGGTATTACTTAAATCACTATTAACAATATCCACAAATCTTCTCATTTGAAAATCACCATCTTCACCAAATTCAATATCTCTTAAAAGATACCATCTCATCGCATCTATACCCCCATATTCCAAGAGTTCTATCGGGTCGAGCACGTTACCTAATGATTTACCCATTTTTTGCCCTTCTCGTGTTAAAAACCCATGCCCAAAAACACTTACAGGTGGTTTCATACCAGCAGAAAGTAGCATTGCTGGCCAATAAACCGCATGAAATCTGAGTATATCCTTTCCAATTACATGTATATTTGCTGGCCAATTACATAACGATTCCTCGGTGAGTTCAGGAGAGTTTTGATCACTAAGAGATCCACTAATATAACCTAATAAAGCATCAAACCATACATAAAAAGTGTGATCATTTGTTCCAGGGACATTTATTCCCCATTTTAAGTTTACTCTAGAAATTGAGAAATCCCTTAAGCCTTTTGAGACAAAATTGATAATTTCATTTTTTCTACTTTTAGGAGAAATAAAACCATCAATTTGAATTAATTTTTCTATTTGATCTTGATATTTTGATAATTTAAAAAATAAGTTTTCTTCATCTCTCCATTCTAATTCTTTTTTATGAATTGAACAGATTGGGCTTTTATCATCCTCATCTACATCTTTATATTCCTCACATCCAACACAATACCAGCCACTTTGTCTACCCATATAAACATCATCAGATTTCAAAACTTTTGAATAAAATTGATGAACTAATGAAGTGTGATCTTCAGAGGTTGTTCTTACAAATCGATCATAACTAATATTTAATTTATCCCATAAATATTTATACTTTTTAGTAATTTCATCACAATGTAGTTGAGGTTGAAGGCTTTTACTTTCTGCGGTTCGTTCAATTTTTTGACCATGTTCGTCAACGCCAGTAAGAAAAAGTACTGTATTTCCACTTAGTCTTTGAAATCGAGCTATTGCATCACAAGCGATTGTTGTATATGAACTACCTAGATGAGGCTTGTCATTAACATAATATAGTGGTGTTGTAATTGTGTATTTCATATTCATAATATATTCTAATTATTATATTGTATTTTTAAAACTCTTGCACACTTATGATGAACGCTTATTTTGATAATGAAATTAATTCGAAAAATATTATATCATTGTTATTATTATTGACTATATTTTGAACGTTAAAGCTCTCGCCAATATTTAAGCACTTATTTGATTTTAGATTACATATAGTAGAGAAATGATAGTCATGAAAGTATAAAATACAAATGTTTTTATATCTGTTTACCCAATTCAGTAAAATCACATTATATACGTTTAATGAGTTTTTTTCGAACCATTTACTTAGCCAATATTTTTGATCCTCTCTATATCTCATAATATTTTGTCTTCCTTGATTATTAATCTGAAGAATCATTTGTTCAACATCTTCTTTAGATATAATTTCCTTATTATTTAGATATCTATTTAATTGAAAGTTAACTATCAAGTCAGCATATCTTCTTATCGGTGATGTGGCATGTACATAAGATGTTAAGCCTAAACTAGAGTGTCGCATTGGACTTATTGAATAATATGACTTACCCATGGTTTTCTTAAGTACAAAATTGTATAAAACATTATTATCAGAATCTTGAATATTATCTTTAGAAACTTTATCTATACGTTGTTGGACTCTATATGGAACAGGAATTTTATTGACCTTAGTAAAATTTGAAATAAGATTTCCATACAAGATCATTGCTTCACTTATTAATTGTCTCGATAGCGTTGGATCTATTATCTTAAGGGCGGGATTGTTATCTTCTACAATAATCTTTCCAAATGATTCTAATATTTCCGTAGCACCTGAATTCTTTCTCCAACATTTTCTACTTTGTAAAATTTCAGAGATAATACTTAAATCTTCTTCTTCTTTTGGCGCATAATCTATTAGTTCATCAGCTTCTGTATAATTTAACCTGAAGTCTACTTTAATAATACTCTGGACTATTTCTGTAGAACCAATACTACCGTCTTCATTAAAAACAACACCTAAACTTAATGATTCTCTCTTTTCTTTATCACTTAGACTAAACACATCATTTATTAAGATTTCAGGAAGCATATAATAAGTATTAGTTGATAAATAAATAGTTGAAATAAGTTTCCTTGCCTTCTTATCAATAGCTGATTGATATTCAAAATATGAAGCAGGGTAAGCAATGTGGATCCATAACTTATGCTGATAAGATATTTTTTCTAATGAAATAGCATCATCTATTTCATACGTTTCAGTATCATCTATTGAATATGTTTTAAGATGTGTAAGGTCTTTAACTGATGTGTTTACATTATTTGTTTGTTTAAATCTAGAAATTATATTTTTAACTTCATTATCTATTATTTTATTGCACATTCTATAATTAATAGAATATTAACTTACCCTTCCGGATTAACAAAGGGAAGTAAGGCAATAATACGTGCTCTTTTAACAGCTGTAGTTAAATCTCTTTGTTGCTTAGCCGTTAATCCAGTAAGTCTTCTAGGTAAGATTTTTCCTCTATCTGTAATAAATTTCTTTAATAATTCTACGTCCTTATAATCAATAGGATCTCCAGGCTTTATTGGAGAGAGCTTTTGTTTGAATAGTGAATTAGTCATTTTTATAAAGTGTATAAAAGGAAATGATTATTTGATTTCTCTATGAATAGTCATCTTATTTAATTCAGGGCAGAATTTTTTAAGTTCCAACCTCTCAGTAGTGTTCCTACGATTTTTTTCTGTAGTGTATCTAGATACCCCTGCAGAACGCTTTTCTGAGCTAGGTACAGATCTAGACTCAGTACATTCTAACGTAACCACTATTCTGGTACCTTTTTTAGCCATATGAACTTAGCTCAACTTTTGTGAGTCTAGGAAACAAAGTACAATCTTACTAGGCTAAGCACCCTTTTTTATAAATTCATTCGAGCAACTATGCTTAACTCCTGTAAAAGCTAATCATGAAGGTATCAGTTTCTTGGCTAAAAGATCTTGTCGAATTTAACAATGATATTGATGAATTGGCTGAAAAGCTTTCAATGACAGGCTTTGAAGTTGAATCATTAGAAGACTTATCAGCCCAAGCAAAGAATGTTGTTATTGGTTATGTTGATGAAATCACACCACATCCAAATGCCGAAAAGCTCAAAGTTTGTTCAGTAGACGTTGGTTTACCCAAAAAGTTAAGTATTGTTTGTGGTGCACCAAACGTAAAAGCCGGATATCACGTCCTTGTGGCGAAGGTTGGAGCCTATTTATCCTCAAAATCATTAAAAATAAAATTATCTAATTTACGAGGCGTAGAAAGCGCAGGAATGATTTGTTCTTTGGATGAACTAGGGATTGAAAGTAGTAATGAAGGTATAGAAATTCTTGAAGAAAGTGAAACAAATATCCCTCCAATTGGTTCAAATGCTGTCGATTATCTTGGTTTGAATGACACCATTATTGAATTAGCTATTACTGCTAACAGACCTGATGGGATGTCTATGGCTGGTATAGCACGAGAAATATCAACAATAACAAATTCAAAATTAACACTGCCAACTTTAAATTTCAATAAAGACTTTGATAAATTTGAGCCACAAATAAGAGAAAAAGAAACGATAGGCTCAGACTTTATTTACTCACTTACGTATATAGATACTATAAACAATAATGGAAAGATAAATAAGTCTATATCTAATAAATTAAATTCATTAAGACAAAATTGTATAAACCCTGTTGTTGACATAACAAATTTTTTAATGCTTGAGCAAGGCCAGCCACTTCATGCCTTTGATGCAGATCTATTAGATAATATAGCTGGTAGAATTGTTATGCCAAATGATTTTGGTATTAGAAATGGTAGAGAAGGAGAATCATTTATTGCACTCGATAAAAAAGAATATAAATTAAATGAAAATATAAAAGTAATTACATGTTGCGATGTTCCAATTGCAATAGCTGGGGTTATCGGAGGAAACAACAGTTCCGTAAGTGAAAAAACTACAAGAGTTTGGTTAGAAGCAGCTGTATTTACCCCTACATCAGTTAGAAATAGTAGTAGAGAAATAGGGCTCAGAACAGATGCAAGTAGTAGATACGAAAAGGGGATATCACCTAATATGACAACTGCTGTTTCACTGAGAGCTAGTGATCTTATATCGTTAGAATTAGGTGGTAATATTAAATCGACTCATGTCAATAATGAATTTATTAGAAAAGATATTAGTGTAAATCTTAGAATAGACAAAATTAACAAGGTTCTAGGTAAATTGAGATGCATAGATAATAACCAATTAGACAAAAGTACTTATACATTCCGTTATCTTAATAAGGATGAGATTGAGCCTCTTCTAACAAAACTTGGCTGCCTAATTACGTCAACTTCTAGTGGTTGGGATGTACGAATTCCTCCTTACAGATCATCTGATTTAACTAGAGAAATCGATTTAATAGAAGAGATTGCAAGACTAATTGGATATGATAATTTTGATTCGAATATGCCAGATCCTCTTGAGCCAGGAGTATTAAAACCTGAAAATTTGGTTGAAAGACGATTACGAAATTCATTTATCCACAATGGTTTTCAAGAAGTAGTGACTTCATCACTTGTTGGTCCTGATAACACTGATGGAAATGCTGTAATAATTAAAAATCCATTATTATCAGAGACTAGTAGATTAAGAACAAATGTATGGGATGAACATCTTAAAATTCTTCAGAGAAATGTATCATTTGGAGCTGAAGGGTGTTGGATCTTTGAAATAGCAAAGACATACAAAAAAGATAAAGAAAGCTTTGTTGAAACAAATTTATTATCAGGTGCTTTGACTGGAAATAAGCGATTTAGTAAGTGGGGCTCAGCATCAAAACAAATATCTTTAGATTATTTTGATGCAAGAGGAAAACTTAAGCAATCCCTTGGAGTTCTCGGAATTGAAACTATTGATAAGCAACTTGTCGACAAAGATTTCATGCATCCAGGTCGAACTTCGGAATTATTTGTTGAAGGAAAAAGTATCGGCTTCTTTGGACAAATACACCCTTCTCTCTCAGAGAAATATGATCTAATTCAAGAGACTTACTTATTTAACCTTGAGTTTGATCCCCTAATTAAAGCGTCAACAAGGAAAACAAATTGGACAAGAATATTTAAGGATTACCCCACTGTTCCTTTTATGGAAAGGGATATTGCGTTTATTCATTCAAAAAAATATAGCTCTTTAGAAATAATAAATCTAATAAAGAAATCTGGAAGACCACTTTTAGAGAAAGTGGAATTGATAGACCGTTACGAGGGATCTTCTATTCCAGAGGATTCGGTTAGCCAGGCTTTTAGAATAAAATATAGAGATCCTAAAAAAACTCTGGTAGAAGAAGATATAAATCCAATACATGAAAATATAAGAACTGCTCTTAAAGAAAAAATAAATGCGGAGCTCAGAAGTTAGTCTCACTGATCTAGAATTAGTCCCACAATAGGTCTACTATGGAGACTATAACGGGACTCTATAGATTATATTAATGCGAACAATTTCTTTTGCGAATGCTTACTTTTTTGAGTAAAAGCGTATTTTGTAATTGGCATAAAATCACTAAGAGAAGAATAACTTGAAAAGTTCTCCGGATATAAAACTCGGACCACCAATATAGAGAAAGGTCTTAAGCTTCTTACAAAAGAATTACAACGAGACTCGGCAAGAGACTCATCCTAGATTAATGAGAAGGATTTGTACGCTAAAATAGAAACCATTTCAAGCTATTTAAAATTCTTCGGCATATAAAGGGTTATTGGAATCTGCATAACTGTCTATAAAGCAGTTATGCACGTTGTAAAATCATTTTATGGCAATGGATTATGGCTACCCAAAAATGGTTGGACATGAGATGGACATGATTGGTCTCTAGATGCACTAAATCGAAAGAATATTTACAAAACGAATAAAATAAGTTCCAATTTTTGTTCATTTTAAAATGCATTAAATGACTTCCTGTACTCTCTTGTACCTTTGATCTATACGATTTAAACCAAAATAAAACAATAGTTTGAAATAACGGTTCTATTTAATTCAAATCCCTGTGTATTTAATGAAGTCTATTCCAACCAAACATTAAATCTCATGCTTCTTAGATAAGTCTTTTCTAGAGACTAATATTAAGACCAATTCAAGACTCGTGAGAGTCTAATTTTTGTATAAATCTTTGAGTAATTGATAAGCCTCGTTTAGTTTTCTCATGGTTTCGTTTGATCCACCGGCGTCAGGATGATTGGAAAGAGCTTTTTCTTTATAGGCCTCTCTAATAAAAGAAAGGGTTAGAGATGATCCAGCCTTTGTTGGCAAACCCAATAACTTCAGAGCACCATGAACAGTCATCGTAGACTCAAGTGTTTGGAATGAAGTTACATTTTGACTACGTTTGAATTTGTTAACGAATCTGCGAATGAGAGTAGGGATTCTGCTTCTTAGGTTTTTAGTTGAAAAGGGATCTTCGAGCGCCCCTGCTAATATAACCACATCATCAAAAGAGAGTGAATCGATTTTCCAATCACTGCAATAGGAATTAAGCATTTTACAGGCAGCATTCCATGTAAAAGGAATATTTTCTGTGCCATCGACATTTGGCCAGATGTCTCTAGCTAGCCATATCATTGAAGCCTCAATAACACTTTCCGTCGGTTTTTGCCCATAAAGATAGATCCAATGTTTTTCTGCAGCATCTTTCGCTTCTAACAAATCATCAATATCAATAGTGGTTATTGAGGTATCTTCCATATTTTTAAAAGTTTTATCTTTACTCAAACTTTTCTTTAGGTTGGTAGTTTGTTTTCTAATAAAACCTGGTAATTCAATGCCTGTGGAGACAGTATCCTTTTTATTACTTTGAACATTATTAGCTTTGACATCATTGACAGCTACATTTTTTATTTCAATATTTTTATTTCCAACTATCACAAGTGCTTTTTCTTCCTGGTTACTAATGTCTAATTCATTTTGAGCTGTTGAAGAATCATGATAACTATTATTATTAAAATCTAGTTGTTTATTATCAACAATATCTTCGTCTAAATCATTAGATAAAATAACCTCTAATAATCTCTCGAAAACTAGTCCTCTAGCTCTAAATCCCCACTCTTTGCGAAGTCGATCGACGCCATCAACTAGATCAATTGGTAAATCAATTGATATTCTCTTAACTTCTTTGCCTTCCCCTTCTGCCACAAGATCATTATATCTAGTCATATATTAATAGCCTTTTTATCTGCAACACACCTTTAGCTTTGAATTTATATATTTAATCTTTAATTGCAAAATATATTAAAATTTCGATATATTATCTTAAATTTAAATAATGGCCACATCGATCAATAATATTATGTATTATTTTTTTAGTGAATCAAATAGTAATCAGTAATGAACTTCTGCGAATCATCCAGAAACTGGAGTGAAAGAAAAAGATTTTTTCAAGCAAGGAAACTAAATTTTTTAGTTTCTGCTAAAGAATCTTATGAAAGAAAACTTGCTGCTATCACAGCTTCTATATCAAAACTTGAAGAACAAATGAATTCAACATCTCCTAGTGTCGATAGCTAAATCAACTTTAATCTACTTCTTAAATCACATCCTTTAATATTATTTCTGGACCAAATTTGATGAGACTTTCGACATTGGATCTTCTTGTTCCAAGGAAATAACCAGCGAAACCAAGAGCGTTTATACTAAATCCATTGGATCTATCAATTTTACGTGTTATTAGTGCAATCCACTTAGATGTTATAAGTAAATTATATGGTTTTAGAGGTTTATTAATTAAATCAATCTCACCTATTTTCATCTCATTAACCATAGATTTGTATGAGTTAAATAGATCATTCGAGCTTGAGTCTTTATTTTTATTCCTTGGTCTTATTGAAATACAATGAGAAATCTCAGAATTGGTATCCATCGTGTTATCTAATAAAGAACAAAACCATTGATATCTAGGACAAATAATCTCATTATAATGTCTTGGTAATAATTGAAAATGTCGATGCGGCTGACTAGCACCAGCCTCTTTACTACTATTAAAAAACCATAAACCTGTAGTATCATTATCTACATTTAGAATAGCTTTAAAATCGTCTTCATTTAACCAACCATTTTGTGGTTTCCAGCTATTTGTTATTAATAACATATGACCTATTTGTACTGGATATTTATTTAATATTAAGGTATGTTTTTCATTTATTGGCTGTATTTGTAATCTAGTATCCCAAGGAATAAATGGATTTCGTTTAGGACCATATTCTATTAAATACTTGGGTATTGGACTCCTGAGAAAACGAAGCTCAAAATCACAACATTCTTCATTAGATTTATATTTTATAGTATTAAGAGGAATTACAGCTCCGCAATTAACCGCTTTTTTACTAATATCCAGAGCTTTTGACCATATTGATTCGCTCTTCACCTCAAATAAACCTTTGTTTAATAATGTTTATAGATTATATAATTAATAATCTATAAATTTAAAATTTAAATAAAAGCTTATCAACCAGTGTCTAATCAAAAATTAGAAAAGCTGAAAAAACCCAATCAATAATCTTGGAACAATGGTATTTATGCCTGATAAGCCGACCAACGATTGAATGATCATTTGCATGCCCTCGATTGGTTCGAAGCTCTAGAGGCGATTTGCGGGCTTCTAGAGGCTGCTTGATTACCCATATGATCTGCTCGTTTATTGTCATCAAATTCTTTGAAAATAAAATTTATGGAATAAAAATAAAAAATTAAATTCATAAATTATTTTTTAAATCTGTTTTCAGCCGTAATCCTTTTTATTGCAATGGTTTTTGGATAACACAAGAAAATTCAAATTTATCAATTTGCAAAATAGTTTCAGATTATTGGCAAATAAGGTTGACGAAAGCAGGGGGGAAAGAGGTAAAACCTCAATCAGTAATGTGTCCTCAATGTATTGGGACTTTTCTGAAGACGAAGCTTTCATGGCTCTCTGCGATGCGTTTCGCGAGAGCGGTGAGACATCTGCCATGGAATTTTTGGCAACCGGTGAAGGTGCTTTTCACTTTCAGGAATTAACTCAAAATGCTGCCGGTGAGGGCATTGATTTAAGTGACTCAGAATCAATGGCTGAGTTTCAAATGGAAGTGTTAGAAACTATCGAGGAAATTAATAACTAATTTTCCAAATTAATTTATAAGTTGTAAAAGATATCTAAATTCCAAAGTATTTAGCTACTGGATGTAATGCAACAATAGCAGTAGTACTTTGTTCTGGATGAAGTTGCTCACTTTCATCCATAGAGATATTAATTTTTTTAGCATCAAGCCATAACAATTGTTTTCTAGAATCTGAAACTTCAGGACAAGCTGGATAGCCAAATGAATAACGACATCCTCGATATTTAACATCTAAGATATCTTTTATATTATCTGGTTCATACTCTTCAAATCCACATTCAGTCCTAATAACAGAATGTATATATTCTGCAAGTGCTTCTGCAAGTTGAACTGTCAAACCATGAAAAAATAGATAATCAGAATATGAATCTTTAATAAATAATTTATGGGAAAATTCACTAGCTGATGGTCCCATTGTTACAGCCTGCATTGGCAAATAATCTAGGGGCTGATCATTATGTAAGTCACGATAAAAATCTGCTATACAAAATCTTTTTCCAGATCTTTGCCTAGGTAATAAAAAGTCGCCTAAAAGATTTTGGTGATCTTTGTCATAAACATTTAATTTATTTCCTACTCTACCGCAGGGGAAATAACCATACACTAATGATGGATTAATAAGCTTTTCTTTGATTATTTTATTCATCCAGTAATCTAACTTCGGTTCTGCATTCTTAAGTAAAAACTCTTTATAATTAGAAGCAGTCATTTGCTTGGAACGTTTCATTTGCCATTGGCCTGCGAATAATGCATTACGATCTAAGAATTTATAAACCTTATTTATGTCTATGTCTTTTTCTAATAAAAACTTTGGGCCGATGAATGGTGGTTTAATGGGGTCTAATTGAGATATATCTTTTGATCTTGAGGTATCTTCAAAAGGCTTATCTTTTATATTTTTAATACTAATTTTATTATCAATATTAGTATTTTTGTAATTACCAATTGTTATTCCCTCAGGTGTTCCTTCTTTAAAGCCTGATATATTATGCCAGTTATTTAATTCCTTTGCTTTCATGTATGAATCCATAAATTTCAAATCTGTAAAAGCATCTTTACCGTAAATAACTTTTCCTCTATAAACACTTGCACAATCTTGATTAACAAATTTTGGAGTTAGAGCTGCTCCCCCAAGAATAATAGGTACAGTTATATCTTCTTCATTTAATGCTTTTAGATTATCTTTCATAAATGCAGTTGATTTAACTAGAAGGCCGCTCATGGCGATACAATCGGCGTTATGCTCTTTCTGAGCATTGATTATTGAATTGACTTCTTGTTTTATTCCTAAATTAATAACTTCATAACCGTTATTTGATAAAATTATATCTACTAAATTTTTACCAATATCGTGAACATCACCCTTAACTGTTGCGATAATAAATTTTCCTTTTGATTGATTGACCTCAGATTTATCCATATACTGTTCTAAATATGATACTGCAAATTTCATTGTTTCTGCAGATTGGAGGACAAAAGGTAATTGCATTTGACCTGAACCAAATAATTCACCAACAACTTTCATGCCATCTAATAAATATTCATTAATAATTACTAATGGTTTATATTTTTTTAATGCAAAATCAAGATTTGAGTGTAAATTTGTTTTTTCACCATCAATAATATGATTCTTTAATTTTTCTTCTATTGGTAATTTAATATCATCATTATTAGTACTTTTATTTAAAAGTGTCTTTGAATCATCGAAATAACTAGTTAAGGTTGTCAAAGGGTCATATGTACATACTTTATTTTCAAATATTCTTCTATCATAAATAAGATCCATGCATATTTTTATCTCTTCATCACTTATTTTGTTTAGAGGTAAAATCTTGGAGGGCGACACTATTGCAGAATCAAGACCGGCCTTAATTGCTTCATCAAGGAATATAGAATTAAGAACAATTCTTGCACTAGAAGACAATCCAAAACTTACATTTGAAATTCCAAGGATTAAATGAACTTCTGGATGTTCTTCTTTAATTAACTTAATTGCTTTTAGAGTTTCTAAACCATTCTTTCTATCTTCTTCTAAACCTGTTGAAATAGGTAATGCTAGAGGATCATAAAAAAGTTCATAAGATTTTAATCCAGAAAGAGTCGCATCCCTATAAGCTCTTGCAGCTATTTCTGCTTTTTTATCAGCTGATCTAGCCATTCCATCTTCGTCAATTGTTCCGATTACGACTGCTGATCCGTATTGTTTAGCAAGATCAATTACTTTATAGAATCTGTCTGGTCCATCCTCATAATTAGTAGAATTTAAAATACATTTTCCACCAGCATGTTTTAGACCACTCTCCATTTTTTCATAATCTGTTGAATCAAGCATCAAAGGCAAATTAATATTATTAACTAGTCTTTTGACTAACATAGACATATCTTCGATCCCATTTCTCCCCACAAAATCTACATTTACATCTAATACATGAGCATTTTCCTTCAGTTGAGATTTTGCAATTCCAACGAGTCCATCCCAATCCTCATCGTTTAGGAGTTCTCTAACTTTTTTAGATCCACTAGCATTTAATCTCTCACCTACGATCAAGAAAGAGTTATCTTGCTCATAGGGAATAGACTCATATATTGATGATGCAGCTGGAATTATAGATCTTTCTTTTGAAAGCGTAACCAATCTTTGTTCATAAGATAAAAGCTCTTTTGATAAATCTGAAAGTTGTTTAATATGTTCTGGTCTAGTTCCACAACAACCTCCAATTAGTTGAACACCTAAATCATTAATAAAATGACTAAGTTGGAACTTAAGTTCCATTGGAGTTAATCTATAATGAGCCTTGCCACCTACATTTTCAGGAAGTCCAGCATTTGGTATACAACTTATATGAAATGGTGAATGCTGCGATAAATATTTAATATGATCTTTCATTTCTTCGGGACCAGTCGCACAATTAAGGCCCAAAATATCAATATTAAATGGCTCCAGTATTGTTGTAATTGAAGAAATATCGCTACCAATAAGCATCTGGCCGGTAGTTTCCATGGTTACCGAAACCATTAATGGAATTCTTTTTCCAGAACCAATAGCTTCATTTACGCTTTGAAGAGCAGCCTTGATTTGAAGGACATCTTGGCAAGTTTCAATAATAAAAAGATCAATTCCGCCTTCAATAAGCGCTTTAGCTTGCTCAAGATAAGAATTTTTTAGCTCATCAAAACTTATATGACCCAGGGTTGGTAGCTTAGTTGTTGGTCCAATAGATCCCGCAACAAATCGGGGTTTTTCCTCTGATTGATATTTATTTACAACATTCCTTGCTATTTGTGCTGCTTTTACATTGATCTCATAAGCTTTGTTTCCAATTCCATATTCATCTAGAACAATAGAAGTAGCACCAAATGTATTTGTTTCGATTACATCGCAACCTGCATTTAAAAATGATTCATGTACTTTTTCAACGCTGGAGACTGATGTCAAAACGAGGTTTTCATTACAACCTTCTAATGATGCTCCACCATAATCATCTGCATTAAGTTGCTGATCTTGCAGAGATGTGCCGGTAGCACCATCAAAGACTAATATCGGTCTCTTTTCAGAGTTAAGATAGTCTAGAAAATCAATCATAAATTATATACTTTTCTTATAATATTGAAAATCATAAATTTAAATAAGTTATGCATTATTATTTTAATCTATCTGCACTCGTTTCACCCAATTTTCAAATTCAGGATCTAAACCTTCTGTAATTTTAGTTAACTTCGTTCTTAATGAATTCATTATTGGCATATCTTTACTCATTAATGTAGTTTCAATCATTTTTATAGGAGTAATCTTCGCCGCCGTTCCTGTAAGAAATACTTCATCCGATATAAACAATTCTGTTTTATCTACTGGTCTTTCAATAACTTTTATACCTTCTCTTTTTGCAAGTTCAATAACACTGGAACGAGTTATACCTTCAAGAATGTCTTGATCAACACCAGGAGTAATTAATTCACCATTTCGAACTATAAAAATGTTCATACCACTAGCTTCACTTATTTTTCCTTGACTATTTAATAATAGTGCCTCATCAAATCCACTTTTTACTGCTTCAGTTTTAGCTAAGGAGCTAGTAATGTAAGCTCCACTAATTTTACCTCTTAATGGAAGTGAGTTATCTTGCTGACGAGTCCAGCTACTAACACGACAAGTAACGCCCTGAGGTGATAGATAATCGCCTAGTTCTATCCCATATATAAAGAAATTAGTTTCAATATTATGTAATCTTGGTGCAATTCCTAAATCGCTAGTATATACAAAGGGTCTGATGTATACAGGTTGAGTGGGTTTATTTGTAATTAGAAAGGATTCAAGAGACTTTAATACAAAATCCTCATCTAATTCAGTCATCAAAAATCTAGCACTTTGACATAATCTTCTTGCATGTTTGTCTGCTCTAAATAATAAAAATGATTTACTGTTATTTGGGTCAGGAATAGCCCGCATTCCTCCAAAAGCTGCAGTTCCATAATGAAGTGCATGAGTAGCTATAGATAGCTTCGCCTCATTAAATGGTATACATTGCCCTTCAAACCAAGCGAATGGAAGAAAATTATGCATTATTAGTTCCAGCTAAGATGAAAAAAATCAGCATTTCAGTTTTTACTGCTCTAATTACACATAATAAATGAATGCATAGAATTGCCACCCTTCCGGGGAATGAACCTCAAGAAGAAAATACATTTATCGAACAGCCATCAGCTCCAGTTATCTTCCTAACTAGCGCTACATCAGATATAACCTGTCTATCTACAGTATTAAAGCTCCATAACAATAGAAAGTGGAAAAATAAAATAAGAGCCTTACCAATAGCCTATTTATCTTCAAATGCATCGATAGATCATTATATATCTAACACATGTAATACAGCTGAAATCATCGTTGTTAGGTTTTTAGGGTCAAGATCATACTGGTCTTATGGATTTGAACAATTGGGTTTATGGCAATCAGAAAAACCAAATAGACATCTGATAGTAGTCTCTGGAATTGAAAGTACAGCAAATGATGTTCAAGAAATTAGTAGCGTAAGTCATGAGAAAGTAGATTTAATTCAAACACTTTTGAATCAAGGAGGTATAAAAAACTATATCTATTTGCTTCAAAGTTTAGAGAAAATAATTGATGTTGAAGAAATTTATTTAAATCCAGATTTAATTGAATATCATGATGAGTTAATCAAATGGAAATGGGAAAATAATAACAATCCATCAATTGCCGTATTTCTTTATAAATCACTTTTACAATCCGGCAATACAGAGTTGGCTGATAAAATTATAGCTATATCTAATAAATATAAATTAAATGCAAAAATAATTTGGATCACAAGTTTTAAATCGAAAAATATAGAGAATCAAATAATTAGTTTATTAGACAAAGAGAATATAAAAGCGATAATAACTACTACTTCATTCTCAACAGTTCAGTATAATAATGATGATGTTAAAAATAACTTGTGGGATAGATTAGATATACCTGTCTATCAACTTCTTATCTCAAGCTCATCTATAACTGAATGGAATAAATCTACAGTAGGCCTTAACCCAATTGACTTATCAATTCAAGTTGTTTTACCAGAGTTAGATGGTCGTATCTGCACAATTCCAATTGCATTTAAAAACCTTACTTATACAGATAATGAATTATCAATTGCTGTATATAAAACAGAGCCATATGAAATACATATTGAATGGTGCTTAAAATATATAAAAAATCTAATTAATCTACAACAATCGAATAATTCGAATAAAAAGATAGTTCTCATGATAGCAAACTATCCTGTAAAAGACTCAAGAATTGCAAATGGAGTTGGATTAGATACACCAGAAAGCCTATTAAATATTTTGAAATGGCTTAGAGACGAGGGAT
Source organism: Prochlorococcus sp. AG-402-G06 (assembly GCA_003277985.1). Taxonomy (GTDB): domain Bacteria; phylum Cyanobacteriota; class Cyanobacteriia; order PCC-6307; family Cyanobiaceae; genus Prochlorococcus_B. The sequence goes on from QCHR01000003.1 coordinate 71,420, forward strand.
ATAATTTAGGTAATGATCAAATTCCTCACAATAGTAAAGAATTAATCAACATCATTATTAGTCATAGAACAAATTCTGAAGAGACAATCTCAAATAAACCACAAGCATATTTAAATATTGAAGATTATTTATATTATTGGAATAAACTAGAATCTAAGGTTAAAAATAAGATTACAAATCGATGGGGAGATCCACTTAATTCTGTACAATTAGAAAAAAATGGCTTTCCAATTAATGGAATAGCCTTTGGAAATATAACAATTCTAGTTCAGTCGAATAGGGGTTATGAGAGCGATAATTTGTCTGATTTACACTCGCCCGACTTACCTCCAACACATAAATATATTGCACAATACTTTTGGTTAAATAACACATTTAATGCTAATGCAATTGTACATCTTGGTAAACATGGAAGCTTAGAATGGTTACCAGGAAAAGGGGTTGGTTTAAGTCATGATTGTTACCCATTAATTCTTTGTCCTCCGATTCCAAATATATATCCATTTATTGTAAATGATCCTGGTGAAGGCTCTCAAGCAAAAAGAAGAACACATGCAATCATTATAGATCACTTAACTCCTCCATTGTCTCATTCGGGTAGTTTTAATGACCTACTAATAATTGAGAATCTAATTGATGAATATTATGAATCTAAACTTATTAATGATAATAGAAATGAATTATTAGAAAAAAAGATACTAGATCTTCTAATTAAAAATTCTTGGCCAGGTATTGAATCAAATAACATTAAATCAAAAAAAGAAAATTTAGTTCTACAAGATCTAATAGATAATGCAGAGAGTTATTTATGTGAAATCAAGAATTCCCAGATAAGAACTGGTCTTCATGTTTTCGGAGTTAATGAGAGTAAGGATAAATTATTAGAGTTAACACTCACAATTTCCAATGTACCGACAGCAACAACCCTCGGTCTTACGCAAAATTTAGCAGAAGATTTAGGGTTTACGTTTGACCCTTGGAGTGACGAAGAGAGTAAAAATTTAAATCAAGTAGATATTGATTTATTTAAAGAATATACAACTATGAATGCAAGGAAAGTCGGTAAAGTAGTTGAATGGTTGAATGATATTGGAAAATACATAATAGAGTATCATTGTTTTAAATTTCTTAATTACAAAGTAAAATCAAAAAAGAAGATACTATTTGATAGTAAAATATTAAATTACCTAGATCATGAAAAACCTAATATTTTTATAAATCATTTATTAAATAATATTTTACCTAAAATATTAAATAGTTCAGCCAACGAAAAAACTAATTTTCTCAGAGCTTTAGAAGGCAAAAGAATTTCTAGCGGACCTTCCGGGGCCCCTACAAGAGGGAAATTAGAAGTTTTACCCACAGGTAAGAATTTCTTTTCTGTTGATATAAGAGCAATACCAACTGAAACAGCATGGGACTTGGGGAAAAGAAGTGCTGAACAAATAATGGATCTTTACCTACAAGAAAATGGAGAACACCTTTCACATCTTGCTATTTCAATTTGGGGTACTTCAACAATGAGAAATGGTGGAGAAGATATTTGTCAGCTTTTTGCTCTTATGGGTTTAAGACCAATATGGGACGGGACGTTAAGAAGAGTAGTTGACGTAGAGGTCATTCCCATCAGTGTATTGAACAGGCCAAGAGTAGACGTAACATTAAGAATTTCTGGTTTGTTCAGGGATGCATTTCCTCAGATTATTGAATTGATTAGGAAAGGTCAAAACCTTATTGGTAATCTAAAAGAGTCCTCTTCTATTAATCCACTTGCTGAGTCATATAGAAATGGAAATACAAAATCAAGAATATATGGATCTGCCCCTGGATCATACGGAGCAGGATTACAAGAAATAATCAATAGTGGATCTTGGGAGAATCAATCAGAACTCGCTGATGCTTTTATCGAATGGAGTAAATGGAGATATGAAGGTTCAAATAAAATCATAAAAGACAAAAATGGATTAGAAAGTAATTTATCAAAGGTAAAAGTAGTACTTCACAGTCAGGACAATAGAGAACACGACATACTTGATTCAGATGATTACTATCAATTTCAGGGTGGATTGATATCCGCGATTAAAAAAACTAGTGGAACAGATCCTCAAGCCTATTTTGGGGATAATTCAAGATATCAGCGACCAAGAATTCATAAACTCTCAAAAGAAATTGATAAAGTCGTTCGTAGCAGATTATTAAACCCTAAATGGATAGAGGGTATGAAAAAACATGGATATAAAGGAGCTTTTGAAATGTCAGCTAGCCTTGACTATTTATTCTCTTTTGATGCGACTACAAACTTAGTTCCTAATTGGTGTTATAAATCAATTTTGAATAATTGGTTAAAGAATAATAATACGAAAAATTTTATCTGTGAAAACAATCCTTGGGCTTTAAGAGATATCGCTGAAAGATTACTAGAAGCAACTAACAGAAAACTTTGGACAAATGCAACTATTGAAGAGATATCATCTATAAAAAAATTCCTATCAGACATAGATAGTAAAATTGAAACCTATTCTTCTAATAATTTATAAATTATTCAGCGCCTAAGAAGAGATAGTCCGTGGCTATCGGTACCACATGTTGATAATAATGAATAAGAATTAGCACAATCAAATATTTTATCGCAGATAAATTCTGATGGGATCCATTTATGTGCTCTTTCATAGTTATACCATGTTTCAATAGCATCAAAATTTAGTTTTGATGCTTCATTGATCAAGAGATCAAATGGAAGCTTATATCTAGCAGGATGAGCTAATACAGCAATTCCATTCGATTTATGAATCGAATCAACTACAGCCGAAGCTAATAATTCTTTACCAATAGCAGACTTATGGTCAACATAAGGTAATAAGTATTTTGATTTATGATCAAAACCAAGACCTAAAACATGAACTAAACACCCCTTTAATAGACAAGTAATTTCTATTCCAGTCCAAAGTTTAGGGGAATTTGATCTCTCCTTATATATACAGTCGTTCAATTTACTTAATTCAATATATGCATCAACTGAGTGATGATCAGTAATTGCATAATGGTCAAGATTTAGTTCAATCGCTTGATGATAAATCTGGTTAGCAGTCAAACTTCCATCACTATATGTTGAATGCATATGAAAGTTAATAGAATTTGGGCAACTTTTCCTAGTAATTGATCTGATTATGTTGATTAAGTTAGGAGAATAAATATCAGACATACTAACTAAGTGAGTTGTTTTCTATTCCTTCTCCATTTAGCATAAAACTGTATACTTGCAGCCATAAAGAGAATTAAACCAAATATCAACCAACTTGCCGCACTTGTTGGAAACTGATTTTTAAATACAACAAGCATTACAACAACTACTAATAAAAGTGTTGGTAACTCATTCAAAGCACGTAATTGTTGTCCACTATAATTATATTGATTATTAGTAAGTTCATTCATAATTTTATAGCAATAAAAATGATAAATAAGTAAAAAGACGACAAACAATAATTTAATCTGCATCCATGTTTGAGTAAGATATACAGGCTGCATATATAATAATCCAGACGCCATAATGACAGCTAAGATCATGCCAGGAGTTGTAATAATATTAGCTAGTCTTTTCTCCATTAATGTATATTGCTTATTAAATACCTCCCTAATTTCATCTTTCTCATTCTGCACTTCTACATGATAAATAAATAATCTTACTAAGTAAAATAAGCCTGCAAACCAAACAACTACACCGATAATATGAAAAGATTTAAACCATAAATATGTCTCTGGTGAAAAAATCATATTCTATTAAATGTTTCGTATCTTCATATCACTCTATACATTACTATAATATAGATTAACTGTCCTAGTATCGTTAATAATTTATCAATAGATTATTTATTTTCATTTGGGTGAAAATAATTTCGAATAACACCAGCAGTATATGAACCTAAGCCTGGAGTTGATGAAAGTTCGGAAAGAGAAGCCATTTGTATAGCATCTATTGATCTAAAGTGCTCCAATAATAATTTGATTCTTTGTGGTCCCAATCCAGGGATCTCGTTTAATTGAGAGCGTTTCATACGTTGACTTCTTTTTTGTCTGTGAAAGGTAATTGCAAACCTATGAGCTTCATCTCTAAGTCTTCTTAGCAAAAGCATTCCTGGTTGATTGGGGTCGGTGTCTAATGATTGTTTAACATTTGGAATAAATATCTCTTCTTTCTTCTTAGCTAAAGATATAAGATTTATATTTTGATCAAGATTCAACTCCACTAAAGCTTCTAGTACCGAACTTAATTGCCCTTTACCTCCATCAATTACTACTAAATCAGGCCAGTCATTCAAATTATCCTTATCTAAAACACTAGATTCATTGCTTGATAGTTTGTTCATATCACCACCATCATCTTTATATCGAGCCCATCTTCTAAATCTTCTAGTAATAACTTCAGCCATCGATTCGAAATCGTCACTATGTCCAAGTTTTATATTTGAACTTTTAATTTTATATTTTCTATAATGTTGCCTAGCTGCAATCCCATCAATAAATACTACCTGAGAAGCGACAGCATCACTACCTTGGATATGACTAATATCATAACATTCAATTCTTTTTGGAATATTTACCAACTCAAGTATATTAGTTAAATCGTCAAGCTCAACTAAATTTTTATCATGAGATTGTCTTATTCTTTGTAACTCCATATTTGCATTCTTTTCTACTAATTTTATAATTTCCGCCTTCTTAGATCTTTTTGGGATTGTAATATTAACTTTTTTCTTTTTTAATTCACTTAGCCAATCAGATATTATATCTGTATTTTTTAATTTATATTGAACTAATATTTCTGAAGGTATTTCAATCGGATCTACATTTGAGTAATGATTTTCTACAACTTTTTGAAGTATTTGAGAAGTACTGAGATTATTATTATCTGAGAAATACCCAAGTCGTCCAATTAATTTTCCTGATCGCATTTGAAAAATTTGAATAGAGGATATATTCTCTTCTGATGCCAATGCGATTATGTCTCTACATACAGATGAATCAGGAATAATCATTTTTTGAGATTCATATAATCTATCTATACCCTTTAATTGGTCCCTGACAGATCCAGCTTCTTCAAATTTCAATGACTCTGAAAAAGAATGCATCTGCTTTTCTAATAATAGTCTCAATTCTTCTGTTCTACCTTGAAATATCATTTCAACTCTTTTTAATGTATTTTTATAATCTTCTGAACTTATTTCTTCTTGACAAACACCTGGACATCTTCCAATTGAATAGTTAAGACAAGTTCTATCTTTGTAAAGTGGTATTCTTCTTTGCCTAAGAGGAAAGAGTTTTTTTATACTAAATAGCGTCTGTCTAAGTAAATAAACATCAACATAAGGACCATAGTATTTATCTTTTAATTGTCGTTGACGCCTTTTCCTAGTTAAAAAGATTCTAGGATATTTATCACCCCATGTTATACAAATATAGGGATATTTCTTATCATCTTTTAATAGAACATTAAAATAGGGTTGATTAGATTTTATTAAATTTGATTCTAAAGTTAAGGCTTCACTTTCGGTATCAGTAACTATCAACTCAATATCAACAACTTGCCTAACCATTAAAGAAATTCTTGGACTCAATTCATCACTTGCTCGAAAATAACTTCTAACTCTATTTCTTAGCTTTTTTGACTTGCCAACATATAACAATCTATCCTCACAATCTTTCATCAAATAACAACCAGGATCGTTGGGTATATCCTTTAAAAAATTCGATAGTCTTGATTTGTCCTTAATTAACGGCGTTAATTCCACCGATCTTGTCTCGTTAAATTAACCGCCATAGTTCCAACCAGTACTAGCTAAATTTAAGGCAGATCCATCTTTATTCAATACTGCACTCTTTACTTCAGCAACAAATACTGTATGGTCGCCGTGTTCTACGCCTGAAATAACTTCGCATTCAACGCCACCTATTACATCTTCGATTAAGGGCATACCAAACTCACCATACGTAAATTTACAAGCTTCAAATCGTCCACCTAATCCTTTTTGTGGCTTAAAGAACACAGCGGCTAGATCCTTTTGATCTTCTCTCAAAACATTAAGAGAGAACATTTTAGTTCTTTGAATAATTCCATGACTTGATCCATCAGCCCGAACAGCCATCACAACTAAAGGAGGAGTAAACGAACCTTGTGTTACCCAGCTAGCAGTAAAACCATTTATTTCATCTCCTTCTCTTACTGCGCATATAAATAATCCATGAGGGATTTTGCGCAAAAGAACTTTTTTGGCATCCTGATTAAGAGTCATGCGCTTTGATACGTTTATAGATATGAGATTCTATGAAAGAAATGGACTTTTTTAAAGTTAAAAAACCATGAAGGCTCTTTATCCCGGTAGTTTCGACCCATTAACGTTTGGACACCTTGATCTAATTCAAAGAGGAAGTGATCTATTTGGAGAAGTTCTCATTGCAGTGTTAGAAAATCCTTCAAAAAAGGCAACTTTCTCATGCGAGAGAAGAATAGAGCAGATTAAAAATGCTACCAAAGATATACCAGGTTGTAGCACAATAGCTTTTAAAGGTTTGACTGTGGATTGTGCTCGTGAAAATAATGCGGATCTTATATTAAGAGGCTTAAGAGCCATGAGTGATTTTGAATATGAACTACAGGTTGCTCATACAAATAGGTCTTTAAATAATCAATACGAAACAATTTTTCTCGCGACAGAAACGCATCATAGTTTTTTAAGTAGTTCTGTAGTTAAAGAAGTCGCAAGATTTGGTGGTGAAATACGTCATATGGTTCCTGAATTTATAGCCAAGGATCTGTTAGCACTAAATAATAATTAATTACAAACATGAGTATTATGAACTATTGATAACATTTTCATTATATGTTTTGTCGAATTATCCATATTGTTAACTATAATACTAAAAATTTTTCCCTCTCCTAATATAATACCAGAAACGGATCTAACATTATTAAGTCTTCCTGATTTAGCCAGAATTCTGCCCTTAAGGTTTATTGGAGCATTTACATTAGCCAACGATCCCCTAACACCTAAAATTGAAAAAGATGAGAAATAATAGTCAGAAAATCTGCTGTGTTTCATTCTTCTCAAAAATTGAGATAACCCATATGTGGTTACCCTATTCTTTCTTGATAAACCACTGGCATCAGCAAAGATAAATTTATCGGAATTAAAGTTTTGATTTTTTAACCAATTACTATATTTTATATTAGGGAAATCATGAGACCAGTCATTTAATGAATGTCTGAAAACAACTTCAGCAGTAAAATTATGGCTCTCAGAATTAACTAGATTCAGTAAAATATATAAGGGGGCAGACTTGATAACTTTAATTGTAGAAATATAATCAATAGGATAGTTTTCATTCACGGCTTTTACAAAATATTTTTTAGATAAAGCCTTCTTTTTTAGAGCAGTCTCTAACTCATAAATAAAATTATCAATTGGATTATTTAAAGAATTAATACTTGCATTACTAGCAATTGAATATTTAGTAATAGGTGCTCCATATTCTTCTTTTCTATCGGCGGTTGACCAGCTAGAAGGCCACCAATTTGATGGTTTGCTAATTTTAATTATTATTGGCAATTTTAGAGTAGGGTGATAAATATTATTATTAAGATCATTAATTAAATATTCTAATTGACTTATATCAAAATCTGGATCCCCTGATGCTTCTATATATAAGCTTCCATCATTTACCTCTTTTAAAGATGTATTAAGAGTATAATAAGGTCCTAAGATATCTAAAGCGAAAGCGCTAGAAAGAATCTTTTGATTAGAAGCAGGTATCCTGGGTATTTTGCCATTAATATCTACAATGAAATCCCCAGAATCGTCTAAAATACTAACGCTAACATTAGAATTAAAGTTATGAGTATATTTTTCCAATTTATTTTGCAGAGACTCACATATATTAAACTTTTCAGGACTTATTGTATTAATGTCAATCCTTTGTCTAATGTATGAGTATAATGAAAGTAAATTACCATTTAATAAATTTATTGATAATAAAGTTAAGCCAATATATAAATAAAATTTTTTAATCATAAAGTTATAAGTTAAGGATTATAGTTTCATCGTCGGGGCGATTATCAAATGATTTAACAAAAGAATATCCATTAGTGTTTAATTTAAAAAGCTCCCAATCATTAGGAAATCTTTTTAATAATGCACCTATAGATAATGGCTGAACAAAATAAATTACTTTCCATTTTTCAGCAAATCTTTTTCTCATTTCCCTACCGACACTTCCAATTCCTACTATTGGGTCTTCCAACTTACCATTAATCATAATTACGGTTGAATTAGTATGGGAACATACTTCCTCAAACATCTCAATATCATATGGTTGAGGAGAACAGACTAATAATACTGAATTCAACGAATCTGTAGAATTAATAAACTCCTTAAATGTAAAAATCTTATTAGCCAATTCAGGATTATCTCTTTTGGCAAGAGCCGCTCCACCAGCATCGGCCCACAATAAAACATTATCAACTTTAATTTCAGTTAGTTTTTTAGATAAACGAAAAATTATTGGATTAATTCTTAATCCTTCAAATTTAAGGTTAATAGAAAGAAAAGATTGTTCAGAATTACTTAAAAAATAACTTTGAATTGATTCATAAACATTTGACTCAGCTTCTCTAAGATCTGAGGGTAGCTTATTCTTCATTTGAGAATCATTGTTTTTTGAGTTCTAAAGATTGCAATGATTCATATATTATATTTGAAACAGAGTTAATATCATCATTTGAAATCCATGGACCAATAGTTATTCTTAATCCAGATTCTTGAAATGGTTTATCAACATTAATTGCTACCAGTATGGGATTTGGTCCTTGACTAGATGATGAGCAAGCACTACCACTACTTACATAAACGCCATGTTGTGACAATAATCGAACTATTTCTCTACCTTTAATTGGAATCATTGATTTTGTATGACAGAGAAATGAGAGATTATTCGGTAGTCGTTCTTTGAGTGGACCAGTAAAAGTAAGTTGTTTATTCTTAACTAGATTTTTTTTTAAAATAGATGTCATTTTGGAAACATTATTTTCAGGAAATAAAGTTTGAGTACCATTAACTTTTATATATTCATTTAGTAAGTCAATTGCTGTCGAAAAGCCTGCAATAAGGGGAACTGACTCAGTACCAGATCTAATAGAGCCATTCTTAAATCCATATGAAGGAACATTCAATAATAAATCTTGAACACCCTTTCGCAAAATTAATAATCCAATACCTTTAGGGCCTTGAAGTTTATGAGCAGAGGCACTAAGCATATCAACATTTAAATTACTCCAATCAATAAGACCGCTAGGAAGGACCTGTGTAGCATCAGTATGAAAAAGTATATTTCTTTTTTTACATTCCATACCTATAAGATTTATGGGCTGAATGGACCCAATCTCACTTTGCCCCCAGATTATCGAAACTAATTTTGTTGGAGGAGATAACATTTCTTCCAAAAGATCTAAATCAATAATTCCATAACGATCTACAGGCCAGTACTTAATATCCCAGCCATCATTTAGCAATTGATTCGCTATTAAGTTAATAGAAGGGTGTTCAACGCTACTTATAATAAGTCTTCCTTTATCAAGAGTATTAGATAAAACTTTGAGAGAAATATAATTTGACTCTGTTGCTCCAGATGTGAAAAATATCTCGTCAGATGAAGCTTTTAATTTATTAGCTATTGATAATCTAGATCTTTCCAATATATCTCTTGCGATAACCCCAACTTTATGGATACTTGATGGATTCCCCCAGCATTCAAATTGAATATCCTTTAACTTATTAATAACGTCTATATGTGGCGGAGTTGTCGCTGATGCATCTAGATAAATATTATTCATATTGAAGAATGATTAAATATCTATCTCTCCACTAAAGACTTTTAATGCAGGGCCATGCATTAAAACTGGACCTGTTTGATTGGGCCATTCAATTTCTAATTTGCCTCCTGGTAAATAAACATTAGCTTTGTTTAAAGTTTTACCTAGCTTAGATGTTACTACCAGACATGCGCACGCACCTGTACCGCAAGCTAATGTCGGACCGCAACCCCTTTCCCATACTTTAACTTTAATATTTGACTTATCAATCAATTCAACAAAGTGAACATTGGTATTATTGGGAAATGTATAGTGTCTTTCAAGGCATCTTCCCCACTCCTCAAAAGGTATCTCTTGGATTTTTTTAACAAATACGATCATGTGAGGATTCCCCATACTAGCAGCATAAACATTTAATATTTGATCATTTATTGTAATCTCTCCATTAGGAACAGTAAAATTATTCATTAACAATTTTGTAGGTATATCTTCAGGAGAAAGGATAGGTTCTCCCATATTTACTTTAATATTGTCATTACCATCAATAGAGGTAAGAATCGGACCAGCCTTAGTTTCAATTTTAATCTCAGAATTTTTCTTAATTTCATTATTATCGTTTAAAAAAGCAATCAAACATCTTATACCGTTGCCGCACATTTCTGGTTCAGTACCATCAGAATTAAATATCCTCATTTTCGCAAAACATTTATTATTAGACTCTAATATAAGGATAATTCCATCAGCACCGATGCCAAAATTTCTATTACATAGATGTTCAATAAAGTTTTCTTTATTTTCAGTAACCAAATTATCTAAGTTATTAAAACGAGCATCAAAGATAATAAAATCATTACCAAGTCCTTGATATTTTGAGAAATTACTTTTCATGATTTAAAGTTTGTTTAACTATGTTCTTAGAAAATAAAGCGTTCTAGGTAGTAATTTGAAAACGATTCGCATATTGGGCAGCAATTTATGAGAAAATTATCTGATTGGCAAATCAACTACTGAAGGAGATCTTCCTTGAATAATACTACTTCAGAGATTATTGACCAGCGTTACACGCCTCGTGATATAGAAGCTTATTGGCAAAAAGAGTGGGCTAATCAAGGGCTGTATAAAACAAAAACGGATGTAAACAAAAACAATACCTATTACGCCTTGTCGATGTTTCCATATCCTTCCGGCTCTTTACATATGGGGCACGTGAGGAATTATGTCATTACAGATGTACTGGCTAGATATAAAAGGATGCAGGGTTATAACGTCCTTCATCCAATGGGATGGGATGCATTCGGCTTACCTGCTGAAAATGCAGCAATAGAAAGAGAAACAAGTCCATCTAGCTGGACAGATAAAAATATTTCACAAATGAAAGATCAATTAGATCGCCTTGGATTATCAATTGATTGGTCTAGAGAAGTTACCACTTGCAAAGAAGAATATTATAAATGGACTCAATATATATTTAATCAATTACATAAAAATAATCTAGCTTATCAAAAAAAAGCAACAGTAAATTGGGATCCAATTGATCAAACCGTACTTGCTAATGAACAAGTAGATGCTGATGGTAAATCCTGGAGATCTGGAGCAAAAGTTGAGAAAAAAGAATTAAATCAGTGGTTTTTAAGAATTACTAGTTTTGCAGAGGATTTAAATAAGGATTTAGTTAAACTTAAAGACTGGCCAGAAAGAGTCAGGGTTATGCAAAAGAATTGGATCGGTAAATCTATCGGCGCGGAAATAACATTTGATTTAAAAAATCGTGATGAAAAAATAACCGCTTTTACAACAAGAATCGATACAGTCTATGGAGCAAGCTATCTTGTCCTAGCATCAAATCATCCACTAATTGATCAATTAATAAGTAATAAATATATTGATCAATTAATAGAATTCAGAAAAACTCAAGAAAAGTTAAGTGATCTAGAACGTAATTCAGATAGTAGAAAAAAACTTGGAATGTATTTAGGAGTAAATGCTTTAAATCCGGCAAATAATAAAGAGATACCTATTTGGATTGGAGATTATGTGATTATGGAATATGGAACTGGAGCTGTCATGGGAGTTCCAGCTCATGATAGTAGAGATTATCAGTTTGCTAAATCATATGATTTACCAATTAATTATGTAATAAAACCTAATAATGATCAAGATGATAACTATTTAAATGCTGAGTATGTAGATAAGGGAATAATGATCAATTCTGATATATTCAATGGGATTGAGTCTGATATTGCAAAAACAAAAATACTAGAATTTGCCTCCAATGCCAAATGGGCAAAACCAAAAATCACATATAAGTTAAGGGATTGGCTTATATCTAGACAAAGATATTGGGGTTGCCCAATTCCGATTATTAATTGTAAGAAATGTGGTCAAATAAGAGTTCCAGATAAAGATCTTCCTGTTTCTCTACCTGTTGATATTAAATTAACTGGTAAAGGCAAGTCACCTTTAACTTCAAAAACAGAATGGATAAATACTTGTTGTCCTAAGTGTGGACTTGAAGCAAAAAGAGAAACTGACACAATGGACACTTTTATGTGTTCATCGTGGTACTTTTTAAGATATATAAACCCTGAGAATGAGAAAAATCCATTTATAAAAAGTGAAATAGATAAATGGCTACCTGTTAAACAATACGTAGGTGGTATTGAGCACGCAATCCTTCATTTACTTTATTCAAGATTTTTAACCAAAGCTCTAAAAAGCTGCGGATTATTAAATATTGATGAACCGTTTAAGAAACTATTAACTCAGGGAATGGTTCAAGCTATTACTTTTAAAAACCCAAATAATAATAAATATTTTTCAAAAGAACAAATTAAAGATATTAATGATCCTAAAGATCCAAATACTGGAGAAAAAATTGAAATTATCTATGAAAAGATGTCTAAGTCTAAATATAATGGTGTAGACCCATCAGTAGTCATAGATAAATATGGAGCAGACACAGCTAGAATGTTTATTCTTTTTAAAGCTCCTCCAGAAAAAGATTTAGAATGGGATGACTCAGATGTTGAAGGGCAATATCGATTTATACAGAGACTATGGAAATTTGTTATTAATACTTTAGAAATAACAAAGCGTAATACAAGATTAAATAGAGAAAAAGACAAGGATAAAGATGATGAGGCTTTACGTATAATTAATATTGCTATTAAAGAAATTACTGATGATCTGGAAAATCTTCAATTTAATACAGCAATATCAGAACTTATGAAAGCTTTGAATGGACTAAGTTTAATAGTTAATAACTGTAGTAATGAAACTCTAACTAATGTTATTTCGATATTAGTAAAAATAACTGCTCCATTTTCTCCTCATATTGCAGAGGAGCTTTGGAAGACAATCGGCAATACTGAAAGTATTCACCTTCAGTCATGGCCAAAATTCGATGAAGGTGCAATTGAACAAGATACTTTTAAACTTATGATTCAAATTAATGGAAAAGTTAGAGGATCAATCAATGCTATTAAAACTCTATCTAAAGAAGAATTAGGGGATATAGCTGTTAAAAGTGAGGCAGCTCAGAAATGGATAGAGGGAAAAGAACCAAAAAGAATAATTGTAGTTCCAAATAAATTAGTGAATATAGTTATTTAGAAATCAATTTTTATAAATAATCAATTTAGCTGGATTTGATTGATTACCAATCATTGAATAATGATCAGAATTTTCTGAAAGTTTTCTCAGAATTAAATAAATCGACTCAGTTGAGTCAGTAGACAATGCATCATTAATTTGACTTAAAGTTCTTTCTTTTCCATCTTCCAAAAGTTCTTCAATTTCTTTCTGTAGATTAATTATGTTTGTAGCGGCTTTTTTTCCAGCTTCAACACCGGGTTGATTGTAAGCATTAACATTAATCAATTCTGCATATAGACTTACTGCTCGTTCAAATAGAGCAATTAAAGCCCCAAGACTTGATTCATTAAATGATTTAAATGTAATTGTCAAATTCTGTCTCGCACCTTCAGTCAATGCAGATCGAGTTCCTTGAAGAAAGCCCGATAAATAGTCTCCTGGTCGTTTATTTTTTACTTCAACTATGTCAGATGGATCGTGAAGAATCTCAATAAAATTAACAAAGAAATTATCAACACCATCTCTTAATTGCTGCACATATGCATGCTGATCGGTAGAACCTTTATTTCCATAAACTGCGATACCTTGATTAACTTGATTTCCATCTCTATCTAACTTCTTGCCTAAGGATTCCATCACAAGTTGTTGAAGATATCTACTAAATACTTCTAATCTGTCTCTATAGGGAAGTACAACCATATCTCTCAAACCTTTTCCATTTCCAGATTTGAACCAAGCTAAAGATAAAAGTGCCGCTGGATTATTTTTAATATCATTAACTCTTGTAAGTGCATCCATTTGAGCTGCTCCATCCAAAAACTTGTTGATGTCAGCGCCAATTAAAACTGCAGGTAATAATCCAACGGCGCCAGTAATACTTGTCCGTCCACCAACCCAATCGGGACAATCAAATATATTTAACCAGTTTTCATTAACAGCTAATTGATCTAACTTGCTCCCTTTTGATGTAATTGCAATAGCTCGAGATGACCAATTTTGGTGGTTATCTTGAACAAACTTCATAGCTTGCTCCATTCCAATAAGAGGTTCTGGAGTTCCTCCTGATTTACTTACAACGACAAACAAGGTTGATTCAAGATTTGGAAGAATAGAATTTAATTTACGGGAAATCCCCTCAGGGTCTACATTATCTAGAAAATGAAGATTCAATCCGATTGACTCTCTCTTAAATGACTCTTTAATAAGCAAGGGACCTAAACCACTACCACCTATCCCAATCCAAAAAACATCTGTATATTTTTTTCCATCGCTGTTAGTTATTTCACCAGTTAATACTGACTCCCCAAATCTTGAAATATCTTGAATTTCGTTGGAAATAGAGTCTGAAATCTCCTTAATTGGAGCAATCTTCGGATTTCGAAGCCAGTAATGACCAACTTGTCTTCCTTCATCAAGGTTGGCAATCGATCCATTTTCTAATCTTTCTACAGAATCAAAAGCTTTGGAATAAATGTCCCTAAATTCATCAAAATCTTTTCTGTCGACATCCATTCTGCTTATATCTAGCCAAAAACCTAATGAATCATCGCTAAATAAAAGGTCACAGTACCTTATCCATTTATCGTTGTTATTCATCTTGAAGATGTCAGTTATTGCCATTATTGATAAAAGAATACTCCTTAATGAGTTCTGTTAGCAGGTATGCTCATATGAGAACCATTAAACAAATTAATTTAACTTATTTTAGTCAAGAATGGTTTTCAAATGGCGAATGTATAGTAATTGACAAATAGGAATGTAAATAAGCTTTATATTTATTATTATCCAAAGTAGAGGATATCTAAATGTTGAATTAAATTTTAGAATGCTATTAAATTTCTCTTTATATTTAGATATTGTATTTTCTTCTAAACGTCATATATTTAGAAGTAAATAATCACTTTTAATGAAACAAGATAATAGACAAAATATTGAGAACAATTTATCTCATGGATTAAATGTACAGAGTCTAATTAGTCCATTAGATTCAGAACCCCCTTTATTTGCACCAAAAATAAGATTAGGTATCCTTGCCTCAGGTAATGGCTCGAATTTAGAATATATTTTTAAATCAATTCAAAATAAACAACTTAATGCTGAGATTGCTATATTAATAGTTAATAATCCTAATTGCTTAGCAATAAAAAAGGCCCTGAAATACAAAATACCTTATGTAATTATTAATCATAGAGATTGTAATTCAAGATTAGAACACGATATCTTGGTAATGGAAAAACTTGAGGAGTTGTCCGTAGAACTAGTTGTCATGGCAGGATGGATGAGAATTGTTGGTGAAGAAATAATTAATAGGTTTAAAAACCGACTAATTAATATTCATCCATCACTTTTACCATCGTTTAAAGGTATTGATGCAATACAACAGGCAATAGACAAGAGAGTAACTATAACTGGATGTACAGTACACTATGTTCAAAAGGAGGTTGATTCTGGCTCAATAATTATTCAAGCTGCAGTCCCTATCAAAGAGCAGGATAGTAAAGAGACTCTAAAGAATAGAATTCAAAATATGGAACATATAATATTACCTTTAGCGATAGCAAAAGTAGCAAAGTGTATAAGAACTAGTTTTAAGGATAATATGTAATCTTAGGAAGACCAACATCTGATTCAAGTCCATGCATAATATTTAAATTTTGTATAGCCTGCCCTGCTTGCCCTTTTAGAAGATTATCAATAACACTCATTAGTACTATTCTTCCATTACGTTTATCAACTTCTACTGAAATCATAACTTTATTAGTATTCTTAACCCATTTAGTAGCTGGATAAGTTCCTACAGGCAAAATATCAATAAATGGTTGATTTTTATAAAAAGCCTCTATTACTATTTTACAGTCTTCTGCTGTTAATCCAGGATCTCTTAAACGAGCATAAACTGTAGATAAAATCCCTCTAACCATTGGCACTAAATGTGGCGTAAATTGCAAATTAACATCGTGACCAGCAAAGTGACTTGCGATTCTTTCTATCTCTGCAGTATGCCTATGACCAATGACTCCATATGGCTTAATAGATTCAGAGCATTCAGATAGTAAAAGTTGTTCACTTGGATTTCTCCCACCACCGGATGTACCAGATTTTGCATCAATAATAATTCCTTCACTTTCTATTAAACCTTGTTTTAAAAATGGGATAAGTACACATAGAGAAGAGGTTGGGTAGCAACCAGGGCAAGCAATTAATCTAGACTTTGAGATTTCACTACTAAATTCTTCTGAAAAGCCATAAATAGCCTCTTCACATAATTCGTAGTCATATCTTTCATATTTTGCAGCTTCTTTTGAATAGACTTCTTTCCATTTATCTAATGATTTAAATCTATAATCAGCTGATAAATCTAGGACTTTAATACCTTTTTCTAATAATAAAGGGGTTAATTGTGATGATAAGCCGTTAGGCAGACTCAATATTGCATAATCAGAATCGTGAGCGATTACTTCAATATTGCTTTTAGTTATCTCTATATCCCCCAAAAGTTTCATAAAAGGATTTATTTCATTCCAGCTTTTACCTACTGATCTTTCTCCATTCAAAGATGAAATCTCAAAATTTGGATGCTCATTAATCAACTTAACGAGTTGAAGCCCTCCATATCCAGATGCACCAATAATTGCGATCCTCCCAGTTTTCGATGTACTAATTGCCATAACATCAAGGTTATTTCGTAGAATGATGAGATATTCATATGAGAATAATTAGCAAAGAACCTTTTCACCACAAACACGAGGAATAAGTTGAAATCAGAAGATTGTTATGAAATTGAGTTTGATGACATAGCGGATGCTCTTGCTGCTATTAGAAACGGAGAATGTGTTGTTGTCGTTGATGATGAAAAGAGAGAAAACGAAGGAGATTTAATATGTGCAGCTCAATTTGCAACTCCACAGCAAATAAATTTTATGGCAACTGAAGCTAGAGGTTTGATATGTCTAGCAATGCAAGGGGAACGATTAGACCAGTTAGATCTGCCTTTAATGGTCGACAGAAATACCGATTCAAATCAAACAGCGTTCACTGTAAGTATCGATGCAGGGCCTGAATTTGGTGTGACAACTGGTATTTCAGCTGAGGATAGAGCTAAAACAATTCAGGTTGCTCTAAATAGTCAAACAAAACCAATAGATCTAAGAAGACCGGGTCACATTTTTCCTTTAAGAGCAAAAATAGGTGGAGTATTAAAAAGAGCTGGACATACGGAAGCAGCAGTAGATTTATCTTTATTAGCTGGTCTATCTCCTGCAGGCGTTATTTGTGAAATCCAAAATCTAGATGGCTCAATGGCAAGACTGCCAGAATTGAAAAAATACGCGAAAGAAAAAAAATTAAAATTGATAAGTATTGCAGATTTAATTCATTACAGACTTGAAAATGAGCGCTTTGTATACAGACAAGCAATTGCAAAGTTGCCTAGCCTATTTGGAGATTTCAAGGCAATTGGATATAAAAACGAATTGGATGGATCGGAACATGTAGCGATAATAAAAGGAGATCCAGAGAAATTAAAAGAACCAGTCTTGGTGCGAATGCACTCAGAGTGTCTAACTGGAGATGCATTCGGATCATTGAGGTGCGATTGTAGGCCTCAATTAGAAGCAGCATTGTCAAGAATTTCAGAGGAAGGGGAAGGTGTTGTGGTTTATCTAAGGCAGGAAGGAAGAGGTATAGGACTAGTTAACAAATTAAAAGCATATAACCTGCAAGATGGAGGATTAGATACGGTTGAAGCTAATGAAAAGCTGGGTTTTCCCGCAGACCTAAGAAATTATGGAGTTGGCGCACAAATTTTGACAGATTTAGGAATAAACAGACTTAAGTTATTAACTAATAATCCAAGAAAAATAGCAGGTCTTGGTGGATATGGAATTCAGGTTGAATCTAGAGTTCCATTAGTGATTTGCCCAGGAGATCATAATGCAGCTTATCTTGAGGTGAAAAGAGAAAAACTAGGACACTTAATTGGAAATAATATGCAGGCAAATTTAAATAATGAAAGACAAAATATTGTTGTCTATTGGGATGGTAAAGTTGATAATAACGAATTAAAACATTTTGAAGATAAAGCAACTAAATGGTCAGAAAATCACTTTTTAAATATTTCTATTCAAAACGCTCCAAGGTTAATAGCTCTATGTGAGAACCCTTTATTCATATGGAATGTTAGGCATAGAGATATTAAAACTCATTTAGAAGGGAACTTAATAGATAAAAGGTTACTTGAATCACTGCTTAAAGAACTAAGTAATTGGAAAAATACGAAAAGAGTTGGAATAATTAAGACTGATAACTATGAAAGACTTTTACATCCTTCTCAAAATATATTAATTGAAGAAAAAAAAATTAGCGAACTTTCAAATTTTGAAAATTCGCCATTATTTGATTGGGAGTTAAAAGATAGAACAAGTACTATTGAATGGAGTTAATTATAAAATTAAAAAATAAAAATAATTCTATTTAATAAGACTTACACTATTAATTTTAGTACCGTTAGTAATAGAAAGAAGGGTTTTCATATCATCAGTTTTACCAAAGACAGTATGTACTCCATCCAAATGTGGTTGTGGAGCATGAACTAGAAAGAATTGGCTGCCGCCAGTATCTTTCCCTGCGTGCGCCATAGAAAGAGAACCAGCCATATGCTTATTTGAATTAATTTCGCAATTAATAGAATATCCAGGGCCTCCTGTTCCAGGCATGCCTCTTGATCCCTCTCTAGTATTTGGACATCCGCCTTGAGCCATAAAACCATTGATTACTCTGTGGAAAGAAAGGCCATCATAAAAACCCTCTTTAACCAACTTCAAGAAGTTTTCTACTGTTTTAGGTGCATCATTATCAAACAGGTCAATAGTTAATTGGCCTTTATCTGTGTTCATCAATACTTTAGACATAGCTCAAAATAATTTTTTTTATAATAACTGTTTTTAAAATTTAATGCAGAAAGTATATTATGAATACAAAAGTTTAATGTAAATAAATTTAGTCACTGTTAACCTTAATTAGAGCTGTTCTTAAGTTACCATTTGTATCATTAAGTAATTGCTTAGCCTCAATAACATCCAGACCAGATAAAGCAATTAATAAAGATAATTTTACGGATCCATTTGTCTTCTTTAAAAGTTGAACAGCAGTATCTTTATCAACCAAACCAATATCAAATAAAATACCAATTGCTCTATCCATTAATTTATCGTTGCTTACTGATAAATCAATCATTCGATTGTCATATACCTTACCTAATTTGATCATCACAGATGTAGAAATTATATTTAAAGCCATCTTTGTAGCTGTTCCAGCTTTTAATCGTGTGGAGCCGGCAAGAATCTCTGGTCCAGTAATCAATCTAATGTCAATATCATTATTTAAAGATGAATCACTTTTTGGAACTGATGAAATTGAAATACTTAGTGCATTTATACCTTTGGAATAGTTTAATGCCTCGACAACATATGGAGTTCTTCCACTAGCTGTTATACCTATTAAGACGTCAATATTTGAAAAATTTCTATCTTTAAGATCAGAAATAGCGATCTCAGCTACATCTTCTAGAAATTCAGAACTTCTTGTAAGTGAGGGGATACCACCAGCAATTATTCCCTGAACCAAATCTGGATTCGTACAAAAAGTTGGAGGACATTCTGAGGCATCAAGTACACCTAATCTTCCTGAAGTACCAGTACCAATATAAAACAATCTACCATTTAATTTAAGTCTTTTTGTGATTTCATCAATAGCATTAATTATTTCTGGAATAGCTTGTTCAACAGCCTTTTGAGGTGCTTTATCAGCTTCTGAAAAAATTTTGACAATTTCTTTAGTTGATTTAATGTCTAATTCATTTGATGTAGTATTAATTTGCTCAGTTAGTATTCGATTATTATAATTTTTAGGATTATTATTGTAATTAATCATAAAAGATTTTCTAAACGTTTTTTTATTTCTTCAAGTTGATCACTAGAGGTGCTTTGTTGATCTATATTATCTAGATTATGCCAATTTCCTACTTCCAAATTTGAAAGTGGAGGTGAAATCATAAGACGCTCTTCATCGGTACTTGGAATAAATCCTTTTTCTACATAACGTGCCTCATAACCAGCTTCAACACAAAAAGCTTCTATATCTCTCCTTGTCAACTCCTCAACCGATGGGGTTGGAAAATCTTGAGCTTCTAAAAGGCCACAATATCTATCAGCATCGTCCTTATCTTCAAACATAAGGATTACCGTTGAGCCCTTAAGTTCAAGAGAATGTATACCTTCACTTTCAGTCCCGGCCTCATACAAAAGGACATGAACTAACATAAGAAATCAATAACCAATTTAATTATAAATCGATAAAGTGAATAAACAATGTGTTTCTAATAATTCTCCATAGATATTTCATTTAGACGTTGATATAATGCAATTTCAGAATCACTTAAATTATCCGGCAACACAATAATTATTTCAACAATTTGATCACCACGATATTCTTCGTATTCCAATCCACGCCCTCTAAGTCTTAGCAATCTACCTGTTGAAGAATTAGGAGGTACTTGTAATGTTACCAATCCATTTAAAGTTGGAATATCTACTGCGCATCCTAATAAAGCATCATGTGGAAATAATTCAAGACGATACAAAACTCGTAAGCCATCAATTCTTAAGCCATCATCCGTTTGTACTTTTAATTGTACAAAATGGTCTCGACAACCAATTGCAGCACCTTCTATACGTAATCTCCATCCATCACCGGCGAATGGCGGGGTCAAAACTTCTACAATGGTTCCGTCTTGTAACTGAATCTCAACTGAAGAGCCATAAAGAGCTTGCTCTGGTGAGATTTCTACAATTGATTCTTGATCTTCATAAATTAGAGTTGGTGGTGGAGATGGTTCACTGGTTGTAGGAATATATTCATTAAAATTAGTGTCTTCAAAGTGTTCATATTCGTCTTCAGGAACTTCAGAAAATTGATCATCAATATCGTCAATTTCTTGATTTAAGTTTGCACTTATTCCTAATACAACCTCTAAGTACTCTTCTAAAGTTGGAAATCTATTATCAAAGATATCTTTGTGTTTGTCATTTTGTTTCTCCCATTCCCTTCTTTTCTTGGGGTCACTAAGAATCGCATAGGCTTCATTAATTAATTTAAATCTTTCCTCAGCATTAACATCATTTTTATTTAAATCTGGATGCCACTTTCTTGCCTCTTTTCTAAAGGCGGATTTAAGTTCATTAGAATCACAGCCTGGAGAAACTCCTAATAAAGACCAATAGTTAGGCTCAACGATAGTAGTCATTATCCCAAGGATCTATATCCCTTCTCCCATAATTATTATCACTATTTCTGTTTTGTCCTCTTTGTGGATAGTCCCAAGGATCATCATCCCAGTAGTCATCAGAAAATAATTCGTCCTTTAAAGATCCAAAAGTATTTTTTATCCCTTGTATCGGATTAGATTCTGTTTTCCTTTCTGCTGATAAGCGACGATTCAAACCAAATAGTGCTTCTTGGAGAGAACCCACTGCATATTCAAGTTCTTGCAAATCATTATCTTCAAGCAAATCTTCAACGTCCCTCATCGCAACTTCTACAGATCTTTGTTGTCTTTCAGCGCCATAAGGGCCTAACTCTAGAGAAGCATCTCTTAGACGCCTCTCAGCTTGAGCAACAAGTGTTAAAGCATTATTTTTCTGATCAATAGAAGCTCGTTTTTTTCTATCTTCAGATGCTTTTAGTTTGGACTCCTCAATTAACTTATTAACTTCATTTTGATTCAGATTTGAGCCGCCAGTAACACTTACAGACTGCTTCCTCCCAGTAGTTCTATCAGTGGCGCTGACTTCTAATAAACCATTGGCATCAATATCAAAAGCCACCTGGACTTGAGGAACACCTCTTGGCGCAGGAGGAATACCGGATAATCTAAATTTTCCCAGTGATTTGTTGTCAGAGGCCATTTGTCTCTCTCCTTGCCAGATATGAATTTCAACTGATGATTGATTTGAGGCAGATGTACTAAAAACATCTGATTGTCTGACTGGTATGGAGGTATTACGTGGAATTAGAACTTTCATTAAACCTCCAACAGTTTCTAGTCCTAACGAAAGAGGTGTGACATCATTCAATAAAAGGTCTCTCAACTCCCCTGAAAGAATCCCACCTTGAATTGCCGCACCAATAGCAACAACTTCATCAGGATTAACAGATTGACAAGGTGGATTTGGAACTAACGTTTTAACTAATTGCTTTACCATTGGCATTCGCGTACTTCCACCTACAAGAACAACTTCATCAATATCCTCAGGATTCCAACCTGAATCATCAATAACAGTGTTAACAGGATCAAATAATCTATCTAAAAGGTCATTGCAAAGACTCTCGTACTTTTTTCTACTAAGGGTAGTCTCTATATGTAATGGACCATCTTTTCCTGTAGAAATAAAAGGCAATGATATAGGTGTGCTTTGAACACCAGAAAGTTCTTGTTTAGCTTTCTCAGCCGATTCAGTAAGTCTTTGTAATGATTGCCTGTCTCTTCTTAGGTCTATATTATTTTTTTCTAAAAAATCTTCAGCAAGCCAATCAACAATTCTTTGGTCAAAGTCATTACCCCCCAATTGTGTATCACCTGAAGTTGCCTTTACATCAAAAACACCATTAGAAATGGACATTAAAGACACATCAAATGTGCCACCACCTAAATCAAAAACCAAAACTTTTCTAGAGGAGCTTTTATCAAATCCATAAGCAAGAGCCGCGGAGGTTGGTTCATTTAGGATCCTTTCAACGGATATGCCAGCCAAAATCGCAGCATCGCGAGTAGCTTGTCTTTGTGAGTCGTTGAAATAAGCGGGAACAGTTATTACAGCAGCATCAACGTTTTCTCCTAAGTAAGTTTCAGCGTCATCTATTAACTTCCTAATGATATTTCCAATCAGTTCTTCAGGAGCATATTCCCTTTTTGTTATGGGAGAGGTGATGCGAACATTCCCCTGATCATTTGAGCGAACGCTGTAAGGAACTGAAAGACTTGTTTCTTCAAGCTCATCCCATGCTCTGCCAACAAATCTTTTTAAATTCGAGAAAGTGTTTTTGGGATTAAGAACTAATTGTCGTCTAGCAAGTTGACCGACTAACAATTCAGATTCCTTAGTAAAGCCAACAACTGAAGGCGTAGTTCTAGCACCTTCAGCACTTGCAATAACAACAGGCCTACCAGCCTCCAGCACCGCTACAACGGAATTAGTCGTTCCCAAGTCAATGCCAACTATTCTCCCCATGGCAATACTTATTTAAGCCCCACAGTAACTAGCATTTAAGGGTATTCAATACTTATTATGTACCCTTCAACACTTAAAGCCAATCATTAACCCTCTCTTAGTGAAAAATTTGAAATTACATATAGATTCATAATGTAAATGCTTTTGCGCGTGAACAAAGCAACTACAGCTAAATTTTCACTGAGGAAAAGACCAACTTCGGAGAAGATGGTAGATGTTGGTTTTAAAAATATTGTTGTTGCCATGGCTTCAATGGTAGCCGTAGTGCTTTTTTCGATATTTGCAGTCGTTTACTATGAATCTACTGAATCAATTTCAAGATATGGACTAAGGTTTCTTTTTAGCTCTGCATGGAATCCAGTTACAGATGAGTACGGTGCATTTACAGCTATTTATGGAACCCTTTTTACATCGATTGCTTCATTATTAATTGCCATTCCATTGGGCGTCGGCACAGCAATATTTATAACTGAAAATATAATTCCAGAAAGTATAAGAAATGTAATTGGAATAATGGTTGAACTTTTAGCTGCGATTCCATCAGTAGTTTTAGGACTATGGGCAGTATTTATTATGGAACCATTTATTAGACCATTTTTGAACATAATCTACGAATTATTTGGATTTATACCATTTTTTAGCACCCAACCTTTGGGCGCTGGAATGATGCCAGCAATATTAATACTTGTGGTAATGATACTACCTATAATTACATCGATTTCAAAAGATTCTCTAAAACAAGTTCCATCTAAACTCAGGCAAGCTGCATATGGAATTGGAGCATCAAGATGGACAACTATTTTTAAAGTTATTATTCCAGCCGCGATTTCTGGAATAACAGGAGGAGTTTTACTTGCTCTAGGAAGAGCTATGGGTGAGACAATGGCAGTTACTATGATTATTGGCAATTCAAATAACTTTAATTGGTCAATATTTGCTCCTTCATATACAATTTCATCCATGCTTGCCAATCAATTTGGTGAAGCAGATGGAAGCCAAGTTTCTTCTCTAATGTATGCAGCATTAATACTAATGATATTAACCTTATTGGTTAATGTATTTGCCCAGTGGATTGTAAAAAAATTAAGCTTAAAATATCAATAAATGAATTACACATCAAAAAAATCTCTAACTTATAATCCATCTCTATCCAGAAATATTGGGAACAATTCCTTAACTATTATTTCTGCACTTTTTGCCATCATTTCTGTACTTCCTTTAATATTAGTCATAAGCTATGTATTAATTAAAGGTGGAAGTTATATAAATTTAGACACCTTAATTCTTGAACCTGAGCCTCCAGGAGACGATCTTCTCTCAGCTGGAGGTATTGGGCCAGCAATAATTGGAACTTTTATAATGACAGTTATTGCTTCGATAATATCGATTCCTGTTGGAGTAGGAGGTGGAATATATCTTGCCGAATATTCAAAATCAGGAAAGTTTGCAAAATTTATAAGGTTTGGATCAAATGTACTTGCAGGCATTCCTTCTATAATTGCTGGTGTATTTATATATGCAATTATTGTCTCTACCAAAATATTATTTGGATCAATGTTCAGCGGTATTGCAGGCGGAATTTCACTTTCAATTTTAATGCTTCCAACAATAATTAAAACTACTGATGAAGCACTTAAATTAGTTCCAAATGATATGAGAAGAGCTGCATTTGGAGTTGGTGCCTCAAAATTTACAATGATAACAAATATCACATTACCAGCTGCATTCAGTTCCATTTCTACTGGCGTATTATTAGCACTCGCTAGGGCAGCAGGAGAAACAGCCCCATTAGTATTTACAGCTCTTTTCTCTCGGTACTACATTACAAGTTTTGATGATATTTTCTATGAAATGGGCTCATTGTCAGTGTTAATTTACAATTTCGCTCTTGAACCATATGAAGCTCAAAACCAACTAGCATGGGCAGCATCATTCATATTAGTTGTTGTACTTTTAAGTCTAAATATCCTTTCAAGATGGATAAGCACAATTGCTGTTTTTTCAAAAAAATAAAGTATAATTATGAGTAAAACTAATAATAAAATTAGCTAATGAATAAAAAAAATATAGAATCTACACCTTCAGTCTCACTAGATAATGTATCAATTACATATGGCAATTCAGTTGCGGTAAAAAATGTGTTTTGTGATATTGAAAAGAATCAAGTTACATCTTTTATTGGCCCATCAGGATGCGGTAAATCAACCGTCATAAGAGCAATCAATCGCATGAATGATTTAATAGAAGGTTGCAAATTATCAGGTAGTGTTATTTTTGAAGGGATAGATATATATGCAGAGGATATTGATCCAGTTGAAGTTAGAAGGAGAATTGGAATGGTTTTTCAACAACCCAATCCTTTTCCTAAAAGTATCTATGAAAATATTGCCTTTGGTGCAAGAGTTAATGGATATAAAGGAAATATGGATCAATTAGTAGAAGAATCTCTTACAAAGGCAGCCGTTTGGGATGAGTGCAAGGATAAATTAAACGAAAGTGGTTATTCATTATCTGGTGGTCAACAACAAAGATTATGCATAGCAAGGACAATTGCTATTGAACCTGATGTGATCTTAATGGATGAGCCATGCTCAGCACTTGATCCATTATCTACATTAAAAATTGAAGAGACAATTCATGAATTAAAGAAGAATTTTACAATCATTATTGTTACGCACAATATGCAACAAGCCAATAGAGTCAGTGATTACACAGCTTTTTTCAACACAGAAAAAAAAGATAAGGATTTAGGTGGAAAAATTGGATTTTTAGTTGAGTTTGATAAAACAAAAAACATGTTTAATTCACCAAAGCAAAAATCAACTCAAGACTATATCTCTGGAAAATTTGGATAATAGCCAAAGCTTTTTTATTAAAAGTTACCATGCGCGACGGAGAGAGAGGGATTCGAACCCTCGATAGGGTTGCCCCTATACAGCATTTCCAGTGCTGCGCCTTCAACCACTCGGCCACCTCTCCTTGAAATAAGCAATGAAATGTCTTTCACTTGCTGAATTTAAATATATACCACAAGAGAGGTCTTGTTAAAAATTAATTATCGGATTTATTTATTAAATATTTTTTATAATAAACAAGGTCGTTGTAATCAATAATTTATTAATGAGAATAAATTGATTTAAAGATAAATAGAATCTTCCAATAGTAGACTATTAATATAAATAAAAATAATAGCCATGGTAATTCCATCTTGTAAAACCGCTGCTTTGAATGCAGGTCTAGGTAAAGATGAAATTAATAAATTATTAGAAATTGCCAAGCAGGCTGCAGAAGGAGGGGGAGCATCGCTAATGAATAATTATGGAAGGATTAAAACGATAAAATGTAAGGGAACTGCTGGAGATCTTGTTACTAATGCGGATATAGAATGTGAAAAATTAATAATAGATTATTTAGAAAAAGAGACTCCTTATATTTCTATACTTGCTGAAGAAAGCGGATATAAGTTAAAGGATAGTGAATTAAAATGGTGTATAGACCCTCTTGACGGAACAACAAACTATGCCCATGGATATCCATTTTTCGCAACTTCAATAGGTTTGATTTGGAATAGCAATCCAATATTGGGAGCAATATCAGTACCTTCATTAAATGAAATTTATTATGCTTCTCCAGAACATGGATCATTTTGTAATGGCGAAAAAATTAATGTAACGGACACAAATTCCTTATCTGATTCACTCTTAGTTACAGGATTCGCATATGACCGACGAGAAGTATTAGATAATAATTATTCAGAATTTTGTTGGCTAACACATCGTACCCATGGGGTAAGAAGAGGGGGAGCAGCCGCTGTAGATCTAGCATTTGTAGCCTCAGGCAAAGTGGATGGTTTTTGGGAACGTGGACTTGCAAAATGGGATATGGCGGCTGGAGTTCCACTAGTTGAAATGGCTGGTGGAATAGTTTCCAATTATCCTTCCGGAGACTTTGATCTCAATACCGGCAGAATTCTTGCTTGTAATCCTGAGATACAAAAGGAGCTCATAAAAGAACTTGTAAAAATTAGACCATTACCCACTAACTCTTATGGTGGAAAATAGTCCTAATTTATGTGATCCTTAAGTAATAAAAAGATTCAAATAATGACATTGCAACCTGCCTCGGGTGCGCGCGACTTAAATCCTCAGCAAGTAAGAAAGAACCATCTAATTGCATCAAAACTTTCCTCCTTATATCAACTATGGGGATATGAGCGAATCTCACCGCCGCATATTGAACGTATAGACACACTTATGGCTGCTGGAGGAATTTCGAACAATGAAATACTAAAAATCGTTTCTGATGAACCTCTTGGATTAAGACCTGAAATAACAGCGTCAATTGTACGTGCTGCCTCAACTAGATTTAATGAATATGAAAGGCCACTTCGATTTTGGTCAACAGGAACTTCATTCAAATGCAATCAAAGCATTGATGGTGGTATTGATATTGAAGAGTCATTTCAAAGCGGAGTTGAGTTGATAGGTACAAAGGCGATTAATGCAGAGATAGAACTTCTATCTCTGCTCATCGAATCATTAGAAGTAATTGAAATTGATCAGAAATATAAAATGACATTGCTTATTGGAAATACTTATCTATTGGAACTTATTTTAAGCTCGTTTGATTCATCAAGTATAGACCAAATAAAAAAAATTCTCTGCGATCTTGATTACATAGCATTGAGTACGCTTGATGTAAAAGATGAACAAAGAATGTTTATAAAAACTCTCATGAATATGAGAGGCACACCTGAAAAAGTATTAACTAAACTAAAAAACATATATGGCTCGAATTCTTACATTGATAACCTAAAGGAATTATTTACTATTATTGAGCCATTAGCTAAAGAGAAAGGGATAGAAGTACAACTAGACCCCACATTAGGAACCAAATATAAATTATATAGTGGATTAACATTTTCTCTTGTTTCATCATCAACAAGTGCTCCTGTTATTATTGCTAAAGGCGGTAGATATGATGATTTAGTTAAAAAGTTTAGTACAAGCGCCCATAATTGTTATGGAATTGGTTTTAGTATTAGCGTTGATAAAGTAAGAGAATTAGTCACCACTAGCAATGAAATCCTAGTTACTAGTGTAAAAGTATTAATCGCATATAAGCAAAGTGCAAGTTTGTATAAAGCATTAAAACAACAAAAGGAATTGCATAGAAAGGGCATTATTTCAGTAATTTCACATGAACCTTTAAAGACAAATGATGAAACAAATCAACTCTTAAAATCCAACAGATGTACTAAAATTGAATGGATAGATTGACATAAATTAGCTTTAAATTTTTAATAATTGTCAGGGATCGAAAACTATTGAGCTGTAATCAATAACACTTTTGCATTTAACGCCTAAATAGAAATTTGTATCGCTATGATGATAAAAATTTAGACAAGACATGCCCGTTAAAGAAGAAGGAACTATTCTTATTCACACAGAAAATATATTTCCAATAATAAAAAAAGCAGTCTACTCAGATCATGAAATATTTATTAGAGAGCTTATAAGTAACTCCGTAGATGCAATCAAAAAAAGGAAAATGGCCGCCTTTGCAGGAGATTGTGTCGCTTCTGACAATGAAAAAATAAAAATTTCGATTGACAGAGAACATAAGACATTGACCATTAGTGACAATGGGATAGGAATGACTAGTGATGAAATTAAGAAATATATTAATCAAGTAGCTTTCTCAAGCGCAGAAGAATTTCTTGAAAAGTATAAGCAACCTGATGATGGTTTTATAGGTCATTTTGGACTAGGTTTTTATTCAAGTTTTATGGTTGCAGAAGAAGTTGAAATAATAACTAAATCAGCAAAGAATGATTCACAAGCTATTCAATGGAAATGTAATGGATCGCCTCAATATACACTTGATGAATCAGATAAAGAAGAGATAGGTACAGATATCATTCTACATTTAATGGAAGAAGAAATTGAATATATTGAACCAAGCAGAATTAAGACATTAATAAAAAAATATTGTGATTTCATGCCTATTGAAATCTCTCTAGAAGAAGAAGTTATCAATAAAATGAATCCACCATGGAGAGAAAGCAAACAAAATCTTAAAGACGAAGATTATATAGAATTCTATAAATATCTCTATCCCTTTCAAGGAGATCCTCTCTTATGGGTTCACCTGAATACTGACTACCCATATAATTTGCAAGGAATATTATATTTCCCAAAGATAAGTGGTAGAGCAGATTGGGAAAGTGGTGAAATTAAACTATTCTGTAATCAGGTCTTTGTTAGTGACTCAATTAAAGAAATAGTTCCTAGATATTTATTACCTTTGAGGGGAGTAATAGATTCACCAGATATTCCTTTAAATGTCAGCAGAAGCGCATTACAATCAGACAGAAGAGTTAAATCTATAGGTAACTTTATTGCTAAGAAGTTAGCAGACAAGCTTAAAACATTAAAGAAAGATGAAACCCAATTTTACGCTGATATTTGGGACTCAATAGCCCCCTTTATTAAAATAGGAGCCATGGAAGATGAAAAATTTGCTGAGCAAGTAAAAGAGATAATTTTATATTCAACAACAAAAGCTCCAATAGAAAATAATGAAGACAATAGCGAACTAGTAAAATCTGGTTCAAAAACTTTTACCACCCTAGAAGGATATAAAAATAGGCTTACTGAAGAGAATAACAAGATTCTATATTCGACAGATGAAGTCTCTCAATCAACAGCACTCAATATGTGGACTTCACAAGGTAAAGAGGTTTTAAAACTTGATACCGTTATTGATACTCAGTTTATTCCTTGGCTAGAGGAAAAGAATAAAGAAATAAATTTTGTAAGAGTTGATTCCGAATTGGATGAAAGTATTAAAGACGATTCGCCTGAGATTGCAGATAAAGATGGAAATACAAAGTCAGAAACACTTAAAAAGATTATTAGTTCGGCTTTAAACAATGAAAAAGTCACAGTACAAATACAGAATCTAAAAGGTGATAATTCACCGCCTTCATTAATATTATTACCAGAACAAATGAGAAGAATAAATGATATAACAGCCTTAATGGAACAGAAACTACCTGGTCTTCCCGAATATCATAATTTAATAGTCAATTCAAACCACCCACTAATTCAAGGATTACTCAAGCTTAATTCTAACCAAATAGTTATTGAAGGCTCCAGTAAATCAGAAGAAGGTCAATTGGCTAGTGACATCGCTATACATGTTTATGAGATGGCAAAACTATCAATTGGTGGGCTTGAAAACAAAGATATCGCAGCTTTTCAAACTAGAAATGCTGAGCTGCTAGGGAAATTAATGAAAAATTTCGTATAAACTCAACCTCATTTGATAGAATAAATCATCGAATAAGATTAAAAAATGTCTAGGGTTTGCCAACTTACAGGCACAAGGGCTAATAACGGAATGTCAGTCAGCCATTCCCATATCAGAACTAAAAAATTGCAGCAAGCAAATTTGCAGCAGCGCAGATTGTGGTGGGAAGAAGAAAACAAATGGATTAACATAAGAGTAACTACAAGGGCACTAAAAACTATTCAGAAAAAGGGTTTAGGAAAATATGCCAAATCATTAGGAGTTGATTTAAACAAACTTTAAATTTGATTTTTTTCAAATGAAAAGAAGTGAATTTATAAAATCCTTAATTTTATTTTCTAGTATTTTATTTATTAAACCTTTAAGATTATTAGCAAGTATAAATTCAGTTAAGCTTGGCAATAAGGCACCCAATTTTTTGTTGAATGGATATAGCAAAAACATTCCTAATAAAAAGCAATGGTCATTGGATGATTTTTCTGCTAAATGGTTAGTTTTATATTTTTATCCTAAAGATTTCTCAAGTGGTTGTACATTAGAGGCGAAAAATTTTCAGGATAATATTTCTAAATATAATAAAGTTAATGCATCAATAGTTGGGATCAGCGCAGATAGTGAAGAAGAGCACGAGTCATTTTGTACATCAGAAAAACTTGGATATACATTACTATCAGATGCAAATTCAGAAATTAGTAAGTTATACGATTCATGGTTAGATCCTTACTCAAAAAGAAATACATTTCTGATCAACCCAGAAGGTATAGTTGTTTACAAATGGATCGGAGTAAGACCACTTGGTCATGCTCAAGAAGTTTTAGAAGAACTTATTAAACAACAAAAAATATATGCATGAACTTTCGTTAGGAACATGGTTTATACACATTGCAACATTATTTGAATGGGGCATAGCAATAATAATAATTGACATAATTTCATCAATCACAAAAAACAAGGCTTTGGGTTATTTTGCCTTAGCTATGTTGCCAAACTTGGCTAGTGCTATGGCAGCAATCACATGGCATATATTCGACAACAGTATTGAATTAAAAGGATTAGTTGTTCTGCAGGCAGCTCTTACAACTCTAGGAAATATATGTCTCGCATTTGCAGCTTGGAATTTGTTTAGAGCTGAATCTTCACAACCCAATCAATGAATATTTCAATTCTTAGTCTTGAGTCAATTGCACGAGTTGATCCTAGTCCATTTTTTATACTTTCACTAATTCCCTATCTTGTGTTTCTGAGATACGCTGGAAAAACAAAGTCAATACCCAAAATATCATTATTAGGATTTAAATTAACTCTATTATTTGTATTCATGACTATAGTTTTTGCAATAATATCCCTAATTTATTTTGGTGAAGAATTAACAAATGTAGATGTCCTACACGGACTTGCAGAATCGTTCCTAACGATAAGTGATGCTTTAGTTGTTTACGGTTTTGTTTTAATGTTGCAGTCGGTAAGAAGTAAAACAGAAGTAAATAACTCTTAAGAGGTGTGTAACAAATGACTCAATAGTATGCTTTGTGAACGATAATGAAATTAACTGATAGACATAAATGATGTTTACAACTTTGTTGGCAGCAGCTGATCCAGTGACATTCCAGTGGTCTCCGAAATGTGCCGTTGTAATGATCATTTGTAATCTGCTTGCATATGCCATAGCTAGATCAAATATTGAAAAGCCAAATGAAGGTTTTCCCATGCCTAATGCTCAGTTTTATGGTGGTCTAAGTCATGGTGCCTTCGTTGGTGCAAATTGCTTAGGTCATGTTTTGGGAATTGGCTCAATATTGGGTCTTGCAGCGAGAGGAGTTTTATAGCTTTAAGTTACAAATTAAAAAAATAAAAAAGGATTATTGATTTCAATAATCCTTTTTTTAATTTGAAGAATAATTAATTAAAATTGAATTTTTTTCTAATTTGATCAGCCATCATTTCGGGTGTTAATCCAAGTGATTCTTTGCTTTGCTGTGGCGTTGCATGATCAACTAATTTGTCTGGTATTCCAATTCTTAATGTAGGAACAAAAATATCATTATCATTAAAAGATTCAATGACAGCAGATCCAAATCCGCCCAATAATGTTCCTTCTTCCATTGTGACTACTTTACCGATTTTTTTTGCAGCGTTGTGAATAGTTTCCTCATCTAATGGTCTTATAAAGCGAGCGTTAATAACAGTGCTATTGACACCAGATTCTTTTAGTATTGCCGCTGTTTTTATGGCTGGGCAAACCATAGATCCATAGCCAATTATTAATAAATTATCACCCTCTTCTATTATTTCAGCCTTACCAATTTCTAGTGACTCCCATCCTTCCTCCATCAATGCCGCCCCTTCTCCTGAGCCTCTAGGTATTCTTAAAGCTGACGGACCATTGTGATTAATACATGTAACTAGCATTTGCTGCAATTCAGACTCATCCTTTGGAGCCATAACTGTAAAATTAGGAACACACCTTAGATAACTAATGTCATACTGACCCTGATGAGTTGGACCATCAGCACCAACAATTCCAGCTCTATCTAATACAAAAGTTACAGGTAAATTCTGTATTCCGATATCATGAATTAACTGATCATATGCTCGTTGTAAGAAAGTACTGTAAATAGCTACCACTGGCTTGATGCCTTCACAAGCCATTCCACCAGCTAGAGTTACTGCATGTTGTTCAGCAATACCAACATCAACATATTGATCTGGAATAGCTTTCTGTAAAAGATTTAAAGCAGTGCCTTCTGCCATCGCTGCAGTGATACCAATAATCTTGCTATCTTGCTCGCAAAGTTTTACTAAAGTTTGACCAAAAACCTTACTAAAACTTGGAGGTTTAGGAGTTTTAGAAGGAATCGATTTTCCAGTAGTCAGATCAAAAGAAGACTGCGCATGGTAACCAACCTGATCAGCCTCAGCATATGGGTAACCTTTTCCCTTAGTAGTAGCCACATGGACCATAACAGGACCACCTACCTTATGCGCAGCATTAAATGTCCTAGTCAATTCAGAAATATCATGCCCATCTACTGGCCCCATATAAGTAAAACCCAATTCCTCAAAAACGGCACCAACACTTGGAACTGCTAAACGTCTAACGCTACCAGTTAGAGATTTAAACTCCTCCTGTATCGCATCACCCATAAAAGGAAGATTTTTGACACTTTCTTGAACACTATCAGATATAAATTGAACAGGTGGGCTATGACGCATTCGATTTAAATAAGTCGACAATGCTCCAACAGGAGGGGAAATCGACATATCATTATCATTTAAGACAACCAAAAGAGGTGTTTTTGGAAGATGTCCTGCATGATTAATAGCCTCTAAAGCCATTCCACCGGTTAGAGCACCATCTCCTATGACTGCAACACATTTATAATCTTCACCTTTTCGGTCTCTAGCAATAGCCATTCCGAGAGCAGCAGAAATTGATGTGCTTGCATGACCAGCGCCAAAATGATCAAATTTACTTTCTGTTCGTTTTAGGTAACCAGCGACACCTTTTTGCTGTCTAAGTGAATCAAACCGTTCATATCTTCCCGTTAGTAATTTGTGTGGATAGGCTTGATGTCCTACATCCCAAATAACTTTATCGACATCTAAATCTAAAGTCTGATAGAGAGCAATTGTTAACTCAACAACACCAAGACCTGGACCTAAGTGGCCACCACTAGTAGAAACTACTTGAAGATGCCTTTCTCTAATTTGGCAAGCAACATCTTCCAATTCACTAATGGCTAAGCCATGAAGCTCATTCGGATGACTTAACTGGCTCAGACGCATACAACTCTGAGATTGAATCCTTCCAATCTACGAGGTCTACCCTACATTTTGATAAAACTTGCACAAGAACAAATGGAATGTAGAAAATACAAGAAACAAAAATCGGTGAAAAACTAGATATGGAGGACTATTTACAGAAAATACTAAGAGCTCGTGTTTATGACGTTGCTGTAGAAACACCTCTAGAGAGGGCCAAAAACTTAAGCAAAAAAATAAAAAATGACATCTGGTTGAAGAGAGAAGACCTTCAACCGGTCTTTTCATTCAAGTTAAGAGGTGCATTTAATCGAATGTCTCAGCTAACCAAGGTAGAACTTGATAGAGGAGTCATTGCATCAAGTGCTGGGAACCATGCGCAGGGAGTTGCTTTAAGTGCATCATTTCTAAAATGCAGAGCAGTAATTGTTATGCCTCTGACAACTCCCATAATGAAAGTTAGAGCGGTTGAATCACACAAAGCTGAAGTTATTCTTTTCGGTGAAACTTACGATGAGTGCTACGAAAAAGCACTAGAAATATCTAAAACAGAAAATCTAACATTCATCCATCCTTTTGATGACCCTGAAGTCATAGCGGGACAAGGAACAATAGGTCTAGAAATACTTAGACAAAGTCATACTCCACCTGATGCTATTTATATTGCTGTGGGTGGAGGAGGACTTATTGCTGGAGTAAGTGCTTACGTAAAAGCAATATGGCCAAATACAAAGATTATTGGTGTTGAACCTGAAGATGCCTGCGCAATGACACTTTCAATAAAAGCCAACAAGCCTATTGAGCTTGAAAGTGTTGGCCTTTTTGCAGACGGTGTTGCGGTAAGAAAAGTTGGAGAAAAAACATTCTCTATTTGCAAAAAAAATGTGGATGAAATGGTTACAGTAAATACCGACGAAATCTGTGCAGCCATAAAAGATGTTTTTGAAGATACACGATCAATTCTTGAGCCAGCAGGTGCATTATCTATTGCTGGTTTAAAAAAACATGTTGTAAATAATCAGTTAAAGAACAAAAACCTAGTCGCAATTGCTTGTGGCGCAAATATGAATTTTGAACGACTTAGATTTGTTGCAGAAAGGGCAGAACTAGGTGAAGAAAAGGAAGCTATGATTGCAGTTGGAATTCCTGAAAAAGCTGGAAGTTTAAAACTTTTATGCGAAACACTAGGATCACGAAGTTTAACTGAGTTTAGTTACAGAATGTCGGAAGGTAAAACAGCACAAATATTTATGGGTGTAGAAGTTTCTGATCTTATTGATAGGGAACTATTGATAGATGGGATTAGAAGGAAGGGTTTTGATTGCCATGATTTAAGTAATGATGAATTATCAAAAGTTCATCTCAGGCATATGGTTGGTGGCAGGCTGCCAACATCAATTAATCAAATATCTAAAGGAGAATACAGAGAATTACTTTATAGATTTGAATTTCCTGAAAGACCTGGAGCATTAATGAGATTTGTCAACTCAATGAGACCGGAGTGGACAATAAGCATTTTCCATTATAGAAATCATGGTGCTGATACTGGACGAATAGTAATAGGGGTACTGGTAAACGATTCCGACATTCCAGCTTGGAATGAATTTGTCCACAAAATGGGTTATAAAAGTTGGAAAGAGACCGATAATCCAGCATATAAATTATTTTTAGGTGCATAGATTAATTAGACGCGGTAATTTTGGATATCAAGAAAAATAATTTATTTTCAAAGTTATGAGTGAGAGCATTCAAATTTCTTTGCCAGCAAAGATTGAGGCAATCCTCTATCTAAAAGGAAGGCCAACATCATCAAAAGAAATGGCTGAATTACTGAAAAAAGATATTGCAGAAATTGAAAATGCACTCTGGGAACTTAAGGCTGGATATGCTCAGCGCGACACTTCTCTAGAAATCAACGAAAACAAAAATTATTACAGTTTAGAATTAAGGCAAGGACTAGGTGAATTGGTCCAGGATCTCCTTCCAGCAGATTTATCGATCGCGACACTAAGAACATTAGCGACTGTTGCTCTAAAGAAAAAAATACTCCAATCAGAATTAGTTGATCTCAGAGGTTCCGGCGCATATGATCACATTAAAGAACTTGTAGAAAAAAATTTCGTTGAGAGAAGACGTCAAAAGGATGGACGTTCTTTCTGGTTAACTCTCTCAGAAAAATTTCATCAAACATTTTCTGTATTACCTGAACCAGATCAAGCAGAAGAGAAAAAGGCAGCTTAATATAGTAAGAAAAATTAAAGCCAATGGGTTACGAAATTATTCCAACAATTCTGCTTGTACTTTTAAAAACACTTGGAATTTATTCAACCATATTGATCATTAGGGTTTTGCTGACCTGGTTCCCAAATCTTGATATGAGTAATCCGATACTTGTAAATTTATGTGCTATTACTGATCCTTATTTAAATTTTTTCAGAGGAATTATACCGCCATTAGGTGGCTTAGATTTATCTCCTATTCTAGCTTTTGTAGTTATTAGAGTTGTTCAAGGAATTCTTGGAAATGCAGCCGCTCTAGCAATGGGAGGATTTCAAATGTATTGATAGTTGAAAATCAACGATTATCTCCACTGCCTTGTATCTTTCCTCGGGATTTTCGGCTGTTAAGCTTTTCTAAGTTTGCATGAGCGACCTCTTCCAATTCATATCCCAGTTCGCTTGAGAGTTGTGATATGTACCAAAGAACATCACCTAGTTCAAATTTAATTGCATCCTTACTATCTTTGTCAAAGATACCCTTTTTATCTCTTAGTATTTTCTTTACTTTGTCAGCAACCTCCCCAGCTTCACCAACAAGACCTAATGTTGGATAAATAGCATTGCTTCCAACATCAGGATAAAGAGCTGTCTTACGAGATTCTCTTTGATAATCATTTAATTCCATGTTTATTTTCTTAAAAAAGCAAAGTTGACAAATAAAACACAATCAGATGTTAGTTTTTTGTTATCACAAGTCACATAAATGACAATACTCGACCTAGCTAGAAGGACCAAAATCGTTGCTACTATAGGGCCCGCAACTGAGAGTGCGAGTCAAATTACTAAGTTAGTAGAGGCTGGCGCAACCACCTTCCGTCTAAATTTTAGTCATGGAGACCATGATGAACATGCTCAAAGGATAAAAACAATTAGGAAAGTTTCAGATGATTTAGGCATTCACATAGGAATCCTTCAAGATCTTCAGGGACCTAAAATAAGACTTGGAAGATTTAAGAATGGTCCTGTAAATGTTAAAAATGGCGATAAATTTATTCTTACATCAAAAAATATTGACTGTAATGAGGAACAAGCAAATGTTACTTATGACAAGTTAACTGAAGAAGTAAAAGTTGGGAATCGGATTCTGTTGGATGATGGAAGGGTAGAAATGAAAGTTGAAGAAGTTGATCTAAAAGAACAAAGATTAATTTGTTTAATAACTGTAGGTGGAGTTCTTTCTAATAATAAAGGTGTAAATTTTCCTGATGTTCAATTGTCGATAAGGGCATTAACGCACAAAGACAAAGAAGATTTAGCATTTGGATTAAAACAAGGAGTTGATTGGGTAGCACTTAGTTTTGTAAGGAACCCGTCAGATCTAATAGAAATAAAAGATTTAATTAGAAATCATGGCTTTGACACTCCAGTGGTTGCAAAAATAGAAAAATTTGAAGCAATTGATCAAATCGACGCTGTTTTAAAACTTTGTGATGGAGTAATGGTGGCTAGAGGTGATCTTGGCGTTGAGATGCCAGCAGAGGAAGTTCCGTTATTACAAAAGCAATTAATTAAAAAAGCCAACAGCCTTGGTATACCTATTATTACAGCCACACAAATGCTCGATTCAATGGCCTCTAGCCCAAGGCCTACGAGAGCTGAAGTTAGTGATGTAGCGAATGCAATACTAGACGGTACAGATGCTGTAATGCTCTCCAATGAAACTGCCGTTGGCGATTATCCCATTGAAGCAGTTGCAACCATGGCCACTATTGCAAAAAGGATAGAAAGAGATTATCCACAAAAAGCATTAGAAAGTCATCTTCCAAGCACTATTCCAAATGCAATTAGCGCAGCAGTGAGCAGTATTGCCAGACAAATAAATGCAGCCGCGATAATTCCGCTTACAAAGAGTGGTGCTACAGCGAAAAATGTAAGTAAATTTAGACCTGCTACCCCAGTATTAGCAGTAACAAATGAAAAGACTGTTGCAAGCACACTTCAGCTTGTATGGGGGGTCACACCACTTCTGATAGAAAATCAAACAAGCACATCAAAGACATTTGATGACGCTATGAATATGGCAAAAAAAATGAATATTTTAAAGCAAGGTGACCTGGTAGTTGAAACAGCAGGAACCTTGTCAGGAGTAAGTGGGTCAACGGACTTGGTTAAAGTTGGGATAGTTAGTTCAGACGATGAGAATGAATCCCTATTTATCTAAATACTCATGAAAAGAAAACTCCCGCTTGCTGAAACCTCGGGAATGGCAATAAATAATCTTAAATCTAATAAATTTAGAAGCTTATTAACAATGCTAGGAATAGTGATTGGAAATGCTTCTGTAATAACACTTGTAGGTGTAGGGAGAGGAGCACAAAATCTTGCTGAAAATCAATTAAGCAATCTAGGAGCAAATGTATTGTTTGTGGTACCAGGTAATAATGACACTAGAAGACGAGGCGTTGCTTTCCCGAAAAATCTTGTTCTTAAAGATGCAAAAGCAATAGAAGAGCAAGTTCCAACTGTTAAAAGAGTAGCTCCACAAATATCATCCAATGAAGTAATTCAAACAGGCTCTAAAAGTACGAGTAGTTCTATTTCAGGAGTGACAAGTGATTTTTTAATTGTAAGAAGCTTTGAGATTGCAAAAGGTCGATTTATAAATGATCAAGATACAAAAGGAGCTAAAAATGTTGTTGTTATTGGACCAGATCTTGAAGAAAAGCTTTTTAACGAAAGGGAAGGGTTAGGGGAAAGGATAAGAATTAAAGATCAGTCTTTTGAAATAGTGGGTGTAATGAAACCTAAAGGTGCTGTATTTGGAAGTAATCAAGATGAGAACGCTTACATTCCTCTATCAACAATGGTCAGCAGAATCACTGGTAAAGATCCAACATATGGAATAAGTCTTAGCTTCATAAGTGTTGAGGCGATAGATGAAAAATCAACCAAAGCCGCTAAATTTCAAATAACTAACTTATTGAGACAAAGGCATAAAATAATTAGAGATGATGACTTTGCTGTAAGATCTCAAAAAGATGCTTTGCAAATAGTATCAACTATTACAGGGGGTTTAACATTAATGCTGGCCGCAATTGGAGGCATTTCATTGCTAGTGGGGGGAATAGGTATTATGAATATAATGTTAGTATCTGTAAGCGAAAGAACCGAAGAAATAGGCCTTAGAAAAGCTCTTGGGGCAAGAAGACTAGATATTTCAACACAATTCCTAATTGAATCGTTAATTCTTTCTAGTCTTGGTGGAATAGCTGGAACCGGTTTAGGTCTTACGACTGTAAAGGTTGTTGCTTTATTAACACCTTTACCTGCAACAATTGGGTTTGGAACTGTATTTATAACAGTAATTATTTCTGGTACAATAGGTTTAACTTTTGGTGTACTACCAGCAAAAAGAGCTGCAAAACTAGATCCAATTACAGCACTTAGAAGTTTATAAACAGTATTAAAAAATTAAAAAAAATTATTATTATTTAAAATTCATAAAATATATATTTTTTTAAATTACCGAGAAAGTGATGAAATCAACCAACAGAAAGGGGCATTACACCATTAGAATCACTAAAAATTCTAAAGAATTATGGATAAGAAATGGAAAGTTATAGCTCTTTGGGTACTACCGATAACAATCGTAGTATTAATCACTTGGCAAATTATTGGCTCAGCAACCAATACTCAAGTTAGTCAAACCAACACTTCTACAACATCAAGAAATGCTCCAGTTGCCAAAATTAGCTATGGCAGATTTCTCGATTATGTGAAAGCAGGAAGGGTGACATCTGTTGACATATACGATGGTGGTAGAAATGCAATCGTCGAATCAGTAGACCCTGAAATCGATAACAGAGTTCAACGCTTAAGAGTTGATCTTCCAGGATTAGCCCCTGAATTAGTCTCATCATTAAAAGATGAAGGAATAAGTTTCGACATTCATCCGCCTAAAACTGCCCCAGCGGGAATTGGAATTCTTGGAAATCTTCTTTTCCCTCTCATTCTAATAGGAGGTTTAATATTACTTTCAAGAAGATCAAATTCAATGCCAGGCGGACCTGGTCAAGCTATGCAATTCGGAAAAACAAAAGCAAGATTTGCAATGGAAGCAGAAACAGGTGTGAAATTTGATGATGTAGCAGGAGTAAATGAGGCAAAACAAGATTTAGAGGAAGTAGTTACTTTTTTAAAGCAACCAGAAAGATTTACATCAGTTGGGGCTCAAATCCCTAGAGGCGTATTACTAGTTGGCCCTCCTGGAACTGGTAAAACACTTTTAGCAAAGGCAATTGCTGGAGAAGCAGGTGTTCCTTTCTTTTCACTTTCTGGATCAGAATTTGTAGAAATGTTTGTAGGTGTAGGAGCAAGTCGAGTAAGAGATTTATTTAAAAGAGCTAAAGAGAATAGTCCATGCTTAATTTTTATCGATGAAATTGATGCAGTCGGCAGACAAAGGGGAGCTGGAATTGGAGGCGGTAACGATGAAAGAGAACAAACACTCAATCAACTTCTAACTGAAATGGATGGATTTGAGGGTAATAGTGGAATTATCATCATTGCAGCAACTAATAGGCCTGACGTTCTTGACTCAGCTTTAATGAGGCCAGGAAGATTTGATAGACAGGTTACTGTTGATGCACCAGATATTTCAGGTAGATTATCCATACTTAGAGTTCACTCTAGAAATAAAAAATTAGAAAAGGATCTCACTTTAGAGAGTATTGCCCGCAGAACCCCTGGTTTTACTGGTGCTGATCTAGCTAATTTATTAAACGAAGCAGCCATACTTACTGCCAGAAGAAGGAAGAATCACATTGGTCTTTCTGAGATTGATGATGCAGTTGACCGTATCATCGCTGGAATGGAAGGCCAACCTCTTGTTGATGGAAGAAGTAAACGCCTAATTGCATACCATGAAGTTGGTCATGCTTTAATTGGTTCTCTGGTAAAAGATCACGATCCAGTTCAAAAAGTTACGGTCATTCCAAGGGGGCAAGCTAAAGGGTTGACTTGGTTCTCTCCCGATGACGATCAAACATTGATAAGCAGAGCACAATTGAAAGCCAGGATTATGGGAGCTCTAGGTGGGAGAGCTGCTGAAGATGTCATCTTTGGAAGAGAGGAAGTTACAACCGGTGCTGGAGGTGATGTACAACAAGTCGCTTCAATGGCACGTCAAATGGTCACACGTTTTGGGATGAGCAGTCTTGGTCCAGTTTCTTTAGAGGGAGATAGTCAAGAAGTTTTTGTTGGAAGAAGTTTAATGAATACATCTGATATCTCAGATGAAATCTCTAAACAAATTGACGAGCAAGTAAGAAAAATAGTCAAAAAATGTTATGAAGAAACACTTGAATTAGTTTCACAGAATAGATCTGCTATGGATAAATTGGTTGAAATTTTAATCGAAAAAGAAACTATGGATGGTGAAGAATTTTGCAACATATTATCTGAATACACATCTATTCCTGAAAAAGACAGATTTATTCCAGTTCTACAAGATCCAAAATAAAAAGGGTTTAGACTGAATTTATTGGTCTTTTATTAAATACATTATCAATAATCCCATATTCGGCAGCCTCAGATGGAGACATATAAAAGTCTCTATCTGTATCCTCCTGGATTCTTTCAATAGGCTGACCAGTTCTTTCGGATAATTCTTTATTCAACTTATCCTTAATAAATAAAATTTCATCAGCTTGAATTCTAATATCACTAGCTTGTCCTCTTGCGCCCCCCAATGGCTGATGAATCATTATTCTTGAATGGAGCAAGCTACTTCTCTTTCCTTTAGCACCTGCACAAAGTAGAAAGGCACCCATACTTGCAGCGAGGCCAACACAAACTGTATGAATATCGGGCTTTACGTGTTGCATGGTGTCAAAAATACCAAGGCCGTCATATACAGATCCACCTGGAGAATTGATATAGAGAAAAATATCTTTCTCTGGATCATCAGCCTCTAAGAAAAGTAGTTGAGCAACAATTCTGTTAGCAGAATCACTTGTAACTGGTTCACCCAAAAAAACTATTCTTTCTCTTAAAAGCCTTGAATAGATATCAAAGGCTCTCTCTCCTCTTCCAGACTCTTCAATAACTATTGGAATCATTGAACGATAATAATGGTCGGTTTTCATGATCCTAGCCAAGTCGCGGGGTAAGCTAAGGTCTCTTAAGAATTATCTAGGTTTGGCATTGAGCGTTAGAGCAACAATTTCAGACAGCAAATCTGATTTCCATAAGGAATTTCCTTATGTCATACCTCCTATTTATAGAAAGCTTGCAGATGAACTGCTAGTAGAACTTCACCTGCTGAGTCATCAGAAAAACTTTAAGGAAGACTTAATCTTCGCCGCTGGATTAAAAGAAATATTTAGTAAATTCACGAGCGGGTACAAGCCTAGCGAACATATTACAAAGCTTTTCGATGCAATATGTAATTGCAATGGTTTTAATCCAACCGAAATAATTAGT
Organism: Prochlorococcus sp. AG-402-G06; assembly: GCA_003277985.1. Lineage (GTDB taxonomy): Bacteria > Cyanobacteriota > Cyanobacteriia > PCC-6307 > Cyanobiaceae > Prochlorococcus_B. The sequence continues at coordinate 114,937 of QCHR01000003.1, forward strand.
GCCTCAGAACAATTAGTTAACAAGGTGAACACATTTACGAAAGAAGATCTAAATGCATTTATATCTAAACTAAATAATGATAACAATGGTAAGGATTATTATAGTCGCATCAATGCTATCGGCATATATAAGTTAATTAGTGAGATGCAATCATTCAAGGATCTAAAAGAAGAAGATATTAATAAAGAAATTAAAAATGTTTCCGAATTACTCGGTTACCAGTATGCCAGGGTTGAGAAAGATATTAGTATGTATAAGTCAAATATTGAAAAGATGAAACAAGCATTAGAAATTATCGCCTTAAATATTACATCTAAATAAATTAGATATTATTTCTTTCTTCTTTTATCTTTCCAATCAATATAGCTAATATAGATCACTCCTATTGTGATAAATGTAAGGAGTGATATAGAAAAAAAAGATAAAAAACTATAGAGATTAAAATCTATAGGCATCAATATCACTATATGTCGATAGAACCATCACCATTTCTACCCCAAACCACCATTGCAATTGAAAAGGTGAAAATAGCAGCTAAAGATGCCCAACCTAAAGTAAAGATCATGACTATGATTATTTTTAACTATTATAACTTATTAAAAAGGTTTAATTTGTGAACATCTAGAGAAATCAAAAGCAATTAAGAAATCAGACATAAATTATCTAAAAATGGGAAGACTTGTCCAAAACCACAGCACTCACATAGAAGGCCTAATCAAATGGTTAAAAAAGATAGCTGCACTCGATGAGATTAAAACAGTTACACCTGCTTCTCTCTCAAAGACTAACGGTAGAGGAGAGGGGCTTAGTCTAAAAGTTACTATCAAAACAAATGAAGGTTATAAACTCCTAGCAAGGAAAGGGAAGCTTGTACAAGAGGTCTTTTTGGTTACAAGCCTGGATCAAAGTGAAATTATAAAAATTATTGAAAAAACTAATCCAAGATCTTATCGGAAAAAGAAATGTTGTTAGATAAAGTTTGCCGATAGTAGGGTTTTTTATTTTGTTTAATCACAGATTCAGAAAGCTCTCTTATGACATCCTCTTTGATCATATTCATCGCTGAATCAATTTCGAATAGATTTTCAGCCATAAAAAAATTTATTTTTATAATCATAATTCGTAAAACAAAGAAGCTCTATTAATTAATAAAAAAATCGGATTTACGTAAAGTAAAAAGTAGAGCTTTTATAGATACTAAAAGAATAGAATATTTTAGAAGATAGAATTTTAATAAAAATGATATAAATTAACTATTTAAAATAGTATATAGAATTCGAGCTATCTAAAACATTCAAAAGACTAAAAAATAATACAACTAGATCTCATATTCATTTTTAAAATTACCTAAATTCGTCAAATATAGTTGATAAAGATTAGTAGTATCATCATTAAAACCAACCTCCTTATACATTTGATCAAGTGACATATAGGCACTCATTACTGGTAAAAATGCAGATTTATATTCTTCCTGTATATCATCTTCATCTATGTCATGAATTATAGCTGTAATTAGTTCAATTTGCTTCTTGGCTAACGAAATGTCTTTCTCTAATTCAGGACTAAGTTTACGCCTTCTTTTTGCCATTGAATACATTTCAACCTCAAAAATAATACACTATTTTTAATAGAAAAATCAATCAGAAGAGCTAGAGAATATGAAAAGCAGAAGAATAAGAGTAAATACTCATAAAAGAAGTAGATGAGAGTTCCATTATAATAAAAATGGGATATATTTTAATTGGTACAATATTGATGTGATAATAGCCCAAAACATATTTTATTTAAGGGCTATCAAATCTAACTATCACTATGAAAAGTAATTCAGATAAAAATCGAACAAAACTTCCATGGTGGGTAGAACTTTTGTTTGTTCAAATTGGATTACCCGATACATGGCTTTCTAAATATCTCAAGAAAAAAAAAGAAGCTGCAAATTTTATTATTGAAAACAAAAAAAGGATAGTATACTCCGCCATCATAATTGCAGGTATATTATACATATACCCAATAGTAAGGTATACATCATCAAGTGCCTCATGCATAGATAAAACAACTAAGTATCTTAAATCAAATAATATAAATAGATCTCAAACTAAAATGGATATAAATTCCCTAGCAGTAGGATATTGCCATGGGGGCTCTTTACCAGACTAATCTAATGTTTGTCGATTATATTTATCACCATCAATGTCATATGTTGGTCGTTTTTCAGGAGGCTTTCCCTCAATCAAAGGAATCAATTTAGAAACAATCCTTCCCATAACTGGAACCCAAAAATTTATGTAAGCGGTTTTAAGTAATTTATTCATTTTAATTTTATACTATCTAAAAAGAAGTAAGAATAATATTATTCACTACTATTCATTAATAATAAGTGATTGTCAAATTTTTTAATAGAAATAAAAGATTGTTTAACCTCCTCTTTCTCTATGTAATTAATATTTGAAGTAATTAAGTATTTATATTTTTTAATTGTTTCAAAGTCATCTACAACCTTAGATGAAGGTAAATAATATGATAGTAAAGTCTGAGTTTTACTGTCAACACTATATAGATAAATAGTATTAGTGTTTATAATTGGCAAAACACTTTCATCTTTTAAGAATAGTTTTATTGTATAGTTGGGATTACCAAGTACACCAAAATTATACAACAATGATATAGAAATAAATTGAGGTATAATAATATTATAAAAGAAAGAAATTAAATTAGAATTATGATGCTTAATATCAAATAGAAATCTAAATGACGTGAAATACGATAACAATAGAAATGAGGTAATTATATAAACTATTAATGGATTTCCATAGGTATACTGAATTAACAAGTCATTATAACTAATAATAAAAAACAAAAGGATAAATGATATGAATAAAAGTATTATTAATAATAAATAGCCAATATAAGAGCTTGAAAAGGTGTATCTAAATGAATTAGATGTTAAATATGTAGAAAAAATTATAGATAAGGAAGGTAAGAGAAAAAGATAATAATGCGGATATGAAGTAGACATACATAATAACAAGAACAAAGATAAAACTGGAAAACAATAAATCAATAATGGATAATTGATCTTAATATTTGATCTAGTAAAAATAAAAAGAATAAGAAGTAATATCCCAATCGGAAAGGTAAAATAAATAAAATTCAAAGGTACAAGCATTAAATTATTAAAACCAAATTCACCAACTGCTTGTTTCCTTGCAAAATCAAAAAGTTTTGTAAATCCTACAATTCCAAACTTTTGCAATGAAAAATAAAGATTAAGACACGTAGGTATAGATCCAAGAAATATACCACTACAAAATAAAATTTTAAAGGTAATTTCTTTTCTAGATAAATGATAAAAAATAAATGGCGCAAGACCTATAAGTGGAACGAACGCCATATAACTTCTAATAAAAAAAGATGTAGAAATAAAAAGACCAGACAAAAAAACATAAAAATGTGGTCTTATATATTCTGAATAATCTAAGGATTTAAGAAAAAATAGAATAACTAAAAGGATACATAATACAAATGGAAAATCAGGACTAGCGTATCTTGAATATTGAATCCATAATGGCATTGATGCAAGTGAGAATACAGAAATCAATGCAGACTTTTTATTTGTAATTTTTAATGCAATTAAGTACGAGCAAATCAAGCAAAAGAAAGAAGAAAGAATGCTTGGAAGCCTAAGAGCTAGTTCACTATTACCAAATAACCTTATGGATAATGCTATAAACCAATAGCTTCCCAATGTCTTATGGTGAGGATATGAGAAAGGCGGATAAAACCAATTATTAGAGTTCTCAATCAATCTAGCTCTTCTAGCGTAAAGGCCCTCATCATGAGAGACGAGACTTTGACTAGAAATATCGATAAGGAAATAAAATGATATAAAAAGAAGAACAACAAAGAAAGGTACAATAATTATTTTATTTTTTAGGATAAAATTTATAACTCCTAATTTAATTTTCTTATAGTTAATATCATTAGAAAGAAAAAATTGCATGGTCGAATATGATTAGAATTTCATAAGTTCAATTTTATGAACTTCATTTAAATCAAATTATATCCTTAGTAATTTGATTTGGGAATCTAAAAGACTTTGAATTTATAAGATCATGTATAATAGAACATATATTAAGACTAATAAAAGATGGCAACCGCTAAGGAAAAGAAGGAAGAAGTCAAAGCATCTCTCAAGATTTTAAGAGCCGAATTGAGAAAAATGCATTTAGGCGTAACCGAAGAGCTAGCACTCCCAGAGCCAACAGAAGTAAAAAAATTAATGACTCAAATGGAGGAGTTATTGGTAGTTATTGAACCAAAATCAACTAGAAAAGCAAAGAAGTAAACATTAGCCCATATTTTTTAGAGAGTAGTGTATAACTATAAGTTGTTAAATAAAGAACTAATATGATTATTTTCTGTTGTTCAATCCTTATTTATTGTTTTAAAAAGAGAAGGACTTGTAATTAATATTATAATAGCCAAAGGGTGGTCTGAGATAGTATAAAACATCGTCGAAAAAGTAAAAGAATCGACTAAAATTCTAATGTCAATTCTTAAATCATATATTGAAAGTGTAATCAAAAGAATTTGCAACCAATTGTATTTTATATAAATATATAATCTATCAATAAAAATGAATCCCATGCTTAATCAATCAAACTCTTTATTGCTTGTTATTGATAACAATGAAGGAGCTAAAGCTATACTCGACCATGAACCAGCTATAACACCGATAATCAAAGCCAATGCAAACCAAAATAATGTTGACCCCCCCCAAATCAATATACATATTAATGGAAGTAGTGTTGTAAGACTTGTATAAATTGTCCTTGTTAATGTTGCTCCAACAGCTTTATCTATCTGATATTTAAAACTTAATTGATTCTCTAATAAACCTTTCTCTCTGATTCTATCAAAAACAACAACAGTATTGTTTACTGAATAACCTGCAATGGTCAAAAGAGATACAGCAAATAATGAGTCGACCTCTACATTAAAAAAATATCCTAGCCATGCAAAGACTCCACAGACTATAAGTATGTCATGTAAAAGTGCAAATAAAGCTAAGAATGAGTATCTTCTATCATATCTAAAATTAATATATAAAGCTATTCCAAGAAAAGCAAAGAGTAGAGAAATTAAACTACTTTTAAGTAGCTGCTTCCCAAGACTTGGACCAATAATTTCAACTGAAGTATTTTCACTGTTAAATGGTCCAAAAGATTTATTAACCTCTGCAACTACAGACTCAGATTGAGCTGCCGATAAAAATGGAAGCCTGATAGAAATCAATTGTGAATTATCTAGTAATTGTATTTGTGATCTAGTTAAATTAGGAGATGTATTTGAACTAAAATTTTTATCTTGGTCTTTCAAAGCGATTATATTTTTAGATATTTCACTTGTATTTAAGGTAATACAATCATCAGTACAACTCCTCTCTAAAGTTATTTGAGTTCCTCCGGTATAATCTAAACCAAGATTTAAAGGGGAGTTAATAGAAGTACTTTTAAGGCAAATTAGCATTCCAAGTATTGATATTAAACATAAAGAGAATGAAACAAGCCATACATTTTTTCTATTTTTATGGAGTTGAACATTAAAATTAGATTTCATAATTTAATTGATTTGAATTAATTGTTATTGAACGTTGATAGATGGTGATGGTATCTGATTAGGATTAATAAAGTTAGAAATTTTTCTAAGGCCTTGATAACTCATTAGGAACTTCAATATTGCTTTTGTACATGTTAGGGCCGTAAACAAGCTCAAAACAACACCAATGCCCAATGTAGCCGCAAAACCTTTTACAAATCCAGTGCCCAAATAAAATAAAGTAATACAGCTTATTAGAGTGGTTAAATGACCATCAATTATTGATGAAAAAGCGTTTTTAAAACTTGCGTCTATTGAACGAATCAAGGTATTTCCATTACGTAATTCTTCCTTTAATCTTTCAAAAATAAGAACATTAGCGTCAACAGCCATTCCTATGCTTAAGATAAATCCAGCTATACCTGGAAGAGTAAGAGTAACTGGAAGTAGTGCATAAATAGAAAGGGTAAAGAGCGAATAAAAAGACAATGCCAAGACAGCAACAAATCCAGCTAGTTTATAGATAAAGATCATAAAAATACCTACAAAAAGCAAGCCTGTGAGAGCAGCAAAAAGACTGAGACGAATATTTTGAGTCCCTAAAGAAGGTCCTATTGTTCTTATCTGAATAATGTCAATAGGTAGAGGCAAAGCTCCTCCCCTTAATTGAACTTCTAAATTTCTAGCATCATCAGCAGTAAAATTTCCGCTTATTGTCGCGGCCCCACCTGTAATACCGGCAGTTTCAAATTGCTTACTAACACTTGCTTCGCTATATGAAATACCATCAATAACAATTCCGAGCAATCGAGGGGAGCCAGCGATTGATTTTGTTAGGTCTGCAAATAATTCACCTCCCTCATTATTGAAGCTTAAAGTAACTTCCCAATTATTACTATTTTGATCTTGTCGTCTGCCTGCATTTGTCAAATATTGTCCAGTTAATGATGTTGGTTCAAACAGACCTGCAATGTCAGTACTTATTTTATTCCTTAAAAGATTGAATTGATCAACATCTAATATCTGGTCAGATTGAATATTATATTTTTCGAATAATTCATTAATTTCATTATTAATATTGATCTCCTTTATTAATTGAGCTGAATTATTATTCTCTTCTAACAATTTAATAATAGATTCAACGCTATTTCGTTGAGATTGTAAATCTCTTAATTGCGCCGCAGTACCATTTTTCTGAATTCTAAATTCTAATAGAGCAGTTTCCCCTAATACTTTCGCTGCCCCGGAAGGATCTTGCTCCCCAGGAAGTTCTAATAACAATTGATTTGTTCCTACAGTTTGAAGTTGTGAATCTGAAACTCCTAATCCGTTTACCCTCTTATCAAGGACAGCTTTAACCCCTTCGATTTCATTGGGGGTGATTTTTGTAATTTCCTTAGTAGGCTGAACTTCTAAAGTTAGTTGACTACCTCCGCGTAGATCCAATCCTAATTGGAAAGGTATATTGGTGCATAT
>QCHR01000004.1 GCA_003277985.1 Prochlorococcus sp. AG-402-G06
TTGGCAAATTAGCAGACGCAGAATTATCCCATCGCAAAGCAATTGAAATAAAACCTGATTACGCAGAGGCGCATTCCAACCTAGGAAACCTATTGAAAGATCTTGGCAAATTAGATGAAGCAGAATTGTCTTACCGCAAAGCAATTGAAATCGCTCCTAATTTAGTAAGTGCCAAACTAAATTTAAATAGTATTACTGACACAAGAGTTCCTAAATGGCATATTCCTATGATGAACGACTATGAAAGAAATAATGCTTATTTAAAAGCGATAAAGAGTGCCATTAAAGATAATGAATATGTATTAGAGATAGGAACTGGTTCAGGATTACTTTCTATGATGGCTAGCGATGCGGGTGCCAAAAAAGTCATCACATGTGAGGCATCAAAACCGATTGCTGAAGTAGCGAAAAGAATAATCGCGAGGAACGGTTTTTCAGATAAAATTGAAGTTATAAATAAAAAGTCAACTGAATTAAATGTTGGTAAAGATTTAGAGAAGAAAGCCGATCTAATTATTTCCGAGATTTTATCTTCTGAATTTGTAGGAGAAGGAGTTCAATCATCATTATTAGATGCTAACAAAAGGTTAATCCAAGAGAATGGGCGAATGATACCTGAGGCTGGAGAAATTAAAATTGCCTTACTTGAAAGCAGTCCAGAAATTGAAAAAGAGTTATTTGTTCAGAGAGCAAATGGGTATGACCTTTCTGAATTTAATAATATTATGGGAACTAAAGTTAGTGTTAATTATCTCGGCAGAAAAACAACTACTTCTTTTTTAAGCGAAGTCAAAGTTCCATTTTTATTTGACTTCTATAGTAAAGAGATAATTAATAAACAAGAAGAAATAATAGAGATAGAGGCTTGCAAGAGTGGCATCTGTCTAGGGCTAATAACTTGGCTAAGACTTAATCTTTATGAAGATATTTACTTCGAAAATAAGCCCAGTGAGAAATGTACTTCAGGATGGGTAAACCCTATTTATAAATTCAATCAGCCGTTAAAACTCTCAAAAGGTCAGGTAATCACAGTCAAAGCTACTCTTGAAAAAGACAGAGTATGGTATGAATTTATATAGTGAATTAATATATTAAATATAAATTAACTTAGAAAAATCTAACTGTAATCAATTTAAGTCTCTAGAGTTCTCACATCAAGGACTAAGAAAATCTCTTTTAACAAGTATTTTCCAAAAGAAAAAACACAGACGAACTTACAAAACCGAGAGAAAACAGAAGAGCAAACCCCACACATCCTCATAAATGTTTGCTCACACAAAGAACTCAGATTGTGCGGCACACGAGGAACTGATATGAACTTGTGATTTTTTACCTTACTGCTACGCGTTATTTCTGTTTTTTGAACTTATACGAACTAGCCTGAACCAATAAAGAACGGAGAGGGAGGGATTCGAACCCTCGACAGAAGTTACCTCCTGTAACTCCTTAGCAGGGAGCCGCTTTCAACCACTCAGCCACCTCTCCATACCCATCACCTTACCAAGTCGTAGCTCAAAATATTTAGATTGTGCTCCTCTTCAAATTTTAAGTGATCACTCTAGGTAGACGATTTCTGAAACTACAAAGGACTTCCCATGGAATTGATCCAGACAAATCACACCAATTCTGAGGAGAAATACATACTTCACCATCAGTTCCAAGAAGGGTAAAAACTTGACCCGTTTTAATATCTGGTTTATTAGTTATGTCAAAAACCATTTGATCCATTGCAATTGCACCTACTTGGGGCACCAAAACTCCATCTATTGAGGCTGATATTTTCCCAGAAAGATTTCTACTGACCCCATCTGCATAACCAATAGCGACCACAGCAAGCTTACTTTTCCTTTGAGTTTTAAAAATATGTCCATACCCCACTCCTATACCTTTTTCTACTTCCCTAACCAAAGTCACTCGAGCCTTAACTTTCAAGGCAGGGGCGAGTCTCAATTCAGACTCAAACTCATTTCCGGGAAAGTAACCATACAAGCTAAGTCCTACTCGAACCATATCAAAATGAAGACGACTGTCTGAGAGTGTCCCCGCCGAATTTGCTAAGTGTTTACATAGAAGCTTATTTCTAGCACCCAAATCTTTTAAAACCTTCTCAAATCTATTTAACTGAATCTGAGTAAAACTGACTTCACTATCTTTTTCCAGATCCTTATCAGCGATTGCTAAATGGCTATATATACCTTTTAAGGATATGTTTTCTAAAGAATCAATTTTAGAAACTAATTCTTCTACTTCATTGCAATCACAGCCAAGTCTCGTCATCCCCGTATCAACTTTTAAGTGGATAGAGAATTTTCTAAGATTATTTTCTGCGATGTTATTGCAAATAATTGCCTCACGAATTCCACTAATTGTGGGGATCAAATCCCAACAAAACGAAGAATAAAGTTCTTCTGCATTTATTAGATTTCCAAGAATTAATATTTGACACTTTAAGCCAGCATTTCTTAATTGAATCCCCTCTTCTAATGTTGCCACGCCAAGGCTATCAGCGCCTCCAATTAAAGCAGCCTTTGCAACAGTCTCTGAACCATGTCCATATCCATCTGCTTTGACAACTGCCATTAATGAACAATCTTTACCAATAAGTTGTTTTAAGACTCTCGAATTATTTTCAATAACTTTCGAATCGACCTCAACCCATGCACGACTACGAGGATCAGAGTTAATTAAATTTTCAGTTGTCCCACCATAAGTGACAAGTTTTTGATTTCTATTCAACTTTGACATACTTTGCATGCAATCAATGTAATAAGGGAAACTGCAACAAGGCCGTATAACCACTAGCATGCCGCTTAAATGGCTTGCTTGCATGGGTCAAGTTCTTGTTTTGAATGCCTCCTATGAGCCATTGAACATCACTTCATGGCGTCGCGCGACTGTTTTAATGCTTAAGGGCAAGGCTGAAAGTCTTGAAGAAGATGCTGAACATAATATTAGACAAGATGTGAAAGCCCCTACCGTAATAAGATTAAGACATTTTATTAGAGTTCCATATCGTGAAATACCACTTTCTAGAAAAAATATATTTCAAAGAGATGGGAACTGTTGTCAATATTGTGGTCAGAAAAATAAAAAACTTTCAATTGACCATGTGTTTCCCCGAAGTAGAGGAGGCACTGACAATTGGGAGAATGTGATTACTGCATGTCTTCAATGCAACGTAATGAAAGGTAATAGAACTCCTGAAGAAGCAAAGATGCCTTTAAAAAACAAACCGTATAAACCTTTAAACAATATGAGTTTTGAAACAACAAAGCAAATTCATTCTGGCCGCCACAAAGAATGGAGTAAGTATGTTATTGGATGGGTAGCTTAGTTTCTTTTAATCTTCAGATTGATTACTAAGCTCTTCCATTTGCCGTTTCTGTTCTTCAGCGATACACGCGCCAATAACATCTTCCAATTGACCTGCTAAAACTTGTTCAAGGGGAAAATTAATTCCTAATCGATGATCTGTTGTTCGATTATCTTTGTAGTTATAGGTTCGTATTTTTTCACTTCTATCACCTGTTCCAACTTGAGATAATCGTGCTGATCTTTCTTTTGCGTTAGCCTCAGCTATTTCTAATTCTAATAACTTAGCTCTTAAAATCTCCATAGCTCTTTCTCTATTTTGTAATTGTGAACGTTCCTGTGTACAAAAAACTCTTATACCTGACGGCTTATGAAATAAATCAATAGCTGTTTCTACTTTATTAACATTTTGCCCACCAGCACCGCCTGATCTTGCGGTACTAATTACTAAGTCAGTAGATTCAATTTTTACTTCAACAGGATCAGCTTCTGGCATTACGGCAACAGTTGCAGTGGAGGTATGAACTCGGCCTTGGGATTCAGTCGAAGGAACTCTTTGAACTCTATGAACTCCTGCTTCGAACTTTAGTTGACTATAAACAGAATCTCCTTTTACTGAGATAATCATTTCCCGAAAACCACCCATATCAGCCTCTGTTGAACTTATTGGTTTTACATTCCAACCAAGTTTCTGACCATACCTTTCATACATTCTTGCTAAATCGCCAGCCCATAAACAAGCTTCATTGCCTCCTGCTCCAGCTCTGATTTCGAGCATCACACTTCTTTCATCTCTAGGATCTTTTGGCAAAAGAGCCAACGTTAATTTCCGAATTAATTCATTTTTTGAAAATTCGAGGTTTTGAAGTTCTTCTTTAGCCAAAAGTTCCATCTCTTTATCATCTTTGCTTTCTTTTACTAAACCTTTAGCTTCTAGACATTCACTTTCTATTGTCTGGAGTTTGACATAATCATTCACCAAAGGTTCAAGGCGCGAACGTTCTCTAGCAATTTTTTCTAATTGTTTAGGATCTGAAGCAACATCTGGATCTGCTAGTTGCATCTCAAGGTTTTGAAAACTACTTTTAGCTGTCTCTAAACGTTTTATTAGGGTTGAAGAATCCATTCTTTGTATTCCCTAAAACTTATGGTCAACGGCTATCAACTTTCTTTTTTTTCTTTTGGTGATTTATTTTTTTCTTCACTTGAATCGGAAGAAGCCATTCCATATTTTCTCATAAATCTATCCACTCTTCCTTCTGTATCTAAAATCTTCTGTGTCCCTGTAAAGAAGGGATGGTTTCCACTCCAAACATCAACCTGTATTTCTGGCTGTGTGGAACCAGTTGTCATAACAACCTCACCATTGCAAATAACTTTTGCTTCTGGATACCAAGTTGGATGTATATCTGATTTAGGCATGATCAAAAAAGAAAATTTTTTAGAGTGAAAATTGTAATTATCTCTTAGAGAATTGTGGAGCTTTACGAGCTTTTTTGAGACCATATTTACGCCTCTCTTTTGCTCTAGGATCTCGACTGAGGTGCCCCTCAACTTTAAGAGCCTTACGATTATCAATAGACAAATCACATAAAGCTCTGGCAGCTCCTTGTTTTATTGCATCTGACTGACCAGTCAATCCCCCGCCATATACATTAACTAAAACATCATATGATTCACTCAAACCTAAAGTCTTTAAAGGGGCTTTAACAGCAGATATATAAGCAGGATTGAAATTCAAGTAATGGTCACCAGGTCGACCATTAATAACTATTTCACCTTTTCCAGGAGTTAGTCTCACTCTTGCTACTGATGTCTTACGTCTACCAGTTCCCCAGTAGACTACTTTGTTTGTAGAGCTAGTCATTTCGAAACAGATTCAGAATTTAGATTAAGAATTTTAGGTTCTTGAGCTGAATGGGGGTGATCAGAGCCTTTATAGACTTTCAGCTTAGTAAATAATTGCCTACCTAGTCTTGTATGAGGCAGCATACCTTTAATTGCCTTTTCAACTATTCGTTCTGGAATTCTAGATTGAAGAGCCTTAAAGGTTTCAACTTTCATTCCTCCTGGACGCCCAGAGTGTCTGCGATAAAGTTTTTGATCAGCTTTTTTACCAGTAACTTTAATCTTTTCTGCATTTACAACAATAACAAAATCACCAGTATCTAAGTGAGGGGTGAAATTTGGCTTTGTTTTACCCCTTAGTACACTGGCAACTTCGGTTGCTAGTCGACCAAGAGTCTGATTCTCTGCATCCACCAAAAACCACTGGCGATCAATTGAATCCGGCGATGGAACTGATGTCTTGTTCATTTTTCCTGAACACCTTTAACGCTGAATAAGCATTATCGTATAGATAATACTGTTTAAGGAAGTTATCAAGTCAAATAATTGATCTGATTCTTCAGAAAATTGATTCTACACTTCCATGGCTGAAAACAGGCGTTTTTGTGTGCATAAAATTTAAATTACTGATTTAAGAAAACTTCTATTGTTATTTATTAATCTCCATATTTGTTGAATCTTGAAAAGAATCAAATCTTGGGAGAGAAAAATTAGGAAAAGTGTCAAAACTTTTCTCTTTTGAAAAGATATTTTCGTCATAACCAACTCTGATCAAACAAAGACCATGAGCTGGAGCAGACTCCCTTACCTCGGACCGCAAACCCTCTCTCCATCGATGTCTAAATTTTTCAAGAGAAAGTCGTTTTTCGCCAACAGCAACTAATTGACCCACTAAAAGTCTGACCATTCCATACAAAAAGCCACTGGCCTGTATATCAACTGTTACTACATCCCCATAACGACAAATAGAAACATCCTGCACTGTGGTCAATGAATTATTCCTATTACTTCCTGCTTTTTCAAATGCTGAGAAATCATGTAAACCTAATAAATCATTTAGAGCCTGCTTCATCAAATCGATATCTAACCTGAATTTATACTTATGCCAACTTATATTTTGAAGAAAAAGATTTGGATAGGAACCATTAAAAATAGAATACCTATACCTTCTATACTTTGCTGAATAACAAGCATGCCAGTCTCTTCGCACATTGACTGATTCAAGAACTTTAATTGACTCTGGAAGCCTTCCATTTATCGCTGATGCCCATTTTTTTATAGGAATTGGTCCAGAACAATCAAAATGAGCAACTTGTCCAGAAGCGTGAACACCAGAATCAGTCCTGCCTGCTCCAATTACTTTGACTGGTCTAATTGGATCAAGTTCTGAAATTATTTTTTCTAAAGTTCCTTGAACAGTTTTTGAATCTTTTTGATTTTGCCAACCTCTAAAACCTGCTCCATCGTATTGAATAACAATTGCGATTCTATTAGTCAAATTAAAAATTAAATTACTGAAGAAGTAAAAAATCTTGAATTAATTTTTAGGAGAATTTATCCCTATACAAGCTCAATAATGGCCATTTCAGAATTATCACCACGCCTTGGAGTAGTTCTGACGATTCTGGTATAACCACCTTTACGATCTCCATATCTCTCTTGAGCCTTTTCAAAAAGTGCATGAACTAACTGCTTGTCATATACATACCCGATAGCTCTTCTTCTTGAGGAGAGGCTTCCATCCTTAGCTAAGGTAATCATTCTCTCAGTTTCATCCCTCAAAGCTTTAGCTCTTGCTTTGGTTGTTGTAACTCTACCTTCACGAATAAGTTGAGTAGTTAAACCTCTTAAAAGTGCCTTTCTTTGATCAGCAGGGCGACTTAATTGTGGAACTCGACGTTGATGACGCATTGGATTAGCTTCGAAATTTAGTAAAAATAAAACTGAAAGTCATGCAGAAGTTCTACTTTGCGGAATAGAAATTCCAATTCTTTCTAGAGCTTCAATCACTTCATCAGCTGATTTAGAACCGAAGTTCTTAATTTCCAATAAATCCTCATAACTGAAACCCATCAAGTCTGAAACAGAATTCACTTGGGCACGTTTTAGGCAATTGTAAGCTCGTACAGATAAGTTTAACTCTTCGAGGGGTATTTGGGCCTCTGCTGCGGGTTCTGGCTCTTCAGGAATCTCTTCTACCATTGAGACAGTAGCGAGAGGTTGAAAAAGTTCGATTAATTGATTAGCAGCTTCAGCTAATGCATCATCTGGAGAGGTAGATCCATCAGTTACTAGCTCCATTTTTAATCTTTCTCTACTAGAACCACCCTCTGCCACAGCAGTTTCATCAATAGTAAAATTAACTCTATTTATAGGCATAAATACAGCATCTATTTGAAGTAAATCAATTGCACTTGTCTCTTCATTTCTTCTATCGACTGGTCGATATCCAACACCTCTTTCAACATGTAATTCTAATTCCAAGTTATGACCCTCATGAACAGTTGCTATTGGACGGTCACCATCAACAACTTCAACTTGAGATGAGAACTGAATATCTTTTGCTTTAACTTCAGCTGGACCTGTTACAACGATTCTTCCTATCTCAAGTTCTTGACTGCGACTATCCACAGACAGTTGCTTGCAATTTAGAAGAATGTCTAAAACGTCCTCTCTGACGCCTGGAATTGTTGCATATTCATGATTAACACCTGCAATCCTTACAGCAGTAACTGCGCTGCCTTCAAGGCCACCCATTAATACTCTGCGTAGTGAATTACCCAAAGTTGTTGCCTGACCTCTTTCTAGAGGCCCAATTAGGAAGACGCCTGTTTGGGAGCGATCATTAGAGACTTGATGGTCGATCCTGTCAATCTGGTATTGCAACACGGTCTAATGCGATGTGGAAAAAAAAGAAAAGTTCACAGAAGTGAATAGAATTTAAACGCGTCTGCGTTTAGGTCTCCTACAACCATTATGCGGGAGAGGAGTTACATCCCTGATTAAAGTAATTTCAAGACCAGCTACTTGCAACGCACGTATTGCGGTTTCACGACCTGAACCTGGTCCTCTTACAAGAACTTCTATCTGGCGCATTCCTTGTTCTAATGCCCTACGGGCTGCAACTTCAGCAGCAGTTTGAGCAGCAAAAGGAGTCCCTTTTCGAGCTCCTTTAAACCCACTTGCTCCTGCTGATGACCAGGAAATTACCTCACCAGAAGTATCAGTAATTGAGACAATGGTGTTATTGAAGGTACTTTGAATATGCACAACTCCGTTTGGAACATTGCGCTTTGATTTCTTAGAACCGGATTTCTTTGAGGTTGTAGCCATTAGGCTGTGCCTTAATAAAAAAGATTTAGTAAATTACCAAGTGGTAACAGGAGACTTAAGAAATTATTTCTTTCTTCCTGCAACAGTTTTTCTCGCTCCTCTCCTAGTACGAGCGTTAGTTCTAGTTCGTTGTCCACGAACAGGAAGACTCATTCTGTGCCTACGTCCACGGACACACCCGATATCTTGAAGTCGTTTCAGCGCCATGCCTTCTTGGCGCCTCAAATCTCCTTCAACTGTGAATTCTTCAGTAACAGCTCTGAGCTTCTGAACATCACTGTCTTCTAAATCCTTCACACGAATATCAGGATTAACTCCTGATTTTTCGAGGATATTCTGAGCTCTTGTTAAGCCAATACCATAGATGTAAGTTAAAGCAACTTCAACCCGCTTTTCGCGAGGTATGTCGATGCCTGCAATCCGTGCCACTTAGGAATAAATCGAAGAGGACAATAAAAATCATCATAATTGAATGATGATGATTGTTTAAGAAGAAAACCAAACAAAAATAAATTGTTGAAGACTTCTTAAAAAGCCAAGGATTAGCCCTGACGTTGTTTGTTACGAGGCCTTTTCTTGTTAATCACATAGATTCGGCCTCTGCGCCTCACGATCTGATCGTCAGGACTAATTTTTTTGACTGAAGATCTAACCTTCATTTGGTGAGACTCTCCTATTTCCAAACCATAACTTTACTACATCATCTGCCTAAAGCTCTCTCGATACATGAAAACACAACATCTATGTCAGCATTACCGTCTATCTCTTCAAGAATTCCTTGCTGGGAATACAAATCGATAAGAGGTGAAGTTTTTTCTTTATATATTTGAAGTCTATTACTTATTACTTCTTCATTATCATCCTGTCTTCCTCTTCCCAGAAGCCTTTTAATTAAATGCTCGTTAGCAATTTTGATTAATACAACCCCCTCTAAAGGTTGATTGATTTTATCTAAAAGATTTTTTAGAGCATTAGCTTGATTTACGTTTCGAGGAAAACCATCAAGCAACCAACCTCCATTATTATTGACTAATCTTCCCTCTACAATTGAGAGAACTAATTCATCATTGACTAGTTCTCCCTTATTCATTATCTCTGCGGCTTTAAGACCTAAAACAGATCCAGAGGAAACTTCATCTCTAAGTAAATCTCCGGTCGAAAGATGATCAAGTCTATATTTCTTGCAAAAAAGATTTGCTTGAGTACCTTTGCCTGCGCCAGGTGGGCCAAGGAATAGTAGTTTCTTTTTCATTTTAAAATCATAATAAAGATCTTATTGACGAACTAATCCTTCATATCTTTGCGAAATCACATAAGTCTGAACCTGCTTAGATGTATCTATTGCAACTCCCACCAAAATTAATAATGACGTTGCTCCAAGCCCTTGAAAAGTTTGAACATTGGTAGCTCTTTCAACGGCAGCAGGAACAATGGCAACCGAACCAAGAAATAAACCCCCAAGTAAAGTCAGACGATTTTGAACACCTGACAGGTAGTTAGATGTAGACCCTCCTGGCCTCACTCCTGGGATTGCAACACCACCTTTTTTTAAATTAGAGGCAATATCTATTGGATTGATTGTTAAAGAAGCATAAAAGTAAGCAAAACCCAAGATCAATGCAAAGAAGGTGATTGCATATGGCCATGGGTTAGACGAACCTGGATTCAATGAACTAGCAGCTTTAATAAGTAATGGGTTTTGAGTAAAATTTGCGATTGTTATAGGCAGAAAAATCAATGCAGATGCAAAAATTATTGGCATAACTCCTCCTGCGTTCAACTTAAGAGGTAAATAGCTTTGCCTACTTGGCAAAAGCGCTGTACCGCCCATTTGACTTTTTGCACTCACTATAGGAATTCTTCTAGCACCTTCTTGAACAAAAATGATACCCACAATAGTTATCAAAAAAACTACCAAAAGAATTATGATCCCCAAAACATCTGCTCGATCTCCAGTTTGGGCTTTTTCAATAGTAGAGCTTAGTGCCTTAGGTAAAGTTGCAACAATATTCAAAAAAATAACCAAAGAAGCACCCTGACCAATTCCTTTTTCAGTAATAATTTCACTAAGCCACATAACTATCATCGACCCAGTAACTAATGCCAAAGAAGTTTGAATCACAAATTCAGTTTCTCCAAGGCCTTCTACTGCATACTGTCTGAGAATTAAAGCAAAAACTGTACTTTGAACTAATCCCCATCCCAAAGCAACGTATCTAGTAATCTGAGCAATCTTCCTTCTTCCCGCCTCTCCCTCATTTTTCTGTAAATCTTCTAATTGAGGCAAAGAGGCAGTCAGCAACTGAATGATTATTGACGCATTAATAAATGGAAGAATACCTAATGCAAAAATGCCCAATGTTGAGATACCACCACCTGTAAAAATATCAAGAAATCCAATCAGTTGCCCCCCCTGATCAATAAAAGTTTTGAAAGCCTCTCTATCTATTCCAGGCATTGGAATATAAATTCCTAATCGAACAACTAACAATAAACCTAAGGTCGTAAAGACTCTTCCTCTAAGCTCTTCATTACTAAAAAGCTGAGTAATTACCTCACCTGCACTTGGATTCCTACCACGACTTATTAACATTTAATAATGATAATTTATTTGGGGCTAATGTATAAATTATATTCTCAACAGGAACTTAAGTATATAGTTCACACGTACCACCAGCTTCTTCAATTTTCTTTTTGGCGGATGTTGTGAAGGCGGCAGCTTGAACAGTCAATTTCACTTCTAATTTACCGTTACCTAAAATTTTCAAAGGATTTTTTGGTTTAGTTAATATGCCCTCCTTAACTAATAGGTCAAGGTTAACAACAGTTCCTTCTTTCAATGAATTCAAACTCGAAACATTAAGGACAGTAAAACTTTTCTGATTAACTATTGGGAAATGCTTTAATTTTGGGACTCGTCGGTATAAAGGCATCTGACCACCTTCAAAACCTGGGCGAGTAGGTCTACCTGATCTAGATTTTTGTCCCCTCATCCCAAAGCCACAACTAGCTCCTTGGCCAGCAGCGATACCTCGACCTTTACGCATTTTTTTACGTCTAGACCCTGGATTTGATTGGAGAGATTCTAATTTAATAGTCATGATTTTTTAAGAATAAATCTGCTCAAGTGAAATACCACGCTCTTTTGCTGTGGCTTTATGAGTTCTTAACTCACTTAAAGCAACCATTGCAGCACGAGCATTATTAAGTGGTGTCTTACTACCTAATCGCTTAGCAAGTACATTTTTAATTCCAGCCAGCTCTAAAACAGTACGAATTGAACCCCCTGCAATCACACCTGTTCCAGGTGCTGCAGGACGAATCAATACACTTGCTGCTCCATCTCTACCGTTAGAAAGAGTTGGGATAGAACTATTTCGAGTTAATGGAACACGAACAAGATGTTTTTTTCCATCAGCAACTCCTTTACGAACGGCGCCAATAACATCTCCAGCTTTTCCTACACCAACGCCAACTTGTCCTTTTTCATTGCCTACTACAACTATTGCCCTGAAGCTCATTTTTTTTCCACCTTTAACTGTTTTCGAAACCCTTCTAATTTGAACAACTCGTTCTTGCCATTCAGAGTCTCTTTCTTGACCTCTTCTATCTCTTCTCCCACGCTTTTCTCCACGGTTGCGACGATTTTCCTGCCTACCATCTGCAGCAGGAGGGGTGTCTGATGATCCAGAAGTTTTTTTATTTGGGGACTGGTTTTTAGAGTCTGTCATTATTAAAGCAATGATTAAAAGTTCAAGCCTGCCACTCTGGCAGCTTCGGCTAGAGCTTTAACCCTGCCATGATAGATGTTCCCACCTCTGTCAAAGATAACTTGTTTGATGCCTTTTGATAAAGCTTTTTTTGCAACAAGCTCTCCTACTGCTGTAGAAGCATCACAACTTCCAGCATTAACTTTTAAAGAGGCTTTCAAGTCTTTATCAAGAGTTGATGCTGCACATATAGTGTTTTGAGCATCGTCATCTATTATTTGAGCATAGATGTGGTTATTAGAACGAAAGACAGCAAGTCTTGGCCTAGATTCTGTTCCGCTTAAGTGTCTCCTCAAGCGTTTATGTCGTTTTTGAGTTTGTTGTTTTCTAGAAAGTTTTGACATGGCTAAAAAGTTTTAAAAGACAAATAAGCAAGATTAAGTTTTGCCAGACTTACCAGCTTTTCTAATTATCTGTTCTCCTTCATATTTGATTCCTTTCCCTTTGTAAGGTTCAGGGGGTCTGATTGCTCTTATTTTGGCAGCTTCATTGCCAACTAATTCTTTATCAGGTCCAGTTACAATTACATTTGTATTATTTTCAACTTTGAAAGTTATCCCTTCTGGAGGAACGACCTCAACTGGATGGCTATAACCAGCGCTAACGACAAGAGTTTTTCCCTTTACTTGGGCTCTTGAGCCAACACCAACAATCTCAAGTTTTTTTGTAAAACCATTACTAACTCCTTCAACCATGTTGGCAACAAGTGATCTACATAGCCCATGCATTTCTCTGGACTGTCTCTTTTCGTTAATGGGTTTAACAACAATGGTGTTTTCATCTTTACTTAGGCTTACTCCATCAGGAAGAGTTCGTTGCAGTTCACCTTTTGGACCTTTAACAGTGATAGAAAGTCCTTCAAGTTTTACATCTACCTTTTCAGGAAGGGAGATAGGTTTTTTTCCAGTACGAGACATAATAAATACCTAATCAATCAACAGACGTAGCAGAGGACTTCTCCTCCAACTCCTTGTTTACGAGCATCACGATCACTCATGACTCCCTTAGAGGTAGAGATTATTGCAACTCCAAGGCCTCCTAAAACTTTTGGTAATCCTCGAGTATTTTTATAAATTCTCAATCCTGGTTTACTCACTCGCTGCATTGAACGAATAATCGGTGATCGATGCTTACCAGTGTATTTCAATCCAAGAATGAGCTGCTTTCGAAAGCCTTCTCCTTCTTCATTGATTTCTGCAATAAATCCCTCACGCTGAAGCACCTTAGCGATACTAAGAGACATTCTTGAAGCAGGGATTTTGGTTTTTTCATGACGTTTTTCACTTGCATTTCTTATGCGAGTGAGCATGTCTGAAATTGGATCGTGGTTGGCCATAGTATTTAGCTAATCAAACTCATTTTTTACGAAAGGGCATTCCCATTTCACTCAGCAGAGCCTTGCCTTGCTCATCAGAGGAAGCACTGGTCACAATTGTGATATCCATGCCTCTGATGGTGTCGACTTTGTCAAAAGTAATCTCAGGGAAAATAAGTTGTTCTTTGACTCCAATGGTGTAATTTCCTCGGCCATCAAAGCTTTTAGGACTGACACCGCGAAAATCTCTGATTCTTGGAAGTGCCAGATTTATGAACCTTTCAAGGAATGCGTACATGCGATCTCCTCTAAGTGTGACTGCGCAACCAATAGGCATTCCTTGTCTGATTTTAAAAGTAGCAATTGCTTTCTTAGCCCTTGTCACAAGAGCTTTTTGCCCCGAGATTGTTGCCATTTCCTTTAGAGAGGCTTCTAAAGCTTTTGAATTCGTTGCGGCTTCACCAAGACCTCTATTTAAAGTGACCTTCTGCACCTTAGGAACTTGATGAACATTTTTCAGACCAAGATCTTTTAAAAGCTTTGGTCTAATTGTCTCTCGATAACGGGTTTTTAGTGACATTGTTGGAAAAGATTTAATTCTGGTCTTGGTCAGAATTCAATTGGGAAAAGAAAGTCTGCTTTAGTTAATTCAGACAAAGGGATAGTGAATTAATCAATTAATTCCCCAGTCTTTTTCAATCGTCGTTTCTTTGATCCGTCTTTATCTACAAAAATTTCAACCTTACTGGCAACTTTCTCTTTAGTTGAATAGATCATTACATTTGAGGCATGCAAGGAAAATTCTTTAGTCTCTATTCGACCAGTTTCTCCTTCCTGTGAAGGTTTTACATGCTTTGTTCTTTGGTTAATTCCTTGGACTAAAACTCTATTTTCATAAGGAAGTGTTTTAAGAACTTCACCGGTTTTACCCTTATCCTTTCCAGAAATAATCTGAACTGTATCTCCTTTACGGATCTTCATTTTGATCCGATCAGCAGGAGCTTTGGATTTGTTAATTGCTGGCATGACTAAATAACCTCCGGAGCTAAAGAAACAATTTTAGTGAAATTGCGCTCTCTTAATTCTCGTGCGACGGGACCAAACACCCTAGTACCTCTTGGGTTTTGATCATCATTTATGAGAACAGCAGCGTTGTCATCAAAGCGAATTGAATTTCCAGTCTCTCTACGCATTGTTGCTCTAGTTCGAACAACAACCGCTTTAACGACATCTGATTTTTTGACTCCCATATTTGGCATCGCATCTTTAACAGAAGCAACAATCACATCGCCTACATGGGCATACCTACGATTAGAACCTAAGACCCTAATACATTGCAGACGCTTGGCACCACTGTTATCTGCAACGGTTAAGAATGTTTCTTGCTGAATCATTTTGCAGCCTCCTTAGATTTCATACCCTGAACGAGAACATCTGTAACCGTCCATCGTTTATGAGCGCTCATTGGAGGAGACTCTTTAATCCGAACTCTGTCTCCCACTTTGCAATGGTTTTCTGCATCATGAGCTTTATATCTAGTCGTACGACTAATAATTTTTTGATAGATAGGATGTGGAAATCTATTCTCCACAGCTACAACTACTGTTTTTTGCATTTTGTCACTGACAACAGTGCCGACCATTTCCTTAAGTGCCATAACTAAAAAATCAAGATGATGTGTTGGAGCGGCTTCGCTCATTAGAAACCGTTAAAAGTTGAGCCAATTCGGTTCGTGCCTCTTTGAAACGGTGAGTTTTCGCTAGCTGTCTAGTGGCTTGCTTAAAACGAAGATCAAAAAGTTCTTTCCGAAGATTGTCAATCTTTTCAGATATCTCGGAATCAGAGAGATTCCTTACATCTTTCGTAGTTGTTTTGCTCATGATGATGACTCCGAATCATCTGCTTCAACTGGCGTTTTAGCAGGTTTATAATTTCCCTTATTGAGATCTTCCTCTAGGGAAATAAATTTTGTTTTTACTGGCAGCTTGTATTGAGCAAGACGCATTGCCTCTTTTGCAATTTCCTCTGTAATTTCTTCGCCACCCATTTCAAATAAAATTCGACCAGGCTTGACAACTGCAACCCAAAATTCGGGGTTACCTTTACCCGATCCCATTCTTGTCTCGGCAGGCCTCATCGTTACAGGCTTATCAGGGAAAATACGAATCCAAATTTGTCCTCCCCTTTTTACATAACGAGTCATAGCTCGTCTACTAGCCTCGATTTGTCTAGAGGTAACCCAACCACAATCTTGAGCTTGCAATGCAAACTGACCGAAAGCGATTTTGTTGCCTCTAGTAGCAACGCCGCGCATACGGCCTCTTTGTTGTTTGCGAAATTTGGTTCTTTTGGGACTAAGCATGATTAAAACTCCTTATTTAGCTTCATTGGAACGATCCTCAAATTGTTGAGGTCTTCGATTCCCCCTATTGCGTCTAGGAGAAGAACCAACAGGTAATGGCTGTTCTTCTTTAGGAAGAACTTCACCTTTGAAAACCCATACTTTGATTCCTAAAACTCCATAGGTTGTACTAGCAACTTTGGTTGCATAATCGATTTCTGCTCTCAAAGTGTGGAGAGGAACTCTTCCTTCTCGTGTCCATTCAGAACGTGCTATTTCAGCGCCATTCAACCTTCCTCCTACTTGTATTTTAAGACCTAAGACACCAGCTCTTTGTGCTCTTTGAACAGCCATTCGAATAGTTCGTCTAAAGGCAACACGCTTTTCTAGTTGCTGAGCAATGTATTCGGCAAGAAGATAAGCATCTGCATCAACTTTTTCTACCTCAACAACATTTATACGTACTTGTCTATTTCTATCACCGATTGTTTTTTGAATACCAGATCTGAGTTCTTCAATACCACTTCCCTGCCTACCCACAATTACTCCTGGCCTAGCAGTTTTTAATTCGACCTCAAGCTGATCTGCTTTTCGAGCTATCAATACATCGCTTATCCCTGCTGCTCCATACTTTTTCTTAATGAAAGTGCGGATCCGATCATCTTCTTGGAGTAGTAAAGGATAAGTTTTACTTGGTGCATACCATTTAGAACGATGCTCTTGGGTGATGCCAAGCCTAATTCCAGTAGGGTGAATTTTATGTCCCATCAGTCTGAGTCCTCAGAATTGGTTGATTGAGTGGCCGAAACAGCAATGCTGATGTGGCATGTCTGCTTTTTAATTGCAAATGCCCTGCCTTGAGCCCTAGGCCTATAACGTTTCATTGGTGGGCCCATATCAGCTGTAGCAGTGCTAATCACAAGCGAAGAAGGCTCAAGACCAAGATTGTTTTCTGCATTCGCAACAGCTGATCGCAAGACTTTTGTTATTGGCTCAGTTGATCTATAAGGCATAAATTCAAGCATGATCAAAGCATCCCTGTAAGTTCTTCCTCTTATTTGATCAAGAACACGTCGAACTTTTGAAGCAGATCCGCGAATATAACGCCCATGAGCTTGGGCTGTCGTTTTGGTAGATGAAGTAGTCATGATTAGCGTGCTCCTTTTTTATCTCTGATGTGACCTCTGTAGGTTCGAGTTGGTGCAAACTCTCCTAACTTGTGTCCAACCATTTGCTCAGTTATGAAAACGGGTATGTGACTCTTTCCATTGTGAACAGCAATTGTATGGCCAATCATCATTGGCAGAATTGTTGAGGCTCTGGACCATGTTTTGATGACAGCTTTATCGTCATTAGAGTTTTGCTTCTCGATTTTACGAAGCAAACTGTCTGAAATAAATGGCCCTTTTTTTAGTGAACGTCCCATAACTGTTTAAAAGAATTGGTAAAGAAAGATAGAAATCATGAATCGCGACCTCCTCTACTCCGTTTAGATACCTTGCGTCGTTTTCTAAGAACATACTTGTTGCTGGGCTTATTTTTCTTCCTGGTTTTCAAGCCAAGAGCAGCTTTCCCCCAAGGTGTCACAGGACCAGCACGACCAACAGGTGCCTTTCCTTCTCCTCCTCCATGAGGGTGATCACATGGATTCATGACACTTCCTCTAACTTGAGGTCGTCTGCCAAGCCATCTTCTTCTTCCAGCTTTTCCAAGGCTTGTATTTCTAATCTCAGAATTACCAACCTCTCCAAGGGTGGCATAGCATTCCTTTCTGACTAAACGAACCTCAGTTGAAGGTAACTTCAATGCAACGTAATCTCCTTCTTTAGCCATGACTTGGGCGCTAGCTCCAGCTGTACGAACCATCTGTCCGCCTCTACCTGGATAAAGTTCAACACAATGGACACTTGAACCTAAAGGCATTGAAGAAAGTGGTAAAGCATTACCAATTTCAATTGGTGCATCTGGACCTGAAATAACTTCTTGCCCAACTGTTATGTCCGCAGGTGCAAGTATGTATCTCTTTTCACCGTCAGAGTAAAAGAGTAGAGCAAGTCTTGCATTCCGGTGTGGGTCATAATGAATTGCAGCAACTTTGGCCGAAACACCATGCTTATTTCGACGGAAATCAACAATCCTATATAACCTTTTATGCCCTCCTCCTCTATGACGACAAGTAATTACCCCTCTATTATTTCGACCTTTCTTGCGATGCTTGGATACTACAAGTGAACGCTCAGGTTTATTCGATGTAACTTCACTAAAGTCAGTTACTACTCTTGTACGAGTACCAGGTGTGTAAGGTTTGAAACTTCTTATAGCCATTTTTTTAAGCCTCCTCTGATTCTGGGAACAACTGTATTGAGTTGCCTTCTGCTAGGCGAACCACAGCCTTCTTCACTTGAGGTCTCTTTCCAGAAAACCTACCAACTCTTCTGCTTTTTCTTGGTGGATTCATAGTACTAATACCAAGAACCTTGACATCAAACATTTTTTCAACAGCAGCTTTTATGTCAGGCTTAGCTGCTCTTGGATCGACTTCAAAAGTGTACTGATTTAGATCTAAAGCTTTTGTAGCCTTCTCGGTTATCAAAGGACGCTTAATCACATCAGTAAGTCGTTTATCAAAAAATTTAGTCATTACCGTAGACCTCCTTAATGGTTGATAATGCGTCTTCGCCTATTACCAAAGAATTGGCATTGAGAAGGTCAAACACATTTAATTGATCAGCAGAGATAAGCTTTATCTTTTCTAAGTTTCTTATTGAGCGCTTGATAATCTCTGATGGCTTATTGAGAATAATAAGAATTTTCC
Source organism: Prochlorococcus sp. AG-402-G06 (assembly GCA_003277985.1). Taxonomy (GTDB): domain Bacteria; phylum Cyanobacteriota; class Cyanobacteriia; order PCC-6307; family Cyanobiaceae; genus Prochlorococcus_B. The sequence continues at coordinate 18,735 of QCHR01000004.1, forward strand.
CATCAGCATTGATTCCTACTCGCTTGAGTAGAGCAAGAATTTCACTTGTTTTAGGAACTTCTAACTTGGAACCGAAGTCTTTAATTATTTTTGCATCTGAAATCCTACTCATTAAAGCAGTACGAAGAGCTAGCCTTCGTTCCTTCCTATTCATTTCCAAGTTATATTTGCGAGGCTTAGGACCAAATATAATCCCACCTCCTGGTCGAAGAGGAGTCCTAACTGAACCTTGTCTTGCTCTACCAGTACCCTTTTGCTTGTAAGGTTTTCGCCCGCCTCCTCGAACCTCAGACCTAGTCAAAGTGCTTGCAGTCCCTTGGCGACTGTGAGCCTGTTGACGCAAAACAGCACGGTGTAATAAATCTGCTGCCGAAGATTCCTTGGCGGTTTTTAAATCAATTGATGATTCTCCAGCCTCTTTGCCTTGCCAATCAAGAACAGTACAGTTAGTCATCATTTACCTCCTTGCTGGGTAGAGACGCCAACTCTTTTGGCAGGTCTTATGTTTAAAAGAGATCCAGGCTTCCCTGGCACAGATCCTTTTACTACTAATAAATTGTGATTTGTATCTATCTTTAAAATTTCAAGGCCTCTGGTAGTGACTTTTTTGCCGCCCATACGACCAGCCATCCTTTTCCCAGGATAAACACGGCCAGGAGTTGTTCCGGCGCCTGTTGAACCAGGCAATCGATGATTCTTTGAACCGTGACTCATAGGGCCTCGGCTAAAACCATGCCGCTTTTGATAACCGGCAAATCCTCTACCCATTGTGTCGCCACTAACATCAACTTTTTGACCTTTTTCGAAATCATCGACAGTTATTGCGGCGCCAAGCTGAAATTCACCAGAATTTTCAACTCGGTACTCTCGAAGATGACGCAAAAGGTCCTCTCCTGATTTTGCAAGATGACCTTTAGAAGGCTTGTTAATAAGTTTTTCACGAATTAATTGAAAGCCTATCTGTACAGCGGCGTAGCCATCAGTATCAGCAGATTTCAATTGAGTGATTCGACAGGGACCCGCTTCGATCAAAGTGACTGGAACGGCTCTGCCTTGATCATCGAAGAGCTGGGACATACCCAACTTCTTACCTAGGATTCCTAAAGACATGAGTTAAATAAACGCCAGCTAAAAGGTCAATCTATAAATAGAGAGACTTGGAGTCTGAATTAAATCGCCTATCTAGCCAAAAAAGTTGAAGTTAATTGAAGTTCAATTTATTTGGAAAAATGCTAGCGACAATCAGCTGGCTGAGACTTTTTCAAACTTTTCACAAAGTTCAAAGAGTATCTCGACAAAAGAAAACAAATTCTTCTGTACTGGCCAAAAAGACTACACGCAAACGCCTAGTCTGCTCAAGCGTCCAGAGGCCCGGCTAGCGGGCGGGCATAGAAAAGCTTTAGCAACTTAAAAGATTACACTATTAACACCCATTTTGTGTGATGCTTCAGTTGAATAAGATAAAGAATTTGATTTAAGGATGCCTTTATTACTCTCTGGTCAGAAATTTCGCACTGATCTTGAATCATTCGGCTGCCTTGCCATCCTTAGCCCACTTGAAGGTGGAGCAGAAACTCGTTTACTTAGAAGACTTAGAGCTAGCGGATACCAAACACAGATAACTTCCGCTAGAGGATTAGGAGATCCAGTTGTCTTTCTTACCCAATTACATGGAATAAGGCCGCCACATTTAGGACATCAAAATGTTGGGAGAAATGGGGCCTTAGGGGAAGTGCAACAAGTTATTCCTCAATTAAATGAATTGTTAGTTGAGGACAAACCCTTGGTTCTCTGGTTATTAGAGGGTCAAGTCTTATCAAAGTCAGAACTATTAGCAATAAATAATCTCTGCAAAAAGGAAACTCGAATCAAAATTGTTATTGAGATGGGAGGGGCTCGAAGTATTACCTGGGAACCATTAAATGAATTCATCAACAGAGATTAGAAATTCATCAAGGTGACTACTCAAGATTCGATTTGCAATTCTGAAGCTCTAAAAAAAGGTAACTGGGTAAAATTAATTTGTGGGGCAAGTAATCAAGACTTGCCTTCAATAACTGATCTTTGCTCCATTTATGGAGCTGCAGGAGTTCATTGCATTGACCTCGCTGCTGACGAAGCTGTTATACATGCAGCACGCAATGCTATTGATTGGGTTTTCGAAACTTATGGGAAAAAACCTTGGTTGATGATCAGCTTAAGTGATGGAAAAGATGCCCATTTTCGCAAAGCTTGGTTTAATCCACAACTATGTCCATCTAATTGCTTACGACCCTGCCAAAGTATTTGTCCAGCTCACGCTATTGAAAACGAAGGTGGCGTAAAAGTTAATAAATGCTATGGATGTGGCCGATGTATTGATACATGCCCATTAGGAATCATTCAAGAAAAGGATCGAAGATTAACTCTTAAAGATTTTGCTCCGTTGCTAACAACTATCAAACCAGATGCAGTCGAAATTCATACTGCGCCAGGAAGAGGCCAAGAATTTGAAAAAACAATCAAGGAAATTTTTAAAGTCGATCTGCCGCTACAACGATTATCTGTCAGTTGCGGTTTACAAGGGCATGGAATAAACCATGAAAAATTAGCAGAAGAACTTTGGCTGCGACATAAATGTCTGAGAAGTCATAATCAAAAACCTCTTTGGCAAATTGATGGCCGTAGGATGAGCGGAGATCTCGGGGTAGGTGCGGCCAAAATCGCAGTAAAACTCTGGGAAAGAATACGCCCAATAGCTCCACCAGGCCCCTTACAACTTGCTGGAGGGACTAATGAATCGACCATTAAGTACCTCCCAGCTATTAGAGGACCTGAGGGGGTTGCTTTCGGAGGTAAAGCTAGAAAGATAATTCAACCATGGTTAGAAGAGGCTCAACGAAAAAGAATTCGTCTTAGAGATTGGCCTGAAGGCTGGGAGGCGGCTCTGGCAGAGGCACAACGACTGATAAATCCCTGGCTTGTAAGAAAATCTTTATAATTCGATTTCTCTAGCTAAATCAATCATTCGAAAGCCTTCGTTGTGATGTATTAATGAAGAAATCTTCCGATTAACTAAAAAAAACTGGATAAAGACATGACAGGATTGAATCAAATATGCAATTATCTAAGAGAAAGAATCCAAATCTATGGCCTTCAATTGCAAACATAGATCTGGAACGATGGGCCGTCGCCAAGTGGTAAGGCATCGGGTTTTGGTCTCGACATTCCTAGGTTCGAATCCTAGCGGCCCAGTTTCCAACAAGTAGTGATAGAGCAACCTCTACTTGTTCTTGATTTTGATGGTGTCATCGTTGACGGCATTGAGGAGTATTGGTCAAGTTCTCGTCAAACCTGTCTAAACATACTTTCTGCCAAAGAGAAAGAAATTATTTCTTTTCCTAGTGAGATCCCTAAAACCTTTAAAGCCATGAGGCCCTGGGTTCATCACGGTTGGGAGATGGTTATTCTGGCTGCTGAATGTTCAAATAAAACCAGCCAATTAAACTTAAAAGGTTTAGAAAATTTCTCAGAAAATTATCAAATAGAATGCTCTTTAGCTCTTGAAAAGTGGGGTTGGAAACCTTCTCAATTACAAGAAGCTTTAAATCAAACTCGAAGAGAAGCAATATCAAATAATTTTAATCAATGGTTAAATTTTCACCAGCCCTTTTCTTCAGTCACTGAACGCCTCAAAACACTTGAGAAGGAAGGCATTGATTTTGCTGTTTTAACAACAAAAAGTATTGAGTTCACAAAACAACTTTTGGATTGTTTCGAGCTTCAGCCCAAGCTTGTTTTCGGCCACGAATCAGGCAGCAAAGTCGATGTCTTGAACCAACTCGTACAAAAAAGAATAATTCGAGGGTTTATTGAAGATCGCAGAACTACTTTAGAAAAAGTCTTAGAAGATCCCAACTTAAAATCTATCCCTTGTTACTTAGCAAGCTGGGGATACTTAAAGTCTCAGGATCAAAATAATCTTCCGGCTGGGATTAAATTACTAGATTTAGATACTTTAAGAGAACCTATTTCGCGCTGGTCTTGACTTAATGGCGTACGTCTGTACTATCGGTTTAATTGCTATTCGTTGAGGAACTGAGTATTTCATTATCAATCCCAACGTCTGTTGTTATTCCTCTGAATTAACGTTATTTGTTATGTCAAACGAAGGTAAGTCACTCCAATCAACTGAATCTAAGAAAATAGACGCAAAATCTGGAGAAAAAGAAAAAGCATTGAGCTTAGTGGTTGGGCAAATAGAGCGCAATTTCGGGAAAGGTTCGATCATGCGTCTTGGGGACGCCTCAAAGATGCGGGTAGAAACTATATCTACGGGTGCTTTAACTCTTGATTTAGCTCTTGGTGGCGGGTATCCAAAAGGACGTGTAATTGAAGTGTATGGTCCCGAGAGTTCGGGGAAAACAACTCTGACATTACATGCAATAGCTGAGATTCAACGTAACGGCGGAGTGGCTGCTTTTGTAGATGCAGAACATGCTCTTGACCCAGTCTATGCAGCTTCTCTTGGTGTTGATGTAGAGAATCTTCTCGTATCTCAACCGGATACAGGAGAGATGGCATTAGAAATCGTTGACCAACTTATTAGATCTGCTGCAGTTGATCTAGTTGTTGTTGATTCAGTCGCTGCTCTTACGCCTCGTTCAGAGATTGAAGGAGAAATGGGTGATCATTCAGTAGGCGCGCAAGCTCGTCTAATGAGTCAAGCAATGAGAAAAATTACTGGAAATATTGGAAAGTCTGGTTGCACAGTCATTTTCTTAAATCAATTGCGTCTAAAAATTGGTATTACTTATGGGAATCCAGAAACAACAACTGGTGGGAACGCTCTTAAATTCTATGCCTCTGTCAGATTAGATATTCGTCGTATTCAAACGTTAAAGAGAGGAACTGAAGAATATGGAATTCGTGCAAAAGTGAAGGTCGCAAAAAACAAAGTTGCACCTCCATTTCGAATAGCCGAATTTGATATTCTTTTTGGCAAAGGAATTAGTACTCTTGGTTGTCTTCTTGATTTAGCAGATGAGACTAATGTCGTTACTCGTAAAGGTGCTTGGTATAGCTATGAAGGTGACAATATCGGACAAGGAAGAGACAATACCATTACTTGGCTTGAGGAAAATCCAGAATCAAAAGAAATAATTGAAAAATTAGTTAAAGACAAATTAACCGAGGGCTCTGAGGTAAGTGCTAATTCAATGAGACCTTTAGCAGCAGCAGCTCGACATGCTTCATTACGATCAAACCTACGCCAAGTTTCAGCAAACGGTTAAAGACAACAATATACGTGACTTTATCTTATGTCTGCAGGAATCCACCAACCTGCAGCAGGTCCGATAAAGCGAACAATAATCCAAAGAATCACTAAAGCAGCAATACCTACCCATCCTGCACGAATACTTAATTGTATAAATTGATCTCTTTGCTCTTGCGTAACAGGAAACCAAGAGACAATACGAGGTGACTCATTCCTAGATGTTTTCTTACTACGAGGTTTTAAGCCTTGTTCAGATCTTCGGCGAGCTTCTCCCATTATAAAAAAACAATATTTTTTAATCTAAGAGATTGATTTTAATAAGGCAATAAACGCTCTAAAGCAACCCACGGTTCAAGAGCTTCAAATATTAGTTTTCCCCAACTTCTATAGTGCATGCGGCCGTCGAGAATAGCAACTCGAACATCTTTACCCCTAATGTTTGTAAGTGATTTAAGAAGGGTGGTAAGAGTTTCGGGGAAAAGGAATTCTCGAAACCAGTCACGACCTTGATGCTTTAGCATTTCAACATTAGCGGCAACCCAGGGTAATTCTAAAGTAGGCAATGGAATCACTGGAAAAATCAATTGATCTGGTGTTGGTAAATCGTACTGATTAATAATCCACCAATGACAGCTACAACAAATAATCCCATTAGTTCCAATATTAGTAGTTTCATGAACTACTCTTAATCCAAATTCTCCAGCTAATTCACTAGTTATTTGAAGTCGTAGTTGCAAATCATCTACCAAAATAATAGTTGGATGAGTTCGACCAAGAATTAATCTTTGACACTGTCTTAAAATATGACGATAAAAACTAGACGTATTTGGCAAAGGTTGTCTTTTGGGAACAAATAATGGAATAGGTTCTTGATCAAATTTATTTCCTAAATTCACCTTCACAGTAAAAGTCAATTTGGAACTATTTAAATCCAAAAAGAAAGCATCACTTTGACCTGAATTAGTCAGCATTAAAAGAGTATTTTTTGATAACAGACCTGAGAGAGTTTGCAAAGGACACAATGGTTGCATATACCAATCCCAACTAAGTTTTCGATTGTCTAGTTTCGCCCACGTTACCCAATCATTCTTGACCGCACTGAGAGCTCGTTTCCAAGGCATTATAGAAGGCAAGTCATCTATGAGAATTTCTCTTAATGCTAAAAGCTCCCTATGATCAATCCTTATGAAAGCCTCAGAACTTAATGAATGACTGAAAAGACTTCGACTTAAGCGGTCATGAACTTCAATAATTGAAGTCTCAAAACGTGAGTGAGAAGTAATTAAATCCTCCCAATCTTTTGGAGTAATTTTTATAGACATAGATTCTCTAAGCTCACTAGACATAAACTCCGATTCAGGAAAAATTAATTGGCGATTTTTTAATAAATCTTTTTCATTTGCAAAAATAAGATCTTGGTATCTCAGAACCCAAATTTTTTTATCTGAAGGAGTTAATTCAATTCCTTCTACATAATCAAAACCTAATCGACTAGATCTTAATTTTGGTAATTCCACTTCAAACAAAAGTCTATATTGTCTCTCTGAAAGAATTAACACAATATTATTGTTATACAAACAAAGTGGAATCAAAAGACCAGGCCACCAAAAATTTCTACTGTCACTTGATAACTGAATAAAAGTATTATCTTTACGACTTAAGCTTCTAGAGATCAATCTTGTTAGGGTCAAATTATGAGGCCATAGAGCAAGATTATTTTGATAGTATTTTTTTAGATGTTTATGTGAATTCACCTCAAGCATTAGTAGTACCTTTTATCAATAAATTCTTTTAATCATGTTGCCCTATCAATAAATATATAGAACAATACTATTTATGGAGCTTAAAACAAAACCCTCTGAAAATATTGGAATTGTTGGATTAGGTCTAATTGGGGGTTCCCTAGGCTTGGATCTCCAAAAGCTTGGATATAAAGTTTATGGCATTACTCATCGCGAAAAAACTGCACAAAAAGCCAGAGACAGAAAACTAGCTCAAATTATTAGTACTGATCAAAGTGTATTAAAAAATTGTTCTCTTATTTATATTGCTTTACCACTTGAGCAACTTCTAAACCCTTCATCAGCTTTAATCAATGCCATTCCTAAAAATGCTGTTGTTACCGATGTTGGATCCGTAAAAGTCCCTATTTTAAATACTTGGAACAAGCTACATCCTCGTTTTGTAGCCAGTCACCCAATGACAGGGACAGAAGAGTCTGGCGTGAATGCAGGTCAACATAATTTATTTAAAAATAAGCCATGGGTCGTTACTCCAAATAAAGAAACTGATCAAAAAGCTCTCGACAAAGTACGCCAAATTTCCGTATCACTTGGGAGTCAATGGATAAGCTCAGAAGCCCAAATACATGATGAAGCTGTTGGCTTGATTTCACATTTACCAGTTCTAATTAGCGCGGCATTGCTCAACACACTTAGTACAAATGAAAAGCCTTCCTTATATTCACTAGCTAAAAGTATTGCATCCAGTGGGTTCGCTGATACCTCTAGGGTTGGAGGTGGAAACCCAGAGTTAGGAGTCTCTATGGCAAAATTTAACAAGAAAAATATAGAGATGCATTTGGCATCTTATAGACATTCTCTAGATCTATTTGAAAAATATTTACTGGAAGAGAACTGGAGTGAACTCGAAAGAATACTAGTCAATACACAGAAAGAAAGACATAATTTTATTGTCAAACCTACTAATTAAAGACAGGTATATTCAAATGTCTACCTTTAGATTCCATTAATTGTCTGACAACCATCATGGCTGATTGGCTGACGCCAGCTGTACCCTCACCCGGATATATTGAATCTCCACAGAGCCATAAACCTCTGAGGGGGGTTCTGCTTGACAAACCAAAGGGGCCAAATCGATCTGGATGTTGACCAAGCCCTCCGACTATTCCACCAGGACGTCCTGTCCACCTTTCAAAGCTTCTTGGAGTTGAAAGTTCTTGATGATCCCAACTCGTCTCTAGCAAATCAAACTTTTTATTTAAAATAGTTCTAATCTGCTTTGTGAAAATATTTTTTTTTCTGCCATAGGATTGACGATCAAGATTAGACCATTGGTCAATATCAACAAATACACTTGCAATTAAAGTAGCCATTCCATCTGGTGCACGTTGATCATCTTCCATACTTATAGAAATAAATAAAGAGCCAAAATCCTCATCGAATATTTGAATATGCCCTGGGCAATCAACTGGTAAATCAGCTCGACGGAGAGCTCCGTAGAAAACCAAGGCACCACTGGGTTTTGGCAATTTCTTTATCCTTTTACGGTATGTTGTGGATAAACCACCATCAATGGGAAATAATTCTAAAAGAGATTGAGGAGGCAAGCTAAAAACAACATCAGATGCTTTTAGCTGTATCAAATTCTGTCTTTTATCAATTACATTGACATCAAAAATATTTGGATTTTTTGAACTTAATATTTTGGTAACTCTATGCCCAATCAAAAGGTTTCCGCCATCCCTTAAAAAACTATCTTTCAAACTATCACTAAGGATTTGCATTGATCCATGAAGATGCCATAGCCCTCTGGGAGATTGGGCCATTTGAAGAACAGTTGCACCATACAAAGCTGCCGTTCTACATGCTGGCTCTTGAGAGTAAAGTTTTAATTGCAGGTCTAGAAAACTTCTTAGACGTCTATCTTTATGACAACCAGTTATTTTGAGCAAGTCTGCAATAGTCAACTTACTCAAAAAACCTGTTAAAAGGTTTGAAGGACGTATAGCTCTAATTAATTGACTTAAATCCCAAAAATTTCTGACAGGAAGTATTGGATCTCTTTCGACAAATTGCCAATTACTTTCATGAATTTTAGAACATAATGACCAGAAGATTTCACTACCAGGAAACTGTTCTAGTCTTTCTTTCTGCCATCTCAATGGATCATGCCAAAGATTAATTGGCCCACTCCCATCACTAAGAACGACTGAACATCCAGGGTCTAAAACTTTTGCCTCAGGTATCGGAATATTTAAATAATTAAATAAACGATGATGAATCCCCCCCCTCTCAAGACCTGCTACTTGGGTAGCGCCTACATCAAAGGTATAAGAACCTCTTTTAAAAGTTCCTGCACAACCACCTACTTGACTATGTGCTTCGACCAAAGTTACCTGAAAACCCTCTTTCGCGAGAAGCGCAGCACTTGTTAGGCCAGCGATCCCTCCCCCAACTACAATGATAGATTCTTCAGACATAAAAAATTATCAAGCGAGATTACAGTGCATGGAGGAATTAATCCAAAAGGCTCTTTTAAGTTCAAATAAAGTAAGCAAAAACTCATTAATAGAAAAAATAATTCCGGTAGGAGGAGGTTGTATCCACAAAGCTTGGTGCATTCTTTTCCAAAATGGCAAGAAAGTTTTTGCCAAATCAAATCACATTGACAATAATAATATGTTTAAGTTCGAACGTGAGTGTCTTTTAGTCCTTAAAAGATTTGCTGATGAATCCTATATCTGTGTTCCTGAACCACTTGATCTCAAGATTTATCAAAATACATCTATACTTTTTTTAGAGTGGATAGACCTCAAACAATCCCAACAAAATCTCCTTGGGAAAGGCTTAGCATTGCTGCACAAATCATCTAGTGAATGGGGGCAAAAAAAATTCGGATGGGAAGAAGAAGGTTTTATAGGATCCAATACCCAAAGAAAAGGGTATGACAGTAACTGGGGAAAATTCTTTGTAAATTATCGTCTTAGACCACAACTCATAAAAGCAAAAAAATGGGGGGTTAGAGTTGATGATTTTGAGGATATTTTATTATATTTGAGCTCATACCTCAATGATCATCACCCAAGTATCTCAATAGTTCATGGTGATCTATGGTCAGGTAATTGTGGAAATACTAAGAATGGTTTAGGCACTCTATTTGACCCGGCAAGTTATTGGGCTGACAGAGAAGTTGATATATCAATGACTAGATTATTTGGTGGTTTTAATAGAGATTTTTATAAAGGATACGAAGAAATTTGGCCACTGGATAACTTTTCAAAGGAAAGAACTGATATTTATAATCTTTATCATTTGCTTAATCACGCAAATATGTTTGGTGGATCCTACAAAGATAATTCACTAAAAATACTAAAAGATCTGAGATCTCGGGTGTAACGAAAACTCAGATCTTTTAGTATTTCTCTTATTAATTTATCCTAAGTACTCTTTTTTAAGATTTTGAACTTTATCAAATACAGCTGTTCTTTTTTCACTTGTTGTTAAATTCTGCCAACTCCATTGACCTAAAACAACAATTCCAAGAAGTTCTAGTAAACCAGGAAGAATGGGGAAAAAGTTAACTGTATCAATAACGACCTTGATTAAAACCTGAGCTAAAACAACAACGGCAATGATGCCTGCCGCCTTGCCATACTTACCCATTTGAGTCCAATCAATTTTGCTCAAAGATTCATTAACTTTTCCCATTACATCACTGTAACGTTCTGAAAAATTAACACCTTCTGTTTTCCCTGCCTTTGATTCATCTTTAGAATCAGGATTTACATCAGACATGAACACAAGCTACTAAGCAATTATGGACTGAGCGTATCGAATTAATTTAATAAATGCCATAGGCTGAATAGAGATAAGTCCGAACCAAAATAGAGAGGATGCCGAATCAAATCATTTTTTCTCATGAAAATTCCAAAATACATTCAATTCCATAACGAAACGAATTGTGTTCTCTCAAGATTTTTAAAGGCGGCAGAGCCAGAGGAAGGGTGCTGTCTGTTAATCGGCAAATCAAACCGATCAGGTAAAGATCACAAAAGAAATATTTGGGAGATAACTCACATCTGGAATTGTCGAAATATTTGGGGAGAACAGGAATCGAGACTAATTGATCAAAGTAGAAGCGAGTTTTCTGATAAAAAAAATTTGCAATTATCAAAAAATAATCGCTTCGAAATAGACGCCAAAGATCAAATTGCATCTCAAAAATGGGCAAGAGAGAATGGTCTAAAAGTTTTAGGCTCTGCTCATTCTCATCCTTTAGGTGAAAACAAGCCTTCAGAAATAGATTTATCCTTAATCCAATCTCCCGGTCTTATGGTTATTTCAAATAAGGATGGAGATTTAAAAGCATGGTGGATCAAAAATAAATTAAACATTCAAAGCGTGAAAATTGAAATTTTTTCTTTAATGTAAATTAATAAGGAAAGGTTTATTAATGGAGCAAATCCAGAATGAAACAAGTTTAAGCTCTGAAGAAATTGCTAGGTATGCAAGACACATAAGTCTTCCTGAAATAGGTATTAAAGGCCAAGAGAAATTGAAGATAAGCTCAATTGCTTGCATTGGAACAGGAGGACTAGGATCACCACTTTTAATTTATCTTGCAGCAGCTGGAGTTGGGCGTATAGGAATAGTAGATTTTGATGTAGTTGAATCCTCAAATTTACAAAGGCAAATCATTCATACAACAACTTCTTTAGGTTTATTAAAAACAGATTCTGCAAAAAAACAGATACTCAAAATAAATCCTTCATGTAGAGTTGATCTATACAATCAAAAGCTAACAAGTAGTAATGCTCTGGGAATACTTAGCAATTATGATGTGATATGTGATTGTTCAGATAATTTCCCAACGCGCTACCTAATTAACGACGCTTGTATAATACTTAAAAAGCCTAATATATATGGTTCAATTGCAAAATTTGAAGGTCAAGTAAGTGTATTTAATTTGAAAGAAGATAGCCCTAATTATCGAGATCTTATCCCAACTCCTCCTCCTAAAGAATTAATTCCATCATGCTCTGAAGGTGGAGTCATGGGAATTCTTCCAGGAATTATTGGTACAATTCAAGCAGCAGAAGCTATCAAGATAATAACAAAAATTGGTTATCCACTAAACGGAAGGCTTCTCATTTTCAATGCATTAAAAATGAGATTTAAAGAGCTAACATTGAAATCGAAACCAGAGAATAAAAATATAGATAAACTAATAGATTATGAACGTTTTTGTTCAGAGATTCCTGTTAAAAATGAGGTTGATTGCGATATAAAAAGTATTTCAATTAAGGAATTAAAAATACTCCTTAGCCAATCTTCATTAGGTATACTATTAATAGATGTGCGCAACCAAGATGAATATAATCAATGTTCTATTGAAGGTTCAAGGCTTATACCTCTTAGCACTATTGAAAGTGGCAAAGCTATTAATGAAATTAAAATTCTTAATACAAAAAAGAATCTATATGTATTTTGTAAAAGTGGGAAAAGGTCTTTACGTGCATTAAAATATTTAAACAAATTTGGGATTGAAGGTATTAATATTGAAGGAGGTATTGAAGCCTGGAATAAAGAAAAAAGTTAATTAAAGCTAATAATCAACTCCTCTTTTTAAATCAATACCTTTCTCTGCATAGTGCTTGTGACACACCATCTCAGAATGAACACTTGCTAAATCAAAATATATAGGTTGGTTTTTGCATCTTCCTGTAATAATCACCTCAGTTTCTGAAGGTTTACGAAGCAATGTTTGAACAATAGGCTCAACTGGTAGGAGTTCCAAGTCAACAGTTGGATTTAACTCATCCAAAATCACAGTCTTATATAGACCACTTGAAATCGCTGCCCTTGCAATTTCCCATGCTCTTTCAGCTTCAACATAATCAATGGGCTTTTGCTGCCCTCTCCAAACAATCGCATCTCTACCAGATCGAAGATGGTCGACTAAATGAGGATAACTTTCTCGAAGAGCTGAGATAGCGGCATCCTCTGTATAACCACTACCACCCTTAAGCCATTGCAAAATTAATACACGATGACTTTTATCCTGACTAATTCCTCTACCAATGGCTTGCAAAGCTTTACCTAAAGCACTGGTTGATTTTCCTTTCCCTTCTCCGGTATAGATTTCAATCCCACCAACAGTATTTTTAAAAAGATTTTCATTATTACTAATCTCAGGCCGTCTGTGAGCTCTCATCTCAGAATGAAGTTCCGCAATTTTAATCAAAGGGTTTGGTGCAGCTCTTCCAGTGACGATAATTTCCATCCCGTTTGGTCTGGCTTGAAGTGTTTTAACAACTTCTTCGACAGGCAATAATCCCAAATCCAGAACAGGGTTCAATTCATCTAAGACAACAACTGAATATAAAGCACTAGCAATTGCCCCCTTTGCGATGTCCCATCCTCTTTGAGCTTCCTGATAATCAAATTTAGTAGATTGATCAGCGCTAAAAAATTCACCCCTGCCAGTCCTAACTTGATCAATCAGGTGAGGGAAGCCTTGCTGCAAAGCATCAATTGCTGCATCTTCGTCATATGAGCGACCAGGTCCTTTCAAAAACCTAAGAAGTAATACTCTTGTTTGTCTTTTCTCACATATACCTAAACCTATAGTCCTCAGGACTACTCCTAAAGCCGCCTGGCTCTTACCTTTACCCTCTCCGTCATAAACATGTAATTGACCGTGACTCCGCTCCTGGCTTTCCGATGCTGTCGTAATCCCAATACCGCTTAATACCACGATAGATAATTCTGCTTCTTATTCATTCAACTTAACTTCTTCTACATTAGACGTCATAGAATATTCGAAATACATACAAAGATGAAAAAGTGTAAGAGTGTCAATTTAAGCAAATTAATGACCTTTTTAAAAAGTGTTTTTTAGTCAACTTGAATCTTTAACTGACTCAGAACTGAAGCAATTAAGATTGTTAAGGGAGTTTATTAAAGATATAAATCATGCTTGTGTTGCTTTCTCTGGAGGCGTTGATAGCTCTTTGGTAGCAACAATAGCGCAAGAGCAACTAGGTTCAAAAGCCTTTGCCGTCACTGGTGTCTCTCCTTCTTTAGCTCCATATTTGCTTAAGCAAGCGCGTCTTCAAGCAGCTTGGATTGGTATTCATCATGAAGAATGTCAAACGAATGAGATCAAAGAACCAAGTTACTTTAAAAATCCTGAGAATAGATGCTTTGCATGTAAAAAAGAATTGCATAAGCATTTAGATCAAATTTCAAAAAGATTCCATAATGCTCAGGTCCTTGATGGAGTGAATTATGATGATCTTCACGATTTTCGACCGGGTATTGAAGCATCTAATCAGGCAGGAGTGATATCACCTCTTGCTGAGCTAGAAATAAATAAAAAATCAATTCGTTCAATTTCCAAATCTTTAGGTTTACCCTGGTGGGATAAACCTGCCCAACCATGTTTAGCCTCTCGTATTCCTTTTGGAGAGGAAATAAGTTCGAAAAGGCTTGAGAAGATTGGTTTAGCAGAAGAATGGATTATTAATCAAGGTTTTTCAAAAGTACGTGTAAGAAGTCAAGGCCTATCTGCAAGAATAGAACTACCCGCAAGTGAAATAGATCACTTTCTTAAAATCATTGAGAGAAGTAAATTAATTAAATATTTTTTATATTTAGGTTTCCACTCAATCAGTTTAGATCTAGAGGGTTTCATTAGTGGAAAACTCACAAGAGACATGAAGACCACTAAGCAATAAAATCTGATTTCGAAGAGATTTTTGATTTATTTTTTCTTTTCATTGTTATCAAGGTTCACGATGCAAACCTTGGATAGCTGAAGGGATCTCTCTCGCAATATTTCTAAAAGAAAAGTGCTTAGCTAAAAAATCTTTAAAAAGTAACTTGCAAGCTTTTTCAGGCATCGTGTGGTCACCGCATGTGAAAACATCAATGGCTGCATAGCCAATCTCAGGCCATGTATGTATTGAGATATGAGATTCAGCCAATAAAGCTAGTCCCGTAACTCCCTGAGGCTTAAAACTATGTGTTACCAAATTTATGAGAGTTGCACCAGCGATTTTGGCCGATGATGTGATGGTTGTCCTTATAAAGGCTTCATCATTAAGCTTCGCATGATCACATTGATAAAGTTCAAGTATGCAGTGACGTCCAATATTCTCACCAGATTTAGTGTGTATGGTTTCTATATCTTTTGACTTGCAAGAGTCGCTCCATCCAGGGTTTGGATGCAATTCGGGAAAAAAAGGTTCCATATTATCCAAAAATCATATCCACAATAACCGACCAATAGTTTCAACCAAAAGAATCTAATTGCATTAATTGTGAGTTTCGTACCCATTCACCTTCAAAAGATTCCACATGTGTTGCACTGATTAAACACTGATGTTTTTGACCAACAGCCTCTAAAAGCAATAATTGTCGTTTGGGATCTAGTTCAGCCAACACATCATCTAAAAGTAAAATTGGAGCTTTTCCATACATCATTTTAATTAATTCTAATTCGGCCAATTTCAAGGCCAATACAATAGTTCTCTGCTGACCAGCAGATCCAAAACGTCTAGCATCTACCTCATTTACTAAAAACTGTACATCATCACGATGAGGACCTACTCGACAAGTACCCGTCATCTCTTCCTCAGGCCTCATTTCCAAAAGTTGACGTTTAATACTCTCCCTCCAAAGCTTTTCACTCTCTTCACCCTCAAGTTTACTACCAGGCAAATATTTAATATCTAACATCTCTTTACTATTACTAAGATGTTGTTGCCAATTAGAAGCAATAGGAAGTAGACGATCTAAAATACGCCTACGTCTTCGATGAATTCTTGTACTCACCAACGCCATTTGCATATCATAAGAATCCAATAGAATATTTTTATCCTTACTAGATTCAACACTCAAATTCCGCCAAAGCTGACTTCTTTGCCTCAACAATCTAGAAAACCTTCCCATCAAATCAGAATAAATAGGTTCAAGTTGCTGGACAATTCTATCCAGCCAATTTCTTCTGAGAGAAGGCTCTCCTCTAATTATTTCTAGATCAAGAGCACAAAAGCCTACACTTCTCATTGGTCCAATCAAATCAATTTGACGAGTTAAAAGTTTGTCATTTTTATAAGCTTTTCTACCACCTTTTCTATTTAATTCTAAATAAAGTTTTTGATCATCTTCAGTTATTGCTGATAAGCAAGCCTGATCTTGATCCCAATAAATTAAATCCTGATTTCGATTCGATCGATGAGAGCGTAAACTAGACAAGAGTTCTACGGATTCAAGAAGATTAGATTTACCAACTCCATTTTGACCTATAACTATCAAGCGATTTTCAGTTAACTCAAACTGAAAATGTCGATAATTTCGAAAATTATTAAGTTCTAACTGGTGAAGTTGAATGTTTATTTTTTAATTTGTATGTAAGCTAATTTTAATAAGGTCTAAGTATTTGGCCTTTTTTATAACAACCCTATGTTGGGCATGTAGCTCAGTTGGATAGAGCATCAGATTCCGGTTCTGAGAGTCGGGGGTTCGAGTCCCTCCATGCTCGTAAAAGCAATTTCTCAAAGTCTAAAGCCCATGGTTTGTATACCATTAGGATCTAATAAAAATCCGTTAGCTCGTAATGATTCAAGTGAAATCAATGGAGCAGCGACAGAAATACTACAACCTGGCAACTCTCGTCTAATGATTTCAACTGCCTTAAAAACCACAATAGACATGTATTGATCTTGTTGATCGCCTGGCTCTGCCACTAAATCCCACAAATTTGCATTTAAACCTTTATCACTAGTCACTCGAACAAATCCTACAAGATCTTCAGAAGTCTTTTGAAGGAGAGTTAAATAGAAATCGCTACTTTTCAAAGCCAATTCCAACTTCTTTGGTTGATGAGTATCTTGATTACATCTTGATAGGAGCCTATTGATTTTTCGTACAGAAACAATTTCACTCCTAAGCAGGATAAAACCCTCAGGAATTTGAGGACATTTATTTGCTGAATTTAATCCAAGCATATCATCCTGTGTTTCTCATTCCTGCAGCGATACCATTAATAGTCAACAAGGCTCCACGCAACAATTCACTACGACTATATGTTCTAGAACTTTGAGTAGAGTCAACACTTATATCTTCACTAATTGGTGGTTGACGATTTTGATCTCTTAATCGTTTTAGCAGAGCTACTTGTAAAAATCCTAAAGGAACAATAGTCCTATTCCTCAAATTGACAGATAATTGCAAAGCAGGGTCGGCACTTAATAATTTAGACTTATCAGTGATTTCTAGAATTAATTTCTTAGTCAAACTATACTCACTTGAGATAATCTCGAAAATACGAGCGAAGGCATCTCTATTATCATCGCCACCTAAACTAACCATGTAATGATGAGCAACATCTAAATCAACTTTTGAAAGTGTCATCTCTACTTTAGATATCAACATTCTAAAAAATGGCCACCTCTGATTCAACATTCGCAACATCTCCATTTGATCGGGATCTGCCTTAAGTTCAGTAGCCAATGCCGTACCCACTCCAAACCAACTTGGCAAAAGGAAACGACTTTGAGTCCAACCAAAGACCCATGGGATAGCACGAAGACTTGACAAGTCTTTTGCACCACTCTTTCTTCGAGCAGGACGACTAGAAATTTGTAACTTACTGATCTCCTCTATTGGAGTGACTATTTGAAAAAATTGAACTAAATCTGGATTGTCATGTACTAGAGCTCTGTAATGCTCCCTTGAGCGAGCTGCCAGCCTGGTCATCAAGTCATTCCAATTTGGCGTAGCATCTAATTTATTAGTAACTAAGCTATTCTGAAGAACTGCTGTAGTTACAGTCTCAAGATTATATAGAGCTAATTCTGGAAGACTATATTTTGAAGCAAGAACTTCCCCTTGCTCTGTGATCTTTATTCGGCCTTGTAATGTACCACTTGGTTGAGCCAAAATTGCTTGATAAGCTGGTCCGCCTCCCCTTCCTACAGACCCCCCTCTGCCATGAAAAATTCGCAATGCTATACCTTGTCTACTAGCAAGATCTTGAAGTGCTATCTGGGCCTTATGAATTTCCCAATTACTTGAAAGAAAACCAGAATCCTTATTGCTATCAGAATACCCAAGCATCAGCTCCTGAAGTGGTTGATTTTTCTCTCCTACTCTTGGAAGTAATTCACGATAAACATCTGTCTGGAGCAACGATTCCATAACAGAAGGGGCATGCTGTAAATCCTCAACTGTTTCAAATAATGGAACAACTAAAAAATCAGATGCTCCTAAAGTTGGATCAATCAGCCCCGACTCTTTGGCTAAAAGAAGAACTTCTAATAAGTCCGATGCTGTATGGCTCATTGAAATTACATACGAGCGACAGATACGAGTACCAAACTCTTTCTGAAGCCTATGAAGCATATGAAAAACTGAGATGGTTTCTTGAGTACTTCTAGACCACTCAAAAGCAGGAGGTATAAGTGGTCTTCTTGTTCGTAATTCCTTCATCAACCATGTGACTCGGCACTCCTCATCCATCTCCCCATAGGATTGAGGTATATCTAAATAGCGAGTGAGTTCATCCAAAGCATCACTATGTCTTGTACTCTCTTGCCTAATATCCAAGCTCGCCAAAGAGAATCCAAAGATATGAACTTGATTCAACAAAGTATCCAGAGGTTCACAAGTAAGATCTGTACTTACCAGACTATTTCTAATAAGTTCTAATTCATTCTTAAACTCATCTACAGATCCATAGTGAAGAACTTCTTCAAAACTACTACTAGTAGATATCAAAGGCTTTCCTTCGGGTGAAAATTGCCATCCAGCATCAGCTAGTTGCCTATTACGTAACTGTGTAAGACGTAATCTCTCCAGTGTATAGCTCAGTTTCAAACGGTAAGGCTCTAATCGATACCTGGCAGCCCTTTCCTCATAGACGTCAGGGAAACGAACTCTGTCCATCTCCAATGACTCTAGCAATGGAGAACTTACTTGACTCCATTGCATAGATATACTCAGTTGATCTCTCAACTCTTGAACTGATGCTATATAGCGATCGAGCATTAATTGTCTTTGATAGCAGGCTGTTCTCCATGTGATTTCTGGGGTGACAGACGGGTTCCCATCGCGATCTGAACCTACCCAAGAACCAAAGGTACAAAAAGCCTCATTAGGGATCTCTACGTCTGGATAACTTGAAGCTAGCGCCGTGGTCAGCCTTCTTCTTAATTGAGGCATAGCATCAAACAAAACCTGCTGAAAATAATGAAGCGCATAGTCAACCTCATCAAGGACAGTTGGTTTGAATTGATGCAGCTCATCAGTTCTCCACCAAAGTCTTATCTCTTCCTCTAATTGCAACCTGAAAATTTCTTTCTCAGACTCGGAAATTAAGTTATTAGATTGAAGTTGCTGCAAAAGTGTGGCAACTCTACGTTGCTTATGCCGCACAGTGTGTCTAACTATTTCAGTTGGATGTGCTGTGAAAACAAGACGAATATCCATTTCCCTCATCAAAGCATCAAGTTGAGCGGGGGGGACATTCAACCGACGCAATCTCTCAAATAATTGTCTAAAAGTTGCAGGTGCAGTCTGGCTGGCTAAAGCTGGGGCAAATGGATCTATTTTGTAATTGTTATTCTCTAACTTGCCTTTTTTCATACTTTCTAGATAACTATCTTCTTCGATACGTTGCTCAAGAATATTTACCAATTGAAAATAAAGAGAAAACGCCCTGGCAGCAGATATAGCCTCTGCTAAGTCCATTTCCGTAATTAATTGAACTATTGCTTGAGAAGAATTATCTTGATTCGACTTACTAGGATCACTTAATTGTTTTAAACGCAAAAGTCTATCAGTTTGCTCAGGTGGACATTCACTTTTGAGAACTGTTTGCCAAAGGTCCTCAACCAGTTCAAGCCTTTGTTGCAATAAAGATCCAGGATCTTGACCCTCAACACATACTGTCGAGAGATTAGAGATATTTTCGTTAGAAGAATTTTTCAACATATACGTATTATGAGGCAGTTATACCGACTTAGTCACTAATAGATTGATTTCATTTGAATGAAATTTGTCTCTTCTAGTTCCATTTCACTAATACCTTTCTGAAGCAAGGCCTGAATTGACTCCCCTTTTGCATAAGAATTAAGCCATATCATTGATTGGTTTCCCTTCGTCAAAACCGATTCGATAGGTTGCAGCAGCTCCAACATATCAAGCTCCTTAGCCAAAGGAGTTACCTCTAACAGAATTTCCCTGATCCAATCACGGCACTTGATTTGATTCCCATGTTTCCAATGAGATAAATATGCATCAAGACTAGAGTTGGCTGCAAGCAAATCATTTTCATCCGCCAATAGAGCCAATTCTTTTTGTGTTTTAGAGCTTGCTTCGATTGGATCATATTTTTTCATATTGTTTTTTAGGTTGATAATTCTGAGTTCCAGTAACGCAGTAATAGCCAAAAGCAAATCAACATTACTGACCAAATCACATATCCTCAGCTCTAGTCGATTTAAACTATGAGGCCTTTCTGGACCATTGGGCCTAACTGATGTCCAAAAATGTCTTTCATTTTGCATATTACCTTTAACTAGTTGCTCTTCAATCCAACTCACATAGTGAGCATGATCAACAAACATGGGCACATTGGAAGGTGTTTTAGGGAATTGAACCCATCTTTGAGAGTGAGCTCCTGTCGCTTTTCCTGCTAAAAATGGAGAACTAGCACTTAATGCAAGAAATAATGATGCCTCACATCTAACCAAACGAAGGGCCGAAAAAAGTAAAGATAGATTTTCAATGCCTAAATTAATATGAATACTTGCTGTTACAACATTTGTTCCATAATTTTTTTCTATATAAGAGTGATATGAATTTTCTGAATCTGACCTTTCAAAAATTTGTGTATTTCCAAGGCTTAGCGTACTTCCTGGAAGGATTGTAAGTTTTTTGCAATCAAGCCATTTTCTAAGCTGTTGTCTTGGTAGGTAAAGAGCATGTTTTAAAACTTCGTATCTTTGATCAGGAACAGTTATGTACTCAAGATTTCTTTGATCCGGTTCTTTTACAAAGTCTGTTAATTCATTAGTAATAGCAGATGCAACACCAACATTTTCACCAGAAAATGTGCCCGTAAAAAGCTCCACTTCAAACCCCTTTAAAAGCATAAAGTTGGTCATAAATCAGGTGCTTCTAAGCAAGCTAAAGCAGTAAACATACCTTTTGCCTTATTTAAAGTTTCTTGATACTCATTAGAAGGAATTGAATCTGCAACCACCCCTGCCCCAGCTTGTACTTGAACATAAAAATCATTTTTATCTTTCTTACGAACAACCATTGTTCTGATAGTAATAGCTGTATTCAATGCTCCATTTAAATCTATAGATCCATAAATGCCTGAGTAAGGCCCTCGACGTTGTGTTTCTAATTGATTAATGAGTTGCATTGCTCTGACCTTTGGGGCTCCACTAACAGTCCCAGCAGGAAAAGCAGCAATTAACAAATCCCATACATCCTTTCCTGTTTTTAGTGTTCCTTCCACTTCACTAACTATGTGCATTACATGCGAATATCTTTCAATAACCATCAATTCTTTTACGAAAACACTACCTGGAGTGCAAACCCGGCCTAAATCATTTCGACCAAGATCTACTAACATCACATGCTCAGCTCTTTCTTTTGGATCTTTTAAAAGATCTTTTTCTAGAGCAATATCTTCATTATCATTTTGGCCTCTTGGTCGTGTACCTGCAATTGGTCGCAAACTTGTTTGAATGCCCTTTTCTGTTTGTTGGGCCTTGACCATTACCTCTGGACTTGAACCAATAAGTTGCCAATCTCCAAAGTCGAAAAATGCCATAAATGGAGAGGGATTTACCATCCTCAGGCTTCGATATAATTCAAAAGGTTTTTGTGTAACCGTAGATTCCAGTTTTTGACTAATAACTAACTGAAAAACATCACCTTTTTTAATAAATTCTTTTGCGGATTGAACACTATTTTCAAATTCATTTTTTGAGGTATAACCCTTCAAATCAAGAGATCTTTCAGCCTTTTCAGTCCACTTTAAAGACTTTATTGGTTTCAAAGGAGCAGACATTAACTCTTGAAGTTCATTAATTTGTTCACATGCAATTTCATAAGCTTTTTCAGGAGAAACTCCATTACTTAAATCTCCATATGCAACAGCTGTTAATAGACGTTTTACCTGATCAAAAATAAGAATTTTATCCATAAACATCCAAATCCCATCAGGCAAATCTTGATCCGAAAGTTCATAGGTAGGTACTGACGGCTCAATCCATTGAATTAGTTCATACCCCCACATTCCAAAGAGTTGTCCTAGTTGTGGCAAGCCAGACAAAGTAACAGATTTATAAGGCACGAGCATTTCCCTGAGTATTTCAATTGGATTTCCATGAAACCTTTCTTGTTTTCCATTGCGCCAGTATCTAGTCAACTCATCGCCCTTCACTATCGCCTTCCAAAGAGGATCGGATGCCACCACACTCCATCTGCCAAGTGTTGCCCCACCCTCTACTGACTCAAGCAATACCCCTGGAGGGTTATCATTACCAACTTTAAGCCAAGTTGTAAGAGGAGTTTCTAAATCTGCGGGCCAACTTTTTGCCAAAGGGATATAATTTGCCCCTTTGGACGCTGATAAAAGAAATTGTTCCTTATCTAAACTAAGCATGACTGCATAATGGCAGCCCAATATATAGATTTAAAGGGGGCAAAAGTTTAAATCGAATGACTCATGCATCGTAAGTTTTTTTTCCACTAAATTTCAAGCTTGCTGGGTTTGGATTTTCTCCAATGCGCCTATTATTGTAACCTTCTTTTAGGCGACCCTCATTGGGCTTCTCAGAAAAAACTCCATCTTTAGGAAAAAGTAATTCCCTATCTCCACCAGGATAAATTCTATATATTTTACTTGTTTCAATTCTTGGCTTAAACCCCCTCAATTGAGTATTCAAAGCAAAACACTGTTCTTTTCTAGCGAAGTACATAATGTTGTCTCCCTCATGCATAACAGCAGCTCCTCCAGTTGGAAGTTCGAAAACCTCAGAAGTTTTACTTGTCCAAGTAATTGCATATTTCTCTTCAGTCTCCGCTGAATTTAATAATCCGCCTGTGCTACCAATATGCTTTGGAAGTGTTCCAGGTAATACATCTGTCATGCTTTAAATTAAATCAACTTTTTCCTTATCTTTTAAATTAGCACTTTATTTTGTGCCTTTTGACGCATTTCAGATCAACTTCACAAGCGTCAACATTAATCTAGAAGATCAAATTCTTTTAATTCAGAAATAGGAAAAAATATTGTAATTCCTCTATCTCGCCTGTTAGTCAGACGACCGCCAAGACTTTTCAACAACCTTTGAGTTGCAGCCTGACTAAGCTGCAAATTTCCTGTGGCTGGGTTCCAACTAAGTACTGGCCCAATTTCTTCATTGGATACACTTTCCGAAAATCCAGAATGGTTAGTTGTGGAAAGCTGAGTTAAAATTTGCAGCTTGAGCCTTTGCCCAGCTGGCCTTAATTTCAAAGTTAATTCCCCACCCGTCTGCAATCCGCGACTATTACGATCTATAAGGCCCGTCAACATTAATTCAAGTCCTTCAGAGTCACTCAAAACTTTTGGTAAATCTGGTGTGATATCGAGAATAAGTTTCAAACCTTTTCGCTCTAACTGATTACTCCAAACCGGATATAACAATGTGAGCATTTTACCTAAATCAGTTAAAGCCAAATTTGTTTGTTCTGGCTTAGTTCTCTCTAATTCCACTGCATTAAAAATCAAACCAAAACGATCAATTTGTTCTGTACATTCGATATCTATTTGCCTTAAACGAGTTTCAACGACTTTAGGTAAATCTTGCTTTCTTAGAAGAGATCTTATTAAAGTTCTTATGGTCGCCAATGGAGTTCTAATTTCATGAGTTAAAGCCTCTAGTAATGAAATTTCACTATTTTTTGAAGTTGATTTATGATCATTAATTACATTTTCAGGCAAAGTTTGAATATTTAAACTTGGGGCAATATCTGCAAGACGTTGAGATAGTAGAGGCCAAAAGACTTTAGATAAATCATCATTTGTTTTTAACTGCCCCATCTCTCCAAGTGCGTTTCTGAGATTATTTGCTTGCTCAACATTTTCTGTATTCAATCTATTATCAAGTAATGTCAAAAGATCGCTCAAAGTCTCAGGATCACTTCGCATTAATAATTTTCTCTCCTGACATTTCCCTTCCAGAGCTAAAGCAATTTGAATTTCAGGAGTAATAACTATTAGTAAAGGGTCATTTCCATCTTCCTCCAGAAGAGTTAAGCGCTCATATGCTGATGAATGATCATGAAAATCCATCGAAACTGATTGACTGGGAGGCAACATCCCTACAGAAGGATTTGTAAGGTTTAATAAATCCTTTGGGGCCCAAACCCATCCTTGAAATTTCTTGAGCAGTTTTGGTTCGTATAGTGCTGGTAAAGGAGAAGACAACCACAAACCTCTAGTAAGGTTCATTGGCAACAAAATGTCTGACTGAAGAGTATCTAGAGCTGCCCACCACATTCGCCTTGCTGCAGACTCACTACATGTCGCATGAGGAACACCCTCAGCCATCCTTTTTTGTAAAGCTTGAATGGTCACTAGAGGAGTGTTCACGAAAACGTCCTAACCTCATACAAACCTTTAAATCCATTTGACTGATTAGATTTTAAAGGGTGAAAAAGCATAAGAAGTAGAGTTGCAACTCGCGAAGGTGCTTAGCTGACCGTTTTGAAATAGATGAACTGAGGTTTATTCGGAAAATCTATTTAATAGGCAAATAAAGTTCCTTAAAACAAACTAAGATCATGGGAGCTAATTCGTCTATGAATCAGAATTAACACATTTAATCTTTTAGAAATAAATAATAACCGTTCAATAAAACTAATGTTCAATCTAAAAGTGAGGATTCCTTCCTTTACATAGATGAAAAATAGAACCTCAAGATGGTATTTGGGTTTTAACCATACCCAGAATCAAAATCCTATTATGTCTCAACTAATTCGTTTCCAAAGAAAATAAGCAAAAGTGTCTGATTAAAGGTTTTTTCTTGTTGACTGACCTCTTCTAGAGACAGATAAACAAAAGCCCAGACTTACAAAATTAACAAATAACGCAGTTCTTCCATAGCTCATAAAAGGTAATGGGATTCCAGTAACAGGACCTAATCCGATTGTCATAAATATATTTACCATGATTTGAAAGATAAACATTGAAGCTATTCCGATAACAACTAAAGATTCAAAATCAGTTCTTGCATCAACCGCTATCTTGATTAATCGAAAAATTAAAATAAAAAATAAAATTAGGACTATTAAAGTTCCTATAAAACCTGTCTCTTCTCCAAGAGCACTAAAAATGAAATCTGTATGTTGTTCTGGTATGAATTTTAATTTAGTTAATTGCCCTTGCATAAGTCCTGTTCCAAGCAATCCTCCAGATCCGATCCCTATTTTACTTTGAAGCATATGATATCCACCGCCAAGAGGATCTTGGCTAGGATCAAGAAAAATAATTAGTCTATCTCTTTGATAATCTCTTAAAACAGTTTCCCAAAACCAAGGGCTAAATTTTGCTATTAGCGAATGAAAAAAAACAACAAATAATGTTAGTAATTTTCTTGGATTTGGCAAAGACTTATAAGATAAAACACCAATTATTGGTATCCAAATAACAAGTCCAAATTTATATAAATATGAAAGGACTCCTGTAAATAAAGTCGCCAAAACAATAAATGCCCACTCATATGGCATCCCCGACCAATACAACATTCCAAGAAGTATGGCTCCAAACACAAGGGATGTTCCCAGATCGGGTTGTATAAAAACTAAAACCCAAGGGAGAAATGAAACTAATAAAGGTTTAATTAAATGAGATAAATTAGAAAACCTTTTGCGATCTAAGATAGAAGCCAAGACAATTATTAAGGTTAATTTCGCAAATTCCGATGGCTGAACGTACAAGCCAGCAAAGTTCAACCACCTTTTTGCTCCAAGGGCTGACGTACCACTAAAATTTACATACAATAATAATGAAATAGTAAAAAAATATATTGCAATATTATATTTTCGTAAACCCCGTAAAGGAACTTGAGCTAAAAAATAAACAATTAATAACCCTATATAAGCAATAATTGCATGTTGATACCAATCAGTAACACCAAGATTTCTTTGAGTACTTGCAATTAAGAAACAAGCTATATTTACTAAAATAAAAGGTACAATCCAAATTATAAAATCTACATCCTTCCAATTTTTTTTATTTCTAACTATTTTTAAATTAGATATTTTATTGCGACCAAAAACCATCATTAAATTTAATCACTGTTTAACAGATAATGCATTACATAGTGTTCCAGCAAGTTCTAAAAATACTTTTGCTGTTATTGAATTTCTAGATGTATAAACGACTGGCAGATCCTTGCCTGTACCAGAATAAGTATCCGATTCAATTGGTATCTGAGAAAGTAAGGGGACATTATTCTCTTTGGCTAATTGATTACCTCCACCAGAACCAAAAATCTCATATGATTTTTGCGGTTGGTCTGGAGGGATAAAATACGTCATATTTTCTATCACTCCGAGTACAGGAATATTCATTTGTTTAAACATTGCCAACCCCCTTCTTGAGTCTTGAAGAGATACATTTTGGGGAGTAGTTACTATAATCACACCTGCCATAGGAACTGCCTGGGCCAAAGATAGTTGAGCATCGCCGGTCCCGGGAGGAAGATCTACTATTAAAAAATCACGTTCACCCCAGGAAGCTTGATATAAAAATTGTCGAATAATTCCATTAAGCATGGGTCCACGCCAAATCACTGGTTGATTTTGATCAATTAATAATCCCATTGAAACCATTCCTATACCGCATGTTTCAATGGGAATAATCTTTTGCTCTGCACCCAAACCACTCACTTCAGGAGTTACTTCGCTGACACCAAGCATATAAGGAGTATTTGGGCCATAGATATCAGCATCAAGTAAGCCAACCTTAAAACCTTTTTGACTAAGTGCGCAGGCTAAATTTACGGCAACAGTACTTTTACCCACACCACCCTTACCACTACTAATTGCAATAACATTTTTTACTTGTGGTATTGGAGTTAATCCCTGCGGTTGCCCACCATGACCGGCTTGACCAATCGGAGACTCTTCAGATGGAGGTGAATTACCTATCTCAATTTGAACTTCTTCTATATCTTCCAGTGAATTAATGCTTTCCCTAATGTCACTTGCTATTTGACTTCGTTGCGATATTGCAAAATTAGGTAGAGAAAGTCTGACAACAATTTTCGGTGGCTTTACTGAAACTATTTCCAGCCATCCAAGTTCGACAATAGATCGTTCACTTCCGACATCTATGACTGAATTAAACGCTTTTAAAACCCTCTCGTTGGTTTTCATCCTTAATTTCTATTACATCTGATAATAGTAAAAAATTCGACAAATATTCCACCTGATTATCCAATGATATTGGGTTTAGTAAAAAGTAAAAAATATTTGCAATAAAAACTTTTCCAATATTGATGTGAAAAATGCCTCATTTGAAAGTATTTTTTAAAGAAAGCAAAATAAAATTAATTTGTCCTCCTCACAAGATCAAGCCAATTTACCTGCAAAAAACTCAAGAGATCGAGCAAAAAAGCTTGTATTAGGACTACAAGATGAAATTTGTGCTGGATTGGAGACCATTGATGGAGAAGGCAAATTCCTAGAAGAATCTTGGGAGAGACCAGAGGGGGGTGGAGGACGTTCCAGAGTCATGAAAGATGGGAAAATCTTTGAGCAGGGAGGAGTGAATTTTTCTGAAGTTCATGGTAATGAACTTCCACCCTCAATTATTAGCCAACGGCCTGAAGCAAAAGGTCACTCTTGGTTTGCGACAGGGACCTCAATGGTTCTTCACCCCAAAAATCCATTCATACCAACTGTTCATCTAAATTACAGATATTTCGAAGCAGGTCCTGTTTGGTGGTTTGGAGGAGGCGCAGATTTAACTCCCTTCTATCCATATTTATCTGACACGCGTCACTTCCATTCATGCCATAAAGGTGCATGTGACTCGATTAACAAAGATCTTCATAAGGTTTTCAAACCTTGGTGTGATGAATATTTCTTTCTAAAACATCGAAATGAGACAAGAGGAGTTGGAGGTATATTTTATGACTATCAAGATGGATCAGGTCTACTTTATAAAGGACAAAATGCCAATGGAAAAGCCTCTAACATCTCAAAAGAGCTAGGGAAATATTGTTTGGATTGGGAAAATCTTTTTTCACTTGCCAAAGCATGTGGGCAGGCATTTCTACCCTCCTATGAGCCAATAATACAAAAGCGAAAAAATCAAAGTTTTTCAGCAAAAGAAAGAGACTTTCAACTTTATAGAAGAGGTAGATATGCTGAGTTCAATTTAGTATGGGATAGAGGTACAATTTTTGGATTACAAACGAATGGAAGAACTGAATCAATATTGATGTCATTACCACCCTTAGCAAGATGGGAGTATGGATATAAGCCTGAAGAAAATTCACGTGAGGCACTATTAACAGATTTATTTACTAAACCTCAAGATTGGTTTAAGGATAAATCTCTCGAAGAGAAGTGTTTAACTCATCAAGCATTGGATTAGACAATGCACTTTTAGATTATTCCATTTAAAAAAGCCTGAACTATTTCATTGGCAAGGAGTTTTATTGTTTTTTGCCTAGTTTTTACATTCCTTAGATTTTCTTCTAGCAAGCCCTCTAATTTTCCAATTTCAAGAATCCTTATTTGCCTTCTTGGTGCGCCTAAACCTCCTCTAAATAAAATAGGAAACCGTCCAAATATTTTTGCGATTGACTCGTCTATTTTATTTGGCCTGGTAGAGAAAGGAGGGATCAATCCTGAACCAACTCCATACTTACCGTATGCATCAAAATGAATCTCAATCGCATACCCACCACGTTTGGCGAATTTCCTCCCAACTGACCAATTCGTTCTTGGATCATTAGCGTCGTCAATATTTCTTATTCCTGGGTCATAAGAATTGATATTTAAACCTTTCTTTTTGCCAATTTTAACAATTGATTCTTGTAATTTTAAATTCCAAAAAAGTTCATCACTTATTCCTGGATGCATTGGATTCAAACCAAACTTATCAACGGCTTCTCCAGGTGTGCCAGCACCTGCCAACCCCTGAGAGTCTGCATGGCCAGCTAATATTAAAATGGGGATATTTTTATCTACATCAATAGTGCCAACCCAATGTGCCGGAAAATTAGAGCTTTCACCAATGATCAGATCAAGGTCTTCAGTAATGTTTGAATTCCTAGTGGAGTGCAGTTGAAAAAATGCATAAAAAGTAATTACAAATACTATTAATTTTAAACTATTTAATACTTTATTTCTCACTACAAATAGGAATTAAATAGGGGAAGAAAGTAGAGAATTTTCACTACTAAGCTCAAGCCTTTCAGACAATTCCAACTGAATTGCTATCAGCTCATCGCGATGAGCTTTGATTCGTAAAATACTGAAATCAGATAAATCGGAACTTAATAACTTAACTTCTAATGATTCCTCTCGTTTGGATTTATTACGATAAATAATTCCAGCTAGAGGTGCACCAATTGCAGCCAGTAGCAATGGCCACCAACTCAAAGAGGGGTACAGCTGAATCAGAACAAGACCCAAACATGCTGAGCCTAGTCCTCCGAGGCAAGATAAAAAGATCACCAAAAAAGTACTAGAAGCAACATTGCCATTAAAGATCAACAATTTCTCTTCAGCATTGCCTCCATATTTTTTCCAACCACGTTCTTCTAGCCAAAAACTAATACCTTTCAAAACTTCCAGAGGAGGCAAAGGAGACTTAACATCTACAACTGTTGTACGGTCCTTACTTGCGGCTCGTAGAAAGAACCCCAAACCTATCGCCAATAGGATAGTAAGAAATAATGTTGAGGAGAATGCAGTTTGCATCTCAAAAAAACGATCCTTCTTATTTTAATTGTTCTAGAAAACATAGCTACAAAAGTGAGCTAAAAAAATTAAAAAATATTAGAAAAGATCAAATCGTTGCTTTTACTAAATATTTTTCATCATTTGAGGTATTAGAATTAGATCATAAAATAAATAACTGATAAATTAAATTCCCATTAAATTTATTATGCCTAAAGCATTTGATGAACCCTCTACTTTCAAGATCTTTGATAAAGACATAGATAATGAAACTGAAATTGCTTTAAGCGCATCTACAGCTTTAGCAGTTGATACCGAAGCCATGGGATTAATTCATGGTAGAGACAGGCTATGCTTAATACAATTATGTGATAAATTTGATAATGTTATATGTATTCGTATAGAACGAAATCAACATTCAGCACCACACTTAAAATCTATTCTTGAGAAAAAAACAATTGAAAAAGTATTTCATTTTGCAAGATTTGATGTTGCTGCCTTAGCAAGTAATCTTGATATTGAAGTTAATCCAATTTTTTGTACAAAAATAGCAAGTAAAATAGGCAGAACTTATAGTCCAAGGCATGGATTGAAAGAAGTAGTTATGGAAACTGTTGGAGTCGAATTAGATAAACAAGCTCAAAGCAGTGACTGGGGAAAAGTTGGTGATTTAACTCAAAAACAACTTATCTATGCAGCTAATGATGTTAGATATTTACTAGGAGCTAAAAATAAACTTGAAGAAATGTTGAAACGAGAAGAAAGATGGGAATTAGCCCAAAAATGTTTCCAATGCATTCCTATTTTATCCGAGCTTGACCGAAGACGATTTACAAATATTTTTGAACATTAATTTTTTCAACATAAAGATAAATTAATCCTCAAGCATAAAATTCTCCTCTTCTTTTAGAGCCTTTAATAATTGATCAAATGATGCGGAGGCCGATACACTATGTTTTTCATCCTCATATAAAGTTTGCTCAAGTATCTTTTGAGCAATATCTTTTCTCGATTGCAAATCTTTTTTTCCTTCTTTAGCTGCCGCAACCTCTACTTTTCGTCGAGCGGCTGAAATACTAATACTTAAAGAAGATGCCAATTGAGCGCAAATTTTAAGATAATGATGATCTTCAATTAGTGGCATATGCAGAAACTTGAGTAGAAAATTTTCATAAAAAAATCCTCTACTAGATTACACCGCACTACAAACCCTTGGACAAGTGATTGGAAATACTAAGGGCGATAGACTGACTTCCACCCTCGGGACCCATTCTTTTGGACCCTCTTGAGCCAATTATCTCCCTATCAAAATCAGAATTCAGTAAAAAAACTACTTGTTTTGCAAGAGTTTCATAACCCTTAGCAATAGCTACCGCTCCTCCTAATAAACGACTTTGACGCTTAGCAAAATTGAAATTAAATTGATGACCTTTGCCTGGTAGAGACACGCATGGGATACCTAAACCTACTAATTGTTCTGTAGCTGTGCCTGCATTAGCTACTCCTACTTCTCCCCACTTAGCCCAAAAGGGAAATTGGTTAAAGCCAATCAAAATAAGTAATGAGTTTTTTTCCCATATTTCCGAAATCCCATTTTCACCTGTTGACTGATTACTAGGTTTAAAGCCTAACTCACTTAATATTAATGATATTTTTTTCCTCATTGCGGAAGAGCTTAAAGGCACAAATACTGCAATGGAAGATGTAATTTGAATAAACTGGATCGCAATTAAAAGTTTTTTAAAATTCTGATACGCCTCAGGCAAGCGACTTCCACATAACAAAATCAAACGTCTATATTTTTTAAAGTAACTAGGACACTCTCTTTTGGAAATTCCATCCATCATTGGATTCCCAGGCGATAGTGCCTTTACAGCATGATTTCTCAAGCCCCTAGCAGTGATTTTATCTCTTACTACAACCATCCTGCAACGACTAGATCGCATCAACCAATATTCCCATGGATCCCACTCAGTTCCTTTTAATCGATGGTAACAATCACTCAAAGCGGATCTTGGCCCACTCACCCATGTGTAATCACTTTTAGGGGTGCCAATAAAAAAATAATTTGCCCCACTAGCCCATGCAAAAAGAAGAGGTAATAAATCTCCAACTGCAACGACAATTTTTCCTTCTTTGGCCGATCTATGAATCAAAGTCCATTGCCTCCAAAGACTTCCTACTAATCCAGCTTTTAAATCTAAAAACAAGCCAATAAAACTCTGATTACTAAATCCTCCGCTTGGCAAAAAAGTTGAGGAACCAATCTTGGCAAGCCAGCCATCTTTTACAAGCGTTGAGAATGCTTTTCCATCTCCAACCATCGGAAGAACTTCATGGGAGATATTTGGATTAATTTCATGGAGAGCCTCTATAACCTTGCAAGCAATCGTGTCTTCTCCATGTCCATTAGACAGAAACAAAAGATTTTGTTCGGTTTGACTGATACGATTTGAATTGGGAATGAAAATTTCATTTTCGGCGGCATGGCCAAGTGGTAAGGCAGAGGATTGCAAATCCTTTATCCCCAGTTCGAATCTGGGTGCCGCCTTAATTATTAGTCGTTTGATTTTTCTTAGGAAGCCTTCCAGCACAATGCTCCATGTGTAGCGAGTAGCAAGTTTCAAGAAGGTTCAGAAATTAATAAATTGATTTTGGTACTAGATCTTAATTTTGATCATATATCCAATATTACAGTTAGCTTCTAAAAGAACCACTAGCGAGAAACTTGTGGGTAATCAGGATGACAAATATTTACGTCTTATTTTAACTCGTTGATTGAATATTTGTTGTTCATGTTATGAAGGTTTTTTTTCATTACAATTAAATAGAAGAATTCACATAGATACATTATTCATGAATTAATATTAATCATATTGAACAATAAGAACAGTGTCTGATCAAATTGAATTCAGTTCTTTTTATAAATTATTAAATTCAATCAAGGAAGGTAAATCTGAACAAATATCTTTACTCGATGAAAAAATTAATGAATTCAAAGATGGTAACCAATCAAAAAGTTTTCTCGATGAATTAGGTTCCCTTTATCTCTCTATAGGTATTACCGAACTGTATAATTTTACGAATACAAAAGATCTCCATGAAATAGGACTCATCGATAAAGAAGGATGGGAAACATTATCTTCTACAAATCAACAAGAATTACCTGTATACCTAGCAAATAAAATGATTGAGTACATTAAAGAAAATAAGAAAGTAAAGGAAATGTCCAATAAGTGGAATATTAAAGAAGGTGAAATAAGAAAGCATATCACCAAAATGGCAAGATATATAACAGAAGGGATTATTGATGTAATTGAATAGTGTTTAATTTGGATTAACACTTTACATTACCAATCTGTTTTCATACGTTTACATCTAAATAGATAAATTATAAATCAATAATCATTATCAGCTACACAAATACCTAGACATCTTATTCCGTTACTAGAAGTTCTTCCACAATGATTACATAGAACTTTTTCTTGTTGATCATTGCTTTGATTATCTTTGCAATTTTCATCATTGCTATATTTCTTTTCAAAAAAAGAATCTTTAAAACTATTTAATTTATTCATGTAAGATAGCAATATTAGTTTTATTTAATTGAAATAACAAAAATGAAATCATGACTAAGAAAAAAATTGGGATTGGTTTTGGGACTTGGGCGTGGGGCAATAAGCTTGTTTGGGGATACAAAGCTGAAACAGATGATATTTTACTTAAAAAAACTTTTTTTGATGCAATAGATGGAGGATTAGATTTGATTGACAGTGCAGATTCATATGGCACTGGAAGTTTATTTGGTCAAAGCGAAAAGCTGATCGGCGATTTCCTAGAAGAGTTACCCATGCGAAAGCTCAAAAAAATCACTATCGCAACAAAGCTCGCTCCCTTTCCATGGAGAATTGGTCGAAATGGTCTAAGAAAAGCTTTTCAAGAAAGTAATCAGCGCCTAAAAGGGAATATGACAAGAGTACAACTTCATTGGAGTACTTATCGCTATGCACCTTGGCAAGAAGAGCAATTACTAAATGGCCTAGGAGATTTATACGAAGAAGGTTTAATTAAAGAAATAGGACTCTCTAATACTGGTCCAAAAAGATTAACTTTTTTATTCAAAAACTTGAAAAAAAGAGGAATTAAAATTAATAGTATACAAACGCAACTTTCTTTATTAACAAAACCATCTTTAGAAGATGAAAAAATCAAAAATATATGTGATGAGAACGAAATTGAATATTTAGCTTATAGTCCATTAGGACTAGGAATTCTAACAGTTCCACCTAATAAATCTCCCAAGCCTAAAACATTCTTACGACAAAAACTATTCAATAGGATACTTCCAAAAACTATAGAATTGAGAACAATAATAACTAATATTGGTAAAAAGTACTCAGCCTCCCCAGCACAAGTTGCATTGAATTGGGTCAGATCACATGGAGCCAAACCAATAGTCGGGATTCGTACTCCACTGCAAGCTAAAGATACAATTTCTGCGCTTAAATGGTCGTTAACTAAAAGTGAGAAAGAAAGTCTGGATTTTTACAGAAATAAATGCATAGCAAATATGCCTCAAAATCCTTTCAGTAGTCCATAATAAAAATTCAAGTATCAGGGCTGACAATAACTTTCATTGAATCTGAGGAAGTAGGAAGACTAATCACTTTTGCTGGTGGAATGGGCTGTGAATTTGCGCTTTTTTCAATTACTTCTTTTTCAGGCTCTTGCTCATCTTTAGCACAAGCTTCTAACGCTTCTCTCAACAACGAGTCAAAGGTTGCGCCTGGCAATCTATGCCTAGCGACCTCAAGGAATGTGAGTGGTAAAGACTCCGATGCCGCATCTTTTAAGGCAGGGTTATTTTTTCTATGCTCTTGTTCGTCCTGAATGGCTCGAATAAATCTGAGAGTAACTTCATGCTTAGTAGACGCTTTAATCAAAGTATCGTTATCTCTTTGCCCATTAGTTGCCTCTTGTTCTAAGTCAGTAATTCTACTTTCCAAACTTGTAAGCACTTCATCAGCTTCTTTACCAATATGAGAAAGTTGTCCGTCAGACAAGTTTGGTAAATCAGCTACATAAACTTTCCCATGATCTCTAAGGGTTAAAAACGTTGGTCTTGGACCACCATTTTGTCGCATACCTGAATCCGCTTGACCTCCTAAAGGCCTTTTAGGAGGTGTTGGACCTGCAGAACTTCTCCTACGCGTTAGACGCTGTTGATTTTCAAAAGGCATAGAGCTAATTAAGATCTAACTTCGCATTACCCGAACTGATATCCGGCTTGCGTATTTATACATCTTACTGTTTTTTTACCGTTATAGAAAATCTTTTTTAACCTTCATTTAATTTGTTCAAAAAATGTACTAGAGGATTTTATAAAACTATGCTTAAAACCTCACCTAGGTATTCCCAAAATATCGATATGTTTTGAATTATTCTGACTTTCAACAACTTTACCTATATTCCAAGCTTCAAAATCATTTATCATACTTATTTCTAAAGTAGAATTCACTGCATTTTTAGGAACAATTAGACAAAAACCTATCCCCATATTAAAAGTATTCCAAAGATCAATTTCAGGTATATCTCCAGCATTTTGTAACCAACTAAAGATTTCGGTTATTTCCCAAGTAGTTATATCTAAATGTGGCGACAGTCCAGAAGGGAAAATTCTTGGAAGATTCTCTGGTAAACCTCCACCTGTGATGTGCGTCATTCCATGAATTGGTATATTTTCACTCAACAATTTCTCAACAAGTTGAACATAAATTGCGGTTGGTTCCAGTAAAGATTGAATCAAGTTCCTTTTATCTTTCCCATAAAGAGTATTTTCATCCACATCCGCCATGGAAAGAACTTTACGAACAAGACTAAAACCATTGCTATGAACACCGTTACTTTTAATTCCAATAATCTGATCTTCACTATTAATTTGTGTGCCGTCTATCAAGTGATGATTTTCAACGATCCCAACACAAAAACCTGCTAGGTCATATCTTCCTCTGGGATAGAAACCGGGCATTTCAGCAGTTTCGCCTCCCAAGAGAGAACAATCCGATTGACAACAGCCTGAGGCAATCCCCTCTATCACCTCAGCCAAAGCATCAGGAGTCAAAGTCCCGCTTGCAATGTAATCGAGAAAAAATAAAGGTCGAGCCCCATTAGTTATTACATCATTGACACACATTGCAACCAGGTCGATTCCCACTCCAAAATGACAACCATATTGTTGAGCTAATTCTAATTTTGTACCAACACCATCCGTCCCAGATACCAAGACTGGGCTTTCATAGCCTTTTGGAATTCTTATACATCCTCCAAAACCTCCCAACCCGCCGATGACCTCACTTTTATGAGTTTTTTCAACGCATGATTTAATTCTCTCTACAAAGGCTCTTCCAGCAGTAACATCAACTCCCGCAGTTTTGTAATCCATCAGTAAAAAGCTTTCTTATTCAAAAGATATGAACCCTAATATGAAATCCATATGGGATCAGTATGCAATCAACTTATTTCATTTCAATCATAAGTTGATGAAATTAATTTATTTACCAACATAGTGGTACAAAAAATCCTCCAAACTAATGCTGAATTAAACGATTGGCTTAGTGAACAAAATTCAGCAATAATTTTTATCCCTACTATGGGAGGACTTCACCCTGGACATCAATATTTAATTGAGAAAGCAAAAGAAAGAAAAACCCAAAAAAACCAAATTATTCTTGTAAGTATTTTTGTAAATCCATTACAGTTTGGAAAAGATGAAGACTTCAAAAAATATCCCAGAAATATAAGCAAAGATTCTGAATTAGCTTTTAATGCAGGAGCAGATGCAATTTGGGCTCCAAATTATTTTGAGGTTTTTCCTGGGGGAGAAAATTCACATTTTAAAATTCAAGTTCCTCAAACATTGAACAACCAATTATGTGGTGCAGAGAGAGCAGGGCATTTTGATGGAGTTGCAACAGTTATTATTCGTCTCATCAGAATTATCAGACCAGAAAAACTAATCCTAGGAGAAAAAGATTGGCAACAATTAATTATTATTAGAAAGCTTTTCCAAGAACTATCTATAGCAATAAAAATTGAATCCTATTCCACTAAAAGAGACCAAAGTGGATTTGCTTATAGTTCAAGGAATTCTTATCTGAGCGATTCTGAAAGGGTAAATGCTCAATCATTACCCAATACACTCAAAGAAGCAAAAACAGACTTTGAAAAAGAAAAAGTAATAAATCTCACAAAAATAGCTTCTAAACTTAAAGAAAACAGTTTAAAAATTGAATATCTTAAAATCGTAGATCCATTTTCATTGAAAGAAATAGAAAATTTAGATGGAATATGTCTTTTAGCAGCAGCAGTAAAATGTGGGTCTACGAGGTTAATTGATCACACTTTTCTTATGCAACGAAAACCAATTATTGCGATTGATGGTCCAGCTGGTGCCGGAAAAAGCACCGTAACTAAAGCATTTGCCCAAAAGCTTGGTTTGATTTATTTAGATACTGGCGCAATGTATCGAGCGGTGACTTGGCTAATCATAAGCAATTCTATTGCTCCAAATGATCAAGCGGCAATCGAAAATATCTTAAAAGATTCAAATTTAGAATTTAAAAACTCAAGTTTTATTGAGCAAAAAATATTCATTAATAATATTGACGTAACAAAGAAGATACGATCTCCAGAAGTAACTTCAATGGTTTCTGAAATTGCCAAACAACAATTTGTAAGAGAATTACTTACACGACAGCAAAAAGCAATTGGGAAGGATGGGGGCTTGGTTGCTGAAGGAAGAGACATCGGCAC
Source organism: Prochlorococcus sp. AG-402-G06 (assembly GCA_003277985.1). Taxonomy (GTDB): domain Bacteria; phylum Cyanobacteriota; class Cyanobacteriia; order PCC-6307; family Cyanobiaceae; genus Prochlorococcus_B. Next base: position 56,538 of record QCHR01000004.1, read on the forward strand.
AGCCGTATTTCCAGATGCAGATGTAAAAGTTTTTCTTACTGCTTCTCCAACAGAAAGAGCAAAAAGAAGAGCTCTTGACTTAAACAAAAGAGGTTTTGAATTCTCAAGCATTGAAGATCTTGAACAAGAAATTAAAGAAAGAGATAAAAAAGATAGCGAAAGAGAAATCGCCCCACTAAAAAAAGCTCAAGATGCAATAGAGCTAGTAACAGATGGAATGAATATTGAAGAAGTTTTAGAAGAACTAACTTATATTTTTAGATCAAAAATTCCAGAAGAGGTCTGGGCTTATCCTACTCTATAAGACTATCTATCAATTCATCAATAGCATCATTCAACAAATTTAGAACCTTTTCAAAGCCATTTTGACCACCATAATAAGGATCAGGGACTTCCTCTAATTGAGAGTTTTTTGAGTAACTTAGAATAAGCTTTATTTTAGAATTGACAGAATTCATATCATCTTCAATTAATGATTTAACAGCCTCAAGGTTATCTTTATCCATAACAAGAATCTGATCAAATTCATGTAAATCATTTACGTCTATTTGTCTCGATCTACTGGTCAGTTCAATACCTCTAGATAATGCTGTTGCACGCATTCTTCTATCAGGAAGGTTTCCAACATGCCAACTGCCAGTGCCTGCGGAATCAACTAAAAAAAAATTTTCTAAATCTCTTTCTTTAATTTTATGCTTAAAAATTCCTTCAGCCGCTGGTGATCGACAAATATTTCCCAAGCAAACAAAGAGAATTTTTTTTACCATTTGTTGAAAGTGTTTAATTTATTTTAGGTCAAAAAGAATATTATTTATATAGCTTTCAGTCCATTTCTCCCCAAAAAAGCCTCTTAACATACCTCTTGCAGGATCTTTTTCCGCTCGATATCGCATATATTTTTTCTGACCGTTAAATAGTTCAAAAGATCTTTCCTTTGAAATCATCTTTGCATCTATAACTAAATCGAAGAAACAATTCAGGTATTCATCAAAAGCAGGTTTAATTATCTGGCTAATTAATTTGTCACCTTCTTCTCCTAATGGAATCCTAGACCAAAGAAAAGCAGGAGAAAAGTATTGTCTAGACTCAGAAGGGATCTCACCTCCCGAGGGAAGTTTAAATTGCCATTTAGCATGTATAGGTTTTAATTTATCCCAAACATGTTGAGTGTGTTTTGTATCATCTTTTAAAGCAGGTTGAAGATCTAATGCAATAAGATGTCCATTTGGAAGTGTAACAAAATCAGCTCCAAAAAAAGGCAAATCATAATGATTTAAGGGTGTGATTACCAAATTCATTACAGAGGTAATTTCACCAGCTTGTAGGCAAGCACATCTAGCCTGACGTATTTTTTCCGTCTTAAGACTCCATGTTTCCAAAAAAACTTTTTTAGGATTCGAACTTGAACCAAAAAGAGATTCTCTAAAAAGAAAATCATTCTTTATTGGATAAGGTCTAGGTTTAAAAATAGAAAACGCCTTAATAGTTTCATCCAAGAAATAAGCCCAACGCCAATTACTTATTGAAATAGGATCAAGACTATTATTTCGATTACTTTGCATTTTAAAACTAAAATGAAGAATTAATGTCTTCTAAACTTAAAGGGAATAAAAATTCTTTCATATATTTCTCCGACCACTCTTTGCCAAAAAAGCCAGAAAATAAACCATGAGCAGGATCTTTTTCAGAACTATATCTATCATAATCTATATGCAATAAGCTGACCTTTTTAGATGTAATATGATTTTCATTATCTTTAGCAAAATCAAGATTTACCCAGTAATATTTAAGGAAAGAACTAAAAACTTTTGGTAAAATATTTTCCAATTCAAAATTACTACCCTTGCAAAATAGAGCCCATGGAGAGAAGTACTTAGTGGGATCATATATATTACTTTTAATATCAGAGTTAAACTCATTAAAACTTTTTTTAAGGCTTTTCAAACCATCAAAGTATCTATCAAAATATTCTTTTTCTTGAACAAGAGGTTGAAAATCAAGAATAGCAATTAGCTTTTGTTTTTTCCCAAACCACAAAAGATCAATACCCATAATTGGCATATCATTTTTCTCATTAGGATAAGCAACTGAATTTAATACTTGAAGACGGTCTCCAGCATCTAATCTAGTCACTCTCCATCTTCTAAATTCAGGGACATCCCATAACCAGCTATTCAGTTTACAGTTACCTTTTTTAGATAAACGTTCACAAAATTCATTCGGAACAACCAACTTCTTACCGCCATGTTCAAGAATATTTTTTGTTAACTCATTTAAAAGATCGTCAAACATATACAGTTATCTCCTTCGAGAATTTAATAATTTACTCTCAATTAAAGTAATTGAATCAGATAAGAAGAATAAATACAAAACTTTTAGACTCTTCTAATAGGCATCCTAATAGATACTGAATATAAATAAAGCAATAGTCTTGAGAAAATATTAATTTCATTACTCTGTACTACCTTTTCGCTTTTTATTTGCAAAGAAACTAAATAAAACTTTTCCTATAGCGGCAATTAAATTTCCTTCCAACTCATTAAAAATATCCATATTGTATTTAAAAGATCTATTAGCCTCTTCAACAATTGAATCTGCTATCTTTTGATCAATTGGAAGATTATCTAAAGTATTTCGATACTTAATTTTAAATTCTTTTTCATCTCTAATTTCCTCAAAAATATAAAAGCTAAGTCCATCATCACCAGGGAGATTCATCGCTTTTTTCGTGATGGTTTTTAAAAGTTGTCCCCCAGACAAGTCACCTATATATCGGCTGTAATGATGACCTATCAGAAGTTCAGGATTATCTTTGGCGATTTCTCTAATTCTTGCTTCATATTCAATAGCTGGTCTGGAGGGTCTTACCAATTCAGACCAATTACTACCAAAGTAAAACGACAAATCCTCTTCCAATTTTTCCTTGCGAAAAAGCTCTTTAAATCCAATTGGAGAAATTATGGGGTGGGAGTTCTCGCAAAGTTTTCCTATCTCTTCCTCCATAGCAGAATAAACAAAATATAAATCAGCTAATAAATTTCTGTATGAGGACTTATCAACTACTCCCTTAAGAAAACAACTTATAAAACCTGTATTTTCAGCCATCGTATGAGACTTTTTAGTCCCTTCACGAAGTTGCCTAGCCAAGGCTACTGCCATGAGTTCACAATCATTTAATCAAAACTTACCACTTAGACATAAGCTCAACATTATAGATCTATTAATCGCTGCATAAAAATTATGGCAAATTTTGAAAAGCTCACTGCGCCATCAGAAGGTCAAAGAATTACTTTTGTTGATGGAAACCCAGTAGTACCAAACCATCCAATCATTCCATTTATCAGAGGTGATGGAACAGGGATAGATATTTGGCCTGCTACACAATTAGTAATCGATAAAGCCATTGAAAAAGCTTATGGAAAAAATCGATCCATTAAATGGTTCAAAATTTATGCAGGTGATGAAGCTTGTGACTTGTATGGGACTTATCAATACTTACCAAACGACACTCTTGAAGCGATAAGAACTTACGGGATAGCAATCAAAGGCCCCCTAACAACCCCTGTAGGTGGAGGGATTAGATCTTTAAACGTATCTCTAAGACAGATTTTTGATTTATATTCATGCGTTAGACCTTGTAAATATTACGAAGGGACTCCCAGCCCTCATAAAAAGCCGGAAGATTTGGATGTAATTGTGTATCGAGAAAATACCGAAGATATTTATATGGGAATTGAATGGGAATCGGATGATCCCGAATGCATCAAATTGATTGATAAACTCAACAATGAGATAATTCCAGCCAGTCAAAAACTAAAAAACAGGAAAATTCCTCATGGCGCAGGAATTGGAATTAAACCGGTTAGCAAAAGTGGTAGTCAAAGACATATCAGACGAGCGATTAAACATGCACTCACTCTGAAGGGGAGCAAAAGGCATGTGACATTAGTTCATAAGGGAAACATCATGAAATTTACTGAAGGAGCTTTCAGAGATTGGGGATACGAATTAGCAACCACAGAATTCAGGAATGAATGCGTAACCGAGAGAGAAAGTTGGATTTTAGAAAACTTAGAAAAGAATCCTCTCATCTCCTACGAAGAGAATGCTGAGTTGATTGATCCAGGTTTTTCATCTTTAACAGAAGAGAAAAAGAAAGCAATTTGTGATGAAGTTTGTTCAGTTCTAACAAATATTGGTAGTAGTCATGGCAACGGAAAATGGAAGAATATGGTTATGGTTGATGACCGAATAGCAGATAGTATTTTTCAGCAGATTCAAACTCGTCCTCAGGAGTATTCCATACTTGCAACTCTCAATCTAAATGGTGATTACATTTCAGATGCGGCGGCTGCAATTGTTGGTGGTTTGGGGATGGCACCAGGAGCAAACATTGGAGATAGGGCGGCTATTTTCGAAGCAACACATGGAACAGCGCCAAAGCATGCGGGCTTAGACAAAATCAATCCAGGTTCAGTAATACTTAGTGGAGTAATGATGCTGGAATATTTAGGTTGGGACGAGGCCGCAAAATTAATTACAAATGGATTGAGCAAATCTATTTCAGATAAACAAGTTACTTACGATCTTGCACGATTAATGGAACCAGGCGTAGAGCCTCTTAGTTGTAGTGATTTTGCTAAATCAATTGTTGAAAGATTTTAATTAAATATTGTTTAGCGTTTTTCAACAATTAAGAATTTGACTCCATCAATCTAAATGATTCTAGAAGTGTTTTCTCATCGCCCAGATTACCTGGGAAAGTAACTACTGGTAAATTATATTGATCGGAATTACTTGTCACTATTGATAATCCTGGCAATATTTGGCCTTTTAAATCTACTTGTTTAAAATTCAATCCTTTTTGTAGCAGAATTTGTGTTGTAATACCTCCTTTACTAATAATATAGCCCAACTTGTTAGTTATTTTTCTAACTAGAATTGCCATAAACTCTGCTAGTTCAAGTCCAAAATTCATTCTTTTAGCGTAAGAAGAAAACTGCATTTCTTCACGAGATGTATATAAAACAGGTACTTTTTTTATATCCAAAATTTCATCTATTTTTGATAATAAAATATTCTCTAACTCAAAGATTGCATGTTTACAATCTTCTAAAGTAAAAATTTCAGCTAATTTACTGACTGGTATTTCCAACCCTTCACAGGAATTATCTTTCAATAAAACCTCTAATTGATCTGACGCTAATTTCACATGGGAGCCAACCATTATCAAACCTGGCTTATATTTAAACTCATTATTTCTCGATTTTAAAGATACTAAATCCGCAGTATCTTTTGGATTAGGTGGTAAGCCAGATAAAGAACTAATAAAGCTTGCTGCTGTTCTAAAAAGAAATCTTTTTTCATTAGAAATTTCTTTAATCGCCCTAACTAGTATTTCTAAATGATGAGGTAATTTAGCATCCACAACTACTGAAATATTATTTTCTAATTGAGACAAAAAGTTTAAAAGAGATTTAAAACTATCTTCATTATTAAAAGCCATATCTAATTGTTTGATTTCAATATGCAAAATAGTTTCCGCCTGTATCTTCCCAAAACTTTTTTCTTCAATCCATTTAGCTAAATCACTAGTAGAAAATCCAAAAATTTTATCACGACCAAAATCAGTATTATGGACAGGTATCCCATTTAGATAATGAATACCATTTTCAGTTATTCTTCCACCTTCCAAAAAAGCTGGAATGTGAAATGTTGCATGAAATGGTCCTAATTCTTCTGCGAGAATTTCAGGTTCCAAAACACCATGACCACGTAATGTCGAATCGCCTCTACTAATATAAAAATAATCATCTTTAGAATATCCCTGTCTTAAAAAAAACTTCTTAATAGATGAGCAGATTTCTCTAGTTTTCTTAACAGCTAAAACAGAAGATAAAGATCTTGTGTTCGCAAGTATAAATATTAAAGAGGAAGATTTTGTAAATGCTTTCTCTAGTGTTTGTTCATCCCAATTTAATAATAATGGACATCCATAAACAGTTTGAGATCCAGTTGGATCATCATCAAAAATAATTATTTTCATAAAAAATTAATCTATTGTTTAATCCGAAATTTATTCAAATCTCTCCCAGCTTTCAGGAACTTGAATATAAGATTTATTTAAATCTGCAACAGACTTACAACCCAATAATTTCATAGTTCTCACTATATCTGTTTGAAGAATTTCTATTGCTCTAGCAACACCTTTTCCACCTGCAGCAGCAAGTCCATACGCATAGGCTCTACCTATCAAAACTCCTTTGGCCCCAAGACATAATGCTTTAACAACATCACTACCCCTTCGAATACCTCCATCTAACAGCACATCTGTTTTCCCATCAACTGCAGCCAAGATTTCGGGCAAAACACGAATCGTGGGAGCAACGCTATCAAGTTGCCTAGCTCCATGATTAGAAATAACAATCGCATCAGCACCTAGCTCTACCGCTTTTTGTGCGTCATCACCAATATGTATACCCTTAACAATAATTTTTCCACCCCACGCCTCGCGTATCCACTGAAGATCATCCCAAGTAACAACTGATTGTTCTAAAGCAGGACCAATTGCTTTGTATTCCATAGGGCCATCATCGAGTTGAACATTCGGAAAACTCATTAAGCCTCCATCACTTAACCATTGAGTCAACCAACATGGCTTAACTAATATTTGAGGAATATAAGGAAGCATCTGAAATGGATTTCTCGATAACAGCTGTTGGGTTCCTGATCGCATATCTCTTTCCCTCAATCCAGATACAGGTGTATCAATAGTCACAACTATTGCTGAAAATCCTGCCTCTTTTGCTCGGGCAATTGTTTTCAACGCAACTTCTTTACCACCTAGTAAATAAAGCTGATACCAAGCTGGTCCGTTTGTAGCAGCTTTAACATCTTCTAACAAACAACCTGAGAGAGTCGACAAAGTATATCCAGTCCCAGCTTTACCTGCCTCTCTAGCTGCAACAACTTCTCCCTGGGGATAGAACATTCTGCTACTCCCCACAGGTCCCAACAAGAAAGGAAGTTGAAAATTCTGGTCTAAAACAGATATTCCAAGATCACAAGATGGAACAGAGACTGCACATCTAGGTCTAAATAAAATTTCATTATATGCGTTGCTATTTTGTGAAAGTGTTTGTTCTCTATCTGCACCACTATCTATATAGTTAAAAACCATTGCCGGTAAACGATTTTTAGCTCTAGACCTGAGGTCATCAATATTAAGTACACCTGGAGAGGAAACATCTGCTCCTAACATTATTCATCACAAATTCATGAATGATGAATCTATTATATATTGATGATAGATTCAAAAACCAACAAAATATTGAAATATTTGTCATACAAAAATCTATAAATTGGATTTAATTAGTTACAAACTATACTCCTCTAAAATCTAAATAACTAAAAAGAATGATGTTTGAAAGTGGTAAATAATTCTATATACTCTTCTGGCTTAATTTCAAGTTTTCTATCTCCAGTTACCATTGCATTCCTTGGGCTTGTCCAAGGCTCAAGACAAACCATTTTTCTAGGAGGGTCAGTCCATATTACTGTTGTATCCATTGGCTCTTGATGGATTAATTCAATTACGCTCCTAGACAAAGAATCGACAAGTTTAACCGAACAAGAAGGATAGGAAAGAAAATCAACTCCTTTATCTAAAATCCTAATCTGGTCAGAAGCATTAGTCACTTTCATATTAGTTTGATCAATACATTTTTCAGGCAACCCATCTATCTTTATTTTTTTTAAATTTGAAATCTGAAAATATGGATGCATACCAAAACAAAAGGGCATGGAATCATGACCTTGATTATAAATTTTAACGGATATTTGAAGACTTTTTTCTTTCAAGTAAACATCCATCAAAAGAGTAAAGAAAAAAGGAAAATAAGAACGTGATTCTTTTGAATCACTTAGTTTTAGCCTTATGCCTAATTTATCTTTTAATAAACCAATTGACCAAGGTAAATCTCTTGCAAAACCATGTTGTTTTATAAAATATTTCTTTCCACCAATTAAATAGCCTTCAGATAAATCACCGCATATAGGAAAAAGTATAGGTATGCCTCCTCTGACACTTTTATCTTTATCAAGAAAACGCTCTAAATCGAAGTACAAAAGTTCTTTCCCGGCACTTCGCCATTCAGTGATCAATCCCCCTCTTTCTGGGACAATTCTTATTAATGAATCGAATTCTGGATTTGAATATTCCCAGTGAGGATAGGGATTTGTCTTTTTGTCGAAACTGACCGCCATCGATTAAAGCTGTTTAATCCATTCTAAAAGAGCAGAATTAACCTTATCGGGAACTTCATCATGTGGGCAATGGCCAGCATCTAAAACAACTTCTTTTGTATTTTCAGGTGTGTGTTTTTTATAAGTAGCTCTTTTGCCAGGTGCATTCATCCAGGGATCTCTATTACCCCATAGCAATAACAATGGAGACTTTAGCTGAGCGAATAACTCATCAAGAGGTCTCCCCTGAGGTCCTGCAGGATCAAAAACACTTTTGAAGACATTAAAAGCACCCGCATCTAATGATGGTTTTCGGATCGCTTCAACTAGTTCATCATCAACGTTTGATGTGTCAATATAAACTTGATTTAAAGTACGTTTAATTGTTGAGGGCTGTCTAAGATTTTCAAAAATTATTCTTTGCAAAAGAGCATTTTTGAGAAAGATACCAGCAACAGTTTTTCTAGCAGTAGCCCAAAATCCATTAGTTGGTTTCTTATCTTCACTGAAATAACCAGCAGCATTTAATAAAACTACACCTGCTGCCTCTGCTCCCAAAGCAGCACCACTAGCAAGCGCGGCATAACCTCCTAAGGAGTTGCCAACCAGTATTGTTGGTCTCCCAATATTTTCTTTAATGTAAGAAACTATTTGATCTTTCCAAAGTGGACCTCCATAAGAAAGGCCAACAGGTTTAGAGCTTTTACCAAATCCAAGAAGATCTAAAGCGTGAACTTCATATTGCTTTCCCAGTACTGGTAAGTTGTGCCTCCAATGTGTTGTAGAGGCACCAAAGCCATGTATTAAAAGGATTGCTGGCCCTTTTTCATCATCTGTTTTATTTTTATGATCTTCAGGAATAATGCTCAGACTATGAACAGAATGTCCTAAGAATTTCCAATCAGAAAGATTTTTTTCTACTACTGAGGAAACCATTTAAGAATAATCTTATACTTACAGATCCTAGTAAATCATTGATAGAAATAGATTAGTTATTTTATTTCTTTTTTTCGAAATTTCCTCACCTTTTTGAAAAGAGTTTTAAATAGTTTCTCTCTAAACTAATCCTACCGGATCAGCTGCAACCTCATCAGGAATAGAATTACCTCCTGAAGGGGGTTTATCTTTCAAAACAACTCTTAGCAAAACAGGAGCCAAGAATGTTGTTCCAATAACCATTAATAATATTGCAGCCTCAAGTGAAGGCGTAAGCAAACCAGCACTTGTTCCTAATCCTAAGAAAATCAATCCGACCTCCCCTCGAGGCATCATTCCCAAGCCAACTACTAATCTATTTGTTGGTTTATCAATTACGAAGCACCAGCCAGCAGCAATTTTCCCAACAATTGCAACTATAAATAAGAAACCAGCAACAATTAGAGCTGACCGGCTCTGGGGATCAAGAGGATTAATTACAGAAAGATCCATACCTGCTCCAACAAGCACAAAGAAAATAGTTGCAAATAACGATACCAATGGCAAAACAGATTGTTGAATTGCGTGATTATTTTTTGAACTACTTAGTATTAATCCAGCAGCAAAAGCACCCAAAGCAGCTTCTAAACCAATAGCAGTAGCTACAAAACAGCTTAAGACTAATATGACGAAAGAAGCCACAACTACTGCTCCAGGAGCTTTAAGTCTTTCAAGCAACCAATCAAAGGCTGGAGCAGCTGTTCGACTCAAAGCAATAGCAGCAAATACAAAAACAGTTGCAGCCAGAACCAATTTGACAATAGGAGCAATTTGCAAGGATCCTCCCGTTGCAAGAGCGACTACAACGGCAAGAATAACAATACCGAGTATGTCATCTAATACTGCTGCTCCAATAACAATTTGACCCTCACGAGTTTTTAAATAGCCAAGCTCACCAAAAACGCTTGCCGTAATACCTATGCTCGTCGCGGTCATAGAGGCGCCAGCAAATATTGCGGGAATTATATCTACTTGAAAAATAAACATCAATCCAAAAGTTCCAAAAGCAAAAGGTAAAATCACTCCTGCCATTGCGACAGTGAAAGCTTGGGCTCCAACTGCTACTAGTTCCTCTAATTCACTTTCCAAACCGGTAAGAAATAACAACGCGTATAGCCCTAAAGTTGCTACTGCTTGCAATGATGGAAAAGTTTCAAAATAAATATCCGGGACTGCTTCTTTGGGCACTGAAGCAAGTGTGCTAATAACAGAAACAAAACCTTGATTCAATTCAGCATGAGCACTTGGCGGCAATAGAAGATGTAAACCTGAGGCCCCAATTAAAACTCCCGCAAGAAGTTCGCCCACAATTGTAGGCAAACTTAGCCGAACCAAGATTTCAGCCAAAGTCCTTGCTGCTACGAAGATCATTAAAAAATTAATGACCCCTATAAGTGTTTCGGCAACCTCAACATCATGCGTATTTAGGGCTGAGACTAAAGGAGTTAATACCATCAGGTTTTCTAGAAAAGCCTTTTCTTTAAGACATAAATTACCTAATCACAGGGCATATTTGGCATAAGTATCAAAGGTGACTTAATTAATAAGGTGTGGATCTGAAGTTACTGACAGCTTACTTAAGAGATATTGGCTAGCGTCCAAAAACATTTGATGCCCTTATGAGCAGCTCCCAGTCTATCGATCTGCGTCTGCCGACCCCAGGATGCTATGCCGATCCTGTGCGAGCTGGCATGGATGCTGATGCAGTCTTCGATGGAATGACGGAGCATCTCTTTTTCACTCTCGGCAAACTAGCTACATCTGCAAGTCTGAGAGATCTCTATATGGCTTTAAGTTTTGCTGTTAGAGACAGATTGATGAGTAGATATCTCACAAGTCAAGAGACCATACGAGCAAGGCCTCAAAAAACAGTCGCATATCTCTCTGCTGAATTTCTAATCGGACCTCAACTAAATAATAATTTATTAAATCTTGGAATTAAAAAAGAAGCAGAAGAAGCTTTAAAAAGATTCGGTATTGAATCTCTTAGTGACATCTTAGAGGTAGAGGAAGAACCTGGCCTTGGTAATGGAGGTTTGGGTAGGCTTGCTGCTTGCTATATGGAATCACTTGCAAGCCTGCAGGTCCCTGCAGTGGGTTACGGAATAAGATATGAGTTTGGGATTTTCAATCAATTAATCAGAGATGGTTGGCAAGTAGAAGTTACTGACAAATGGCTCAAAGGCGGCTGGCCCTGGGAATTACCTCAACCAGACGAAGCGTGTTTAGTCGGATTCGGTGGACAAACAGAGAGCTATACAGATGACAATGGAAATTATCGATCTCGATGGATCCCAAGCGAACATGCAATAGGTGTTCCACATGATGTGCCTGTACTTGGTTATCGAGTCAACAGTTGTGATCGATTGAGATTATGGAGAGCTGATGCAACTGAAAGTTTTGATTTTTATGCTTTCAATATTGGTGATTACTACGGGGCTGTTGAAGAGAAAGTTGCCTCTGAGACTCTTTCCAAGGTTCTATATCCAAATGATGGAACTGATGAAGGAAGAAGATTGCGCCTTAAGCAGCAACACTTTTTTGTAAGTTGTTCTCTACAGGATATGCTTCGCAGTCTAGAAAAACGATCAATACCTGTTAAGGAATTTCCAAATCACTGGACAGTTCAACTCAATGATACGCATCCAGCCATAGCAGTTGCTGAATTAATGAGACTGTTAATCGATCAACATCGATTGGATTGGGATAAAGCTTGGGAAATTACAAATAGATCTGTTGCTTACACAAACCATACTTTGTTACCTGAGGCTTTAGAAAAATGGGACCTAAGCCTATTTAGAAACTTATTACCCAGGCATCTGGAACTTATATATGAAATAAATAGGAGATTTTTGCAACAGGTAAGACTTAAGTATCCAGGAAACGACTCTATTTTAAGGAAACTTTCAATTATTGATGAAGATGGTGGAAAAGCTATTCGCATGGCCCACCTAGCAACCATTGGAGCACATCATGTTAACGGAGTAGCTGCTCTACATTCAGACCTAATAAAGAGACAATTATTACCTGAATTTGCAGAACTCTGGCCTGAAAAATTCACTAACGTCACCAACGGAGTCACTCCACGTAGATGGGTGGCTTTAGCAAATCCTGAGCTTTCTAAGCTGCTTGACAAAGAAATTGGTCCTAATTGGATTACTAATATGGACCTTTTACGAGATTTAGAAAAAAAAGAAAATGACTCTAATTTCTTAGATCTTTTCGCCTCAGCCAAGCTATCTGGCAAAAGGAAGCTCGCTGGATATATACATAGACAGACTGGAGTGCTAGTAGATCCGTCAAGTTTATTTGATGTTCAAGTTAAAAGAATTCACCAGTATAAGAGACAGCATTTAAATGCTTTGCAAGTGATTGCACAATATCTAAGAATTAAAAATGGGAAGACAAAAAATATTGCACCTCGTACGATAATTTTTGGTGGTAAAGCTGCACCAGGTTATTTCATGGCGAAGCTAATGATTAGATTTATCAATGGAATCGCAGATGTTGTAAATGCAGATCCTGATATGGATGGATTACTAAGAGTTGTTTTTCTTCCAGATTACAATGTGAAACTTGGTGAACAAGTCTATCCAGCCACTGATCTTTCTGAACAAATTTCAACTGCGGGCAAAGAAGCTTCTGGAACTGGAAATATGAAATTCGCAATGAATGGTGCTTTAACAATCGGAACTCTTGACGGAGCTAATGTTGAAATTAGAGAAAGGGTAGGCGCAGAAAATTTCTTTTTGTTTGGAAAGACAGAATCAGAAATCATGGAATTAAGAGATCAAGGATATAGTCCAAATAGCTTTATTTCAGAATCAAATGAACTACAAGAAACTCTTAAGTTAATAGAAGTTGGGCATTTTAGTAATGGTGATAGTGAGCTTTTTAAACCGATAATAAATATTTTGACAGGGAATGATCCTTTCTTTGTAATGGCAGATTTTGATGATTACCTTCGTGCACAAGATGAAGTTAGTCAAGCATGGAAAAATAGTCAAAAATGGAACCGTATGGCATTGCTAAATACAGCAAGGTCAGGTTTTTTCTCATCAGACAGATCAATTAGAGAATATTGTCAATCAATATGGAAAGTTAAACCATTACCTGTAGAAATAAGTTGCGAAAAGTAAATATTTATTTATCTGGTAAGTCTGGCGTTTGATGTAACAACCTATTCAACCTTAATCGATCTATATTTAATGGATCTGGTGCAAGTTCACCAGCAACCTCTTTAAATGTGTCTTCAACCTCATCAGAAACTTTGACTTCAAAGATTCTTTCCATAAGAGCTTCTATTGAATATAAATGAGCATTAATATTCTCGAGTTCAGAGATAACTTGTGAAATAGACTTTTCTTTTTTATCTATATTTCCAGTTTCTAAATTCTCCTCAGGTGGATGGGAAGAGGTTAAATTTGATTGCTTTTGCAAATCTTCTAAAACTCGTCCACATAAAGTCCTAAAAGATTGAAGCGCAGCCCAATTTATCTCTTGTTGTTGACGCAGAGTAGGGAACTCTCTAATCAAACGATCGTGTTCCCTATAAAATCTGAGACAATCTGGACATTGACATGGTTCTTCAGGCACCTACATCAAGGCAGCTTAAAAACCATCATTGCATTTATTAGGCCGACATAGGGGGCTCGCCGTTAAATAAGTCTCCTCCTTCAGTATTTTCTATATCAGAGCTCTCAGGAAGGGGGATTTCAATACTTGTAACTACTTGGATTACATCACGCAATCTCATTGAGTCAGCGAACCACCCCATTGCTTGTTCTGTATCACCTCTTCTTTCAGCATCATTAGCCTGGTCTTCGTGTGCTTCTGCAAGCAATGTTAACCAACACAAGCATCTAGCTTGAACGATTGATAAATCTAAATCATTAGGTTGAGAATTAGATATATGCTCACTCTCTTGTTGGACAAGTAATCGCAAGCGAAGATCGTGAAGCTGGGCCATGTTGACTTATTCACTACACCAAACGCTAGCGAGAGAGTAAGGATTTTGCACACCCACCACATATAGGAGTACATTTTTTTAGTTTTAATTCGTTTTTCACACGGGGCTGGCGGGACTTGAACCCACGACCTACGGTTTAGGAAACCGTCGCTCTATCCAACTGAGCTACAGCCCCCTGAAATTAATTATGCCTTGAGGCATGATGGTGTTGAAAGCAGGGGAGGTGATCGCAATTGAACTTCAGCAAAAGCTGAAGAATTCTATTGAGGAAAGTCCGGGCTCCTGCATGGCCAGGCTTGCTGGGTAATTCCCAGTGCGGGTGACCGTGAGGATAGTGCCACAGAAATACACCGCCCAATGCTTGATGGGGAAATCCCAACAAGCCCGGCAAGGGTGCAAAGGTGCGGTAAGAGCGCACCAGCAGCATCGAGAGGTGCTGGCTAGGTAAACCCCGGCTAGGAGCAAGGTGAGGGGCACTGGGGGCCATAGACCTTGTCCCTAAGGAGAGCCGCTTGAGGCTAGCGGTAACGTTAGTCCCAGATAGATGATCGCCCATTCACTTTCTAACCAAAGAAGAATGAACAGAACCCGGCTTACGACCTGCTTTCACTTTATTAATTTTGTACACAGAAATTAAGTTGAAAATTTTAGGAATTTATCAAATTAATTGTAATATTTGAAAAATCATGAGAATCTCAACCCAACGTAGAAAAGACATAATCTCTTTTATTAGAGGTCTAAATTTAGATCAAAAATATCAACAAGAATTTACAAATGAAAAACTTAAAAATCTTTTATTTATAAACCAAGCACTAACTCATAGTTCAGCAAATAGTGAAATTAATTATGAAAAACTTGAATTTCTTGGAGATGCAGTTCTAAGACTTATTGCATCAGATTTCATAAAAAATAAATATCCATACATGCAAGTTGGAGAAAGATCTAAACTGCGCTCGCATCTAGTAAGTGATCAATGGCTAGAAGAAGTTGGTAAAAAAATAGATATCCAAAATGTACTAATCATTGGGAGAAAAGCCCTTAGAGATCAATCTGCCAAAGCAACTATTCAAGCAGAAGCAACTGAGGCATTAATAGGAGCTTTATATGAGAGTCTTAATATTTTAGATCCTATAAAAACTTGGCTTACTCCATTCTGGGATAAAACAAGTCAAGAAATTTTAGCTGATCCGCATAGAAAAAATTACAAATCAGCACTTCAGGAGTTGATTCAAAGTAAAGGCCTATCAATTCCAATATACAAAACCAATGAAATTGACAAAAAGCATGACAATCCTAAGAGATTTTTCTGTACTGTTTATATCCAAAATAGGCCAATAGCTGAAGGTTGGGGAAAATCAATGAAACAAGCAGAAAAAGACGCAGCCAGCAAAGCACTAACTTATCTTGATAATAATTCAATTGATAATTAATAAATTTCTCTTGAAAAATTCTTATTAACTTTTCAAGAGATCTTTCAAAGGAAGAGTCAGTAATTTGTCCCAATTACCTCCTTCAAAAAGCACTGCCGCTTGATCTCCACTTATTCTTTGAACAAATCCTTCATATCCATTATAAATTGACTCTTGATTATTAACAGTTACTGTTGTCCCAGGGAGAATAGGATCTTGTAAATCAGTCATAATTAAACATATCCAAATAAACTATTGAAAAAGTCTACTCATAAAAATGATCGATAAGCCTAAATGGATGTCAATAGGTGAAATTGTTGCTCCGCAAGGTTTAAAAGGTGATATTCGACTTAAACCATGCAGCGACTTCCCTGAAAGATTTACAAAACCAGGAAAACGTTGGATTCAAAAAACTAACGAATTGCCCACTGAAATCATATTAAATAAAGGAACTCTTATTCCAGGTAAATCAATCTATGTACTTTCTATAGAAGGAGTATCCAATAGAAGTTCGGCAGAAGAGATTATTGGTTGGAAACTTGTCATACCGATTGATAGTAGACCAAACTTAAGTAATGATGAGTACCATTACTTTGATCTTGTTGGCTTAGAAGCAAGAAGAGGACCAGATAAGACTGTGATTGGTTATGTAACTGACTTGATTAAGGGTGGGAATGACCTTCTCGAGATAGAATTAATAGAAGGTAAAAAAGTTTTGGTACCTTTTGTTAAAGAAATAGTACCCGAAATAGAAATCAAAGAGAAATGGCTACTACTCAATCCACCCCCAGGTCTATTGGAATTATAAAAATCTTTCAGATTTTTAACCAGAAGTTAAAAAATAAACTGAAAAGTTCTTCAATGTGATGACCAATAACTCAATCATTCCTGTAATTCTTAGTGGTGGTTCAGGAACAAGACTTTGGCCGCTTTCAAGAGAAAGCTACCCTAAACAATTTCTGGCCTTAGATTCACGAACAAAGAAAACTCTTTTGCAAAAAACTTATGAAAGACTTCTTGGCTTGGAAGGACTTGAAACTCCAATATTGATATGCAACGAGGATCATAGATTTATAGTTGCAGAGCAATTCAGAGAGCTAAATACTGACCCCCAAGCAATAATTCTCGAGCCCATAGGTCGCAATACTGCTCCAGCAATAGCAGTTGCCGCACTTCAAGCAATTTCTTTAGGTGAGGATCCTTTACTTCTAGTGTTGGCTGCTGATCATTTGATAGACAATATAATTGACTTTCAAACAGTAATTCAATCTGCAAAAGTCTATGCAGAGCAAGGAAGACTAGTTACTTTTGGTATTGTGCCAACATGCGCCGAAACTGGTTACGGTTACATTGAAGCTAAACAATCAAATCATAAAGAAGACGAACTAACTGGTTTCGAAATAAGTAACTTTATAGAAAAACCTAATAAAGAGAAAGCTGAAAAATTAATCAAAGATTCTCGTTACACCTGGAATAGTGGAATGTTCCTTTTTAAAGCGAGTTCGATAATAAAAGAATTAGAAAAATTCGCCCCAGAAATAATAAATTATTGCAAAACTGCTATTGAAAATGATGTTGTTGATCTTGACTTCTTAAGATTAGAGGCAGAATCATTTGCGAAATGTCCAAAAGTTTCTATAGATATTGCAGTAATGGAAAAAACAAAATTAGGAACTGTTCTTCCTTTAAACGTAGGATGGAGTGATGTAGGAAGTTGGAAATCTTTGTGGGATATAAGTAGTAAAAATAATGAGGGCAATTATATAGATGGAAGAGTCTTAGCTGAAGACAGCAAAAACTGTTATTTAAAAAGTGAACACCGTCTAATAGTGGGAATAGGAATAGAAAACCTGATAGTAGTAGAAACTAATGATGCTATTTTAGTTGCTAATAGAGAGCATTCTCAAAATATTGGGAATATAGTTAAAAGTCTAAATCCCTCTGAATTCCCTGAAGGGAAAATGCATAGAAAGATCTATAGGCCTTGGGGAAATTATACTACAATAGTTGAGGGAAGTAGATGGCAAGTAAAGCTAATCGAGGTAAAGCCAAATGCCTCTCTTTCTTTACAAATGCATCATCATAGGGCAGAGCATTGGATCATAGTTAATGGAACAGCTTTGATTGAAAAGGATGGAGAAAAGCAACTTTTAAGTGAAAATGAAAGTACGTTTATTCCTTTAGGTTGTAAACATAGATTAAGCAATCCAGGCTTAATGAAACTTGAGCTTATTGAAGTTCAAAGTGGTACTTATTTAGATGAAGATGATATAATTCGTTTTGAAGATTCTTATGGCAGAATAAAAAATATTAATTAATAGTAAAAATCATAGTTAATTAATAATATTTTTGGAAATTAATTATTTCTTCTTTGCATTTTATTCTACAGTTACACTTTTAGCTAAATTGCGAGGTTGATCGACATCTAAACCTTTATGTGCAGCGATGTGATAACTAAATAATTGCAGAGGTATAACTGTTAACAAAGGACTAACCCATTCACTAACTTTTGGGATGGAAAATAATTCATCAAATATTTCTGATTCTGATCCATGGGGTGCTATCCCTATTAAACGAGCATCTCTAGCTTTAGCTTCTTGAGAATTACTAAGAACTTTTTCATAAACCAAACCAGGGACAGCTATTGATACTACTGGAACATGTTGATCTAAAAGGGCAATGGGACCATGTTTAAGTTCTCCAGCTGGATAGCCTTGAGCATGGATATAACTTATTTCCTTTAGTTTGAGAGCGCCTTCAAGGGCAATTGGATAATTTATCCCTCGACCTAAAAAAATTACATCCTTAGTATCAACAAATAAATGTGCTATTTCTTTGGATAGAGAATCATGTCGTTTTATGAGATCAGTTAACTGTTTGGGAATTAATCTCAAATCATCAGAAAGCTTTGAGATTTCTTGATGGGATCTTTTTTGTGTATGAGAAGCAAACAAAAGTGTCAAACCATAAAAAGACAACATTTGTCCAAGAAAGGTTTTTGTAGCTGCAACTCCTATTTCTATTCCTGATCCAATATCAATAATGTTATCCAATTCGCGAGATAATGAGCTATCTATTCTATTAGTAATACCCAATTGATGAAAAGAAAAATCACTATCTTTAGTTAAATCTCTTCGCTCTTTTTCCATCCTTAACGCAGCCAAAGTATCTGCTGTTTCGCCTGATTGACTCACTCCTATCGTCAAAGTATTTGGTGATAGTGGTGGGGGGGAGTATCTAAATTCACTTGCGAAATAAACCTTAGTGGGAATTCCTGCAAACTGTTCCAACAAATAGGCACCGACCATACTTGCATGTCTGCTAGTTCCACAAGCAAGAATTTGTATTTGCTCTATCTTGCCAAGCATTGATTTTGAGATAGGCAAAGCTACTGAATTATCCTTAGGCAAATCCATAGGCAAAAATCTATCTATCCACAATTGTGCTGTCTCTGGCTGCTCATAAATTTCTTTGAGCATAAAATGACGAAAATTTCTTTTATCCGCAAAAAGTTCAGTGCCCTTTAAAAATGATGGTGCTCTGTGCTGCCTATTTCCAAAATCATCATAAAGTTCAATTCCTAATGGGGTTAATAATGCAACTTCATTATCTTTCAAAGGCAAAAATGTACGTGTAAATCCAACTAGTGCTGGTGAATCACTTGCACAGAAGAACTCACCTTCACCAAAGCCAAGAACTAATGGAGCTTGTCTTCTAGCAACAAGTAAAGTATCAGGTGCCTGAGACCAAATAACTGCTATGGCATAAGTACCCTCTAAGATTGACAAAACCTTCTGAACAGCTGTCAGTAGTGTTTGTCCATTTGGAGAAAGGCCGCAATCTAAAGATTTTTCTATTTCTAAACTTATTAAATGTGGAATTATTTCTGTATCAGTTTCAGAAGTAAATTTAATTCCTTGAAGTTGCAGTTTTTCAGACAATGTCCTGTGATTTTCAATAATTCCGTTTTGGACAACAGCAATTTGCCCACTAAAATCAAGATGAGGATGAGCATTTATCTCACTAGGTTTACCATGCGTGGCCCATCTCGTATGACCAATACCGACATGACCTTTGGGAGGTTTTTTTTTAATTAAATTGGTTAGATTAATTAATTTACCCTCTGATTTTCTAATATTTAACTTTCCAAATTGACCGTTATTTAAATTTTCAATTGTAGCTATCCCGGCTGAATCATAGCCACGATATTCCAGCTTTCTTAATCCATCTCCAAGTATTGAAGAAACTTCTCTTGATCCTATAACAGCAAATATGCCACACATTTTTTTAAATTTATATCACAAATTATTTATATATAAAATAAGCGTTAGTTAAGGAAAATACTAATTTTTAATAAGCTAAGCCCATACTTCTAGTCGTTTCATCACCCAAATAAACCCTAATACTTAAGAAATCAGTGGGACAAGCAGTTTCACACCGCTTGCATCCAACGCAATCTTCGGTTCTTGGAGACGAAGCTATCTGTGAAGCTTTGCAGCCATCCCAGGGAACCATTTCAAGAACATCCAGTGGACAAGCCCTTACGCATTGGGTGCAGCCAATACAGGTGTCATAGATTTTGACGGCGTGTGACAAATTACCAACCCCTGTTTCCTAGATGTATAAAACTATACCTACGTTTTGCTACATAAAAAAAAATAGTTGCAATGCCGTCACTTTTGTTAACTCGACACTCTAACCCGTAGTATTAGAAGTCAGGTCTAAGAAGGTTATGTCCCAGGAAGCAATCCTTGAAAAAGTTCGTTCTATTGTCGCAGAACAACTAAGCGTTGAAGCCGGTGAAGTGAAACCGGATTCAAATTTCCAAAACGACCTCGGAGCTGACTCTCTCGACACTGTCGAATTAGTTATGGCTCTTGAAGAGGCATTTGACATAGAGATCCCCGACGAGGCTGCTGAAGGTATTGCCACTGTCGGAGATGCAGTCAAATACATCGAAGAAAAACAGTCTTGAGGTTTAAATGATGGAGAAACTCCATCGAGTTGTTATTACAGGTCTTGGCGCCATTACTCCAATTGGCAACAACCTCGAAAGTTACCTCCATGGGCTTCAATCCGGGCAAAATGGGGTAGATCAAATAACACTCTTTGATGCCTCATCCCATGCATGCAGATTTGCAGCAGAGGTGAAAAATTTTGACCCGGCTGGCAAATTAGAGCCAAAAGAATCCAAACGATGGGATCGTTTTTCAAAATTTGGAGTCATTGCTGCAAAAGAAGCTCTTAATCATTCAGGTCTAATAATTGACGACTCAAATTCTGGAAGAATTGGCGTGATTATTGGTTCTGGAGTTGGTGGATTGCTGACTATGGAAACCCAAGCTCATGTTTTGGACAACAAGGGAGCTAGTCGCGTTAGTCCATTTACTGTTCCCATGATGATCCCCAACATGGCTACTGGACTTGCAGCAATTGCACTTGGCGCTAAAGGTCCAAGTTCAGCAGTTTCTACTGCTTGTGCTGCGGGTTCAAATGCGATTGGTGATGCATTCAGGCTACTCCAATTAGGTAAAGCAGATGCAATGGTTTGCGGTGGAGCTGAAGCAAGTATCACTCCTTTAGGTGTTGCAGGTTTTGCTAGTGCCAAGGCCCTATCTTTCAGAAATGATGATCCATCTACAGCAAGTAGACCATTTGATGCTCAAAGAGATGGATTCGTCATTGGAGAAGGGGCAGGAGTATTAATTCTAGAAACTCTTGACCATGCATTAAAAAGAGACGCAACAATCCATGCAGAAATTATTGGTTATGGAACCACATGTGATGCCCATCACATTACTTCTCCTACGCCTGGAGGCTTAGGAGGAGCCGAAGCAATGAAACTTGCATTAATTGATGGACAGATTAATCCCGAAGAAGTCGATTACATTAATGCTCATGGAACTAGCACTCCAGCCAATGACAGCAATGAAACATCAGCCATAAAAACTGCTTTAGGAAATCATGCATATCAAGTACCTACAAGCTCAACCAAATCAATGACAGGTCATCTATTAGGAGGTTCTGGTGGAATAGAAGCTGTTGCTTGTGCTTTGGCAATAAAACATGAAATAATTCCGCCAACAATTAATTATTCCAATCCAGACCCAAATTGTGATCTTGATTATGTGCCCAACAAAGCAAGAGAGAAGAAATTAGGCGTCGTACTATCTAACTCATTTGGGTTTGGCGGTCACAATGTCTGTCTAGCTTTTCGACAAATGATCTAATCAATTTCATTTTCACTTTCCACTTAAAAATTTTTCTCCTAAATACAAATGGTTGCCCTGACTAATTCTCTAGACACACTTTGCATCAATAGCATCAGAATGCTGGCAGTTGACGCAGTTAATAAATCAAATAGTGGTCACCCAGGACTCCCAATGGGTTGCGCACCTATGGGCTACGCACTTTGGGACAAACATCTTCGTCATAATCCAAAAAATCCGAAATGGTTTAACCGAGACAGATTCGTTCTTTCCGCAGGACATGGATGCATGTTGTTGTACGCCCTTTTGCATTTAACTGGCTACGACTCTGTAACGATGGAGGATATAAAACAATTCCGGCAATGGGGTGCGAAAACTCCTGGCCATCCAGAAACTTTCGAGACCCCTGGCGTAGAAGTAACTGCTGGACCATTAGGGGCTGGGATCTCAAATGCAGTTGGACTTGCAATAGCAGAATCGCATTTATCAGCCAAATTCAATAAGCCTGATTTAACAGTTGTAGACCATTACACATACGTAATTATGGGCGATGGATGTAATCAAGAAGGAATAGCTTCAGAAGCTTGTTCTCTTGCTGGTCATCTAAAGCTTGGGAAATTAATAGCTCTCTACGACGACAACAGCATCACAATTGATGGGAGAACCGATGTATCTTTTACAGAAGATGTCTTAAAGAGATATGAAGCTTATGGATGGCATGTTCAAGAAATACCTGATGGAAATACAGATGTAGAAGGCATCTCTAAAGCTATAGAAAAAGCAAAAGCAGTTACAGATAAGCCCTCAATTATAAAAATTACGACAACCATCGGATTCGGCTCTCCTAATAAGAGTGATACAGCTGGGATTCATGGAGCAGCTCTTGGAGAAGAAGAGGCCCAACTGACCAGGCAAGAACTTGATTGGTCATATGAACCTTTTAAAATTCCTCAAGATGTATACGACCAATACCGTCAAGCTATTCAAAGAGGATCAGAACTTGAGGCCGACTGGAATCAAAAACTTACCGATTACAGAGAAAAGTATCCTGCTGAAGCATCTGAATTTGAACGCATGCTTAGAGGGGAACTTCCTCAAGGTTGGGATAAAGATTTGCCTACATATACAGCGGATGACAAGGGGGTCGCGACTAGAAAACATTCTCAAATATGTTTAGGTGCTCTTGGTCCGAACATTCCTGAATTAATAGGAGGTTCTGCTGATTTAACGCACTCAAATTACACAGATATCAAAGGTGAGACTGGATCTTTTCAAGCTGAAAGTCCTGAAAAACGTTATTTGCATTTTGGTGTCAGAGAACACGCTATGGCTGCCATATTGAATGGTATTGCTTATCACGATAGTGGTTTAATTCCCTACGGTGGCACATTCTTAGTCTTCGCAGACTATATGAGAGGATCTATGCGTCTATCCGCTCTTAGTGAACTTGGGGTTATTTATGTTTTAACGCATGATTCTATAGGTGTTGGTGAAGATGGTCCAACACATCAACCCATAGAAACCATCCCATCATTGAGAGCAATGCCAAATATGATGGTTTTCCGCCCAGGCGATGGAAATGAAACAAGTGGTGCTTATAAAGTTGCAATTAAAAATCGTAAGAGACCAAGTTCCTTATGTCTAAGTAGGCAGGGCATGGCCAATCAACGAAATTCATCAGTAGATAAAGTTGCTTTAGGTGGATACGTACTTGAAGAATGCGATGGCACCCCTGAACTAATACTTATCGGAACTGGAACGGAACTTGACTTATGCGTGCAAGCAGCAAAAAAACTAACCTCAGAAGGTAAAAAAGTGCGTGTGGTTTCTATGCCATGTGTTGAACTTTTTGAAGAACAAAGCGAGAGTTATAAAGAAGAAGTTTTGCCTTCAAATATCAGAAAGCGGATAGTAGTTGAAGCTGCAGAGAGCTTTGGATGGCATAAATATATTGGTCTTGATGGTGACAGCGTTACCATGAATAGCTTTGGAGCATCTGCTCCAGGTGGATTATGTATGGAAAAATTTGGATTTACAGTTGAAAACGTACTAGATAAATCTAGAAATCTTCTCAACCAATAAAATTAATTATTTAATTACCAATAGTTAATTCAAACAATAAGTTAAACAGAGAACTATTTTTCTTTGTTTAACTTTACGGGAGTTAATTCAGTTGCACCTTTTGACTGGATTTGATCGTTTAATTTATCAAGATCTTCATCTGTGATTTTTGTATTCATTGGGCAATGATTAGGGCCACACATGGAACAAAACTCTGCTTTTTTGAAAATTTCTTCCGGTAAAGTTTCGTCATGATATTGCTTAGCTCTCTCTGGATCCAAGGACAATTCAAACTGTTTATTCCAGTCAAATTCTTTCCGAGCCTTGCTTAATTCATCATCACGATCACGAGCTCCTGATCTATGTCTTGCGACATCTGCAGCATGAGCAGCAATTTTATAAGCAATCAAACCTTCTCTAACATCCTCAGGATTTGGCAACCCAAGATGTTCCTTAGGAGTAACATAACAAAGCATCGCAGTACCATACCAACCTGCCATCGCTGCACCAATCGCACTTGAAATGTGATCATAACCAGGAGATATATCTGTTACCAGAGGACCTAGAACATAGAAAGGAGCTTCTGAACACTCCTCCATTTGCTTCCTAACATTAAATTCAATTTGATCCATAGGTACATGACCAGGACCTTCAACCATGACTTGAACATCATGTTCCCAAGCACGTCTAGTCAATTCACCAAGGGTTTTCAACTCGGCAAGTTGCGCTTCATCTGAGGCATCATGCAGACATCCAGGCCTAAGTGAATCACCTAAAGAAAAAGTGCAGTCATAGCGTTTAAATATCTCGCAAATATCATCAAAACGAGTAAACAAAGGATTTTGCTTGTAGTGATAGAGCATCCATTGAGCAAGAATTCCTCCGCCACGACTAACTATTCCTGTTATGCGGCCTTTAACCTTAGGCAAATGCTCAATCAATAAGCCTGCATGAATAGTTTGATAATCAACTCCTTGTTGACAATGCTTTTCGATTATGTGTAAAAAATCATCCTCAGTTAGCCTTGAAATAGAACCGTGAACACTTTCTAAAGCCTGATAAACAGGAACTGTCCCAATCGGAATAGGGGATGCATTAATAATTGCAGTTCGGACCTCATCTAAATTAACCCCTCCAGTAGAGAGATCCATAAGAGTATCTGCGCCATATTTAACTGCCAGCTCAAGTTTCTTTAATTCTTCACTAATATCGCTTGCATTAGGAGAAGCACCAATATTTGCATTGACTTTACACTTTGAGGCAATACCTATTGCCATCGGCTCTAAGTTCGTATGATTAATATTTGCAGGAATAACCATTCGACCTCGCGCAACCTCTTCCATAACTAGAGACTCAGGAAGATTTTCACGCTGTGCCACATACCTCATTTCTTCAGTAATTTCGCCTTTGCGAGCAAAATGCATCTGAGAAACATTGGTTTTACCTTCCCTGGAAGCCACCCATGAATTGCGCATGACCTAAAAAGCTATTGAATAAAAAAGGAGCAATATGCATAAAGATCACAAGATTTCACTTTCCTTACACTGGTTCAAACCAGATCAAGTTCAGAGGGTGTGATCTCAGCCATAAAGCAAAGCAATACGGCACCCCTAGTGATAAATGTAAATTAGCTCGAAATCCGCAACTAAACCCTAAAGTTTTTATAGATAAAATTCTCGAATTAAAAATTTTGATCATTCATATCTTTTTTTAACTCTAAAAACAACATTCTTCGTCGCCTAAATCTTCTAACCGCTCCAGTCAAAACCAATCCACTTCCAACAACTAAAGCAGGTATAGCTTGAATTTTATCTCTGCCCTCTCTATGTAAAAAGCCTGAAATTGCTAATAAAATTAGTAAAGGTGCTGAAATTGAGATTAATGGGTTACCCAATCTGTTCATAAAATTACGCGGCTATATGTCTTGAGGAGTTCGCGATGCCATGACTAATGCTTGAGACAAAATATTGATTCCTAATCCCAAGCTTCTTTCATCCAAAGAAAAATGTCCACTATGCAATGGAGCACAACCTTGATCTCCAGCAACTCCTAATCTAAACATCGTCCCTGGTACATCTTGCAAGAAAAAAGCAAAATCTTCAGCACCTAATGACGGATTTTCTAAATAAACAATATTTTTTGTATCCATAAAATTCTTCGCACATAAAGATAACAAACTAGTCAATTCTGGATCGTTATAAACTGGAGGCGCGATCGACTTGAATTTTACATTAGCCTGAGCTCCGTAGTTAGAGGCTATATTTTGTACTATTTGCTCAATCCACTGAGGCAATTTTTCATACAGGTTGCTATCAAGACACCTCACTGTCCCTAGTAGCTTAACTCTCTCAGCAATAACATTAAAAGCACTCCCCCCTGATATTTTCCCAAAACTGATAACAACCGGTTTAAGAGCATCTAAACGTCTACTGATAGCCTCTTGAAGTCCACTAATAACTTTCGCGGAAATCCAAATTGAATCTATGCCTTCATGGGGTCTAGCTCCATGCCCTCCATTACCAATAATATCTATTTCCAATTCAGCCGCGGCGGCTGTAAAAGTACCGCTTCTTATTCCAATTTTACCAACTGACAAATCTGGATAAACATGCACCCCAAATAAAGCTTTTACTCCCTCAAGAGCCTTTTCAGCTCTCATCCAATTTGCACCTTGAGCAATCTCTTCAGCAGGTTGAAAAATTATTCGAATTCGAGAATTTGTAAATTTGTTTTTTGCTAATACTTTAGCTACTCCCAAACCGATACAAGTATGTAGATCATGGCCACATGCATGCATCAAGCCTTGAATTGAAGAAGAATAATCTAAACCTGTTCTCTCCTCGATTGGCAAAGCATCCATATCAACTCGTAAGCCAACAACAGGTCCGCTTTCGTTACCCATTTCAGCCACCACTCCCGTTTTACCAACTCCTTCTTTTACTTCCCAACCTGATTTTCTAAGCTCCCCGGCAACAAGAGCAGCAGTTTGGTATTCTTGACCACTTAGTTCTGGGTGAGCATGGAGATGACGACGTAATTGGATCAAGTCAGGCAGTATATCCTTGGTTAAAACATCAATTTTTTTTCCTAAATCTTTCATCTATCATCCAACGCAAGAAATGAAATCAAATCACTTGTAGGTCTTGGAGGCCAACGTCGAATATTCAACAACCAATCCTTCTCACGATATCGAATATCTAATCCAGCAGCAGCAGCCCAATTACTTTCAGCTTCACCTGAAAAGCCTTTACTCCATAGAAGAGCACTTAATGCTGCTCTCGCATCTGCGAATAAAGGATATTTTCGGATTAATATTCTGATTTTCTTTTCAGCGAGTTCAAGATCGCCCAATTGATAAATCGCAAGCGCCTCACTAGACCTAGCCATAGCAATAGCATTATTTGACGAAGCAGCTTGAGCAAACAATTTCTTCGCTGCAATCCAATTGTCCATGGAACCCATCACATTACCTAAGTTATATAAAGCTGAAACATCTTGTGGATTTTTCTGTAAAACGTAGTTGTAATCTCTTCTTGCGTCCTCCCAACGCTGCAAAGATTCTTCCGCAATTCCTCTATTAAGATAAGGATCTAAATCTTTAGGCGAAATTTCAATAGCCTTAGTTTGATCTTTTATAGCTCCTTTAGGATCACCAAGCGCGAGACGAATATTACCTCTATTACTTAACGCAGCCGCATCATCTGGGTTCTCATTTAAGTAAAAACTCCAATCTTTTTCAGCTCGAATGAAATCTCCTTCTTTACTTTCTTTCAGAGCCTTGTCGAATAAAACTTTAGGAAGCACTTTAGCTTGAGTCGAGAATGGCACGAAAACAAAAATAATAGAAAGTAAAAGTAGAACTTTTACAACTCTTCCAGAAATCATGTATCTATATTATTTGCGGAAGTTAGCAAATAATGTTTTTTAGCTGCTGGAGTAACAACCCTTCCCCTAGAAGTTCTCTGTAAAAAACCAATTTGCATGAGATAAGGCTCAACTACTGTTTCAAGAGTGGTTGAATCCTCACCAAGTGCAGCAGCCAAAGTTTCAAGTCCTACTGGGCCGCCTTGATATTGATTAACCAACAAGCCTAAATAACTTCTATCTGTTGCATCTAAACCTCTTTGATCCACACGATGTAGATCAAGTGCATCGTTAACAATTTCAACACCAATCATTTTTGAAGAAGAATGCACCTCTGCATAATCTCTAACTCTTCGTATGAGCCTATTGGCAATCCTGGGGGTACCTCGACTTCTTTTGGCTAATTGGTGAGATGCTTCCTCTGAAATTAATAAATTAATAAGTTTCGCAGATCTTTTAATTATGTTTTCAAGGTCCGAATAATTGTAAAAATCTAGCCTCTGAGTTATACCAAAACGATCTCGCATAGGGGAGCTTAATGCTGCGGGTTTTGTCGTAGCACCTACCAAGGTAAAAGGGGGGATTTCGATTGATCGCATTCTCGAAGAAGTACCCTTACCTACAGTTAAATCCAATCTTCTATCTTCCATCGCTGGATACAAAAGTTCCTGTGATATGCGATTTAGTCTGTGAATCTCATCAACAAAGATCAATTCACGTGGCTGCATATTTATCAATAATCCAACAATATCCCTTGGTCGTTCAAGAGCAGGAGCGCTTGTGACTCTAGCTTTAACCCCCAATTCCTCAGCAATAATAAGAGCCATGGTAGTTTTACCCAATCCTGGCGGCCCATAAAGCATTAAATGATCAAGTGCCTCACCTCTATTTAATGATGCTTTTACTGAAATCTCAAGAACTGTCTTTAATGCAGACTGACCTACAAAATCATCAAAAGATTTAGGCCTAAATGAATCTTGTTGGGATAATTTAAGCTCCTCCTTTAAAAGACTGGGACCAACCAATCTTTCCTCTCCTTTATCATTAGGAAGAGAAGAATGATTAGTAATTGAAGACACAATTGCCATGACCGAAGGGTAGTGGCATCTCAACAAAAATGGAGGTAAATAGAAAAATGAGCAAAAAAGGAAAGAAAAAATCAAAAAAAGATTCCTCAGTTGATGGAAATCGCCGCCTAGCTGAAAATCGAAAAGCAAGGTATGAATATGAAATCCTAGAAACACTTGAAACTGGATTAGAGCTTCTTGGGACAGAAGTCAAATCAATTAGAGCTGGAAAAGTTAACTTAAAAGATGGGTTTTGTTTAATTAAAAAAGATCAAATTCTACTTCATAATGTTCATGTATCTCCTCATAATCATGCAGGTAAATTTTTTAATCATGAGCCTCTAAGAATCAAAAAACTTCTTGCACATCGAAAAGAAATCGAAAAATTAAAAATAAACTTAGAGAGAAAAGGTTTAGCATTAATTCCTCTAAGTCTTTATCTAAAAGGTTCTTGGATTAAATTAAAAATCGGAGTCGGAAAAGGTAGAAAGCTTCACGACAAAAGGGATAGAGAGAAAATTAATGACTCAAAAAAAGATGTAGCGAATGCTTTAAAACGTTTTTAAGTGCAAAGCAATTTCATACTTCTCAGCAAATAATGTGCAAAAAAATAATACTTTAATTATTAATTATCAAGTAGCATCCAAACTAACATTTTCGGGTGGAGGTGTTGGGTCAGGATCAGCAATTAGCATATGTTGCAAAACAATTTCAGGACGCTCGCTATCTCTCCATCTAATGCGATAAGCAGGCATTTTTGTACCCCTGCTTGTTGTTTGTTCAACAGGTTCCATCACCCAACCGCGTCTTGAACGCCCCTGGGGATTTCGCTTCACAACAGCATCTGCATGCTTGAAACGAAAACCAACTCTCTCGCCACTCATCTGAACAAAATCCTTACTCGCCTATTATCCACTGTGATGGGTCACTTTCCAGTTTGTTTTAAATTTGATTCTGGGCGCAAAAGAGGAAAAGCTATGACATCTCTTATGGATGGACTGTCAGTTAATAGCATTACGAACCTATCTATACCTATTCCCAGGCCTCCTGTTGGAGGCATTCCTACTTCAAGAGCATTAATAAAATCCTCATCCAAGCTTTGAGCTTCAAGGTCACCTGATTCTTTTTTGGCCTGCTGTAAAAGTAAACGTTCTTTTTGATCAATAGGATCAATTAGTTCACTAAAAGCATTAGCAGTCTCTCTACCAACGATAAAAAGTTCAAACCTTTCAACTAAACCTTTCTTTGTCCTATGTTTTCTCGCTAATGGAGAAATCTCGATTGGATAATCCATGACAAATGTAGGTTGAACAAGATTAGGCTCTACTACTTGTTCAAAAGCTTCATTCAACAGTCTGCCAACACAATCAGCCTTATCGGGCACTTGCAGCCCCTGGAGAAGCATTGAAGCTTTAGCATCGTTAAAGTTATTTTCAAACAATTCAAAATCAATACCTGTGGCCTCTTTCACTATTTGATGCATCGTGACTCTTCTCCAAGGAGGTTTAAGATCTATTTCTTGACCTTGATAGCTGATTTTGGTCGATCCGCAAATTTTTTCGCAAACTGAAGAAAGTAATTTTTCTGTTAATTCCATCATGTCGAAATAATCTGCAAAAGCCTCATAAATTTCTACAGAAGTAAATTCAGGATTATGCCGAGTACTAATCCCCTCATTTCGAAAAATTCTTCCTAATTCATAAACCCTTTGAAACCCACCAACTACTAACCTTTTAAGATGCAATTCTGTTGCAATTCTCAAATACAAAGGCAAATCTAGTGTGTTGTGATGGGTAACAAAAGGCCTGGCATCCGCCCCACCAGCTTCTGACTGTAAAACTGGAGTCTCAATTTCGAGAAAATCTTTTTCCTCTAGCCATCGTCGAATTGAACTAACTAATAAAGCCCTAGTTCGAAAAGTTTTTCTTGACTGAGGATTAACAATTAAATCTAAGTACCTTTGTCTATAGCGCTTTTCCACATCCGCAAGTCCATGCCATTTATCCGGTAAAGGCTGTAAAGATTTTGAAAGCATTGACCATTCAAAAACCTTGATAGAAAGTTCACCTCTATCGGTTCTTCTTAATATTCCACTTACTCCAATCCAATCTCCAGAGTCAACAAGGGTAGTAATGGTTTCAAAAGTATTTTCTTTACTTTGACTTGTTTCATTTTGATTTAATGTCGCTTTTTCCAAAAAGAGTTGAATTGTTCCAGATTCATCTGCAAGAGTAAAAAAAGCAAGTTTACCCATCACTCTGCGAGAAGTGACTCGTCCTGCAATGGATACTTTTTCTTTTTTTTCTTCGCCATTAGGTAAGTCCAAATATTTTTTCTGTAAACCTTCAGAAGAATCTGTAGGTCTAAAATTCAAACCATAAGGACCTTTCCCAAGGCTTTTTAATGCTTTTGCCTTCTCAAGGCGAGTATCTCTTAATTCAGACAAGACAATTCATTCATACGGCAGAAAACAAAAATAATCAAATGACAAACCTATCAATATTGAACTATTAATCTTTAACTGGCAATAGCAGTAGGAAATTCTCCCATTCTTTGAGAAGCGTATCCAATACCTCTAACAGTTAAAATCAATTCAGGGTTCCTTGGATCTGGTTCAAGTTTGCCCCTTAAACGAGCTACATAGACATCAACCACTCTTAAGTCAGCTGCTCTTCTAGGAGGGTAACCCCAAAGCTGTTCCAAAATCTCTGCTCGAGGCACCACCCGACCTGGATCACGAAATAATAATTCCAACAAGCTAAATTCAGTATATGTGAGGCCTATTCTTTCTCCTCCTCTACTAACTTGCCTTCTATTGGTATCTACCACAAGATCACCAAGTTTCATTACTCCTTGTCCTGATGGGACCTCTCTAGGCTCATCAATCGTAGGAGCAGGTCCAACTCTTCTCAAAATCGTCGCAATTCTTGCCTCTAACTCCTTGGGGCTAAATGGCTTCGCCAAATAATCATCAGCGCCTAGATCCAAACCTGCAACTCTTTCTGAAATCGCTTCAAGAGCAGTTAAGAATATTATCGGAACACAAGACTCAGCCCTTATTCTTCGACAAACTGCAAAACCATCCATCTTAGGAAGCATCACATCCAAAACCACTAGGTCTGGTGCTTCTTTGTGAAAAACTTCGAGTGCTTCCTCTCCGTCCTGTGCAGATAGAACCTGATAACCAGCAAGATTAAGCCTTGTAACCAAGACTTTCAATACTGCTGGTTCATCATCTACAACCAAAATAGAGGTCATGAGATTAGCTGTTGCCTTGGTGACAGGAGCATCGAAATTTTATGTCGAAAATGGCTTCTTGTTATATGAAGATATCATCTTCAAGTCAGTTATTCAAAGCTCTTTGACTAATTTAAGAGACAGAGTCCCCACTAATAAATAAGTATTTATTCTATTTTTAAAGCTTTCAAAATTTTCTCATCAGTTTTTTTTATAAGTAAGAAGAAGCCAAGAGCAAAAAAATGGGGCAACTAATCCAGTAATTATTACCTCGGACATAAATACATAAACTGACCAAGAATGAAACCAATTATTTCTTAAAAAGTCATATATAATAATTTTTTGAATCCAAATCGAAAGGCCAACAAAAGCAGTTCCAAATATAGCCATCAAACCAATATTCAAAAACAATTCAATTTTTTTATTATGTAATCCATAGTTACTCCAAACCAAAGACAAAAGGAACAAAGAAGGAATATAGGAAACATCACTAATTGTAAAAGAGTCTAAAAAAATTCCTAACAAAATAGAGGCTGAAACTGAAATAAAAGGGGGATTAGTGAGTGAAAATGGCAACAAAAAAATAACAGGCCAGCATGGCGTAATTCCATTTAAGCTAAGCCAACTAGGAGAAATAATTATAAAAGCTGAAAAACAAAAAGTAATACAAAATTTTAATAATTTTCTATTACTTTTAGCCATTATTTTTCAAAACTTGAACCCAATCTATTGCCTCGGGTGATGCAGTTAATTGCACGATTGCATATGGAGAAGGCAAAGCTTTTTCGTCAACAAATTTAACAATCCCAATTGTTAAATTTGGGGGTAACAAAGTACTGGCTGGAGAGGTAGTTACAGCGTCTCCAATTTTAGCGAAACTATTTTTATTCAAGAAAATTAGTTTCGGTCGATTCGTTCCCATCCCAGTCAAAATTCCATGACGCTTAGTTCGATCAATCCAAGCTCCAACCTGATGACCTGGATCAGTCAATAATCTAACTCTTGCAGTAAGTGGAGTTGTGTTGTCAACTAAACCGATTAAGCCGCCTGGTCCAACTACTGTTTGTCCTTTCAAAACTCCATCCAGTGCACCCTTATTAATTTCAAGCTGTTGCCACCAATTTCTAGAGGATCGAGATATGACAGCTGCTGAAATTCTTTCATCACTTTTAAACTCTTGCAAAGAAAGAGCTCTTCTTAAACGATTATTATCATCTTCAAGCAATTTCAATCGAATTTCTCTATCAATATTTTCTCCTTCCTTAATCCATTCTCTTTGAGCTGTCCCTGGTAATATGGGTTTGATTAAAATAGAGTACAAATCTAAATATCCAGCTCCTTTAGTCCAACGAACACCAAATAATAAGACACCACATAAAAATATAATCCAGAACCTACTTTTCAAAAGCAAATGAAATCCTATTTTCCTTCGAGCTTTAATCATTTTTCAATCTCTAATTACATTTCTAGCAAAATCAGGTGTATCTAAAACTCGTCGCATCGATTTAAAATCATCTAAGACAAGACCACAACCATTTACAACACACAACAATGGTTCCTCAGCAACGTGTGTAAAAATTCCTGTTTCATGACTTAACAGATCACTAATTCCTCTAACTAGTGCTCCTCCCCCTGCCAGCATTATTCCCCTATCCACAATATCTGCAGCAAGCTCAGGGGGAGTTCTCTCTAAAGTTCTTTTGACAGCATCAACAATCTTATTCAATGGCTCTGACATGGCTTCTCGTAAATCACCTGCTTTCAAATTGATTGAACGAGGCAACCCTGACAAAAGATGTAATCCCCTTACATCTATTGATTGCAAATCAAATTCATTAGATGGAAAAGCTGAACCAATTTTAATTTTTATCTCTTCAGCTGTTCTTTCCCCAACTACTAAATTGTGTACTTTTTTCAAATAGGTTGCGATAGAGTCATTAATCTCATCACCAGCAACCCTTACAGATTCACTTAAAACTGTTCCACCAAGGCTTAAAACAGCTACTTCAGTAGTACCTCCCCCAATATCAACAATCATTGTTCCAATAGGCTCTGTCACTGGTAAAGAGGCTCCGATTGCAGCAGCCACAGGTTCATCAATCAAATGAACCTCTCTTGCTCCCGCAAGACCAGCTTCGCGCACTGCTCTTCTCTCTACACCAGTTACGCCACTAGGAATACCAACAACTAATCTTGGTGCAATAATTCCACGACCTTCATTGCACTTTTGAATAAATGTCTTAAGCATTTGCTCAGCCGCATCAAAATCAGCAATAACACCATCCCTGAGGGGCCTAACAGCACGGATATTTCCTGGTGTACGACCTAACATTAATTTCGCATCATCGCCTACAGCGAGAGGAAGTCCTTCTTCTAAATCCATTGCTACAACTGAAGGTTCCTGCAATACAATTCCCTTGCCAGAAACATAAATCAAAGTATTTGCGGTACCTAAATCAATCCCTATATCTCGGGAGAATTTGAAACGGTTAAAAAACACGGATTTCAATCATTTGAGCCATCATAAAGAGAGTTGAACTAAGATAAATATATTATTTAGCAACCAATAAACATCGGAGGCAATAATGGCAATAAATTCAGTCACTCTTGTTGGCAGAGCAGGAAGAGATCCTGAAGTTAGATATTTTGAATCTGGAACGGTGGTAGCAAACCTAACTATGGCTGTAAATAGACGCAATCGTAATGATGAGCCAGATTGGTTCAATCTTGAAATTTGGGGAAAACAAGCCCAAGTCGCAGCAGATTACGTAAAAAAAGGTTCTTTGATCGGTGTCACTGGTAGCTTCAAATTGGATAGCTGGAAGGATCGCAATACTGGAGAGGATAGAAATAAACCAGTTGTTAGAGTGGATCGTCTTGAATTATTGGGATCAAAAAGAGATTCAGAAAATAATAATTTCCAAAACAACAATTCATATGATCAACAACCAAACAACGATGATATTCCATTTTAAAATATGTTTTTTAATTATTAATTAGTTTACGGAGTGTTTTATAAATTAAAGTTATTAATGTGCCAGAGAGAATGAATAAAATAATTGTTTTAAAGATACTTGAAAAAGGACTTATCCAGCCTTCAATATTTGTATAATTGTCGCCCAAATAAAAACCTGTGATTGTTAAAAACAAGGTCCAAATTAGACTTCCTGCAGTCGTCCAAATTAGGAATGGGGTTATGGGCATCAACTCAACCCCAGCTGGAACTGAGATTAAAGTCCTAATTCCTGGTACTAATCTTCCCCAAAACACCAAAGAGACTCCATATCTGTTAAACCATTTGCGACTTCGCGAAAGTTCCTGAGGATTAATTCCAATCCAACGTCCATTTTTCTCAAGCCATTGCTCAAGTCTTTCTTCATTGACTAACCTACCAATTCCATACCAAGGCAAAGCCCCAACTACAGTTCCTAATAAACCTGCTAAAACAACTGGTAACAAATCCAATTGACCTTGAGACACATAAAACCCACCCAGCGGCATTATCAACTCCGAAGGAATTGGTGGAATTAGATTTTCTAAAAACATTGCAATTAAAATCGCCCCATAACCAATCCAAGGGTTAATCTCAACTGCATTTCCTATGAATACTGGTAAAGAAGATACAAATTCTGTTATGTCCATTTAGTTTGAATTATTTATATAAACTAATAACGATATTGATCTGTCTTGTAGGGACCTTCAATTGGAACATTAATATAATCAGCTTGTTCTTCAGTAAGTTTAGTTAACTTTGCTCCTATTTTTTCTAAATGAAGAATGGCTACCATTTCATCTAAATGTTTTGGTAAAACATAAACTTTATTCAAATATTTAACTCCATATTTGAATAACTCAATTTGAGCTAATACTTGATTAGTAAAAGAATTACTCATAACAAAACTTGGATGACCAGTAGCACATCCTAGGTTGACTAATCTTCCTTCTGCCAAAAGAATTATCTTATTACCACTTGGTAGAGTTATGTGATCTACTTGAGGTTTAATATTTTCCCATTCATAGGATTTTAAAGAAGAGACCTCTATTTCATTATCAAAATGACCGATATTGCAAACTATGGATTCATTCTTCATCCTGATCAAATGCTCATGACGAATAACTTGAAAATTTCCAGTGGCAGTAACAAAAATATCTACATCTTCAACGACCTCATCTAATCTGACGACTCTAAAACCTTCCATTGCCGCTTGAAGAGCGCAAATAGGATCTATTTCAGAGATCATTACGGTTGCCCCTAGACCCCTCAGAGACTGAGCAGAACCTTTTCCAACATCTCCATACCCCATAACAAGTGCAACCTTCCCAGCCACCATTACATCTGTAGCTCTTTTAATTCCATCTACTAGTGATTCTCGGCATCCATAGAGATTATCAAACTTACTTTTGGTAACAGAATCATTTACATTTATTGCTGGGAAAACAAGTTCACCACTTTTTTCCATCTGGTAAAGGCGGGCTACACCAGTTGTGGTTTCCTCAGTAACACCTTTGATAAAAGATTTTGCTTTTGAATAAAAATTTGAATCTTGAGAAAGTTTTTTCTTAATAGAGGCAAATAATGCAATTTCCTCTTCATTGGAAGGATTATCAAGAACGGAAATATTTTTTTCTGCTTTAGCACCCAAAATTATTAACCCAGTAGCATCACCCCCATCATCAAGGATCATATTTGCGGATTCACCATCTTCCCACTCAAAAATCTTGTGAGTATATTCCCAATACTCTTCTAATGATTCACCCTTCTTTGCAAAAACAGGAATTCCAGCATTGGCCATAGCAGCTGCAGCATGGTCTTGGGTAGAGAAAATATTGCAAGATGCCCATCTGACTTTTGCTCCTAATGCTACTAGGGTCTCTATAAGAACTCCTGTTTGAATTGTCATATGGAGGCTT
This sequence comes from Prochlorococcus sp. AG-402-G06, assembly GCA_003277985.1. Lineage (GTDB taxonomy): Bacteria > Cyanobacteriota > Cyanobacteriia > PCC-6307 > Cyanobiaceae > Prochlorococcus_B. Next base: position 93,484 of record QCHR01000004.1, read on the forward strand.
CCAGCAATAAAAGCTCCTTTTAGTGGTTTTTCAGTTCCATATTTTTTTCTGAGTGCCATCAGCCCAGGCATTTCAGTTTCTGCGATTAAAAGCTCTTTTCTACCAAATGCAGCTTCGTTTATATTCTGAACTACGTAATCAGAGTTATCCTCGATGGCATTGAGATTTGATTTGGTTGCTGTAAACATATGTAAAACTCCCAATAGGGATCGTGAATAAAAAGTCTGAAGAAAAATTTGAGGTTGTGAAATCAATCAGCCAACAAAATGGAAATTTACGCTGGACATTAGATAGTCCTGAGTCAACAATTACATTTGGTTCAACGTTAACAAAAAATTTTCCTAATCTCAGCATTCTTTTACTAAATGGTCCAATTGGCTCAGGAAAAACAACATTTGTGAAGGGCATCGCAAAAAGTCTTGGTATTGAAGAGCCAATAACATCACCAACCTTTCCATTATCACAACACTATCCTTCTGGATCTCCACCTTTAGTACATCTTGATCTATATAGACTTGATAACCCATCCATAGCAAACGAATTCTTTATTCAAGAAGAGGAACAATCTAGAGCCATGGGTGCGTTAATGGTCGTAGAATGGCCAGAAAGATTATCACTATTAATAGAAGATTCTTGGAGAGGAAAATTAGAGTATATCCCAAATAAAAAAGGAAGATCTTTTCAACTAATACCTCCTTTGTGAGTAGACAACAACTTATTAACATCTTCTAGATATGGTTGTGACTCAATTGCTCCAATCCCTTGACATACAAAAGCTCCACAACCTATAGCAAATTTAATAATATCCTCACACTGATTACAACTTATTTTATCTAAGTTAACGGATAGTATTTTATATATCAAACCAGCCGTAAAAGCATCTCCAGCTCCAGTTGTATCTACTATTGATGAAAGTTTAATTGGATTTGTACTACCATTATTTTTATTTAGTAACCAATGGACAGCATTAGCTCCATCCGTTACTACAATAGATGGTTTTTTAGGTAACATTGATGAAATCTCTATGGGATTAAAAGAATTAAAAAACCATTGAGCTTCTTCCTTTGCGAGTTTAATTAATGAAACCTTATTTAAAAGAGGTTTTATGATATTAACTTCTTCAATTGAAGGACCTGGATTTTTCGACATTTCACTTCGCCAAAAAGTAGGGCGCCAGTTCAAATCTAGTGCGATTTTAATTCCATCATTCAAAGCTTTGTCAATAATCCATAAAAATGCTTCCAATGCGTTTTCTGAAGCCATCGGAATTGTTCCGATTATTAACCATTGAGTTTGATTTGAAATCAAAGGCCATTGTTTGATAGTTTTTTCGAGTGATATAAACTGATCAGCAAAACCAAAACCTTTATCCCCAATAAAACCTCCAAAAGTCCTTTCACCAAGTAAATCTCTACGAACCAATACGACCCTAGTAGGAAGTGACTTAGCCTGATGTAAACCAATTACATTGACTCCTCTTTTAGTAAATAAATTCTTAAATTGATCACCAAAATAATCATTTCCAATTGAGCCCAAAAATGAAACATTAACTCCTAAACGACTTAAGGCACAGGCAACGTTGGCTGGAGCACCACCGTAACAATCCGTGACTGGCTTATCAACAGCAGGATCACCTCCAAGGGGGCCCATCCGGTCAATTAAAGCTTCTCCGAGGGAAATTACATTGGCTCTAGTCATTTGGGAAAAATTATTAGAAGAATTTTAAAAACAAATTATTTTTCTATTGCAAGATATTTCTCTAACTTGTGAATGATTTTTGTGTTAGCTGCAGGGAAAGGAAAATCACAAAGTTGGCTTGGAGCAACCCAAAGAACTTTTTGACTAGCTAGAGGCTTTGGGGTTCCAGAAATCCATTCACAGATGTGAACTACCAAATGTAATTTCATGTGGCTATATGCATGTGTGAAAGATAAAAGCTTTTCTCCTACTTTAATATCAATCCCTAACTCTTCATTTATTTCTCTTTCAATAGTCTCTTCAATCGATTCTGAGGACTCTTTTTTACCTCCTGGGAATTCCCACATCCCACCCATATTTGAATCTTCAGGACGCTGATCAATAAGTAATTGCCCTTGTTTATTAAAAACGATTCCAATTCCTATTTCTTTAGTAGGTATAATTTTTTTCATATCTTTTTTAGGAAAATTATTTGGTTCGTACTTTATATAAGCAAGACAATAATTTTGAATAGGGCAAGAACAACAACTTGGATTTTTTATAGTACAAACCATTGATCCTAAATCCATCAAAGCTTGATTAAAGTTCCTTGGATTATTAATAGGAAGTAATTTTGAACTTAACTTCCATAGTCTTCTTTCATCAGAGCTAGGGGTTCTATTGCTAGCATACAATCTTGATAAAATTCTTTTGACATTACCGTCCAAAATTGGCGCCGGCAAATCAAAAGCAGATGAAATAATACTACCGGCTGTTGTTCTCCCAATTCCTGGAAGTGCCATCCATACATCTAATTCGACTGGCCACATTAAAGGATCCAGAACTTTATCTTTCCCAATCATATTAATTAATATTTTAGAGGACTTAAATATGCGTTTAGCCCTAGAGTAATATCCAAGACCTTGCCATTCCAAAAGAACATCATTTTCATCACCATCAGCCAGAACTTTTAAATTTGGGAAAGTCATCATCCATTTCTTCCAGTAAGGCATGACGACCTTTAACTGGGTCTGCTGAAGCATTATTTCAGCAATCCAAATACCGTAAGGAGAAATACTTTCACCAGGTTTGGGTAATAAGTAATCTTTATTTAATTTCCATGGTATCCAATGACGACCATGAGTACTAAACCAACCTAAAATGCTACTTTGAATATCATTGACAGAATAAATAATATTCATTATCAAATTCTCTAGAGGTTAATACAATAAATAAAAATCTATATACCTTAGCCTATTTAATTTTTGATGAACAGAAGCCAAGATTTTATGATGTTACTTATTTTCAAAGATTTAGATTCTTCTCTATTAAATCAATTATTAAATGACCAATCAAAATATGTACTTCTTGAATTCTCGCAGTTGAATTTGATGGAATAATTAATTTCTGTGAAAATAAATCTACAGAAGTACCTCCATCTCTTCCTAAAAGACCAACAGTTTCTACGCCAAGATTTTTCGCTGTCAATACCGCTTCTTTTATATTTTCGCTATTTCCAGATGTTGATATTGCAATCAATATGTCCCCGTCCTTTGCTAAGGCCTCTAATTGTCTAGAAAATATTTTATCAAAGTTATAATCATTTGATATTGCAGTTAATATCGAGGAATCAGTAGTTAATGCTACTGACTTGAGTGGGACCCGATCAGAAATAAATCTACAAACAAGATCAGCAGCAAGATGTTGACTATCTGCCGCACTACCTCCATTACCACACCAAAATAATGTTCCACCTCGCGATAGTGAATCCGAGGCAAGTTTGGCTATTTTTTGGGTACCTGAAATAATTAATTCCTTATTTTCAATAATTAGTTCAACATGATCTGTTAATTGTTCAGATAGAGTTGAATTTTGAAATTGAATATCCGTCATTTCAATATATTAGACGAACAAATATAGAAGTTAAGTAGTTTAGCTTAAAAAAGTAAAGAAGAAAATAATAAATTTAATTATTCAGAAGAAAGAATGTGATCAAACATCGTATACTGGTTTTGAAAACAAAAATTACTTTGTGATTGATAAAAATATTCTGATAATAACTGGATGCGAAGGCTTTATTGGCAGTAATGTGGCAACCTATTTTAACCTGAAAAAAACTAAATACAACTTAATAGGCTGTGGTTCATTAAATAGTAAAGAGAAATTTTTTAACATTAACAAATTAAATCTAATCGATTATTGGGATAAATCTGAACTTTTTGAAAACCTAAATAAAATAAATCATAAATCTTTAGCAGGGATTATTCATCTTGGAGCCTGTAGTTCTACAGATAATTGGAATTCTAAATACCTATTGTCTAACAACACAAGATTTAGCAACAAATTAGTTGATCTTTGCATACAGAAAGAGATAAGAATGATACATGCTTCATCAGCTTCTGTATATGGAATAAAGGGAGAACAAAGTAAAGAGAATCCAAATCATACAGTTCCTATTAATATGTACGCCTTTTCCAAACTTCTAACTGACAAATATATAACATTTCATTATCCTAATCAAAATCTAATTACATCTCTTCGGTTTTTTAACGTCTTTGGATTAAATGAAAGACATAAGCTCGGGATGGCAAGTCCTATACATACATTTAATGAACAAGCAATATCATCATCAGTTATTAAACTATTTAAAGAAAATAGTGATATTAACTTATATCAGAGAGATTTCATTAATGTTTATGACATAGCTAAATTAATCAGTATTCTTTTGCCTAGAAGAGATTTAAAAAGTATCTATGATGCAGGTTCCGGAAAAGCAACTTCATTCAGGCAAGTAGCCAATGAAGTTGCGAAGTGGTGGAATAGAAATGGGAAGTCTGTAGAAATCAAAGACATAGATTTCCCATCCAAACTTAAAAACTCATATCAGAAATATACATGCGCAAATATGAGTTACTTAGATTCATTGAACATAGATTGGAAGCCTATAAATACAATCAAAGCAATAGAAGACTTTCTCAATAAAACTAATATAGTAGAATGAATATTTCAATAGTATGCATTAAATGAAATTTCTTGTGGTTGGAGAAGTTTTTCTTGATGAAAATATTATTGGCATGTCAGATCGACTTTCTCCAGAAGCACCAGTTCCTGTTCTATACAATAGTAAATGTAAAAAACATTTAGGTGGAGCAGCAAATGTCGCTAAAAATATATCTAGTCTAGGAGGCGATGTTAGTTTATTAACTCTAATAGGCAATGATAAGGCAGGAGAAACGGTTAAATTAATGTTGCAAGAAAGTAACGTAAATTTAATTGAAATTAATATTTTTTCTGAAGTAACAATCCGTAAAATACGTTTTATAGCAAATCAACAGCATCTTTTAAGGCATGATATTGAAACGAAAATTGATCTAAATAGTTCAAATTATTTTGCGAATTATTTATATGAAATCAGCAATGATTTTGATGTCATAGTCATCTCAGATTACAATAAAGGATTGCTGCAGGCAATTAAAACAGAGAAATTAAAGTTACTTGTTGGATCAAAGCCTATATATATTGACAGCAAATCATGTGCGGAAGATTTGATAAAAGGAGCTACGATATACAAGCCTAATAGGCCAGAACTTGATTATATATGTGAGAAATGTATCACCCAAGGATTAGATACAAAGGAGAAAATAGATTATGTAATGAATAAATATAACCTACCTAAATTGTTATTGACTTTAGGTGATAATGGTATGATTTTAGCAACTAAAGTAAACAGTGAAATTACACTAGAGACTTTACCTGTTCACAAAAAAGATGTCTATGATGTTACGGGCGCAGGAGATACTGTTATTTCAGTATTAGCCTTCTGCGTTTCATTAGGAATGTCAGTGTTAGATTCCTCAAAAAAAGCAAATTATATTGCTTCCAAGTGCGTTAGTGTTTTGGGAAATTATACCGCCACAAAAGAAGATCTAAAAGAAGCTAGTGAATTAACAATTTTTACAAATGGATGTTTTGATATCTTACATATTGGTCATGTTAAATTGCTCGAGTCATGCAAAGCTTTGGGTGGGAAAGTAATAGTTGGGCTTAATTCTGATAAATCCGTTAAAAAGCTTAAAGGAGAAGAAAGGCCATTTAACAATGTACAAGCAAGAAAGGAATTACTTGAAAACCTAAAAGTAGTAGATCAAGTCATTGTTTTTGAAGAAGAGACTCCATATGAACTAATTAAAAAAATTCAACCTGATATAATTGTTAAAGGAGGAGATTATCAAAAGGAAGATATCATTGGGAAAGACATTGTTGAAGAAAAAGGAGGAAGAGTTGAAATATTTCCATTTGTTGGAAATTATTCCACAACATTATTAGCTAAAAAGATTAAAGGGAATGAATAAAGCATTATTTTTGGATCGAGATGGTGTAATTAATATCGACAAAAAATATATCTATAAATTTAATGACTTAATTTTCACTGATGGTATAAAAGAACTTATAAAATCTGCAAAGCGTAAATCTTACAAAATCATATGTATTACTAATCAAAGTGGAATTGCTAGAGGTTTTTATAAAGAAAAAGACTTAAAATCATTTATGAACTATTTGAACCAAAGCCTAATAAGTTCAATTGGTTATGAATTAGATAGATATTACTTTTGTCCACATCACCCTGATGGAATTATTAAGGAGTATAGCTATATATGCGACTGCCGAAAACCTGCTACAGGTTTATTCAAAAAAGCATGTAATGAGTTCAATATAGATTGCAAAAAGTCTATTTTTATTGGTGATAAGTTATCAGACTTGCAAGCAGCTGATTCTATGAATATAAAAACTATCTACTTTTATTCAACAGCAAATATTATTTACGAAAATCAAAGATATATATCAATTAATAACATTGAAAAAGTTAAATTATGATAATTATATTTTAATCTAATATCTTGATTTCCTTTCAATAATCATCATTGGGCGATTACTTGTTTTTGCACCATTAAATGCCTGCATAACTTCATCACCATTAAGTGGATCTAAGACAGGGAAACTAACACCTTTTCTAAAAAGTTCTGTGAAATCCTGAGAATGAGTTATCCCTGAATAGAATGGTCCAGCATCAGCTGTAACAGCACGAATAATCAAAGGAACTTTAAACTCACCATGAGATATCCTTTCGATTTTATCTATATGATTGATGATTGCATCGGCCGCAACAAGCATGAAATCATGTCTCTCGAAATATAAAACTGGTTTAAATCCTTCAAAAGACATCCCTATTGCAATTCCTGACATTAGATTTTCAGCAACTGGCGTTTCTATCTTTTGATTATCAGGTACATCTTTTAACGTGCCCATTGCATCACCATATTTAACATTATAGCCAATAAATATTGCACCTTCTGATGCTAAATTGTTCATTGATTTAATCACTGCTTCCTTATAACTCAAACCACTATTATTAGATTCAGGATATTTAACTTCGCTTAATTTAGGAAAATACTCATCATTTGTTTTCTTGACAGCTTTTGATAAATCGATCATCCCCGGCTTGCGACAATGAGGATAAGTACATTCATAATAGTATTTAATTACTGAATCGGATTCCCAAACCAAGTCACCCTTTTTATTCCAACGATCATCATTTGAGGCTTCACAAGAGCGATTATTATTTTCAATAATAAATTTGCAGGGTAAATCCCATCCGTCTACATAGCGAATAGCCTCAAAAAGGTGTCCATTGTCCTCTGTTCCATCACCAACGAAGCACCATACTTTTTGCTTTGACCCTTTTCGTTTTAAAGCCCAAGCTATACCAGCAGCTATCCCTGGTGTGCCTCCTATTATCGCAGAGACAAAGAAGTTCCTTTTTCGATCGTATATAAACATACTTCGACCATTTTTAATTCGATCCTCGACAACGCTTGGAGGAATACCATGAAGGAGGGCATGATAGTGATTTCTATGACTTGATATAACATAATCATCTTCTTTGATATCCTTAAATATATTTATAAGCTGATCTTCATTACCTCCTGATAGATGAAAAAGGAAGGGAAGTTGATTGTCGGCATAAAGATCACCGATATGATTTTCAAAGGCAATTAATTCTTCCTTTGTCCAAATTTTTTTATTTTTCATTTATTGATACTATAACCCGACCGGCATTACCTGACCTAAGCAAATCAAAACCTTTATTAACCTCTACAAGAGGAAATCTATGAGTAAAAAGATGATCAATTTTCAACCGATCATTCTTATACAATTTAACATACCTTGGGATATCAAAGTGGGGGCGAGTTTTACCTCCTTGAGTAGCTTTAATAGTCTTTCCTATTCCATTAAATAAATTCAAAGCATTTGAAATTTGCACAAATTTACCAGGTGATGGTTGCCCTACTAAAATCATTCTCCCATTATCAGAAAGTTTATTGATTGCATCTGTTATCAGAGAAGGAATTCCAGTCGTGTCTATTATTATGTCTATTTTTCCTTGAGAATAATCATTAATATCATTTATAAAATGACTAGCATTAGATTTCATACATAAATCCTGCTTATTTATATTATTATCAACCGCAATAATAGGAAAAGCATTCTTCATTGAGGCGGCCTGAATAAGGTTTAAACCAATCCCTCCACATCCAATCACTGCTAAGCTTTCTCCAAATTTCAGATCAATCTCGTTATCTATTATCCCCATCGCAGTAGTAAGTGCACATCCCAAAATTGCGCAAAGCTCAGATGGTGTATCTCTATCAACCGATGTCAATCTATTCTCAGACACAATGGAATATTCACTAAGTGTAGTAACTTTTCCACTAGTGATAATTGCATCATTCAGAATATATTTTGGGAAATCAGATTCTATACCTAAACCTTGCCTCCAATGCATAACAACTTTATCTCCAGCAGATACAGTTGTCACTCCCTCACCTATATCCTCAACGATTCCACATCCCTCGTGACCCATTAGATGAGGAAGAAATTTTTCATTATTTTTATAACCTTTAATTTCATGCAGTTGAGAGCCACAAATACCACTAACTATGTTTCTCACCAATACTTGACCGGTACTGAGTTCAGTGCACTTAACATCACAAATAGATAGTGGATGATCAATCTTCTCAAGGACAGCTGCCTTCATATATTTTACCGAGGAAGAAATATTAAAATAATTTTACATCAACAAGAAGAAACCTATTTAATAATATTTCTCTTCTTCATAGTATTTAATCAAGGAAATAAATATCAACAAAAAATTTAAATATAAATAATTAAGATATAAAAATAGACTTAAAAATAAT
>QCHR01000005.1 GCA_003277985.1 Prochlorococcus sp. AG-402-G06
TGCTAATGGACCACTAGCATTACCAGTTTCCATGCCCATATAAAGCATGTCTTCACCAGTGAAGCTTGAAGTCACATCCAGGCCATATGCATACTGCATATAAAGCTCTTCTTCCTTATCTGTTGTTCCGCCGTCAGCAACAGAACCAACAGTAAAATAAGCACCACCAGAAAGAGTTGTGGTTGATGAAAATGCAGTATCTGCATTAGCTGCAACAGGAGCCATTAGGCCCAATGCAGCAGGAGCCACCAGCAAACGCTGAAAAAGCTTCATTGTGTCCTCACACAAATTAAGATCAATTTATTATCTTTATTTAAGTAACAGTTAAATGTATTGGTAAATACAAAACCATAGATTGATTTGTATTTACCAATACATTTAAGGCTATGCCAAGGTTTAGATTTTGGAATAAATCACTTAAAATATAAATCATTTGGTCATTTTACTAATGCATAATTAATTTTAGATTTGAGGAAAAACTTCTTATTGGCCTAATGATTTAATTATTGAAGAAATAAGAGATAATATTTTTTTTATACAATTTCACTCTTTAATCACTATCTATAGATCTTGCTTCAGGCCCTAAAGCTGATGCAACCCATTCTGAAACTAAAGCTGAAACATTAGATAGTTTATTAAGGAAAATTCTTTCTTCGAGGGTAACTAATTGCTTAGTTTCTAATCTATTAATTATATTTTTTATCCTTATTCTTGTTGTTGTAGAGATCATAAATTTTTTTATTTTTTTATAACTAATTAGATCTCGAAGGGGAGTTCAACTTGGACATATTAAGGAAAACTTTATGTTTTTATGTTTACCTTTTGTATAAAAAATTACAAATACTTTTAAATTTTTTTGTTTTAATTTCAACAAATAATTGTCAGTAATGGTCGATTTCTCTTACAGGAATGTCACGTCTAGCATGGTCGTGCTGAAATGTATTGGTCCGGATAGATTTTTTCTAGAACGAGCAATTTTCCCTCAAGAAGTATTTTCCTCTATGGCCCCAGAGGGTTCGCAATTGGAAATTTGGGGAATAGAATCTTATGGCCCTAATTTGGAGCAACGTCTCCGAATAACTTCATCTAAAACAGAGGATTGGCTTGTAGCCTAAAAATATATAAGATCTAACGTAAATAATTAAAGCAATAGATATCTCTGAGCAAGTGGTAGTGATTTAGCTGGTTCACAGGTTAAAAGTTCTCCGTTTGCAAATACTTCGTATGTTTGAGGGTCTACTTCGATTTTGGGTCTTGCATCATTTAGTTTCATTGATTGTTTAGATATTTTTCTTGTGTCTATAACGGGCGCATAAGAGCGTTCCAAATTTAGTTGCTTAGGAACACCAGCGTCTATTGCGCTTTCGCTTAAGAAGGTCAGGCATGTAGGAATTATCCCTTTGCCAAAGGAAGAAAACATTGGACGACCATGGACTGGTTGAGGCGTAGGTATAGAGGCATTTGCATCTCCCATTTGAGCCCATGCGATAGATCCTCCCTTGACTACTAAGTCAGGTTTAACTCCAAAAAAGCCAGGTTTCCAAAGTACTAAGTCTGCTAGTTTGCCAACTTCAACCGACCCAACATGACGACTTATTCCATGAGCTATCGCTGGATTAATAGTTACCTTTGAGATATATCTTTTCAGCCGATGATTATCATTTCTTTGATTATCCTCTGGTAAAACCCCTCTTTGAGCTTTCATTTTATGAGCAGTTTGAAAAGTTCGACTAATGACCTCCCCCACTCTTCCCATGGCCTGAGAGTCACTAGCAATAATAGAAAAGGCTCCTAAATCGTGGAGTATGTCTTCAGCAGCAATAGTTTCACGACGTATTCTTGACTCGGCAAATGCAACATCCTCAGGAATCTTGGGGTCCAAATGATGGCAAACCATCAACATGTCTAAATGCTCTTCAAGAGTATTTAGAGTGAAAGGCCTGGTGGGATTTGTACTACTTGGGATCACATTAGATTCCCCACAAATTTTGATAATGTCAGGAGCATGACCACCACCAGCTCCTTCTGTGTGGAAAGTATGAATTGTTCTTCCTTTTATTGCTCGAATTGTATCCTCAACAAACCCAGCTTCATTTAGGGTATCTGTATGAATACAAACTTGTACGTCTAGTTGATCTGCAACACTTAGGCATGAATCAATACAAGCTGGTGTAGTTCCCCAATCTTCATGAAGCTTTAATCCACATGCACCTGCCCTTACTTGTTCTTCTAATGCTGCTTTATTAGTTGCATTGCCTTTCCCAAAGAACCCGAGATTGACAGGAAATCCTTCTGCTGATTGCAGCATCCTTGAGATGTGAAATGCTCCTGGAGTACATGTTGTTGCATTAGTACCTGTTGCTGGACCAGTCCCCCCTCCGAGCATTGTTGTAACTCCACTAGCTAAAGCAGTTTCTATTTGCTGTGGACAAATAAAATGAATATGACTATCAATAGCCCCTGCTGTAATAATATTTCCTTCTCCTGCAATTGCTTCTGTACTGGCGCCTATAATAATGTTTACACCTTCTTGAGTATCAGGGTTGCCAGCTTTTCCGATACCTGAGATTTTTCCGTCTTTAATGCCAATATCAGCTTTAACAATTCCCCACCAATCCAGGATAAGTGCATTGGTGATAACGGTATCTACTACTCCATTGTCTCTGCTTTGTTGTGATTGTCCCATCCCATCACGAATAACTTTACCTCCACCAAATTTAACTTCGTCTCCATAGTGAGTATGATCCTTTTCAACTTCGAGTATTAAGTTTGTATCTGCAAGTCTAATACGATCCCCTTTAGTAGGACCATAAGTCTCTGCATAAGCTTGACGAGAAATTTTGAAAGGCATTTTATTGTTGAAGTGAATCGTTTATAAGTCCGTTAAATCCAAAAATTTTACGGTCTCCTGCGTAAGGCACAAGATTAACTTCTCTTTGGTCGCCTGGCTCAAATCTAATAGCAGTACCTGCTGGGATGTCTAACCTTTTACCTAGAGATTTGTTTCGATCAAATTCTAGACCTTTGTTGGACTCAAAAAAATGATAATGAGAGCCTATTTGTATCGGTCGATCGGAAATGTTCGCGACTTTTAGAATTGTGACTTCTCTTCCCTTATTAAGTTCAATGAAACCATCTTCGGTAATAAGTTCTCCAGGAATTAAATGAGACATGATTTCCTAGCTAATTGGATTGTGAAGTGTTACCAGCTTCGTTCCATCTGGAAAAACAGCTTCTATTTGAACTTCATGGATGAGTTCGGGTACACCTTCCATAACTTGTTCTGTTGTTAACCACGTGGTTCCTTCGTTCATTAAGGTTGAGACACTTTTTCCATCTCTAGCACCTTCAAGTACTTGAAAGCTAAGCCAAGCAACGGCTTCAGGATGATTTAATTTCAAACCTCTATTTAATCTTCGCTCTGCCAAAAGAGCAGCGGTCACTACAAGTAATTTGTCTTTTTCTTGAGGGCTTAAGTACATTTTTTAATAGTTAGAAGCTCACTTTACAAGCAAAAAAATGCTTAAAAGTTCATGATGGACATTTTGTATCTGTTGATGGATTTTCTTGCATTGGCCAAATCCTCATGTATTCAGGGATGGTTGATTTTCTTAAAACTCTAGTAAGACTCCAAATCCTAAAGAACCAAAATCTAGCTGATTGTGTTGATGAGCCTGTGTATCTTGCTGATATGCCATTTTCAAGAAGACTACAAGTCATAAATCCCTCAAGTCCAGATCTTTTTTTTCGGCATTTGACTAATAAATCAGATAAATCTTTTTGCTTAATTCCCTTAGGTGTTATCCAAGTTAAAGATCCAAATACTGGTTTCTGATCTAAGCCATGAATGGACTTTAGAGCTTCTCCAGATAGTTCAAGGCGATCACTATATTCATAATGCTTGCCTTGATCATTTTTTCTAAAGATTTCCAAAGATGATCTCCATACGCCATTTCCAAGTTCTTCTCCTGCAGCAGTTCGTCCTAAACGAACCAAGTCAACACATAAAAAGCTTGATGAAGTATCAAGATTAACAGTAATGTTTTGTTCAAAAAGACCTCCCTGATAAATGATTAATTCTTGAGGGATCCACTCAAAGTCAGAATTTTTTTCAATTTGAAAAAAACATTTTTGATTCGCCCATCTCCCTTGCGGATTTATTTTTGACCTGCCTCTACTGCCATAAACTTTTTGAGCTGCTACTGAAGAACATATAGCACTACTATCTTCTTCAGCACTAACATTTATTGTAAGTTGATCACCTCCAACAATCCCTCCTGCACTATGAAGAAGTGGTATTTCACATCTCCCATCTTTTTTATCGTTGAATACTCTCATTAATTTTAATGGAGCAGTGCATTTTGCTTGATGAATTGTTTTGAGACTATCTATCTTGTTAGGACTTGACTTTTTGAAAAGCCTTAGATCACAAGTTCCATGCCATTGAAGTGTCATTGTATAGTTGTATCGATTTTGTTCATTTAATATTGAGAAAATAATAAATGTCTTTGCAGGTAGATATAACCTTTAAAATTTAGACATACAAAAGATTTAAGCTTGTCACACGAATTAATCTATCTCACTGAGAGAATTAGTGCTCAAGGAATAGAAGATTGTCTGCTACTTCCCTTGTCAGCAAAAGAGAGGACTCAGCTTCGTGGAAAGCGATCAACTTTAGATGGCATTGATGTCATTTTAAATTTGCCTAGAGGAGGAGGTCGATTGACACCTGGAGAGGTATTGAAGAGTGAGAATCTCCAAGTTTTTGTAAGGATAAAGGCAGCTCATGAAGATGTAATAAGAATTAGATCAGAAAATAGATTGAAATTATTAAAAGCTGCTTATCATTTAGGTAATAGACATGTTGAGATCGAGTTGCACGATAAAGAATTATATTTACTTAATGATGAAGTTATGAAAAAGATGTTGAAAGGCCAAGGCTTTGACATAAAAAGTTTCCAAAGACCTTTTTCTCCCGAGATAGGTGCTTATGAGCAGGAGGTTTGATGAATTCCATTTATGAAACTTGAGTTTTTACAATTAATGAGCCCATCATTACCAGTTGGTGCTTTTAGTTACTCAGAAGGATTGGAGTGGCTGGTTCAAAATAAAAAAGTATATGACGAAAAGACACTCTTCAATTGGATTGAAAGTGAACTTTCTCGAGGTCAGATAACAATTGAGGCAAGCTCAATTGCTTACATAATGAGAGATTTGGTTAATTGGAGGGATAAGAAAGATGATGAATATAAGATACCTATTGAAGAGTGGAATTCTTGGCTTAGTTCATTAAGAGATTCTCCAGATGTACGATCTCAACAAATTCAAATGGGTGAATCTCTATTACAACTTCTGATTGATTTAGATCATCCTCTTCCTGATAACGATAAGAAATTCATATGGCCGATCGCTTGGGCTTGGGCTGGAGTTTGTTGGAATATATCACAAATTGATTTAGTGGAAGGGTTTTTATATAGTTGGGTGGCTAATCAATTAAGTGCAGCATTAAGACTATTGTCATTGGGCCCCACAAAAGCTCAACAGCTTCAAAAGAAATCTCTATTGCATATTAAGTCTCAAGCAACGTTCTTATTGCAACAGAATCCAAAAAAAATTTGGATTAGCGATGTTGGCGCGATTATGGCACAACAATCGCATGTAGAACTTTATTCAAGATTATTTAGAAGCTAATGGAAAGTAAATTAAGAGTTGGAATAGCTGGTCCAGTAGGCTCTGGTAAAACGGCTATTATCCAGAGACTATGTGAAAATCTGAAAGATCACTTTGAGATCGCAGTAGTAACTAATGATATATTCACTCAAGAAGATGCAAAGTTTTTAACTAATTCAAAGGCTTTAGCACCTGAACGTATTAAAGGAGTTGAAACGGGAGGATGCCCACATACAGCGATAAGAGAGGATTGTTCTATAAATAGAATTGCTGTTGAAGAGTTAGAGCAGAAATTTACAGCTTTAGATTTAGTATTTGTTGAAAGTGGTGGCGATAATCTTGCTGCAAGTTTTAGCCCTGAGTTAGTTGACATATGTATTTACATCATTGATGTCGCTGCTGGAGATAAGATCCCCAGGAAAGGAGGTCCAGGAATAACACGTTCAGATTTATTAGTGATCAATAAGATTGACCTTGCTGAAATGGTTGGAGCAAGCTTGGAAATAATGGAAAGAGATACTCTGTTGATGAGGAAAAATCTTCCTTGGTGTTTTACTAATACCAAATCAGGGGAGGGGATAAAAATTATTGAGGAGTTTTTGTGTGATCAGATACCTTCCAGTCGTTAAAGAGTATTAACTAATACAAAAACGTATCTTCGTTTACTGAAATAGCTAATTTAGTCTCATTAGCTACAAAAAGAAGGGTGTTCAGTTGGATACTTTCCGTAAACCCCCAAGGTGGGCAAACAACTAATTTAGTTAGTATTTCATGAAGCTTTCAAAGCGCATTTTTGCAGGTTTAGCTACTGCCTCATTGGCCGTAACTGTTACTGCTTGTGGTGGATCAGATTCCTCAGGCAACTTTGATGACACCGTTACTGTTGGAATTCTCCATTCTCTATCAGGGACAATGGCAATCTCGGAATCAACTCTTGTTGATACAGAGAAAATGGCTATTGAGGAGATTAATGCAGCAGGCGGTGTAACAGTCGACGGTAAAAGCTATAAAATCGAGTACATCGTTGAGGATGGTGCCTCAGATTGGCCTACCTTTGCTGAAAAATCTAAGAAGTTAATCGATCAGGATGGAGTTCCAGTTGTTTTTGGTGGCTGGACATCTGCAAGTCGTAAGGCAATGCTTCCGGTTTATGAATCTAAAGATGCATTCCTTTATTACCCTATTCAATACGAAGCCCAAGAGTGTTCCAATAACATCTTCTATACCGGAGCAACTCCTAATCAGCAATCCGAGCCTGCTACAGATTTTATGTACAAACGCTCTCCAGCTGCTGGAGGAGATTTCTTCTTGGTTGGTTCTGATTATGTTTTCCCAAGAACTTCTAATACAATTACTAAAGCTCAAGTTAAACAACTTGGCGGTAAAGTTGTTGGAGAAGATTACCTTCCTTTAGGTAATACAGAGGTTGCACCCATTATTTCCAAGATAAAAGTTGCTCTTCCTGATGGCGGAATAATCATTAACACCTTGAATGGTGATCAAAACGTTGCTTTCTTCAAACAAATCCAGGACGCAGGAATTACTCCTTCAAATGGTTATTACGTGATGAACTACTCCATTGCGGAAGAAGAAATTAGTACTATTGGACCTGAGTTCCTTGAGGGCCACTATGGTGCTTGGAACTATATGATGTCTATTGATACTCCAGCCTCTAAGAAATTTGCTAAGAGCTTTAAGAAGAGATGGGGAAGCGATCGTGTTGTAGCTGATCCTCAAGAATCTGCTTATAACATGGTTTATCTTTGGAAGCAGGCAGTTGAAGATGCAGGCACATTTGATGATAATGCGGTTAGAGAAGCATTAGTTGGGCAGACATTTGATGCTCCTCAAGGGCCAGTAGAGGTTATGGCAAATCATCACCTATCTCAAACAGTGAGAATTGGTGAAATCAACGCAGAGGGTGGATTTACAATCCTTGAAGAAACTGGAGTTGTTGAACCACAAGCCTGGAACCAAAAACATCCAAGTTCAAAAGGTTATGCATGTGATTGGACAGATCCTAAGAAAGGTGAAAAATATAGGATGTGATTCAATTTTGACTTATAAATAGATTCTAATAAGGAGCCTTCGGGCTCCTTATTTCTTTAAAAACACAACCAAGCTAGTGCAACTTTTACTTGAAAGTCTCTTTAATGGCGTTGCTATTGGCTCAGTTTTGCTTGTCGCAGCACTGGGACTAGCAATTGTCTTCGGTTTAATGGGTGTCATCAATCTTGCTCATGGTGAATTGATGATGCTTGGTGCTTATTCAACATACATAACCCAATTAATTTTCAAACAAGTTTCTTTCTTAAAACCTTTTTATGATTCGTATGTCATAGTTGCAATTGGAATTGCTTTTTTAGTTAGTGGAACAGTGGGGATTCTTTTAGAACGAACAGTTATTAGACGTCTCTATGGAAGTCCTCTGGAAACACTTTTAGCTACATGGGGAGTTAGCCTAATCCTTCAACAATTTGTTAGAAGTGTTCCGCTGGCCTATGCAAGTGGTTTGGTAATAACACTTTTCTTTGGCTTGTTTTCACCATTATTTATTTCTGATGACTTACTATCTGGTGCAAAAGGTAAAATAATAAGAGCAACTACTTGGGGATTCTCAGCGTTATTGGGTGTCGCAACAGGAGGTATTTTATCTTCTTTAGTAAGCAAACTTAGTCGGGCTAGTGCAAGGAATGTTGATGTTACAGCTCCATCCTGGATGAGAGGTGGAATTGATTTCCTTGGAATTACTTTTCCTAAAACTCGTCTTTTAATAATCCTTATTACCTTAATATCTGTTTTAGTAGTCATTTTCTTCCTTGATAAAACAGCTTGGGGAATAAGAATTAGAGCAGTAACTCAAAATAGACCCATGAGTGATTGTTTGGGTATATCAACCGAAACAGTAGATATTATTACTTTTGGAATTGGATCTGGTTTGGCTGGTGTCGCAGGAGTTGCGGTTTCACTTCTTGGCTCAGTGGGACCAAATGTTGGAGGGAATTATATTGTTGGATGTTTTATGGTTGTAGTTCTTGGTGGCGTAGGTAATTTATTAGGAACAATCCTTGCTTCTTTCTCTATTGGAATAATGACCGATTTGATAGGAGCAGGAAGACTTCTGACCATTTGGCCAGAGATGCCATCCCCTCTTTATTCAACAATAGATTTTTTTGCTACAACAAGCATGGCTAGAGTAATGATATTTGCTCTCATAGTGATATTTCTTCAATTTAGACCAACTGGGATGTTCCCTCAAAAAGGAAGAATGGTGGAGTCTTGACGTATGAGCATTTTTTCTACAAAAAAAAGTTGGATTAATTTAACTATTTGGGTTTTAATCATTGCGTTAATTATTGCTGCACCCTCAGTACTTCCTGTTTTTAGATTAAATCTCTTAGGAAGATATTTATCTCTGGCAATAGTCGCTCTTGGGGTTGATTTGATTTGGGGGTTCACAGGGATGTTGAGTTTAGGTCAAGGAATTTTCTTTGCTCTTGGTGGATATTGTGCTGCGATGTTCCTTCAACTGAATAGTTCAGGAGGATTCCCAAATGGTATCCCCGAGTTTTTTGGTTTGTACGGAGTCGAAAACCTTCCATTTTTTTGGGAACCATTTAAAAGTTCAATTTTTACTCTTATTTCCATTTGGTTCTTGCCGGCAATAATTGCTGGTCTCCTTGGGTATTTAGTTTTTAGAAATAGAATTAAAGGTGTTTATTTTTCAATTCTTACACAAGCGGCACTTTTAGTTTTCTTCAATTTCTTTAATGGGCAACAGAAGTTGATTAATGGAACAAATGGGTTGAAAACAGATGTGACTCAGCTTTTTGGACAAATGGTTGGTTCAGAAATAATGCAAAGATGGTTTTTTTGGATATCAGCTATTTTAGTAATACTTGCATGGTTTTTTGCTCGGTGGATTGTTCGAGATAGATTTGGAAATATCCTGATTGGGATTAGAGACGATGAGGCTCGAGTTCGTTTTACTGGATATAATCCAGTAATTTTTAAAACAATAATTTTTTCAATAGCAGGAGGATTAGCTGGTATTTCAGGGGCTTTGTATACAGTTCAATCCGGAATAGTTTCTCCTCAATTTATGACTGTCCCTTTCTCTATAGAAATGGTTATTTGGGTTGCCGTGGGCGGAAGAGGAACTTTATTAGGTGCAATCCTTGGAGCTGTTTTAATTAATTATGCAAAAAGTTTGGTGAGTGAAGCATTACCTGCAAGCTGGATGTTTATTCAAGGTGGATTATTTATTCTTGTTGTAACAGCTCTTCCAGAAGGGGTACTAGGATGGATCAGAAAAGGCGGTCCAAAGAAATTACTTTTTTTAATTGGTATTAATAAAAAACTAGAAACATATCCAAGTCTTGAAGTCAATGAACAAGGCGAGGTGAAATCATGAATTCTCCATTGCTAGAGCTAAAACAAATTTCAGTTAGTTTTGAAGGATTTCTTGCTCTCAGAGATCTTGATCTGGTTTTGAATCAAGGTGATCTGAGAGCAGTTATTGGTCCCAATGGTGCAGGTAAAACTACATTTTTAGATGTAATTACTGGGAAAGTAGTACCTACAAAGGGTGACGTGATTTTTAAAGACAAATCCTTGCTTGGTCAAGAAGAATTTCGCATAGCGCGTAAAGGGATTGGGAGGAAATTTCAAAGTCCTAGGATATTTGAGAATTTATCTGTACAAGAAAATCTAGCTCTATCAGTTAGCAGACCTAAAACTCCTTTTTCATTATTAATTAAAAGTTTAAAGGTTAATCATTTAGATCAAATTCAACATTTGATGAGTATTGTCAACCTTCAATCAAAAGCCAATATCAGGGCTGGCGCGCTTTCGCATGGTCAAAAACAATGGCTTGAGATAGCAATGCTAGTTGGACAAGATCCTGATCTTTTACTTGTTGATGAACCTGTAGCTGGTTTGACTGATGAAGAAACAGATTTAACTGCTGATCTTCTTAAATCTTTAGCTGGCGATCATACTGTCTTAGTAATTGATCATGATATGGAATTTATTCGAAGACTTGATTGTCCTGTTAGTGTTTTACATCAAGGCCATGTATTGAAAGAGGGATCTATGAGCGACATACAAAAAGATCCGTTAGTTATTGAGGTTTATCTAGGAAAATCTGAGGAGGACGAAGAATGACTATGCTTCAGATAAAAGGCTTGAATACCTACTATGGCGAGAGTCATATTCTTCGAGATGTTGATATGAATATCAATCAAGGTGAGATGATATGTCTTATTGGTCGAAATGGAGTAGGTAAGACAACTTTGCTTAAATCTTTAATAGGTTTATTAACTCCACGGCGTGGAGAGATTATTTTTAATGGAGATTTAGTCAATAGAAAGCCGCCTCATCAAAGGGCTCGTTCAGGTATTGCATATGTTCCTCAAGGACGAGAAATAATACCTTATTTAACTGTAGAGGAAAATCTTCAACTTGGATTGGAAGCTTTGCCTGGAGGGTTAGCAAAGCATAAAAAGATTGATGAACTTGTATATGAACTTTTTCCTGTTTTAAAACAATTTCTAGCTCGTAAAGGAGGTGACTTAAGCGGAGGACAACAGCAACAACTTGCAATTGCGCGAGCATTGCTTGGAAAACCAAAGTTGCTTTTACTTGATGAACCAACCGAAGGAATACAACCGAATATCGTTCAAGATATTGAGTCAGCAGTTAAAAGGATCATTAATCAGACTGGTGTTGGAGTTTTATTGGTTGAGCAACATTTGCATTTTGTGAGGCAAGCAGATCGTTATTATGCAATGCAACGTGGAGGAATTGTTGCTAATGGTTCAACGAGTGAATTAAGTAAATCTGTAGTAGAGAAATTCCTTAGTGTTTAAGTCTTGTGTGTTTGTGTGAAAGAAGTTTCGCGCTCTATTTTGTCCTGGCAAGTAGAGCAAAGGATATGACCTTTCTTTTTCCAGAAAGTCTTTGTTGACCTTTCGATATTTTGTCCACAGCCAAGGCATTTAAAGAGTGGACTCATTTATTACTTGTTCTGTTTTGAATCATTTTTAATCATACTGTTTTTAGTCTGTCTTAATAGATACAAGATCTTTGTGGTCGGATTCCTTGATAAATACATGAATAGTATTAATGTATTTAATTATCATTAAAAAGCATTGTTTGATACTTGCTCTATCCTTTTAGTTTGTTATTAATTGGTAAATTTATTTTTACTAAATGTCTTTCGAAAGATTAAGCCAAGCTGAGATAATAAATGGGAGAATTGCTATGTCAGGTGTTTTATGTGTTTTATTTCTGGAAATAGTAACCAAAATAAATTTTTCTTAGGCACTATTATATATCAAATTAATTTAATTAGAATCTTCTTCTATTTAAGCTACTTTCAGAAATAGAGAATCTTTTATTCTCTTAATTTCTCCATCTTTCCATAACCAGATAATAGGCTCTGTAGATTTTGCTTTTTGTAGATCAACTCTATTTTCAATACTTATGGGATTAAATTCTTTACTCGCTTCAAATTTTTTATCTCTAATTGCCTGATTGATAACAATACTTCCATTCTTTCCAGATATTGATCTGTGAAATGTACCTATAGGGATTTGAAGTGCACCCATGAATCTGTGAAGATAAACTATGTGGTGAGGTTCATCCCAAAGGGGATTTAAAAGTGTGAAAGTTCTATCTCCCTCGAGGACAAGATTATTATCTGTCTGATGATGGTGTACATAATATTGCTCAAAGCCATTTAAATCAGGAGGTGAAGTTGCTCCTCCTCTATGAATAACAACATCACTACCATTTGAACCTTTAACACTGGCATCTAAAAAAGTTACTTCAGGAGTCTCTCGAAAAATATTAATCGGTACAAAATTTAGATCCATTAAAAATTTTATTTGTTTCAGACATTACTGGAATATTTATTCCAAACTGTATTATTTAATTCACTTTTACCGAATCGCTTATTTTGGGGCTCAGATGAAAAGTATTTAAATATACTAAAAGGTATTAATATGTTTTGTTTTATTTAGCTCACAAAGCAATTAATGATACATAAGATTATAAAAAATATTAATAAGTTATTGCAAATTAATATTATGAAGCCATGGCTAAATCAAACATTAAAAATAAAAAACTTTTGGTTGATGCAATGGTTAAAACCTTTAAATCTATACCTGCAACAGCGATAACTTTTTCGAACATAAAAAAAAATTAAATTCATAACATACGATACATTTTTGAGATACTTTGCTAGCGGATTGTTTCTATTATCTCATGGTCTTTTGGTCTTAGATCACCTAGGAGTAGGAGCAGCTCTTCACGGGATCGGTGAAATCTTTTTTGCTCCCTGGGCTATTAAGCAGAAGGCATGGGACTTGGTTTTTATAGCTTTTTTATTTGGTGCATTTGATCTTTGGGGCACTTTAAAATTAGGATTTAATTAGATAATTTATTAGATTAAATATTCTTATGATTAAAGATTGGGGAAGGAGGCCAAAACCCTTCCCAGTAGTGGTGACCTCCCTACAGAAAACTTTGGAACGGGTTTTCTGATATACCAGTTATAGTTAATTTAGTTAAATAAGTTAAGACTTAATTGATACAAAATGAAAAATCTATCAATAATCATTTGAATTTATGAATTTATTTAATTAATTCTTGATTAGATAGAATTTTTTTTCGTTTAACTTTTTTTAATTCGTGCATCCCTTCTATTTGTTGATAAATAGATTGAAGTTGGTCGCAAATATGATCGGTATTGTCTACTTTGTGTAATCTAAGTAGCATTTTTTCTATTTGCTCTTTGCATTCTAAAAACACATGACAATCGATTGTCCCTGGCTCATATTGCATGTCGAAAATGAAAAGAATATATAAATAAAGGAATCTATAATCAAAATCTGTATTTATTGATTCCAAATAATCAAATAAATTTGATTATTTAATTTTAAAAATATTAAACTGAAAAAATATAATTAAAAATTATATTTTTAAGGAAAATAAGTTTTTTACTTGCTAGTTAACCCATTTCGGCTTTCATTGCTTCATGGATTCTCTTACTCATAATCTCATGTCCACAATATTGTAATTGCACTTCTTGTGAACCCTTGGTTGATTTCGTTTGAGTGTATTTGAGTCCTCTGTAAGTTAGCTGAGCCATTGAAGTGTTTTCATTGTTCAAGTCCCCGTTCCATGGCCTGAATCTAACTGCGACTCAAATTGAGCTGAACGTTGCTTGATGATACACAATCCATTCCCAATCTGTTGAAGCTTCTTAAAAAATTATTATCTTAACTCGTAATTAATTAAATAATGTAGGAAAACAGATTGAATATTCGCCATAAGAGATCTTAAAAATAAATAACAAAATTAATTTACTATCGAGCCAATCTAGAAATATATGAATCTATTGAACCGGCATTGATCCATCCGGTTGCAATTGTTTTTGGATGAGTCTTGTTGACTCGTCCTCTATGAATATGTGTAAGACCAGCGGGAAAAATAACTAGTTTTCCTCGTTCGGCTGTCTCATGATATTCCTGCCAGTGGAATTCTGTTCCTCCTGAATCGACATCATTGCAATACAAAATCCATGCTAAGACTCTGTTAACTGGTTCGGTTGCTTCTTCGCTAATAGTCCAGTCACAGTGCCATTTCTTAAAACCTTCCCCCGGAGCATAACGTTGTAAGTTGAAAATGGGATTAACAAAGAGAGATCTTTCTGGAGCACATTCGCTAAAAAGTGGCCGTTCTTGAAGGTATTTTTGAAGACCAGCATTTACTCCTCTTATTATCACTTCAGACAAAGCAAATGATTCCGGATCAGTTCGATCTATTGCTACAAGGCTGATATCAGTAGAAATTTTTGCAGGCTGTGAATCATTATATGAGCCATTACTGAAGGCGATTCCATCGCGATGTAAGTCCGTGCGACGATCGAAAAACGACATCACACCATCTGCAACAGATTCAAAACCTTTATTTCTATAACTAGCTATTAAATTCATAAAAATTTTTTCATGATTTTTGGACCTTTGGATAATTTAAATTGCTTGAAAGTAGCATTTCAAAGAAAATCCTAGATTGACTTTTGCCCTCTCTTGGTTAGCTAGTGGTTATGTTTAATTTAGATGAAGTTATTTTAATTAAAAGGCTATAAATTAAGCTAAAGCCTTGTCTTTAAGAGATCTTAAATACCTCTTTCTTTGACCACTTCCTTCTACTTCAAAATGCCAAGTAGGTTGTTTTTTTTCGGTTTTTTTTAAGTTAACGCCATGATTGCTCGTGCTTAACTTCTTATTAATCTGTTTATTCATGGGATTATTAAAGCACATTCTCTAATTCTTTATGGTTCGGTCGTTACTTTTTCTTCTAGTAAATAGATAATAAAAAAGAGGCCCACTTGAACCCCTCTTTGAAATTTAAAACAATTTTGACCTTAACCTATGCAATTCCTCGGTTTTTGTAAGGGTCATCTCTGAAAGGCTGTGCCTCACAACTTGGAGGTGAGTTATCTTGATAAGGATGAAATAGAGCATTTCCCATTGAAATGAGTAATTCTTGAAGCCAAAGAATTGTTTTTTTCATTGAGTCCTCTGGTGGGATATAACCATATATACGTTATGTGGAATATTTATACATCAGTAAAAACTCCTCTTGTTGAATGTTTAATTTTAGGCAATAACAATCGAGCAGCTTTCGTGTATCTATTGGAAATAAGAAATTTTGACCTTATCCGAATCCTTGAGGTGCCGTTTTTGTCCGAACCTTAAACTCCCAAACCCTAATTCCTCCGTTTGCATTTATTGCCGCCAAGGCAGTGTCATCAGGATGCCAAGCGATTTGGCTTACAAGGTCACCTGCAAATGCACCACCAACTGGGTCACCCTGACCATCTTTTTGGAGAAACCAAGAAAAAACTGAACCATCGCGCGCGCCAGAAGCTAAAAGCATCCCGCTATTAGAGAAAGCAAGGCATGAAATTGGTTCCGTATGAAGCATTAACTCTCCTGGCACAGTGCCCTCAGGACCATCGCCTTGAAAACTCCAAACCGTCACTCGATCACTACCCCCTGTAGCAAGGACTGTGCCGGTTTGATCAAAAGCTAGGTGGCTTGGTTTGCCTGGGTAGCCTGTCATCTCTGAATCTTGATCAGTTGAACGACGCCAGAAATGAACAGAATTATCCTGACTGCCGCATGCCACTATGTCTCCATCTGGACTAAGCACCATAGATACCAGTGAGCCTCGCCACTCCAACTTTTGATTGATCTTGTCGCGTATGACATCAAAAAAAGTTACTTGGCCATAGCATGCTGTTGCTAATTCATTTGAATTAGACCAAGAAATCGCGCTGACAGTGCTGGGATGCTCCTCTGATCGCCAATGTTCTTGACCTTTTTCATCAAAAACATAGACGTATTTAGTAAAAACTACGGCTAAAAATTTTCCGTTTGGGGACCACTTGATGTGCTCAACCCATCCTTTTCCAAGCTCTAACTTTTTAGTTGACTTACCCTCTTGGCTTTCCCATGTATACACGTGTCCATCCTGGCCTGCAGTTGCGAAGGTATTTCCATCTGGATGAATAGACATTGCTAGTAAGCCACCTTTATGTATGTCTTTGATTTGCCAAATGAGCTTTCCAGAATTCCCCTCAAATGCGTAAAGCCCACCAGCTACATCACCTACTAAAAAAGTTTGACCTTGTAGTGCCCATCCGCAGACAATCGCATAGTCGTCAGCTTGTGCAGACCAACCTTCATGAAGCATTCCCTTGGGACTAAATGCTTCTATACCAGACATTTATTGAACTCCCTGCTCATTTCTGCTTCATCAAGATTTCTACCGATAAAGACGAGTTGGTTACGGCGAGGTTCATTGCCCCATTCTTTATCAGGTTGAGCTGTGAAGAGCATATGTACTCCTTGAAAAACTATTCGCCTAGACTCACCCGCATAACTAATGAATCCCTTTGTACGAAAAATATCCACACCTTTTTCTGATAGGAGCCTACTTAACCACCTATTGAGTTTTTCTGGATCTACATCGCCTACTCGCTCGATAGCAAATGAACCAACCTCGTCGTCGTGTTCATGCTCGGCCACCCAAGTCCGCTCAGCTATTGGAGAAATTATAGAGATGTTCTGATCATTATTTAGCTCGTCTGTAGAAGGAGTGTTTACTTTCGTTAATTTAAGATTGAATTCCTCAGCTGTATGTTGAGTGAATAGACCTATATCCATTGACTTGTCAACGACTATCAGGAAGGACTTAGTACCTTCTGATTGAAGTTGGAGACTCACATGTCTCCCAATGGGGACTATGTCGCCTGGATTTATCAGTTGTTCTCGCTCGGCGTATAGTCTCACGCATGATTCAGCACCTGTGTTGAGAGCTGTTTCGTCTTTACCTTGGTCTGATAACAGGACGAGAGACATTGTGGGGTCTGGACCTTCTTCGAGCGTAAGTTCATAGCTACCCTCTTCAAGTGAAAAAACACCTGTCCACTCAAATGGATATTCTGGTTCAAGAAAAGTTGGACGACGCTGAAGTACTTGATCTAGATCAAAAGCACTTAGATTTAGCACAGTATCAATTGAGACGTCTGCTTGTTTACTGCGTATGACACGAGCCATACGATTCATATCACGTAGCCGTGACTCTAAGTTGTCGAGTGATGCATCTGAAACTAAATCAGTTTTATTTAGAATAAGGACGTCAGCGAAGGCAACTTGCTCCGAACTTTCATCACTACGACCAAGTTGTTGTTCTATGTGGGCTGCATCTACAAGTGTGACTATGCCATCAAGTGAAAACTCATCACGGATTTCATCGTCCATGAAGAATGTCTGAGCGACAGGGCCAGGGTCAGCAAGGCCAGTAGTTTCAACTAATACATAGTCAAATTTGTCTCGCCTCTTCATGAGGTTTCCTAGTACACGAATTAAATCTCCACGTACGGTGCAGCAGATGCAACCATTAGACATCTCGAAGACCTCTTCATCAGCATTGATTACTAATCCTTGATCAATACCAACTTCTCCATATTCATTTTCAATAACAGCTATTTTTTTACCGTGCTCTTCGCTCAGGATTCGATTAAGTAGAGTAGTTTTGCCAGATCCTAGGAAACCAGTCAATATGGTCACCGGTACTTTTTCCTTAATGGTCATTTCCTTTAACTAATAATGTGAACAATGAGAGTTATCAAGAGAAATATCAGTTAGCCAATTCTCTTGTATTCCCAATAAATCTAGTGACTTTGATTCAAAATCATCTAGCTCAAAATAATTGTAAGGAACTTTTAATCTCACTGTATTTTTTCCATTTTCTTTCTTAAGCGAATGATTTGAAAATTGAAGTTCTTTTAAATTGTCATCGAAGTCAGTTGAGATAGTAAGTTTTAAGATTTTATCTCTATCCCATGGGGCTTTATCCATAAAACTAGCCTGATCTTCCCAGTGTTGTCTGTAGGCGTTAAACCCTTTATGTGGATACATTCTTGTTGCAATCCTGTCTGCATTCTATCAATGTAGACAGGAGTGTATTTGTAAAAGTTAAGGGTTAGTTAAATCATTCCATTTACTCTCAAGTTCATCACCCTCTTTCTCGTCACATTCTCCACCAAGCGAATCAACAATTGTACATGTGTTGTGTACGGCTACTGAAACAGTATTCCCTTCTAGCATTAGACCATCAACAAAGATCTGATTTCTTGCAATAGGAGTGGAAGTTTGTCTGCTCAGGTTTTTCAATAGCTTGGAAGGAGGCTTTTGCTCAGCGAATAATACTTTCACGTTTTCTTCTTTCAGCTCAGCTATTACCGTTGAAATAGTCTCTGGTCTAAGGCTGGAAGAATCACCAACGTAATCTAATAGACTCAAAGTCTTCAAGCCAAATGCATCTCCGTAATATTCCATCGCTTTGTGCTTAGAAACGATTGTCCTTCGATCAGTAGGAATTGTGGCAACTTGTTTTTGAGTCCATAAATCGAGATCTTCCAAAATAGAATTAACGGCTTGAGTCCTCTCTTTTAAAACTTTTTTTGTTTCTCTGTCAAAGAAGGAAATTTTCTTATTGATATTTTTAGAAATGACATTTCCCATCTTGATAATGTTATGAGGGTCATGCCAGATATGAGGATCTAGCCCACCATGATCATGGTGATGATGGTGATCGCCTTCATCTGGGACTTGAGCAATCGGTTCAACATCGTCGCCTGAAATATCCTTAAAGAAATGTTCGTCGGCTTCAAATTCAAAAGGCATATGCTCAGTAAAGAATGCATATTTACCAGCTTTTTTGATTTCTACAGTAAATGTTGTGATGTCTTTCTTCTCATTAAATGAGAGAAGATATGCTTTTTCCTGCGCAACAAGTTTGTCATTATTGCGTTTAGTTTCTGAATTCTGAGACCCTAATAATTCTTTAGCAAGCTCTTCTGATGCTTCAATATCACCAGAGTTGAGAATAACCATTTTCATTGCAGGATCAGCATAGTCTCCATCGACTTTGGCAAAAGACCATTTGTATGTTCCTGCTGAAAGATCAAAAACACCAGCCCATTCAAAAGCTCCCTCTCCATGGGCATCGCCATGATCATCGTGGTCGTCATGATCGTCAGGCTTAGCAGCTGAATGATCGTCATGATCATCGTGGTCATCATCCTTAGCAGCTGAATGATCATCGTGATCGTCATGATGATCGTCTATTTCTATTGCACTTACGCCTACAACAACAGTTAAAGGATTATCTAACCATTTTTTCATTGCAGGGGTCATCTCTGAACCAAGAGTAAATACTTGATTTGCACTTTTTAGTGTTTGAGCTTGCCTTGGAGTGATTTTGACATCATGAACATCTTGTTTTCTATCAATTAAGCAGGTTACAGGTGTTGAAGGTGGTGCAATCGCAGAAACGACATCGCAGACTAATGGCTCTACGGCAACAATGGGTTTTGAATTTGCCTGTGCACTCTGATTAATTCCAGAAAATAAAAATGCTCCAGCAACAAGAGAACTTTTGAGAACTGTTTTATTGATTATGGGTTTAGCCTTTTTGGACTGATTAGAAAAATTCGACATCAAAAATATTAAGCGTATATAAAACGATAATCATTTTCATTTGGTCTTGGCAAGTATATTATGTTTCTTGTCAGCAAATCCTCTAATTGATGTCTAGTTTGATTGCTGAAAATGTGACATATTCCTATTCGAGTAATATTAAACCTGCTTTAAGCAAGGTTTCTCTAAAGCTTGAGCAAGGTACTTTGACTGCTCTTGTTGGTCCGAATGGCGCTGGTAAGTCTACATTATTAAGCTTGCTGCAAGGTAGTAGCAAGCCGGATCAAGGAGAAATTACTGTTGATGGAAAACCATTGAGAAATAATCGATCTCAAGTGGCTTTAATGCCTCAGAGGGGAAAGCTGAATTGGAATTTTCCAATTACTGTTGAAGGATTAGTTTCTTTAGGTCGAGTCAATCATTCGAAATCGACTTGTTGTGAATTAGAGGCGGCTCTTCAACGTGTTGGAATATCTCATTTAGCAAAAAGGCGACTTGATGCTTTATCTGGTGGTCAGCAACAAAGAGCATTACTCGCAAAAACCTTGATGAATCCTGCTAAAATTTTTCTACTTGATGAACCGTGTTCCGCCTTTGATCCCCCTGCAAAAGAAGACTTCCTATTAATCATCCGTCAGTTAGCTGATTCGGGACTGACGGTTTTCGTTAGTAGTCACGATTGGGGGACGTCCTTAAATGCTTATGACAAGGTTGTTGTTCTAGATAAGATTATTTTAGCTTCTGGCAACCCAGAAGAGGTTCAGGAAAAACTTAGTTCAATTAATTATCTAAGATGGAAAATATAGTTCTGATTGATCTTTATGCATTTCAATCAAGCATTCAATTCTTGGGAACAATTTTGGCAGAGGCCAAAGTATTCAAGAGTATGAAACAACAGCTCAAATTTTTTAGAGGCTTTTTTGGGTACGTGCATTGTTTTGACGGGGCATCCCTGCAATTGAGTGGTTTCTCCGCAGCTGACGCAAGTTAAATGATGAATATCTCTTTCAACTGGGGCATAAAGGACCTCGCCGTTCGGGAGGTGCCTCGAGCGTATCAAGCCTTGCTTTACTAACGCTTGCAAGTTTCTGTATACAGTCGTTAAACCCATTGCCTTTTCACCATTATGAAGTTTTCTATGCAGTTCTTGTCCACTCAACTCATCAGTACATTTTTTGAGTTCATTGAGAAGCTGTTGCTGTCTCTTAGTGATGTCAGGCTTGCTTGTATTCATTAGCAAGATCTTAATTTGATCTCTTTACTGAACATACTGAATCATTTGCTTAATGTCTTTTATCAATACAAATTGGTGGATAATTCCTCTTCTGATAACTTCCTTTTCAGGAGTGCTTTGCCCTGCCATGGGGACTGTATTGATAACTCATAAAAGGCTTCTTCAAGTCAATTTAATTTCACATTGTGTTTTGCCAGGACTTGCCTTGGCTATGGCGCTTGGGATTGACCCATCTATTGGAGGTGTCTTAAGCGGATTAGTGGGAGCTATTGCAGCAGAGAGTTTGACTAATAAGAAAAATCAAAATTATGAAGCTGTAATGAATACAATTCTTGCTGGTTCGATGGGACTTGGAGTTTTGCTTATACCTTTACTTGGAATCAGGATTGATTTAGAGGCTGTTTTGTTTGGAGATTTATTAACTGCAAATTTGAGCGATTTATTAAGAACTTTGATTGCGTTCTCGGCATTCATTTGCCTAATGCTTTTTGGGTACGACAAGCTTGTTCATATTGGTTTAGACCCAGAAGGAGCTGCCTCAAGTGGCGTTAATGTGTCTTTTTTAAATTTAGCTCTGGGATTTACCACTGCACTTGTCATTGTGAGCTCAATGTCAGCAGTCGGGGTCATCCTTGTGATTGCGTTACTCTCAACTCCAACTTTGTTGGGTTTACAGAAAGCTAGCTCTCTATGGGTTGCGATGGTTCGATCTTCCATATTTGGATTAGTTTTATCGATCATTGGTTTTTCTTTCGCTATGTTTATGAATTTGCCTCCAGGCCCACTTATTAGTGTTCTTTGTGTAATTTCATTGATCTTGCTTCCAAGGAATAATTAGAATTGAATACAAAAAATCTTCATAATTTTTTTGGCTATATTTGATGAGTCTTTAAGAATCTAGGATTAGATCAAGAAATCTGAAAATAACAACGATTTGATTTTAGTTTGAATAAAATAGAACAAGTTGATTTCTAATTCGTCCTTTTATTGATTGAATCATGAAGAGAACGCAACTTAATGTAAGTATTGATCCAAAACTTTTAGAAAAGATTAAAGAGAGTGCCAGGATTTCTGGCAAATCATTGGTTGGTTTTGTCTCTGATTGTTTTGTTAATCAAATAGAGAACCTTCCTGTTGAATCGATAGATTCTAGATTTCAAAAAATTGAACAAAGGCTTCAATTAATTGAAAATAATCTTCAATTGCCAGCACTTAAAGCTCAAAGAACTCAACCTTTTACATCTCAAGAATTAGAAAATTTTAATGAATTTATCAAAGCTGTTTTTAGAAAAGAATTACAAAGAAAGGGATATAGATCAATGAAAGAGGCATGGAATGATTTTATAAACCATATAAATTGTTTTGAACAATGGGATGAGACATGTTCTTTTAGACTTAAAGAGTCTCTTTTTATTGAACATGCTGATCCTTTAACAAGCGAAGAAATTAATCACCTCAAAGAAGGAGACGTATGTCCTCAACCAATACGAACAGGGATTATTAATTGGATCAACAATTCAGATAGAGGAGAATGTTGTTGCTCCGATAAAGAGTTCCCTTCACAGCAGCAAATTTGCGAAAAGGGTTCAATTTTAGTTGAAGAGATATATTCTTAGATCAATTAAGATCACTGTTCGTAAGTTAATTCAATCCTAAGTTGTTATAAAAAACTGGGAGGATGAATTGAAGCGTTTGTAGCTATATTGCCAAGAATTTTATACGACTACCTTAGATTCTTCATTACTTCAAGATTAGTTAGGGTTGATATGGACTGCACAAGGCATCCATAATTTACCCATCTTATGGACACCATTGCATCCGAGCTTTTTGGCTTCGATCTCTGCCTGAGCTTTGGTTGGATATGCATATATATTTTTTGAAGACGAAGAATTAGAGCGATTGATTGACTCCTGTATAGCATTGTTTTCTGGACTCCATACCTTTAGACCCATGGTTGTTATTCCGGCAGAAAATATTCCCATTCCTACTATTGAGGCATTTATTACTCCCATGGCTACAGCACCAATAGAAACGACGCCCATGGGAACAATTCCAATGCTTACAATCCCCATGGGAACAATTCCAATGGAAATGAATCCAAGTGGTGCTATGCCAAATGCAATTTTTTTTGGTTTGCTTCCACAATGCGAAGGCCCTTCGATATCTTTTTGATTTGTACTATTTTTGGTTGTCATTTATTGTTCGAAAATTTAGTGATGATGGTGATGTTCACTTTTGGACTTGTTATGTTCATTCTCCTCATGAGCAGAATGACTTTTACAAGGCATCCATTTGTCACCCATTTTATGAGCTCCAGTGCAATTGAAATCCTTGGCTGCTTTTTCGGCTTCTATTTTTGTCTCAAAAAGAGAGGGAGTACCTTTTGTTTGAGAATTATCTGAACATCCTATTAGTGAAAATGATATTGAAAGAATAATTGTAGAGAGAATAGGCTTGAATTTGTTCATTTATCTATTAGGGCTAGTAAACCTAGTCTGTAGACTAATTCAGCCTAGAGCTTTGTCATTGAATATTTCAAATAATCTAGAACAGATAAGTAATTAAATAATCCAACTATTTTTTATCTTTTCTTTTTGAGACTAGATGTTATGGAAATTGGTTCTGAGATTTTTTCCTGACAAAGGCAAAAAACACGACTTTTGTATCTAAAAGCACATATTCTAGGCCTTTGACAAGCCTGAGAAGCTAAGTTCGTGAGATATGAATAGTTTTACTAGTTTTACTAGTCTAAATAAGATCTATGAGGCTCTTTGCTCAATTAATCTCAATCCATGCTGTCTTAGGTTTCATGACTCCAATTGCTGTCCAAGCAGGAGGTGAAAAGCACATAGGTCATCATGATCACCATGGTAGTCATATGAATATGGGAGATTCATACCCCTCAACTATGTTTATGGGTAAAACGACTTTTGTTTTGGGTGGAGTAGATGGCGTGAGCGATTCTGGAATGGGTGGAATGGGTGGAATGGGTGGAATGGGTGGAATGCCTACTGCTGACGAAAAGGATGGAACGGTTTTTCATTACGATACGAAGTTAATGTTTATGACCAGTTTTACAGGTCAAGACATGCTTAAAACTGCTGTTCGCATTGGCAACTTTGGCATGATGGAACCCTTTGGAATGATGGGTGAGGCAAGATTAGATACTGCTTTCAGTAGTAGTGATTCGTTAGAACTTCATAAGGCTTA
Organism: Prochlorococcus sp. AG-402-G06; assembly: GCA_003277985.1. Classification (GTDB taxonomy): domain Bacteria; phylum Cyanobacteriota; class Cyanobacteriia; order PCC-6307; family Cyanobiaceae; genus Prochlorococcus_B. The sequence goes on from QCHR01000005.1 coordinate 24,175, forward strand.
TTATCAGTTCCCTGTTGGAGATGATATTCAAGTAACTTTTGGGCCCAAGCTCCGCCAAGATGATTTGCTTGGAGTTTGGCCTAGTGCTTACCCAAGCGATGGAGTTTTGTTTGTCTTGAATCAGGCAGGTGCGAATGATACTTATTCCAAGAAGATGGGTGCGGGCGCTGGAATTACTTGGTCCTATGAAAAATTAGTTGCCTCTGCACTTTTCGTTTCAGAAGACGCGTCAAATTCTTCGATTGGCTTCTTAGATGATGAAGGCAAAGACCACACAACCGCTCAATTGGCATGGGTTGACGAGAAATATACGCTAGCAGCTGCATACACACAGGCTGATAACGGGAATACTGATAACTCTCCTGATATTAACGACTACTCTTCTTTTGGTATTAGTGGTAGCTATCAATTTGGAGACGACTACAGCTTGAGTGCAGGAATGGGATGGAAAAATCCTGATAACGAGGATAGTCCCGATACTTCAATGAATAAGGTGGAGCATGGCAAGACATGGTCTGTTGGATTCTTGTGGAATAATGCGTTGATTGAAGGTAATAAGTTTGGTTTTGTTATTGGAACAGCCGAAACTCATAGAGATGATAGTGGTTATGACGATCCTTTAGCTTGGGAAGCTTTTTACGATTTTAAAGTGAACGATAGTGTCACAGTCACCCCAGCTATCTTTGTTATCGAGAAAGATGGTAAAGAGGAAGTAAATGGGGCTTTGGTGAAAACCACTTTTAATTTCTAGTTTTAAAGTCTCGTGAGTATTGAGGGTTTGCTTTTATATCAGTTGATAGTTTTTTAAAACTTTCTAATAATTTTTACCGAAATTGGATTGTTGCTTAACAAGTTCGAAGAATTCCTGCTTCAAGCTTGCATCATGACGAAAATCACCCCTAACAATTGAATTGATCATGCTGGTCTCTGGTTCTTTTACTCCTCTCCATTTCATACAATAATGTTGAGCTTTAACAAGGATTGCTAGGCCTTTAGGTTCACATAAACGTTCTATTTCATCAGCAAGAATCATTACGGCTTCTTCTTGAATATGTGGCCTAGAAAAAACCCAATCAGCTACTCTTGCAAACTTAGAGATTCCAATAACTTTTTCTCCAGGTTTTATTCCTATCCAGCAATCTCCTAGAATTGGAACAAAGTGATGAGAACATGCAGATCGAACGGTTATTGGACCAAGTGTATAAATCTCATCTAGATTTCTATCATTAGGGAAATTGGTTACTTTAGGTTGAGGGTGGTATCTGCCTTTGAATACTTCATTGAGATACATTCTCGAAACACGTTCTGCAGTTTCTTGTGTGTTGTGATCATTATCAACATCAATCAATAAAGTTTTCAGCAAATCTCTTACTCTGGTTGCAACTTCTCTCTCAAGAGTTTCTAGTTCTCCAGGTTGAATAAAATCAGAAATATTATCATTTGCATGGAATCTAGCTCCATTGGCTTTAATACGTTCGCGAATTATTTCTGAGACTAATTTGCAAGAAATTTGATCTTTTAAATTATCCTTAACATTCTCGTTAGGAGCAGTAGAAGTCATAACCTTTGTTTGTAAGGGTAAAAACCGATGTCATACATTTACAGCGCTAAGACCCTAACATATCGAGATCACTTTCGTTATAAGAGGAATACCTAGGCGTTTTTCTTCGAATCATTAGTCACAGTTATTTGTAAGTGAGAGGTCTTAGTTATGTCATCGGTAAATATAATTTTAATAAAAGAAAAAAATATATAAATAATGGCTTTATTAAGGTCACCTTCTTTTAGGCAAATTTTCTCGAAAGCCATTTGATAACTTTATGCCGATGAGTGGAATTGAACCACCGACCTACTGGTTACGAATCAGTTGCTCTACCCCTGAGCTACACCGGCACTAGAATAAATTATCATCTTTAAATTTTTTTTTGAGCAACTCTAATAAGCCTGGATCCAATCTAGATCCTAATTTAAGAGATCGTCTTTTGAAGGAGACTAAAAATCCTTATCGTGGCTTGAGAAGAGCTGTTTGGATAGCGCTATTTGGGTCGGCGGCATTAGGTTTGTTTATTATGCTCACCAATATTATTGCTGGTGATACGGTATCCATAAACGATCTTGCAATCCAAACCTCAGCATTATTAATACTAGGTTTTTTGTTGTTCAAAGATAGGAGTAAAGAAAAGTCAAACTAATTCTATAACTTTTATTGATTATATTTATTTAGGCTTAAGAGCTAAATAATAAGTGTATCTAATTGGTTAATTTTCTTCTTTGGGTTACAAGCTTGAATGCTTCTATCTGATCTCCTTCTTCCCAGTTCGCAAAGCGATCACAACCTATTCCGCATTCGAAACCTGTTGATACATCTTTTACGTCATCTTTATTTCTTTTCAGCGAATCTAGATCGCCTTCAAAAACTATTTGTTTCCCACGTTTGACTCTGGCCCGGCAATTTCTTTGTATCTTTCCATTTGTAACATAACAACCAGCAACGGCACTTTTGCCAATTGAGAATATTGCTCTAACCTCAGCGACTCCTAAGGCTTCTTCTATCATTTCTGGTTCTAGAAGACCCTCCATGGCTAATTGGATATCCTCTAAAAGCTTATAAATAACCTCATAATCTCTAACGTCAACACCATTCGCATCAGCTGCACGTTTTGCGCCCGAAGCCATTGAAGTATTGAATCCAACAATGACTGCACCAGACGCTGCTGCTAAGTCAACATCAGTCTCGGTGATTTCGCCGGGAGCTGAAAGCAAAACTCTTACTTGTACTTCGTCTTTAGGAAGCTGCTCTAAAGAGCCCAGTATTGCCTCTAAGCTTCCTTGTACATCTGCTTTAAGGATAATATTTAATTCTTTAAGTTCACCCTCACTTGCTTGACCAGACATCGAGGAAAGTGATACTCGTCTGGAGGCCATTTGCTGAGCAAGTCTTGCCGCTCGAGCATCTGTGGCACGTTCTCCGACCACTGCTCTTGCAGCCTTTTCATCTGGGTAAACCTCGAATTCATCACCAGCTGTTGGCACTTCACTGAATCCAAGAGCTTCCACGGGACAAGATGGACCTGCCTCTTTAATTCTAGATCCATTCTCATCTACCATGGCCCTGACTTTTCCCAGCACTGGACCTGCTGCTACTACATCTCCTGACTTAAGGGTGCCGTTTTGAACCAGTAATGTTGCAACGGGTCCTTTCGCTTTATCTAAGTGTGCCTCGATAACTGTTCCTTTTGCCAATCTATCTGGGTTCGCTTGTAAATCTTCTACTTCGGTTACGAGCAAAACCATTTCTAAAAGTTTATCTATGTTTTCGCCTTTAATTGCGCTGACGGGCACCATTACTACGTCTCCACCCCACTCTTCGGACAGTAAATCCTGCTCTGATAACTCTTGTTTTACTCGGTCGGGAGAGGACCCTTCTTTATCTATTTTGTTGATTGCTACGACAATGGGAACTTTTGCTGCTCTTGCATGGCTAATAGCCTCAAGAGTTTGAGGCCTAACGCCGTCATCTGCAGCTACAACTAAGATCGCAACATCCGTAACCCTGGTTCCTCTAGCTCTCATGGCTGTGAAGGCTTCATGCCCAGGAGTGTCAAGAAAAGTTAGTTTCTTAGTTGATCCATCATGTTCAGTCTCAATTTGATAAGCACCAATGTGTTGAGTAATACCTCCAGCTTCCCCTGCTGCAACCCTTGCTTTTCTAATGGCATCAAGTAAAGATGTTTTTCCATGGTCCACGTGTCCCATCACAGTAACGACGGGAGGTCTTCTTATTAAGTGTTTTAAATCTCCTTCCTCAATCATTTCAACTGTTTTCTTCGCAGCCTCTTCAACATCATCTTGAAGAACAGGCACACCAAATTCCTCAGCAACTGTCTCGATAGTTGCTAGATCTAGTGATTGAGTAACCGTTGCAGTAATTCCTTTGAAAAATAATGATTTAATGATTTCAGAGCTTTCAACACTCAACATGTCAGCAAGTTCTTGAACTGTGAGATTGTCTTCTGGAACAACAATCATTTCAGGTCTTACTAATTTTGCCTCTCTAGCTGCCCTTAATTCCATCGCCCGTCTTCGTTGCCTTTGACGAGTTGTTTCTTTCTTACGTTTTTTAAGCGCAGTTAAGGGCTTCCCATTATTTCTCTTGCCTGATTTAGGCTTCGATGGACGAGCCAAGCTTGCTGAGAGGACGACAGCTTGTTGTTCTCCAGCAAATCCGCTTGTCTCTGCAGTTAAAGCATCATCATTTTCTCCAATAATGTGAACTTTTTGGCGCTGTTTTTGAGGCGATTTATTTCTTAGAGCATCAAGCTTTGCACTGTCATCCCAGTCAGGTCTACCTGCTCTTCTTGGGGCTGTAGCTGTTCCACCAGGTCTATGAGCTGGCTTCTTAGGAGCTGCTGGTGTTGGCCTGTTTACTGGAGGTCTTGCTCCAGGTGAGTTTTCTCGTTTTGGTCTAGGACTAGTTGGAGAATCAGATTTTCTTTGAGGAGCACTAGGTCTGGCTTGAGGCTTTTGAAGTTGCATTAATTCACTTGGTGCAACTGGTTTCCTCATGCCAGATGGTACCCCTGGACGACTATTAGAGCGGTTTGCACCTCCTGCTGTTCTAATAGGAACTCCATTTCTATTTTGGACCCCTCCTCTATTTGGAGCTCCAGAACGAACTGGTCCTCCAGCTCTATTATTAGATCCTGGAAGATTTTGACCTTGAATTGGTCGGTTACCACCTCCAGCCCGATTAGAACCTTGCCGATTTGGAGACCCAAGACGACTTGGACCTCCCATATTTGTTCTGTTGTTAGGAACAGATCGGTTTTGACGAGTTGCAGATATTGGTGGTTTTGGAGCTCCAGGCCTAGATGGCATCAATGGCTTATTTCTTGATTCGTTCGTTTGAGGCTTATTTATTGGCTTTTCTCTTCGAATGGGCGCACCAACAAGTTCAAGTGTATTTCCTTTAGTTGGAGGCTGAGGTGTTCTTGAAGGCTGATTTTGTTTGTTTTGGCTTTTGATTCTTTGTAAATTTCCTGGACCAATTTTTTGTGAAGAAATATCGCCCTGATTGATTCTTGTCCTCGGGTTTTGAGTGTTAGGTAATATTTGTTTCTTATTTTGATTAACTAAATTTGGTCTACTTGGAGGTGCTAATGGTCTCTTGGGTTCCTGACGATAAGTTAGACGTGACTGATTATTTGTGGGCTTTTTAGGAGATTCAGAGCTTTTAGTTTGATTATTTAATTTAGTTTGTTTTTTTTGATCTGCATTGGCAGTGTCACTATCCTTTTGAGTTACAAGCTTTGAAATATTGGGTTTTACGTCTTCTCTAGGCTTGGGAGGTAGTGGTTTATTTGGTTTAGAAGGTGCTGTTATTTGTTTTTGTTCTGCGGGCGGTTTATTTTTTATAGTTTTATGGCTATTGGGAGGAGTTTCTTCTTGACTTTTTATAGAAGTCTGAATTGGCTTTACAGGGACATTTAATTTTGGTTGTGAAGGCTCTTTTGGCGAAGAGGAATTTTGCTGGATTTCAGGTTTTTGGGCCTTTTGTGTTTTAACAGGATTCCTTTTAACTGAGAGAATTTCTTTATCTAATTTCTTAATGGGTTTACTGGTTGTGTTAACGCCATTACTTTTTTTTAGAAAATCTTTGATTTGATTCGCTTCTGTACTGCTTATTGAACTGCTATGACTCTTTGCTGCAATAGAAAGTTTGCTAGCAGCATCTAGCACATCTTTATTGTCAAGGTTTAGGTCCTTGGACAATTCATAAATTCTGATTTTGCCGCTGCTGGTCATTAATGTTGTACTTGAACTTTAGATTTGGTTTGTTGAGTTAACTTAGTTCTCTTCATTAACATCATGCCTTAGTATCTGAATCAATGCAGGTATTAAGTTGTTTTTGGAGCATATTGAAAACGCTTGATTCAATATGACATCTTAAGGCTTTTTGTAATCGTTTTCGCTTTAAAGCCTCATCAAAACATGATTCAGTTGGACAAAGATAGGCTGATCTTCCCATCCCACCTGAGAGAACTACTCCATCCTGAAAATCTTTAGTAACTTTTAAAAGAAACTTGCGATCAAGAACTTTTTTACAAGCTACACATCTACGCAGAATGGGACTTTGACTCACCGGGTTCCTTCCTCTTCTGTGATTACTTTATTTTCGCCACTTTCAGTATCTTGGTTCGTTTCTTCGATTTCACTTTCAATAGATTCAGTCTCTGTTTCATCAGTATCCAGATCTGATAAAGGAGCATCTTGAAAATCTTCTTCGTCTTCTGGTAAAGGATAAAGCTCTCTTAATCGTGCATCTTCTTCTGCTCTAGCTGTTTGCTCAGCTTCTAATCTTTCCTCAGCTTCCCTCTGTAAAGACTCTTCTTCTTCTCTTTGAGAAATTAATTCTGCAACCTCAGAATCTTCAGTGGCTTGATCATATTCTTGTGAATTTTTTATATCTATTTTCCATCCTGTAAGCCTTGCAGCAAGTCTTACATTTTGTCCTTCTCTACCAATTGCAAGACTTAGTTGATCTGGAGGAACTAGAACATGGGCATGCTGACCTTCGGGATCTACAAGTCTTACCACTTCAACTCTTGCAGGACTTAATGAATTACATATGTATTGGACAGGATCAGAAGACCAACGGATTACATCTATTTTCTCTCCACGAAGTTCATTAACTACTTGTTGAATTCTAGATCCTCTAGCACCAATACAAGCCCCAACTGGATCCACTTCTCTTTCAATACTGTCAACAGCTACTTTTGTTCTAGGTCCCACTGCTCTTGAAGGTGGATTTGCTTCACGAGCAACAGCGACAATTCTTACGGAACCTTCTTGTATTTCAGGAACTTCATTCTCAAATAAATAAACTACCAGTCCAGCATTTGATCTGCTTACAAAAAGTTGAGGCCCTCGTCTAGGTGTTTCACTAACTTCTTTAAGGAAAACTTTGAAAGTTGCATTCGCTCGATAATTATCATTTGGTAGTTGATCTCTTCTAGGAAGTTCAGCTTCTACCTCAGGTCTGCCTAATCCTGAACTGACTGCCATAATTACTGATTGCCTTTCAAATCTTATAACTCTGGCGGTAAGCACAGGATCTTCTAAATCGGCAAATTCCTCTTGAATCATTCTTCTTTGCTGATCTCTCAGCTTTTGCGCTAAAACTTGCTTGGTTGTAGCTGCAGCCATCCTTCCAAAATCTTCTTTCTCTGGAGTTACATCGAGGACAACTGTATCTCCAACTTGGGCATCATCAGCAACTTGCATAACCTCAGCAATTGCTATCTGATGGTCATCACTCTCAACATCTTCCACTATTATTTTGCTCGCCAAAACTCTATACCCTTCCTCTTCTAAATCCAATCCAACATCAAAGTTACTAAAATAGTCTTCTTCAAAAGGATCTTCGCTAATACCTAAGTAAAGAGTTCTTCGATATCTTTCATATCCTTTTAAAAGAGCTTCTCTTAAAGCAGCTTCGACAACTTGTGAAGGAAGTTTTTTTTCCTCACTAATGTCTTCAATTAAGTTATTTAAGCCTGGGAGTAGAACAAGAGCCATCGATGATGGGGTATAGAGATGAAAATGATTGGGTTAGATAGTTTGTATCTAGATTTTAACCTGAGGGTGTTGTTAGTCGGACTTGAATAACGTCCTCGACTGGGATTCGTTGAGTTTTCCCCTTTTGATTTATTTGTAGATCATTGCTTGTCCTTTTTAGAAGCAAACCATTTGTTTGTTGTTCGATTTTTTTTAAATCCTGATAAGTAACTTCAATTGGAAAACCTTTAAAGATTTGAAAATCTTTTTCCTCAGTTAAGATTTCACCAATACCCTCACTGCTGATTTCTAGAGTAAAAGGTTGGTCTAGGATAGAGGAACTTTGAATAGCATCATTAATATATTCACTCAGGATAGAACAATCATCAATAGTTACTTTCTTATGAGGATTTTTGTGTCGGATATTTATTTGAATTGATAAGGGATCTAAATGCGTAAACATCTTAAAATGAGTTACATCAAAGCCGTAATTATTTGCTGACTTTGCTGAAAGAACTCTCAATTCTGTATCGGTTTGATTAGACAAAAGGCAGTGTCGAATTCGGGCAGAAAGCCCGAGCGGTTTAAGTTTTGACACTCCTCTATCTAAAGAGGTACCGTCAGGCAAATAAATATTACTAGATAAAGGTTTCGGTTACCTCTAAAATCAGTTTCTTTTAATTTTAGATTGATCTACTTTATTGTTTTGAGAGGTTTAAGGAATTTATGCTAACGCTTAAAAAGCTAGAAATGATGAAGAGATTGAGCAATATTATTTTTATTGCCTTAACATTTTTTTGCTTTTTCTTTAGACCTGCATCTATATCTGCACTAGAGGATTTTCAAACAAATAAATCTCATAGTTTTGTTGCTGATGTAGCCAGTAAGGTTTCACCATCAGTAGTCAGGATCGATATTGAAAGGGAAATTCAAACAGATGAATTTGAATCCGATTTACTAGATCCTTTATTAAGAGATCTTTTAGGAGATATTGGAACTTTTCCAAAAAAAGAAAGAGGTCAAGGTTCTGGAGTGATAATTGATAATTCTGGGCTGATTCTCACCAATGCTCATGTGGTTGAAAGAGTTGATCGTGTGACAATCACCCTTCAAAATGGAAATCAAGTTGATGGGAAAGTTGTTGGAACAGATCAGGTTACAGATTTGGCGTTGGTAAAAATTAAAGATTTTCCTGGTTTAGAAAGTGCACAATTGGGTAATTCGGAAGATATTCAAGTTGGGGATTGGGCAATTGCTCTTGGAACTCCTTATGGCCTTGAAAGCACAGTCACACTAGGAATAGTAAGTAGTCTCCACAGAGACATTAATTCTCTTGGATTTTCGGATAAGAGATTAGATTTGATTCAAACTGATGCAGCAATAAATCCTGGAAATTCAGGAGGACCATTGATAAATTCAAATGGAGAAGTTATTGGAATAAACACTTTAGTGAGATCAGGTCCAGGGGCTGGACTTGGATTCGCAATCCCAATCAATCTTGCTTCAAAAGTTACTAATCAGTTGCTCGCTAATGGCGAGGTTATTCATCCTTACTTAGGGGCTCAGTTGGTTTTGCTGAATGAAAGAATAGCCAAAGAACATAATGAAGATCCAAATGCATTGATTCTTTTGCCTGAACGTTCAGGAGCACTCGTTCAATCTGTTATCCCTCAAAGTCCAGCTGAAAAGGGTGGCTTAAGACGAGGAGATCTTGTGATTAATGCAGGAGGAAATGAAATTAATGACCCTAAGTCATTACTCATTCAAGTTGAGAATGCTCAAATAGGAAAGCCATTTGAATTGGAAGTTCTTCGAAATAATAAAGAGATTAATCTTTCTATTAAGCCCGCTGCTTTACCAGGATTAAGCTAGAAATTTTGCTACTGTCACTCGAAAAGGTAAGAACTAATGGATCTCCAAACTCAGATGAAACAAGCAGTCGCTAAAGCTGCTGTAGATCAAATTCAAAACGGGATGATTCTTGGTCTTGGCTCTGGCTCCACTGCAGCTTTGATGATTGAATCTCTTGCTGTGAAAATTAAATCGGGAGAAATTAAAGATGTTGTTGGTGTTACTACATCTTTTCAGGGTGAAGTGCTTGCCTCTGAATTAGGAATACCACTTAAATCTCTCTCTTCAGTTTCAGAAATTGACCTTGCAATTGATGGTGCAGATGAAGTTGATCCCAAATTTCAATTAATTAAAGGAGGAGGAGCTTGTCATGTGCAGGAAAAACTTGTTGCTGCTTTGGCTAAAAAATTTATAGTTGTGGTTGACTCAACAAAACTTGTTGAAAAATTGAACCTTGATTTCAAATTGCCAGTAGAGGTATTACCATCTGCTTGGAAACAAGTACAAAAAACATTGGAAAATCTTGGTGGAGAAGGAAATCTAAGAATGGCTCAAAAAAAAGCTGGACCTATAGTTACTGATCAGGGAAACTTGATACTAGATTTAAGTTTTAAGAATGGTATTGACCAACCCGAGTTATTAGAAAGTCAAATCAACAATATTCCCGGTGTCCTTGAAAATGGACTTTTTGTAAATCTAACAGACGAAGTTTTAGTCGGAAAAGTGGATAATGACGTAGTAGGTATTGAATCACTTAACAAGAGTTAGTATCTCTAATTCTTATTGATTCTGCGTGACTATGCAATCCTTCGCTATTTGCTAAAAGCACTACAGAATTTTTAGTCGCATGAAATGCTTCTTTTGAAAAATCTATAATTGAAGTATTTTTCATGAAAGTTTCAACGCAAAGAGCTCCAGCAAATCTTGCAGTCCCTGAAGTGGGAAGAGTGTGATTAGGCCCACCAAGATAATCTCCAATAGCCTCTGGGCTCCATGGTCCCATAAATATTGCCCCAGCATTCTTTATACTTAGCGCTAATCTTTTTGGGTCCTCTACAAGTAGTTCAAGATGTTCTGGTGCAAAAGTATCACTCAATTTTGCACAAGTTTCTAAATCATCACAAAGGACTATTAAACCCCAGTTTGAAATTGATTCTTGGCATATTTCTAATCTTGGATGGTTAATTAATTGACGTTCAATTTCGGCTGGTAGTTTTTCTGCTAATTTTTTATTAGTAGTGATTAATATCGCAGAGGCCAAAGGATCATGTTCTGATTGAGCTAACATATCTGATGCGACATGTTCCAATTTTGCTGATTGATCAGCGATTATTAGGATCTCACTTGGTCCAGCCAAAGAATCAATCCCTACTTTTCCATAAACCTTTTTCTTTGCCAAAGTTACATAAATATTTCCTGGCCCAGTAATTACATCCACTTTTGGTATTGATTCAGTGCCAATAGCAAGCGCTCCAATTGCCTGAGCGCCTCCAATCCGAAAAACTTTGTTGATACCTGTAATATGTGCTGCGGCTAATACTGTTTGGTTTAACTCACCTTTAGAATTGGCTGGAGAAACCATGATGGTTTGATTGACTCCTGCAACATAAGCAGGAATAGCATTCATCAAAACTGTACTTGGATAGGCGGCTCTTCCTCCAGGAATATATATTCCCGCTTTTTCTACAGGACTCCATCTTCGTCCAAGAGATTCACCTTGTTGACCAGTATAAGTAATATCTTTTGGCAACTGAAGACTATGAAATTTTTCAATTCTTTGTTTTGCCAATAAAAGTGAATCTTGTAGCCCTTTAGGAGTCTCTTCCCAAGCTTTAAGTATTAAATCAGATGGGACTTGAAATTTGTCAGATAGAAACCCATCAAATCGCGAAGTGTATTCTTTAAGCGCCTCATCTCCCCTTTTTTTAATGTTTTCAAGAATGTCATCAACTACCTTTATAGCTTTATCTTGAACGGTTGCAGATGTTCTATCAGTTATTTTCTTAAGCTCAAAAATCGCCTGATCAATATTATTAGCTGTTTTTATGCTCAGGTTTTTTGAAGGGTTTTCTTGAACCTCTTTTTTATTAATTATTTGCGTCATGAACTTTTGGCTATTGGTTCAATTTGATCATCTTATGCCTTAATTTTGATTTATGTAGATCTTCTTCATGGTCTTGAGGTAGTGTGGATTAACATAAGACTAAAACACTTAGGCTCAGTGGCAAATACTAACTCAGCTAAAAAGCGAATTCAAATTGCGGAACGCAACCGCCTTGAAAACAAAAATTACAAATCTACAGTTCGCACCTTAATGAAGCGATGCTTTGTGGCTTGTGGAATATTTGAAAAAGAGCCTGGCGATGAATCCAAAGCAGATCTTCAAAAAACATTTAATTTAGCCTTTAGCAAAATTGATAAAGCGGTTAAAAAAGGTGTTTTGCATAAAAATACTGGAGCTAATCAGAAATCAAGACTTAGTGTTGCTCTTAAAAAAGTTTTGAAAGAAGCTGTTTAAGAATAAATAAACTGAGATTTTTTTATTTAAAGAACATTTTATTTTGCAGCTGAGCGAATCCAAAAATTCAATAATTGATAGTCATTGTCATATTGTTTTCTCTAACTTTAATGAAGATAGAGAAAAAGTTGCTGCAAGGTGGAGAGCACAAGGTGTAAAAGCTTTATTACACGCTTGTGTCGAACCCTCTGAAATTCCTGCTATTAAATCAATGGCTGATCAATTTCAGGAGATGAGGTATTCAGTTGGAGTTCATCCATTGGATGTTCATCATTGGGGACCTGACACTGTAAATGTTTTAAAAAATGCAGCTCTGGATGACAATCGAGTCGTTGCAATAGGGGAATTAGGCCTTGATCTTTTTAAAGCAGAGAACTTGAGTGAGCAGCTTTCAATTCTAATGCCTCAATTACACTTGGCTTTTGAATTGAATTTACCTGTCATTGTTCATTGTCGAGATGCCGCAAAAGAAATGTTAGAAGTTTTTTCTAAGCTTTCTGAAGCTGGTAGATGCCCAAAAGGTGTTATGCATTGTTGGAGCGGCAATGTTAAAGAGATGAGAGGGTTCCTTGATCTTGGCTTTTTCATAAGCTTCAGTGGCAATGTGACTTTCAAAAACGCTATTGATATCCATGAATGCGCCAAAGAAGTTCCTCACACTAGATTTCTTGTAGAGACTGATAGCCCTTTTCTTTCTCCCGTTCCACATAGAGGGAAAAGAAATGAGCCTTCTTTCGTAAAGCATGTAGTAGATAAAATTTCGGATATTAGAGGTGAAAGCTTTTCTGAAATTGCTCAAAAAAACAACTCAAAATGCAAGAGAATTGTTTGCGTTGCCTTAAATATCACCATTGCCTCTAGTTAATTCTCTGATTTGAGTGTAGAGTTATTTATTGTCTTGCCTAGGCGTGGTATCTGCGCTTAAACCTTTAAGGTTCTACCTTTTGGGTCAGTTTGTTCGTTGATTAAGTTAATTCAATTTCAAATCTCGGTCTTCTAGGAGATTGTTTTTTGTTTTTTCTTAGTAAAGATCATTTTACGACCTAAAGGACAAGACATAAACCCCGTCCTCTACATATTAAACGCAGGTTCTCGAATGAGCAGAAGCGCGATTCAGGTAGCCAAAGCAGCTACATATCTGCCTGATCTGGTTGAGGTGCAAAGATCAAGTTTTAAGTGGTTTTTGGAAAAAGGCTTGATCGAAGAATTAGACAATTTTTCTCCCATCACTGACTATACCGGTAAGCTTGAACTTCATTTTATAGGGGCAGAATACAAGCTTAAGCGTCCTAGACATGATGTAGAGGAAGCGAAAAGAAGAGATGCAACATTTGCTTCTCAAATGTATGTCACTTGTCGTTTAGTCAATAAAGAAACCGGTGAGATTAAAGAACAAGAGGTTTTTATAGGTGAACTACCCTTAATGACTGAAAGGGGAACTTTTATCATTAACGGCGCTGAGAGAGTCATAGTTAATCAAATCGTTAGAAGTCCAGGAGTTTATTTCAAAGATGAGCAAGATAAAAATGGAAGAAGAACTTACAATGCAAGCGTTATTCCTAATCGCGGAGCGTGGTTAAAGTTTGAAACTGATAAAAACGATTTGCTTCATGTTCGTGTAGATAAAACACGAAAAATCAATGCTCATGTCTTAATGAGGGCAATGGGTTTATCAGATAATGATGTAATAGATAAATTACGACATCCTGAGTTTTATAAAAAGTCAATTGATGCAGCTAATGAAGAAGGAATAAGTTCTGAAGACCAAGCTTTGTTAGAGCTTTATAAAAAGTTAAGGCCAGGCGAGCCTCCTTCAGTAAGTGGAGGTCAACAACTACTACAAACAAGATTTTTTGATCCAAAACGATATGACCTGGGACGAGTTGGTAGATATAAAATAAATAAGAAATTACGCTTAACTATTCCTGACAACGTAAGAACACTTACAAACGAAGATGTTCTATCTACTTTAGATTATTTAATCAATTTAGAATTAGATGTGGGTGGTGCCACCTTGGATGATATTGATCATTTAGGTAATAGAAGAGTTAGATCAGTTGGTGAACTTTTGCAAAATCAAGTTCGAGTTGGGTTGAATAGACTTGAAAGAATAATTAAAGAGAGGATGACCGTTGGGGAAACAGATTCACTTACACCTGCGCAATTAGTAAATCCCAAACCTTTAGTAGCAGCAATAAAAGAATTTTTTGGCTCAAGTCAGTTAAGTCAATTTATGGATCAAACCAATCCATTGGCTGAATTAACTCACAAAAGACGTATCTCGGCCTTGGGACCAGGAGGGTTGACTCGTGAAAGAGCTGGTTTCGCAGTTAGAGATATTCATCCATCCCATTATGGAAGACTTTGTCCAATTGAAACTCCTGAAGGACCAAATGCAGGTCTAATTAATTCACTTGCAACTCATGCCCGAGTTAATGAATATGGTTTTATTGAGACACCATTTTGGAAGGTGGAAAATGGACGATTAATTAAAGAGGGAGATCCTATTTATCTGTCTGCAGATTTAGAGGATGAATGTAGGGTTGCTCCTGGAGATGTGGCTACGGACGAAGAAGGAAAAATATTGGCAGAACTGGTCCCAGTTCGGTACAGACAAGATTTTGAAACAGTTTCTCCTGAACAAGTTGATTATGTCCAACTATCACCTGTTCAAGTTATTTCTGTGGCTGCATCTTTAATTCCATTTTTGGAACACGATGATGCTAATAGAGCATTGATGGGTTCAAACATGCAAAGGCAGGCAGTTCCTCTTTTGCGTCCAGAAAGACCATTAGTCGGAACTGGTCTCGAGACGCAAGTAGCAAGAGACTCTGGAATGGTACCAATTTCAAAAGTTAATGGAACAGTTACTTATGTTGACGCGAATGCAATTGTCGTGACTGATGAGGAAGGCAATGACCACACTCATTATTTGCAGAAATATCAGAGATCCAACCAAGATACTTGTTTAAATCATAGGCCTATAGTTTTTAATGGTGACCCAGTAATTGTGGGGCAAGTCCTGGCTGATGGTTCTGCATGTGAGGGTGGAGAAATAGCTCTTGGTCAAAATGTATTAATCGCATACATGCCATGGGAAGGTTATAACTATGAAGATGCAATTCTCGTTAGTGAAAGGTTAGTTAAAGATGATCTATATACTTCTGTTCATATAGAAAAATATGAAATAGAAGCTCGTCAGACCAAGTTGGGTCCTGAAGAAATAACAAGAGAGATCCCAAATGTATCAGAAGAAAGTCTTGGTAATCTTGATGAAATGGGAATTATTCGAATAGGAGCTTTTGTTGAGAGTGGAGACATACTTGTTGGGAAAGTCACCCCTAAAGGAGAATCAGATCAACCGCCTGAGGAAAAACTTTTAAGAGCTATTTTTGGAGAAAAAAGCCAGAGATGTAAGAGATAACTCTCTTCGAGTCCCCTCAACTGAGAGAGGAAGAGTTGTCGATGTCAGAATCTACACAAGAGAACAAGGTGATGAGCTACCACCTGGAGCAAACATGGTTGTCAGAGTTTATGTTGCTCAACGCAGGAAAATTCAAGTTGGAGATAAAATGGCAGGTAGGCATGGTAATAAAGGAATAATAAGTCGAATACTGCCTAGGGAGGATATGCCTTACCTACCTGATGGCACACCTGTAGATATATGTCTTAACCCATTAGGAGTTCCAAGTCGAATGAATGTAGGGCAAGTGTTTGAGCTTCTCATGGGTTGGGCTGCCTCAAACTTAGATTGTCGAGTTAAGATTGTCCCTTTTGATGAGATGTATGGCCCAGAAATGTCTAATCAGACAGTTCAAGCTTATTTAGAAGAAGCAGCAAAGCAGCCAGGTAAATCATGGGTATACAACTCTAAGGACCCTGGGAAGTTGCTGTTTACAGATGGTCGAACTGGTGAGCCTTTTGATCAACCCGTTGCAGTTGGATATGCCCATTTTCTTAAACTTGTACATTTAGTAGACGATAAAATTCATGCTCGTTCTACTGGTCCATATTCTCTGGTTACTCAACAACCTCTTGGCGGAAAGGCCCAGCAAGGTGGACAAAGATTGGGAGAAATGGAAGTATGGGCACTCGAAGCTTATGGAGCAGCTTACACTTTGCAAGAACTGTTGACTGTCAAGTCTGATGACATGCAAGGACGCAATGAAGCTCTTAACTCTATTGTCAAAGGCAAACCAATTCCTAGGCCAGGCACCCCAGAGTCTTTCAAGGTTTTAATGAGAGAGCTGCAGTCATTGGGACTAGATATTGGAGTTTATACAGATGATGGGAAAGAGGTTGATCTAATGCAAGATGTCAATCCTCGTAGGAGCACGCCAAGTAGACCGACCTATGAATCATTGGGCAAAGAATACGAAGAGTAATCGACTCAATCGAAACAAATCATCTAAACATTTTAATTTCTCATGACTAATAGCAATCTTCGTACGGAAAATCATTTTGATTATGTCAAAATCAAATTAGCTTCACCTGAAAGAGTAATGGAATGGGGGCAAAGAACTTTGCCCAATGGCCAAGTTGTAGGGGAGGTGACCAAGCCTGAAACTATAAATTATCGAACATTGAAACCTGAGATGGATGGCTTGTTTTGTGAAAAGATTTTTGGTCCATCTAAGGATTGGGAATGTCATTGTGGGAAATATAAGAGAGTTAGACATCGTGGAATTGTTTGTGAAAGATGCGGTGTTGAAGTGACAGAAAGTCGGGTAAGAAGACATAGAATGGGATTTATAAAATTAGCTGCACCCGTATCTCATGTTTGGTATCTAAAAGGCATCCCTAGCTATGTTGCTATTTTATTAGACATGCCTCTTAGAGATGTCGAGCAAATTGTTTACTTTAATTGTTATGTCGTTTTAGATATTGGAGATAGTAAGGATCTTAAATATAAGCAGCTTTTGACAGAAGATGAATGGCTTGAGATTGAAGACGAGATTTATGCTGAGGATTCAACAATCGAGAATGAACCTATTGTAGGTATAGGTGCCGAGGCCTTGAAACAATTACTTGAAGATTTAAATTTAAAAGAAGTTGCCGAGCAATTGCGAGAAGAAATAGCAACAAGTAAAGGCCAAAAGAGGGCTAAACTTATTAAAAGGCTAAGAGTAATAGATAATTTTATTGCTACCAGTGCAAGTCCAGAGTGGATGGTTTTAGATGCGATACCTGTTATACCTCCTGATTTAAGACCTATGGTCCAATTAGATGGGGGTAGATTCGCAACCTCAGATTTAAATGACTTATACAGAAGAGTAATCAATAGGAACAACCGTCTTGCTCGTCTTCAAGAAATCTTGGCTCCAGAGATAATAGTTAGAAATGAAAAAAGGATGCTACAAGAGGCAGTAGATGCACTTATTGATAATGGTAGACGTGGAAGAACTGTTGTCGGTGCAAATAATCGTCCCTTGAAATCTTTGAGCGATATTATTGAGGGTAAGCAAGGTAGATTTCGACAAAATTTACTTGGAAAAAGAGTTGACTACTCTGGTCGTTCAGTAATAGTAGTTGGCCCTAAGTTGAAAATGCATCAATGTGGATTGCCAAAAGAAATGGCCATAGAGCTATTTCAACCTTTTGTAATTCACAGATTGATTCGTCAAAATATTGTCAATAATATCAAAGCAGCAAAGAAATTAATTCAGAAAGCTGACGATGAAGTAATGCAGGTATTACAGGAAGTCATAGATGGTCATCCTATTCTTCTCAATCGTGCCCCAACTTTGCACCGATTAGGCATTCAAGCTTTCGAACCCAAATTAGTTGCTGGCCGAGCTATTCAGTTACATCCATTGGTATGTCCAGCTTTTAACGCTGATTTTGATGGGGATCAAATGGCTGTTCATGTACCTTTAGCGATTGAGGCTCAAACAGAGGCAAGGATGTTAATGCTAGCTAGTAACAATATTCTTTCTCCGGCGACAGGAGATCCAATTGTTACCCCCTCTCAAGATATGGTTTTAGGCTCCTATTACCTAACGGCAATTCAGCCTGAAGCAAATCAGCCTAAGTTCGGAGACCATGCACATACATATGCATCACTTGAAGATGTTTTACAAGCTCTCCAAGATAAAAGAATTAATTTACATGATTGGGTTTGGGTTCGATTCTCAGGTGAAATTGAGGATGATGACGAGCTTCAGAAGCCTCGTAAGTCCGAGACCTTGAAAGATGGTACTCGTATTGAGGAATGGACATACCGAAGAGACCGATTAGATGAAGATGACAGTTTAATAAGCCGTTATATCTTGACTACAGTTGGTCGAGTGGTGATGAATCATACAATTATTGATGCTGTAGCAGCCACCTCATAACGTTTAGAACAAACACCTACTTTTTCTTGAATAGCTATTTCTCATGACTTCTTCATCTCCTAAAACTCGTAAATCCTCTGCTAAATCAAAAGCAAAAAAAGCTTCTAAAGCAAAGAAAGCAGCAGCTATGAAAGCTGTTCAAAGACTTTCAAAAACTCCTCCGCCTTTTAGGAATAAAGTAGTTGATAAGAAAGGTTTGAAAAATTTAGTTGCATGGGCATTTAAACATCATGGGACTGCTGCAACAGCTGCTATGGCAGATAATTTGAAAGATCTTGGTTTTAGGTATGCAACACAGGCAGCAGTTTCAATTTCTGTAGATGACTTAAAGGTACCAGAAGCCAAGCAAGATTTACTTGGCCAGGCTGAAGAACAAATAACTGCTACAGAGGAATGCTACAGATTAGGAGAAATTACTGAGGTTGAGAGACATACAAAAGTTATAGATACTTGGACGGAAACTAATGAAAGATTAGTTGATGCAGTTAAAAAGAATTTCAATCAAAACGATCCATTGAATTCAGTATGGATGATGGCTAATTCAGGAGCGAGAGGAAATATGTCTCAGGTTCGTCAGCTTGTTGGGATGAGAGGATTAATGGCAAATCCTCAAGGTGAGATCATTGACTTGCCAATACGAACTAATTTTAGAGAGGGACTAACAGTAACGGAATATGTTATATCTTCGTATGGAGCGAGAAAAGGTCTCGTTGACACTGCACTAAGAACTGCTGACTCTGGATATTTAACTAGACGCTTGGTTGATGTCGCCCAAGATGTAATTGTCAGAGAAGAGGATTGTGGTACGACAAGATCAATTTCAATAAGTGCGGAGGATGGAAAATTTGGTAATAGAATTGTTGGACGCTTGACGTCTGAACAAGTAGTCAACTCAGAACAGGAAGTATTAGCAGAAAGAGATACTCCCATTGACCCGCAGCTATCCAAGAAATTTGAACAATCACATATTCAAAAGGTTAGTGTTCGTTCTCCTCTGACATGTGAGGCAACCAGATCAGTATGTCGTAAATGTTATGGTTGGGCATTAGCTCACAATCAATTAGTTGATTTAGGGGAAGCAGTAGGTATTGTTGCAGCTCAATCTATTGGAGAGCCAGGTACTCAATTGACAATGAGAACTTTCCATACTGGAGGGGTTTCTACTGCAGAGACTGGTGTGGTTCGCTCCACTATCTCAGGGAAAGTAGAGTTTGGTTCCAAAGCAAGGGTTAGAGGGTATAGAACGCCACATGGAGTTGAGGCTCAGCAGGCTGAAGTTGATTTTAGCCTTAGTGTCGTCCCATCAAGTGGTGGTAAGCCCCAAAAAATTGACATACCTATTGGTTCTCTACTTTTTGTAGATAATAATCAAAATATTGATATTGATGTGACTGTAGCTCAAATTGCTAGTGGGACCGTACAAAAAAGTGTTGAGAAGGCTACTAAAGATGTTATATGTGACTTGGCTGGACAAGTTAGGTATGAAACAATCATCCAACCGAGAGAGGTTACAGATAGGCAAGGTAATATAACTCTTAAAGCTCAACGACTTGGCAGGCTTTGGGTCCTGGCTGGAGACGTATATAATTTACCTCCAAATGCTATGCCAGTTGTATCTGGAAATGTCTCAGTAGATAAGGGGCAAGTTTTGGCTGAAGCGAGTCAGTCAAGTGAGTTTGGAGGTGAAGTAAGACTAAGAGATTCTATTGGTGATTCAAGAGAAGTTCAAATAGTCACAACTTCAATGACTTTAAAGGATTTTAAATTACTAGAAGAGTCGACCCATTCAGGCGAGATATGGCATCTTGAAGCAACAGACGATACTCGTTATAGATTGAATACTATTCCTGGAAGTAAAATTGGAAATAACGAAGTCATCGCTGAGTTGGCTGACGATCGTTTTAAAACTGAAACAGGAGGACTTATTAAGTATGCTCCTGGTTTGACAATAAAGAAAGCTCGCTCTGCAAAGAATGGTTATGAAGTGAGCAAAGGTGGAACTCTTTTATGGATCCCTCAAGAGACTCATGAAATTAATAAGGATATTTCATTGTTGATGATTAAAGATCGTCAATGGATAGAGGCAGGAACAGAAGTTGTTAAAGATATTTTTAGTCAAACTGCTGGAATAGTTACCGTTACTCAGAAAAATGATATTCTTAGAGAAATCATTGTTAGAAGTGGTACTTTCAAGCTATGCAAAGAAAGCAAAGCGCTTGAACGATTTGATGGTGATGGTCAAATAGTTAATCCTGGTGAAACTATCGCAAAAGGTATTAAGACTGATTCAATGGTAATGGTTCAATCAGTTGAGACCCCAGAAGGGAAAGGCCTTCTGTTGAGACCTGTAGAGGAATTCACCATTCCTGACCAAGCACAACTCCCTGAATTAGAGCATGTTAAACAACCCAAAGGTCCTTCATTAGGAATTAAAGCTTCTCAAAGACTAGCTTTTAAGGATGGTGAGCTTATTAAATCTGTAGAAGGTATTGAATTGCTTAAAACACAATTGATGCTTGAGACATTTGATACAACACCACAAATGACAGTAGACGTAGAAGTCATAAAAGACTTGGGTTCAAAGAGTATTGATAGACTGAAATTAGTGATTCTTGAAAGTATTTTAGTAAGAAGAGATACCACCTCTGATTCAAGTCATGGGTCAACGCATACTGAATTACAGATAGAAAATGCTCAGATTGTTTCAGCTGGAGACGTTATTGCTACAACCCAGATCTTGTGTAAGCAAGAAGGAATTGTCCAACTCCCGGACGCTCTTGACGGTGATCCAGTACGTAGACTTATTGTTGAAAGGGACGAAGATACAATATCAATTAATTCTGAAGGAACTACTCTTTTGAAAGTTGGACAAAGAGTGGTAGACGGGGATTTCGTTTCTAAAGACCAACCAATAGGAGCTTGTGGAGAAATAGAGGAAATTGATGGTAAAAAAGTGAAGTTGCGTCTTGGTAGGCCTTATATGGTGTCACCAGATTCAGTTCTTCATGTTCGTGATGGGGATTTGGTGCAAAGAGGAGATGGTTTAGCCTTATTGGTTTTTGAAAGACAAAAAACAGGAGATATTGTTCAAGGTCTGCCAAGGATCGAAGAGTTATTAGAAGCTAGAAGACCTAGAGACTCGGCTATTTTGTGTAAAAAATCTGGAACAGTAGACATTAAAAAAGGAGATGACGATGAATCGATAGTTGTATCTATTATTGAGGATAATGATGCAATTACTGAGTATCCAATTCTTTTAGGACGTAATGTAATGGTCAGGAATAGCCAACAAGTTGTAGCCGGGGAATTCTTGACTGATGGCCCAGTAAATCCTCATGAGCTTTTAGAGTGTTTCTTTATTGATTTACGTGATAAAAAACCTTTGATGGATGCAGCTCAGGAGGCAATAGCTAAGCTTCAGCATAGGATGGTAAGTGAGGTTCAAAATGTTTATAAATCTCAAGGAGTAGCTATAGATGACAAACATATAGAAGTAATAGTCCGACAGATGACGAGTAAAGTGCGAATAGAAGATGCGGGTGATACAACATTTTTACCAGGAGAATTGATAGAACTTAGGCAAGTTGAAGATACAAATCAGGCCATATCCATAACTGGTGGCGCTCCCTCGGAATTCACTCCAGTTTTACTTGGTATTACAAAAGCATCACTTAATACTGATAGTTTCATATCAGCTGCTTCATTCCAAGAAACAACTCGAGTTCTTACCGAAGCGGCTATTGAAGGTAAGTCTGATTGGCTTCGTGGACTTAAAGAAAATGTAATTATTGGTCGTCTAATACCTGCTGGTACAGGCTTTAGTGGCTTTGTTGAAGAGTTAAATGCTGAAGCGGGCCCTCATCCAGATATTTTGGCAGAGGACCCAGCTGGTTATAGAAGGATACAGAATCTTAGACCTGACTATACCGTTGACATGCCATCATCGCCAGTGGCTAAGAATACTTCTGTATTGGATGATCCAAGTGAAGAGGATCTAGAGGCAACTAGAAGTAGGCATGGAATTGATCCTACAACGAGTAATTTTGCAGCATTCGCGCGCCCAACCGGTGATGATGAATCACCGGAAGACCAAATGCCAGACCCTGCTGCGTTAGAGGGCTTACAAGAAGAAGGCTTGCTTTCAGATGAATAAATGAATTTTTCTACAATATTCTTTTAAACTTTCTAATATTTAGTTCTTCCTCTTAAAAGCTCATCGATGATTGATCCACCTGTAGTTCCCAAGCGTAAATTACCTCGTTATGGCTTTCATACACACACTGAAAGAGTTAATGGTAGATGGGCAATGATTGGTTTTATTGCATTGGTTCTGTTGGAATTTAAATTAGGACATGGCTTGATGAATTGGTGACAAAACTTCCTAAATTATCAAGTAATTCATCCTTGCTTGGCTTAAGCTCGGAAGATCTTGAAGAATTTGCTCGTCAGGAAGGTGAAAAAGCTTTTCGAGGAAGGCAAATTTATGAATGGATTTATCAAAGAGGGGCAAAAAGCTTAGATTCAATAACTGTTCTTCCCAAAAAATGGCGAGATTCTTTAGATAGTAAAGGAATTAAGATTGGAAGACTTGATGAAATAAATAGAGTGGTAGCTCAAGATGAGACTTTAAAATTATTGATGGGGACTTTTGATGGTGAGATTATAGAAACAGTCGGAATACCAACAGATAAGAGACTTACTGTTTGTGTTTCAAGCCAAATTGGCTGTCCTATGGGTTGCAAATTCTGTGCGACTGGGAAGGGGGGGCTTAATAGATCACTAAGTGTGAATGAGATAGTTGATCAGGTTATTAGCGTCAGAGAAACACTGAACAGGAGGCCCACTCATGTCGTGTTTATGGGGATGGGCGAGCCACTCCTAAATATTCGTAATGTTTTAGACTCTATTGAATGTCTCACGAATGATATTGGTATTGGTCAAAGGAAGATAACTGTTAGCACGGTTGGAATTCCTGATACTCTCCCAGATTTAGCAAAATTGGCTCAAGAGCGTTTAGGAAGAGTTAAATTCACCCTTGCTGTTAGCCTTCATGCACCTAATCAGACGTTGCGTGAATTAATTATTCCCTCAGCAAGTTCTTATCCAATCGATTCATTACTCAAAGACTGTAAAAACTATATAGCACTCACTGGTAGACGAGTAAGTTTTGAGTATATCCTTCTTGGGGGGTTGAATGACAAAGATATTCATGCAGAGCAGTTGGCTGATCTGATGAGAGGTTTTCAGAGCCATGTTAATTTGATAGCCTATAACCCAATTGCTGAAGAAAACTTTAAACGACCAAGCCAATCTAGGGTTAATGGATTTAGAGAATTATTGGAAAATAAAGGTGTTGCTGTAAGCGTTCGTGCAAGTAGAGGTAGAGATAAAGATGCAGCATGTGGACAATTAAGAAGGCAAACAATCTATAAAACAAAAATCAATTAAGCATAAAATATAGACTTGTGAGCATTTATGACATTTATTGATTGGTTTATTTTATTTGTTTACTTGATCTTTTCCTTGGTATTAGGAATTTATATATCTTTAAAAAATTCTAATGAAGCAGACTATTTTGTTGCGGGCCGTCGTCTGAATGGTTTTCTTGCAGGTATGTCTATGGCTGCAACAACGTTCTCGATTGATACACCTCTTTATGTGGCCGGCATTATTGGTACTAGAGGATTGGCGGGAAACTGGGAGTGGTGGAGTTTTGGACTTGCACATGTAGCTATGACAGTTGTATTTGCTCCGCTTTGGAGACGTAGTGGAGTATTAACTGATGCTGCTTTTACTGAATTACGTTATGGGGGTAAGCCAGCAGCTTATTTAAGAGGTATAAAAGCTTTCTTGCTCTCTGTTCCGATAAATTGTATTGGGATTGGTTATGCATTCTTGGCAATGCGTAAAGTGGCTGAATCATTAGGTGTGGTGGATGGACATATGGTGTTTGGCCCCATTAGTGACACGATTCTTTTAATGGTTTTAGTTGCTTTGTTTTTGCTCATTTACACAGTGCTAGGTGGCCTTTGGGCAGTAGTTGTTAATGATTTTGTGCAACTTGTATTGGCTCTTTTAGGCGCTTTTGCTGTTTGCTTTGTATCGCTTGAGGCTTCAGGTGGTATGACGGATTTGTTAATAAAGTTAGAGGCTTTAGATCGACCTGAGCTCTTATCTTTATTCCCATGGACATTAAATAAAGATGGTTTCAATTGGTTGAATAGTTCAGGAATAAGTATTACTACTTTTTTCGCTTTTCTTTCTTTGCAATGGTGGAGCTTTAGACGTAGTGATGGTGGAGGGGAATTTATTCAGCGTTTATTGGCTACTAAAGATGAAAAACAAGCAACCTTGGCAGGGATAGTTTTTTTGATTGTTAATTATCTTATTCGAAGTTGGCTTTGGATTTTAGTTGGCTTGGCTGGTTTAGTCCTCTTGCCTCAACAAACTGACTGGGAATTAAGTTATCCAAACCTTGCTGTTGCATATTTGCCCCCTGTTGGACTTGGTTTAGTCGTGGTTTCATTGGTTGCTGCATTTATGAGTACCGTGAGTACTTCAATTAATTGGGGGGCAAGTTATCTTGCCCATGATCTTTATAAAAGATTTGTGAGGCCATCGGCTGGTCCAAGAGAAATGATTCTAATGGGCCAGGTCGCAAGTATTTTTTTGCTGATAATTGGAGTCGTCACGGCTCTATTTAGCAACAGTATTGGTTCAATGTTTAGACTTGTTATTGCAATAGGTACAGGACCAGGCGCTGTTCTTGTTCTTCGGTGGTTTTGGTGGCGAGTTAATGCTCTAGCTGAACTATCTGCAATGCTGAGTGGTTTTTTTATAGGCCTAATCACCTCAGTTTCTCCCTATACAATTGAAGATTTTGGAAAAAGACTATTATTTACTACTGCATTTACAGCTGTAATTTGGTTGCTGACTTTATTTTTTACTGAGCCAGAGTCTGAAGAGACACTGAATAAATTTGTAATGAAGGTAAAGCCCCCAGGACCTGGTTGGAAAAAAATTAGGAAAAGTCTGAATATTAATCCGGTTGACAATTTTGCAGTGCTTGGATCACGCTTCGTTTTAGGTTCAGGAATTCTTTATGGTGGATTAGTTAGTATTGGAGCCTTCTTATTACATCAAGAGAGGAGCGCTTGGATTGCGCTTTCAATTGCTGTTAGTTGTGTATTTTTAATGAAGAAAACAAAATTAATAACTCAAAAAGTTGACCCTCGATAGCCAAATGGTCAAAATTAAGAGCAGAATAGAATTATAAATCAGTTTGTAACTTTGGGTTTTTTACGAACAACTCTTTTCCCTATTTTAATTGTTGCTCTTTTTGCTATTGCTTTGTTCGCTGTCAGCGCAAGGATATGGCTTCCCGGGGATATGCTTGCACCAGCACCAATTAATTAGTTTGCTCTTCTTCTGTCAGAGCCATGAATGATGAAAATCAAAAATTAAGTGAAACAGGGTTGGCCAATTTGGCCATAGACCCGGATCTTTTAGCGAGAGAATTAGCCGCTCAATTGGCAGGAGATCCTTTAGATGAAATTGAATTAGATAAAATTGAAGAAGATCAAGGGAATTCATCAAAAGAATGTGATCTTGCGTTGAAATGGCTTCAATCTGGGAATAATGAGAGACTTCAAGGCTTAAGAGTCTTTTGTGAACATAGAGACCCTAGAGCTCTACCATTCTTATTGCCTTTACTTGACGAACCTTCTCCTGTAGTGAGGATGAGTGCTGTTTATGCGTTAGGAAGAAATCCTTGTCCAGAGGCAATTGATCTTCTATTGCATCTATTGAGGTTTGATAGTAACGCTTATGTTCGAAAAGCTACTGCATGGAGTCTCGGAAATTACCCTGATGCCCCAGTTCTAGAACCACTGATTAATGCATTAAAAAAAGATGTCGCTGCGGTGAGATTGTGGGCATCCAGCTCTCTAGCAGAGGTTGGACTAAATTCAGCAGAGAGCTCTCTCCCGGCCGCAAATCAATTACTTGAAAGTTTGCAAGTGGATATTGAACCAATAGTTCGAAGTAACTGTATTTGGTCCCTAGGCCGCCTTTTTGGACTTTTGAGTGCAGAAATCCAAATTCAAATTGTAGAGACTTTTATTTCTATTTTATTAAATGATAGAGAGCCTTCTGTTAGGTATGAAGCAAGGACAGCTTTGGATCAATTGGATAATCCAGAGGTACAAAAAAAATTAAAATCATTAATTGATGATGGTTTATTGGTTTAATTTTTGGTACAAAAACAATTCGTTGTAATTAATAATTCGCGTTTCTAGAGTTTTTTTCTATATCATGCGTGACTTAGGGCTTCAATTTCATGCCACAACGCACATTGCGCTTTAAAATCCGACAAGATGGACGGGTTGAAGAAACCGTTGAAGGTCTTGTTGGTGAGGCATGTATTGATTTAACTGAGAAGCTTGAGGATGCCTTAGGCACCGTTGAAAGGAGAGAACCAACCTCTGATACCTTTCTTCGCGAAAACGTTCAAAAACAGACTATTCCTGCAGAAATCCACTGATGTCACATTTCAGCACAGTTAAAACTCAACTTCGTAAGAAAGAGTTCCTTAAACAAGCTCTAATAGACTTAGGCTATGTCCCCAACGAAGGCGAAAGTCTTGTTAGAGGTTACAGAGGTCAAACTGTAAAGGCGCAAATGACTGTTGAGATGAGCAAGGGTGCAGACATTGGATTTCGCTGGAACGAAGGCTCAAAATCATATGAACTTGTAACTGATCTCGATCTCTGGAAACAATCAATACCAATTGAGAGGTTTTTAGCTCAGGTAACTCAACGTTATGCTTTAAACACTGTTCTTAATTCAACTTCTCAAGAAGGATTTCAAGTCTCTGAGCAAAAGCAAAATTTAGATGGATCAATAGAGTTAGTAGTTACTCGTTGGGATTCCTAAGGCCTTTTTTGAAAATTGACTTTTGATCCTGGAGCTGCCTTTGAAACTAGGTCTATTGAATATCATCCCTCAAATGATATTTATGATCCAAATGTTGCATATGAAGCAGCAAATAATGAAGATTTCGAGCTTAGCGGTAGAGATCCAGTCCTTGGAGGGAAGTTAAGGGAAAAAGCCGTTTGGGTTGATGAGAGAAAATGCATTGGCTGTACATACTGCAGTTCAGTTGCTACTAACACTTTTGCAATGGAGCCTGAACAAGGCAGAGCAAGAGCGTTTAGACAAGATGGAGATAGCGACGAATTAATACAAGAAGCCATAGATACCTGCCCTGTTGATTGCATAGATTGGGTTTCTTTTGAAGACTTAATTTCATTGGAAGAAGTTTTAAAAAATCATCATTTTAGAAATTTAGGATTACCACCCGTTACTTGATTTTTAAATATAGAAGTGTCAAGAATTAAAGATGGTAAAAACAATTCAATACCTAGAAGAAGATTTGGCCGAACAGAGATTCAGATGCCAGTCTTATCTCTTGGCGGGATGCGCTTTCAACAAAGCTGGAAGGATTTAGATCCTAAAGAAATTGATAATCAACAACAAGATATCTTACGAAAAACTATTAAGCTTGCGTCTCAAAAAGGTCTGCATCATATAGAAACTGCTCGTCATTATGGAACATCAGAGCGCCAGATAGGCTGGGCATTCGGTCAAATCGATGACCCAAACAGAATATTGCAAACGAAAATCCCACCAAATAATGACCCTTCGATATTTGAGCAGGAACTTGAGTTGAGTATGAGTAGATTAGGTTCTAAAAAAATTGATTTATTAGCTATTCATGGAATCAATATGCCTGAGCACTTAGATATGACTATTCGTCCTAATGGATGTCTACAGATTGTTCGTCAATGGCAAAAAGATGGTCTTGTTGATCATGTTGGCTTCTCAACTCATGCAAACGTTGACCTGATCATAAAAACAATTGAAACAGGACTTTTTGACTATGTTAATTTGCATTGGTATTTTATACGTCAGGAGAACGAAAGAGCTTTAAAAGCAGCGAATGCTAAAGATATGGGGGTCTTTATTATAAGTCCTACTGATAAGGGAGGTCATTTACATACACCGTCATTGAAACTTTTAGATTTATGTAATCCTTTGCATCCAATAGAATTTAATGATCTGTTTTGTTTAAGGGATAAAAGAATTCATACATTAAGTGTTGGAGCATCAAAGCCTGAAGATCTAGATATTCATTTAAGCGCAATCTCTAAAATGGATATAATGCATGGTTTGATTAATACTATAGAGAAAAGATTAGTTAATGCCTCATTTAAGTCGCTTGGAGAGTCATGGTTGACTACCTGGATGATAGGTTTACCTAGTTGGGACCATACTCCAGGAGAGATTAATATACCTGTTTTGCTATGGTTAAATAATTTATTAGAGGCATGGGATATGGAAAGCTTTGCTAAAGACCGTTATGCTCTTTTAGGCAGAGGAGGACATTGGTTCCCAGGCTCAAACGCAGATTGTTTGGATTGTGAAGTAAGCGAGGATGATTTGAAAAAAGTTTTGATTAATAGCCCGTGGAGCTCTGAAATCCCTTTTATACTTAGAAAATTGAAAGACAGATTGGGGGGAGAAAGAAGAGATAGATTATGGGGAATTTAGTAACCTAAAGGCTGTTTTTTGGGTTTGCCAATTGATCTTGGAAATTGATTGGGACATTTATTAATACAATTAATCCTAATAATATTCCTAATACCGCGATTATTAGGGAGTACGAATTTATGTGTTCGTTGGATCTCTGCATTTAATTCAGTTAAAGCTTTTTTTAGAATTTGATGCTCTGCTTCACTCCAGCCTCCTTTAAATATGAGCGCTTGACCTGTCGAATTTAAAAAAGGGACGAGATATTCTGCTACTACATTTGCAGAAGCAACTGCTCTTGCAATGGCATAGTCATAATTACTTCGAAGGATTGGATCCCTTCCTGCTGTCTCAGCTCTTTCAGTTACGACTGTTATACGAGAATTCAATCCAATTTCTTGAGAAACTTCTTTCAGAAAATTCGTTTTTTTACTTGAAGAATCTAAAAGAGTAATATTTGAATTTGGCATTGCTATAGCGATGGCTATACCAGGGAATCCACAGCCAGAACCAATATCTATATATTTATGAGAAAGTTCAGGGTATTGTAGTTCTTCATGCAGTGGCAACAAGCTGTCACATACTTGTGCTGTCCAGAAATCATCTCCATCAACTAAACGAGTCAGGTTTGTCTTCTTATTCCATTCTTTAAGTAATTCTTGCAAATGGATAAATTGAGCTAATTGTTTTTTGCTTGGCACCCATTTTAGCTCATTCCATATCATGAGATGATTTGCTTCTTTGTTGTTTTTATAAGTAGGCATTTTGAATTGTTTTTTAAATAGTCAGTCCTGAGATATTTAGATAAAATCTATACATTATTAGATCATATTTTCTTTAGTTGACCTCTTCCTCTAATTGTTACGAACTGCTGGGTGTCTCTAACTCTGCCAGCAACGCAGAGCTTAGAAAAGCTTTTCGTCAATTAAGTAAGCAACTTCATCCGGATACGACATCTTTGCCAAGTGATGAAGCGACAAGGCAATTTCAAAATGTTTGTGAGGCTTATGATTTATTAAGTGATCCTGTCTTAAGGGCAAACTATGACTTGTCTATTGAAAAAGAGAATAATCTTATAAGTCAGAAAAAAGAACCTTATTTAAAGAATATACAACCTGTACAATTTTCTAAGTCGATCGGAGTAAGGCGACCATTATCAGGAGGTGAACTGTTTTCCCTTCTTCTTTTAATCACCTCTATAATCTTAAGCCTGGCTTTAGGAGTGCTTATTGCTTTTTTAAGAGGCGGAAACTTGAATTTTACTCCAAGTTGGTTGATTTAATCTTAATTTCAGAAATAATTACATTGCTAAGCTAAGTGCTTAGAATCTTGGAAAGAAAAAATTCTAGGATAGAGAATTTAAGCCCTCTTGGATTCCAAAATAGCATTTTTCTAGTTCTTCATCTGTGATACATAGTGGTGGCATTAGATAAACTACATCTCCTAATGGCCTAATGAAAACACCAACCTTCAATGCACTTTCTTTCATGATTCTCCCAACGGAACTTAAATACCCTTTTTTACCTTTCACTTTAATATTAAAAGCAGCAATGGATCCTGTAATTCTCGGGCATTCAATTCTTGGATCTTTAACTATTTTTTGTAGATGAGGTAGATGACGTGACTCGAAATCCAAATATTTTTCAGGGGAGTTCTCTAAAAGATCTAAGCTAGCATTAGCAGCGGCGCAGCCTAAAGGGTTAGCTGTAAAACTATGACCATGCCAGAAAGTTTGCCTTGGATCTTCACCAAGGAAACCCTCAGAAATTCTTCTGCTAGACATAGTGACTCCCATAGGAAGGAATCCGCCGGTTAACCCTTTTGAGAGCGATATAAGGTCTGGCTTTAATCCTGCTCTTTGAAAAGCGAATAGTTCTCCACACCTTCCAAAGCCAGTTAAGACTTCATCTGTAATAAGTAAAGAATTAGCCTGGCGAATTCTTTTTTCGACTTCTACTAAAAATTCTGAACGAACCATTCGCATACCTCCAGCCCCTTGCACTAATGGCTCAAGAATTACCGCAATAGTTGGTTCCTTTAGGAGGTGGTCAAGAGTTTCTAAAACATCCTTTTCTCGTCTTTCAAAATCTTCATCGCCCCACCATGTCTCCGGCCAAGGGACTCTGCTAACAGGAAATAGCATTTGATCAAAAGGCTCACTAAATATATTTCGTTCACCTACTGCCATTGCCCCAAATGTATCTCCATGGTAGGCACCTTCAAATGCAATGATTTGAGATCTATTATCACCTTTATTTTTCCACCATTGACGAGCCATTTTTAAAGCTACTTCTACTGCTGTAGAGCCATTATCTGAAAAGAATAACTTTTCTAGACCTGTTAATTTACTCAGTCGATTAGCTAATAGCTCAGCTTGAGGATGAGTGAAATCTGCAAAGATAATTTGTTCTAGAAGCTCTGCTTGAGTTGCGATAGCCTTAGCAATATATTCATTTGCATGACCATGAAGAGTGACCCACCAACTGCTTATACCATCGATTATTGGAGCTCTGTCTTTAGGAAGTAGAAGGGCGCCTTTTGCTTCTTCAACCAATAATTGAGGCTTAGATGATGTAAGTTGGGTGAATGGTGGCCATATATGAGGATTCTGAATAGTTTGATTTGAATTTTCTTTCTCATTCATCAAATTTAGTTTTTCCTCTTGTTTCATTTAACTAGATTGACGTCAAAATAATCTTTTGATTAAGAAAAAAATAAAATTTTAATTTTGAATGTATTTTTTAAGTTTTTGATCTAAGTGCTGTTTATTCCATTCTTGTAAAAGTACTTTTGCATTGACTTCGTCAAAGATAGGAAGACTTGCAAGAACTTTAGTATCTCCAAACTGCTCTAGAGTCTTCGGATTGTCTTTGTGTGGAGGGCCGTTTAATACTATTCCTAATACATTTAAATTTCTGTGTCTCAAGGCTTCTAGACTTAACAAGGTGTGATTGAGAGTGCCAAGACCGCTCCTGGCTACAAGAATTATTGGCGCTCCCCAAACCTTTAATTGGTCTATTTGTAGCCAATCCCGATTTAAAGGAACCATTAAACCACCTGCAGTCTCGATGATTATTAATTCATCAAGGTCAGGTAATTTTAAATTGCTTGGTTCAATAAAACCAGACTCCTGTTCGGCAGCCCAGTGAGGAGAGACAGGAGCCTTGAATTTATATCTTTCAGAAAGATAGCGGTTAGGTTCAAGATTTAAGAGATTGCAAACAGTTTTGGTATCTGTACCTTCCTCTGTTCCACTTTGAATGGGTTTCCAGTAGATACTTTTAAGACCTTGGACGAAAAAACTACTAACTATTGTTTTACCTACATCTGTATCTGTACCACAAATAATAATTCTTTTTTTGAAAGCACTCATCGCTTTATTAATAAAAACTGAATTGACCAACTAAGGCTTACTTTTTTATCCTCGTTGGAAATTGGCCAAAAAGACAATAGATGTCGCCAATCTGAAACACTTAATTGTTCCTTCTGACTGCTTTGTGCTCCGACCTTGATCATCGGTCTTAATAAAGAAGTTGCCTTCTTTGCTGTTTGTTTGATAACTTCAATTTTATTATATAAAATACTTTGCTTCGGAACGACTCTCATGAGTGAGTCGTATGATGGTAAATCAAGAGCAGTACATGTTAAATTTGCCTTTTCTGCAGCTTCATACCACTCTGGAAAACTTCCCTTGATTGGTATTGCTAAAGCAATACATCCATCTAAACTTAGAGAATTCAACCATTCCTTAAGTTTCTTTTGTGGATTATCAAGCCAATGTAAAACAAAACTTGAAGCTAACAAATTTGGTTTTTCAGACCACTTAGGTAACCCATTATTTAAATCCCAAAGTTGTTTAATACTCTTTTCTGAATGTTGATCAATCATCTTTTTTGAATTATCCAATCTCACTACATATTGGCTTGGATGTAGATCTTCTAATGATTTAGCGAGTAGTCCAGTGCCAGAGCCAAGGTCAACCCATAGTCCATGTTTAATTGAATGATGAGAACATATTTTTGCAAGTTTTAAAGCAGTACTTTTTTGAATTGATGCTGATTCGTTATAACTTAATGCAGCTTCGTTGAAGTTTTTATTAACTTGGCTAGACCATGTTTTTTGCATGATCAAATTCTAGCCAGTGTTTGACTTTTTTGATATTTTTAATTTTTGTGATGGAATGCCCGTCGTCTTGCAGGTTGATGATAGTTGGTACGGTCTCTAAGTGGTTTATTAAATCCTCAGCGAGTTTTTTTTTCGTTTTATTATCTAAAATATAGTCTTGTTCACTGTTAACAATAAGTACTTTGGCAGAATTGCTTAAGCCAATTGGTAGAGAATCAGAATTTATAAGAAGTTTTAAATCATTTTTTAGTCTCAACCTTCCTGAATCTGAGATATGCAGGAGATTTGACTTAGATGACTTAATATCTAATTGATTTGGTTTATGAGCTTTTATATGAAATTTTCTTAACATAGCTGATTCATCAGGCGTATTAATTACATTCATCATCCTGTTGAGGGCCAGTTTTATAGGACGATTCTCTTTGCTATTTGGAATAAAACGACTAAAACTATTTATTAATACAACATGAGTAGCTGAGTGTAAAACTTTTTTATCTATCAAATGTGAACCAAGAGAGTGACATATAGCAACTCTTTTTACTTCGACTTGATTTAAGTTGTTATTCCATTTGGGTGTATGAGGACTTATATATTTATATCCGCGTTCAGAAGTTTGCCATTCCCAATCACAACTTTTAAATATCTTTTCCCAATTCGACCATTGATGACTATCACCAGCCCAGCCATGCATAGCAATTATTTCTTTCATTTGTTTTTAAGAACTTCGATAAGTTTTTCGAAGGCCTCATCGGGAGTATTCCTCCTAATCACTAGCCTGAGTCTAGATTTACCTTCAGGGACAGTTGGTGGACGGATCGCAACAGTAAGAAGGCCTTTTGTCTCAAGGCTCTTTTGATAGTCCATGGCTAATTCATCTGAACCAAGGATTATGGAGATTATTGGACCTTCTCCAACAGGGCGTTGCCACCCAACTTGAGACAATTTGTCTCTAATAGCTATTGATTTTTCTTTCAGTTCGCTACCCCAGTTAGGGTTGCTTTCAATTAGATTTAATGCGGCCAAAGCACTTGCACAAAGTGGAGGGGCTAGAGCAGTTGTATAGCGAAATGCCCCACAGTTTTGTATTAAATCTTCTCCTGTTATTTTATCTGTTGCTAGAAATGCTCCCCCACTTCCAAATGCTTTTCCAAAGGTCCCGCTGATAATTGATATTGGTTCTTTCAGTCCAAAAGATTCCCCTCTTCCTCCTGGACCCATAACGCCGAAAGCATGAGCTTCGTCTATCAGTAACTTTGAATCATATTTGATGCATAGTTTTGAAATTTCTTTTATGGGTGCTGTTGTACCCTCCATACTAAAAAGGCTTTCAGTAATTACTAAAGGTTGTTTTTGAGGATTGCTTTGTCTGGATTTTTTTAAAAGTCTTTCTAGTTCAGATAAATTGTTGTGTTTGAATCTAATAAGCTTTGCTCCACTCGCTTTGACTCCAACGAGCAGAGAATGGTGTATCAGACGATCACAAATAACAGGTGTTTGACGATCAGTAAGTGCTAAAACTGCAGCCAGATTAGCCTGGAAACCACTCGGGTAAATTAAAACAATCTCACGATCAAGCCATTGGGCAAGTTTCGTTTCAAGTCTTTGATGAATATTTCTACTACCAGTAATAAATCTTGATCCTCCAGAACCAACTCCATCAGTTTCTAGGGTTTTTCTGGCTGCCTGAATTAATAATGGATGTCTTGCTAGGTCTAGATAGTCATTACTCGCTAGGTCAATTAACGTGATTTGATTTTGATTTTCACCTATACCGATCAATTCTGATGATCTTTTCCCTGGAACCCAAGTCCTAAGTTTACGAATTCTAGAGTTAGGGATTGCAGGCATATTGTTATTTTGTTTTCTGTAGTTAAAGATTTGGGTGTTGGCGTAACATTTTTTCTTTATTTCTTGATTTTATTATGTATCCACATCAAAAATCATGTGGTCATAGAATATTCCCCTAGGATTTAGCAATGACTTCATCAGAAAGAGATACGTTAGAGAACGAAATCCTCCCAAACAATTTAAATCCAAAGGAAATCTTTCCTTTTGCATTGGATGAGTTTCAACTTAAAGCAATTGACTCACTCAATCAAGGGCATTCTGTAGTTGTTAGTGCTCCTACAGGATCAGGAAAAACCTTAATAGGAGAGTATGCAATTTATAGAGCGATTTCTCATGGGAATAAGGTGTTTTATACAACCCCCTTAAAAGCTTTATCTAACCAAAAACTGAGAGACTTTAGGAATCAATTTGGTTCAAGCAATGTGGGTCTATTGACAGGTGATTTAAGCCTAAATAGAGAGGCTTCGATTCTTGTTATGACTACAGAAATTTTTAGAAATATGCTTTATGCAGCAGCAGATAGAAATGATGATCCTCTACTTGATATAGAAACTGTTGTTCTTGATGAATGCCATTATATGAATGATGCTCATAGAGGGACAGTGTGGGAGGAATCAATTATTCATTGTCCTAAATCCGTTCAGTTCGTTGCTTTATCGGCAACCGTTGCAAATGCAGGTCAATTAACTGATTGGATTGAGCAAGTTCACGGACCTACAGATTTGATATCTAGTGATTTAAGACCAGTTCCCCTGGAATTTAATTTTTGTAGTGCTAGAGGACTTCATCCATTACTTAATGAAAAAGGAACTGGATTACACCCAAACTGTAAGATTTGGCGCCCAACAAAATCACATAAGAAGAGAGGACGCTTATCCAAGCCTGCTCAGCCTGATTCACCTTCACTGGGCTTTGTGATATCGAAGTTGGCAGAAAGAAATATGTTACCCGCTATTTATTTCATTTTTAGTCGTCGTGGTTGTGACAAGGCTGTGAAAACTATAGCTAGCACTTGTTTAGTGAACCAAGAAGAAAGAAAATCAATTCAAGAACGATTTGAAAAATATACAATTTTAAATTCAGAAGGTTTGAGAGATGATTTACATATAAAAGCTTTATTTAATGGAATAGCATCTCATCATGCAGGAGTTCTTCCTGCCTGGAAGGAGTTGATTGAGGAATTATTTCAAGAGGGATTGATAAAGGTTGTTTTTGCAACTGAAACTTTAGCTGCAGGAATCAATATGCCGGCTAGAAGCACAATTATATCTACTTTGTCGAAGAGATCAGATAATGGACATCGTCAATTGATGGGGAGTGAATTCTTGCAAATGGCTGGTAGGGCTGGAAGAAGAGGTCTTGACTCTAGAGGCTATGTTGTCACTGTGCAAACTCGATTCGAAGGGGTTCGAGAAGCTGGTCAATTAGCTACCAGCCCAGCCGATCCACTGATTAGTCAATTCACACCCAGCTATGGAATGGTATTGAATCTCTTACAACGTTATGACTTAGACAAAGCAAAAGAATTGATAGAGAGAAGCTTTAGTAGGTACTTGGCGAGCTTAGATTTAGTTGAAGAAGAAGAAGAGTTATCCAAATTAAAAGATGAGTTTAAAGAGTATAAAACTTTTTCAGAAGACATACCATGGTCTGATTTTGAAAGATATGAGAAAATTAAAAGTCATCTAAAGGAAGAAAGAAGACTATTAAAAATTCTCCAAAAACAATCAGCAGAAACCTTATCTAATGAACTGATTTTAGCCTTAGAATTTGCAAATAATGGAACCCTCATAAGTCTGAAGACATCACAGTTAAGAGAAAAAATTACACCTGCAGTAATTGTTGAAAAAATACAAAAAGGAGATAGACAATCTCAATTGTTATGTTTAACAGATGAAAATGTTTGGATACTTATTGCTTGTAAGGAAGTTGTTAGTCTTTATGCTGAATTGACTTGCTTAGACGTATCACATCTTAAAACTCCTAAAATAAGTAGATTAGGTGAAATACATCATGGCGATTTACTAAGTAAAGAAACAGCTTCAATGATTTCGAATTTGGCTCAGAAGAATGATATGAGAACTGCTCAATATGATCTGGCTAGTGAAGTTTTATCTCAAGCTAAGTTGGTTAAATCCTTAGATGATGAATTATTGATTCAACCAGCTCATCGATGGGGGGATAAGAAAAAATTAAAAAAGTATAGACGAAGAATGGACGAACTAGGTGTTGAAATACATGAACGTGAGGAGATCCTCTACGACAGGTCTAACCGTCACTGGGAAACTTTCTTATCACTAATTAAAGTACTTAACCACTTCGGATGCTTGGACGATTTAAATCCTACTGAAATCGGAAGAGGTATTGGATCTTTAAGAGGTGAAAATGAGTTATGGTTAGGATTGGTTTTGATAAGTGGACATCTTGATGAACTAAAACCAGTAGAATTAGCTGGTGTTGTTCAGTCAATTGTTACTGAGGTAAATCGTCCTGATTTATGGTCTGGATTTATCCCAAGTGGAGTTGCAGAAGAAGCGTTTAATGACTTATCAAATATTCGAAGAGAATTGTTTAGTGTTCAAGAACGATTTGGTATAGAAGTCCCAATCTTATGGAGTTCTGAAGTAATGGGTTTAGTAGAAGCCTGGGCTCGAGGAAGCACGTGGACAGATTTAATTTCAAATACTTCCTTGGATGAGGGAGATGTCGTGAGAATTTTGAGAAGAACAAATGATTTACTTTCACAGATTCCCTATTGCGAGTCTGTGAGTAGGCAACTTAGAAATAACGCCAAGGCTGCGATGAAACTAATGGATAGATTTCCAGTTTGCGAAGCTGAAGATATTAATCAAGCAAAAGAAAAAAATCATGAACTTATTAATCCAGCAACTGAAAGAAATAATTGAGATTGAAAAACCTAATTTTTTAATCACCTCCAATCATAGATTTTGGATTAGTGAGATTATCAAATTCTTCTTGATCAATAAAATTTAATTGAATGGAGGCTTGTCTTAAACTTAGATTTTTTTCATGGGCTAATTGGGCAATTTTACTGGCTTTTTCGTATCCAATTGAGGGTGCCAGTGCAGTTACCAGCATCAGAGAATTGTCTAAATATTCTTTTATTTTCTCTTTATTGGGTTGCATACCTTCAATCATATGTTCTCTGCAACTCTTACATGCATTTTGAATAAGGTTGATACTTTTTAAAATGTTGTAGCCAATGAGAGGTTTGTAAACATTCATTTGTAGATGTCCCCCACTCCCTGCAATTGATACAGAGGTGTCCATACCAATTATTTGCGTACAAACCATTGCCATCGCTTCGCATTGAGTGGGATTGATTTTCCCTGGCATTATTGAGCTTCCAGGTTCATTTGCTGGTAGCTGTAGCTCTGATAAACCAGCTCTAGGTCCACAAGATAAAAGTCGAAGATCATTTACAATTTTGAGAAAAGTTACTGCTAATAATTTTAGTTGAGACATTATATTTACAAGACCATCATGACTAGCCATAATGGCAAATTTATTAGCTGCAGTCTTAAAAGGTAAATTTGTTTTTCTAGAAATATCAAGAGCAATTAACTTATCGAAATTCTTAGGACTATTAAGCCCGGTCCCAATTGCTGTCCCTCCAAGAGGCAATGGATAAATTTCCTCAAGGTTGATTTCAATACGCACTAAAGCAGTTTCTAATTGATTGGCCCAAGTGGAGACTTCTTGCCCAAGAGTTAGAGGTACTGCATCTTGAAGATGAGTACGTCCTATTTTTATAATATCTCTCCATTCTTTACTTTTTAGATGGAGTACATCAATGAGTTTTTTTAATTCAGGTATTAATGTGTCTTTTAAAGTGACTATTGTGGCTATTTGAATTGCAGATGGGAAAACATCGTTTGTTGATTGAGAGCAATTGACATGATCATTGGGATGTATTGGATCATGACTACCTAACGGATTATTTAAACGTTTTGAAGCTATATTACAAATCACCTCATTGACGTTCATATTGGTTTGAGTACCACTGCCTGTTTGCCAAACCTTTACAGGAAATTGATCATTATGTTTTCCTTCAATGATTTCTAGACTTGCTTCGGTAATGAATTGAGTAGTTTCTTTATTTATTAGGCCTAGATCATTGTTTACTTGAGCAGCAGAAGCTTTTATTTGGGCAATTGCATGAATAATCTCGAGTGGTATGATCTCCTCTCCAATAGAGAAATTTAAGATTGATCGTTGAGTCTGAGCTCCCCATAGCACATCCTTTGGAACATCAATAGAACCTAGGCTATCTTTCTCAAGTCGTTTCATATTGGACATTGATCTTGGGTTGAGAATTTTTAAGTTTCCTAGGGAATAGAAACTTATAACTATGGATTTTAGTTGAATCTAGTTCTAATCCCTTTTGAGAGTGTATATACTGATCATAATTGATTCAGCTTTTAAAGTTATATACCAAGTCTTTCCCACACAACTCTCAAATTGGACTGGTGTAATTCGGTTGAGAAACAGTCAGAAAGCTTTTCTTTTGAGAGACTATTCATTACTTCTGGATCATTCTCAAGGTTCTTTTTGAAATCTCCTTCGCTTTGATTCCAGGCTGAATGAGCATTTTTTTGTACTAGTCGATAAGAATCTTCTCGACTCATTCCATTCTCAACTAAAGCTAAAAGAACTCTTTGACTAAAAACTACTCCTCCATAAATGTTTAAATTTTTCAACATATTTTTTGGATAAACGCCAAGACCTTTAATTATTGCGGTCATTTCTGTGATCATGAAATGAAGAGTAATAGATGTGTCTGGCAGCATTAATCTTTCATTGGAGCTGTGGCTTATATCTCTTTCATGCCATAGAGCTACATTCTCAAGAGCTGCAACTACATAACTTCTTAAAACTCTGGATAGACCACTTACTCTTTCACTTCTTATGGGATTTCTTTTATGAGGCATTGCAGAGCTTCCTTTTTGGCCTTTAGCAAAGTTCTCCTCTACTTCAAGAACATCAGTCCTTTGAAGGTTTCTAATTTCTGTAGAAAAACGATCTAGTGAAGATCCAATCAAAGCAAGAATCTGTACATAATTAGCATGTCTATCTCTTGAGATAACTTGAGTGCTAGCCGTATCACACTCAAGTCCCAAAAGTTCACAAGTTATTCTCTCTATTTCTGGATCAGTATTAGCATAAGTACCCATGGCCCCGCTAATTTGGCCAACCGATATGTCTTTCTCAAGATTGGTTAGCCTCTCTTTGTTTCTTATAGTTTCAGCTAGCCACCCCGCTAATTTGAATCCAAAGGTAATAGGTTCTCCATGAATCGCATGAGAACGACCTATCATTACGGTTTTCTTATGCTGCCTTGCTAGATCTCTAATAGCTTCTTCAAGTAATAAAAGCTCTTTTATTAAAAGCTTGATTGATGACTTTAATTGAAGTGCAAGGCCCGTATCAAGGACATCGCTACTGGTCATTCCAACGTGAATAAAACGGCCAGCATCCCCAACATATTCATTTACATTTGTTAGAAATGCAATTACGTCATGGCGAACTTCCTCTTCAATTTCGAGGATGCGTTCAGGTTTGAAACTTGCCTTTGATCGAATGGTTTCCATTGCGCTTTTAGGGATTTTCCCTAATTTGCAATTAGCCTCACATGCGGCAATTTCAACATCAAGCCATGTTTGGTATTTGGCTTGATCAGACCAAATATTTCCCATCTCTGGGTTTGTGTAACGCTCAATCAAAGTGCTACAAAGTTAAAGGTTACCTTAATTTAGATCGTCAAGGTCAAGCTGACTTGAGTCTATTGTGTTCAACTTCCCAATGAACATATCTTCCCCAAGCTTGCTGTCTTACCCTGCATCTTCCTCCTTTGCAATCAATTACTTGAAAGGGAGGCAAATCATTAGGTTGATTTGCAAAAATTGCAAAACTTCCTGGAGGTAGAAGTTCAAGTACTTCTCCAGTTTGTTTTTTTGAGGTTATGTGAAAATGACCATGGCTAGATAGCTCATTTTCATTAGTTGGATGCCTGAGCTTTTTAGACAAAACCTTTGGTCAGTTGACTAGATTCTCTATCGAAAAAGAGAATAAGCTCGAGTTCTGCGGTTTTTGTTCCGTTTCCTGTTTGTTTTTGTAAACAAATGACTAAAAAATCGCGCTTAGATCTTCACTTGCTGACTAAAGGCTTAGTAAAAACTCGTCAAGAAGCTCAGAAGCTTATCAGAGCAGGCAAAATCAAAACAATCAATGGTCAAATTTTAGATAAGCCAGGTCAAGAAGTTTCAAAAAATCTAGAGATAGAAGTTACGCAGCCCTTGAAATATGTATCTAGAGGGGGTGAAAAGTTGGCGGAAGCGTTTAATAAATTTCCTCTAGATATTAAGAATAGGGTTTGTTTAGATGCTGGGATTTCAACTGGTGGTTTCACAGATTGTCTTTTGCAATTAGGAGCGGCAAAGGTTTATGGCGTTGATGTTGGTTATGGTCAGACTGCATGGAGTATCAGAAATGATCCAAGAGTAGTTCTTTGGGAGCGTACCAATATTAGGCATTTAACTCCTGAAAAATTGTTTAAGGATGGAGACCCAATACCAGACTTCGCAGTTGCAGACTTGTCTTTTATCTCTCTTAAAATTGTTTTGCCCAGTCTTAAGTCTCTTCTTCAATCTAACCACTCTGAGTTACTTGTACTAGTGAAACCTCAATTCGAAGTTGGCAAAGATAAAGTGGGTAAAGGAGGAGTAGTTCGTGATCATTTACTGCATGCAGAGGCTATAGAGGGTGTAGCAATCGAATCTAAAAAACATGGATGGTACCCAAGAGGATTGATCGCATCTCCTTTAAAGGGTCCTGCTGGTAATCAAGAATATCTTCTTTGGATGGGTGATGAAGTTGAAGGAAGTATTGAAATTGAAAAAATGTTAAATGCTTTATTCTTCTAAATTGTTGCGATTATAGCGCTGTTTCATTTCTGTCACCCGTTCTGATTCGAACAACGGAGTCAATTGGACTAATAAAAATTTTCCCATCTCCGATCTCTCCTGTTTTGGCAGCGTCAGCAATAGCTTTTAAAACAATTTCACATTTTTCATCAGGAACTACTACTTCAATTTTGAGCTTTTGAAGAAACTCAACAGTGAATTCTGAACCTCTATATCTCTCAACTTGTCCTTTTTGTCTTCCAAACCCTCTTACCTCGCTTACAGTCATCCCAACTATACCTGCATTTACTAATGCAATTTTTACATCCTCCAACTTGAAAGGGCGGATTATTGCCTCTATCTTTTTCATATTATTTTGGGGAACTTCAAGAATCTTAGATAGTTTTTATCAGATTTTGTCTATTTGACTTAGAGAATTGATGAAATTTATATCTAAACCGGCCTTTTGAGCATCTTCACTAAGCATTTCAGCATCATTGGTAGGAATTATTACTAGACCATTACTGATTGATTCCCAATGGTTTGATTCAAAATGAGTTTGTAGCCAAAGGATTCCATGAACACTTATGGGTTCTATTTGAGTTCCATTTCGTTTATCAGAAAGCCTGATGTCCATGTAAAAGTTTTAACTATGTCTATTAAGAGGGATAGCGAAGATTAGTTTTGTACCTAATGATACAAATAAGCTTTTTTGCATCGTTTCGCTAGTTTTTGATTAGAAGAATTTATTTAAAGTTTGAATTTTTAATCAAGCTTTTATGTAGTGTGAGTTTTAAATGCAACTAAAATGTGATTAGACAAGAAAAAGACATTAAAAAAGAAATTATGTATGGGGAGAGGGAAATAGAGGCTGGGAGCTTAATTTGTTTTCCAAATCCAAATATTGATAGAGATTATGAAATTTTAATAGATTTCCCTGAATTCACATGTAAGTGCCCTTTTTCTGGATATCCTGATTTTGCAACTTTGAGAATTAAATATCAACCAAATACTAAGGTTATAGAATTAAAAGCAATTAAACTTTACTTAAACAGCTTTCGAGAAAAGAAAATATCTCACGAAGAAGTTGCTAATCAAATAATCGATGACTTTGTTGAAATTTCTGATCCTAAGTGGATGCAATTAGAAGCTGATTTTAACCCTAGGGGTAATGTTCATACAATCATAAGAGTCTGTCATGGTAAGAGAAATAATTTAGAACTAATTCACTAATAAACTAATAAAATTTGGAAATTCTTTTGAAAGACCAGAGAGATTTCTATTGCTTAATCCACCTATATAAATCATAGATTTTTCCTTTTCATATAAGACCCATATTTTCTTAGTTGAAATAATACTAAGTGAACCTCCAATAAGTATTATCGCAAAACTGGTATATACAAGGGGTACTCCAGGGTCATGCTTTAATAGTAAACCACTACTTGGAATTATATTGATTATCTTTATTGAGGTGTCTTTGACTTTTGCTTCCTTATTTGTACTTAATGTTGTAAGTGCTGTGCCATCACTATCGTAAATACTTACTGGACCTGTTTCATTATTTACCGTTACTAAAATTGGGTCTTTACCATCTTTTTTTATAGGTATAACTGTCCCCCAAACTTGTTCACCTAGCTCAGGTATAGGTTCTATTGGAATTTGTAATTTCGGACTATTTTCAATTTGAAGAGTTATTGCTGCTAATGACCATTCGGCTTGATATAATGTTAGCCCTTTATATCTTAATGGATAATTAACACTAATTTCTTTTAATTGATTACTTCCATTAGGTTCAATAATATTGACTACAGATCTATACTGCTCAGCTCTTCCTTGCGGGTCTCTTTCTATTTGAAATTTTTCTAATTTAATAGTTAAACCTCTCTCTTCATTTTTGTTTAATAAATCTATTGATCTGCCAGGGGCTAGAAATTTTTCTATGGTTTCCCCGTTCAACGACCCATATGTTGCTCCCAACATTAATAGGATCATTCCTAAATGAATTAATATAGGCCCTAATCTTCCTATTACTCCTTTGCGAGCAGCGATCCTTCCATCTGTTTCTTTGACATTCCAACCTTGTTTTTTTAAATTTATTTTTATTTTTTCTAGGCCTTTCGAGTAATTATTAGTCACTATAGTTTGAGCAATAGAAAGTTTTGCTATTTGACGAGGTGATTTATAATCTATCCAGTTTAATGCTGACTTAAGTATAGGTAATTGTCTTCTAAAACTACAAACTGCAAGAGCTAGGCCAAGCCAAATTAGTAAGAATAAAAACCAAAAACTTGTATAGACATGATTGAATTCAAAAAGTACTAATATATTTCCATTGATTATTCCCAGAATAGGATTTGTATTAAAATTTTCGTAATAGAATTGATCTGATTCTTGTTGTGGTATTAAAGTCCCAGCTGCACATGAAATAGCTATTAATAATAATAGTAATATCGCAATCTTTAAGCTAGAAAGCCAGTTTAAAACTAGGCTGATTTTTTTCATCTATTTTTAGATCCAAATAGAAATAAGGCTCATAAGACCTATGGTTAACAAAATGAAGCCACTAATTGCTGGAACCCATTGCCCAATAGGTCGCAACGATAATAATTTTGGAATACTTGCTGCAAAAGTACCTGCTAAAAATAAAGGAACAATTTGTCCAATCGCAAAACTTCCAAGAAAAATTGTGCCACTAAGAGGATTTCCTTGTTTCGCAACCCAGGCGAGAAGAACTGCAAGAACTGGAGTAGTACAAGGCGAGGAGGCTAATCCAAAA
Source organism: Prochlorococcus sp. AG-402-G06 (assembly GCA_003277985.1). Lineage (GTDB taxonomy): Bacteria > Cyanobacteriota > Cyanobacteriia > PCC-6307 > Cyanobiaceae > Prochlorococcus_B. The sequence goes on from QCHR01000005.1 coordinate 68,698, forward strand.
GCAAAACCTGCTGAAACTGGAGCGAATGCAGGAGGAACTTGATTTGTCCAAATTTCAGGATCAGGTCCAGACGGAAGTGAGAATTTTACAATCCCAAGAAGATTTAGACCCATAATTATTGCTAGAGAACTTATGAATATTGAAAAGAAACCCGGTAATTGGCCATAAATTTTTCCTAAAAACCCGCTTAGAGTTCCTAATACAACCAGAGAAATAACTATGCCGCTACAGAAACTAATCGTTTTTTGTAAAGGGTTTTGATTATTTGTAAATCCAGCTAAATATGCAACTGTTATTGGTAAAAGTGATAATGAACAGGGCCCTAAACTAGTCAAAAGTCCTCCCGTGAAAACTATCAAAATTGTCAAAGGGGATGGATGATTCAGCCCATTATTGATTAACTGCTCGCCAAAACGAGTCAAATCAGAGAAGATTAAACTTATGGAAGAAATGTTCAAAAAGAGATTTGCCAATCTTAGCTCTTACAACAGATTATCTAGTTAAAAGTCTATTTGAGGGATTTTTAATTAATAAATCTGAAGATTCAATGGAGGCTCTTACTAATAAGGCAGCTATTAGTAAGCTTGAAATCAATGAGTTTCCCCCATAACTAATCAAAGGGAAGGGTAGACCAGTTGTAGGCATTGCGCCTGATGCAACAGCTATGTGCATGATTGATTGGCCAACAAGAATAGTACCTGCTCCAATAGAGATTAGTTTAGAATAATTATTTCTACAATTAATAGATATTTTAAAAGTTAAATATGCAACTACAAGTAAAAATGACAAAAGTAAAATAGATCCAAAGAATCCAAATTCTTCTGCAAAAACAGCAAATATAAAATCAGTACTTCTGTAAGGTAGATATTGTAGCTTTTGCATAGAAAGGCCATACCCCTCTCCAAACAGACCACCCGAACCAATAGCGTAAAGACTCTGAATTAATTGATAGCCACTTTCTTGTGGATCTTTCCATGGGTTAATAAATGACAAAACTCGGCTTTGTTGATAAGCATTAAAAAAAATACTTATGGAGCCAATAGTCAATCCTGATAGAGCCGTATTGAAAAGATAGCGGAAATTAATACCAGCTGCCAAGGCAATCATCCAAAGCAATATTCCTATTAATGCAGCTGTGCTTAAATTTGGCTGTTTTATAATTAATAAAATAATCGATGCAAAAATAGTTAACCAAAAAAGCTTTTTTTCTGAATTTATTCTTTCCCATTGACCAAAAAGTTTTGCACTTTGGAGAATAATAAAAGGTTTGATTAACTCAGATGGTTGAACTTGTATTGGACCTATAATCAACCATCGAGTAGATCCATTTACAGTGCTACCGAAAAAGCTTGTTAAGGCAATAAGAACCATTCCTAATAAAAGGCATGGTCCTGAAAGCCTAAGCCAGCTTTTTAGATTAATATTGATAGCGAGGTAAAAAATGCTCCAACTAGCTATCAGCCATATTATTTGTCTTTTAATGTAGTAAGAACCTTCTCCCATTTCTCTAATAGCTACCCACCAACTAGCTGATCCAAGAATGAAAATTCCTGAGATGCTCCAAAATGCTATTAATCCAATAATTAAACGTCCTTCCTTAGGCCAAAAAGGCCAAGGTAATGGAAGTATCTTATTGTTTATTAAGTTATCTAGATAATCTTTTGATTCGTGAGCATGTTTTACTTTGGGTTCACGAAGAATTTTTTTATTAGAAATATTACTCAAAGGGTCTTTTGCTTATATACCATTGAGACGCCTAATTGGCATTTTGCCAAGTCTGTAAAATTTAATTAGTTTACTTTTTATGGAATTGAAAAATCTAAGAAGGTTTTTATAAGGTAAATTAATTGTTAGTTTTTAGAGATAAAATTAAAAAAAACAGATCTTTTAGTAATTATTTATTTCATATCATTAGGCTTAAATTTTTAAAGAAAATATATATAGATTAATTTTGTACAATTAAAACCTTGCTTCAAATTTTTTGAATTAATTAATAAATTAATTAACTTTATAGATTGACTAATAAAAAATTTTTTTGTTTTGATGCAAGTCTCGTGATAGATTCCCCGGGCCTTTGCAGAGAGCTTAGGTGTCTTGTTTGCAAAACAACTTCTCAGTACCACTAAGGAGCTTCAGTAGGAGGAATTTTAGTGGCATCTGAGATTGTTGAAAATTGCTCAAGTCATGATCCTCTTCTGGATATTGATTCATCGGATTCATCGTCCGGAGTCAAAACAGACGAATATCTTGAACTTCAATTTCGAGTATTCCGTCTGACATGTCTATTGACTATTTTTTCTGTTGGCATAGCAGGTTTCTTTTGGGGGACCCAAGCTAGTGCAAGCCTCCTTGTAGGTGCTTTATCAGGAATTTTTTATTTTCGCTTGCTTGCTCGCGGAGTTGGAAGATTAGGTACTTCATCAAAAATAGTCGGTAAAGTCCAGTTGTTAGTTCCGGTCCTTTTGGTTTTAGGATCTTCAAGATTTCCTCAACTTGATTTGATTCCGGCGCTTTTAGGATTTTTGCTTTATAAACCAGCGTTAATTATTCAGTTTCTATCTATGCCATAGGGCTTATCTAGAAATTAAATTTTTAAGTTTTGTTTGTTTGGCTTTTATTTTCTACGCAACCTAACTTCCAGATAAATGGGTTTTTTGCCATTTGTTTTTCCTTTTGCTGAATTAGAGGTGGGTCAACATCTCTATTGGCAAATTGGAAATCTTAGAATTCACGGCCAAGTTTTTATGACTTCATGGCTGCTAATAGGCGCTTTGCTTGCCTTAGTAGTTATTGGAACAAAAAAAATGGAGCGTGATCCAAAAGGTGTTCAAAATCTTTTGGAATTTCTATGGGATTACATACGTGATCTCGCAAGAACACAAATTGGTGAAAAGGTTTATAGAGATTGGATGCCTTTCATCGGAACCCTCTTTCTGTTCATATTTGTGAGCAACTGGGGCGGAGCATTAGTTCCATGGAAGCTGATAGAACTACCAAGTGGTGAACTTGGTGCTCCTACAGCTGACATAAACACGACTGTTGCTTTAGCACTACTGGTATCTCTCTCCTATTTCTATGCGGGGTTGAGCAATAAAGGTTTGCGTTACTTCGAGTATTACGTTCACCCAACGCCAATAATGCTCCCATTTAAAATTGTTGAAGACTTTACAAAGCCTCTCTCTCTCTCATTCCGTTTATTTGGAAACATTCTGGCTGATGAACTGGTTGTAGCGGTACTTGTGTTTCTTGTACCTCTTGTCCTTCCTGTTCCTGTTATGTTTCTAGGCTTGTTTACTAGTGCTATTCAAGCTTTGATTTTTGCCACTCTTGCTGCTTATTACATCGGGGAAGCAGTTGAAGAGCATCATTAATCATGATTTTTTGCTATTGAATTAACTTTTCAATGGCATATTTCCTGCTTTTAGGTCTGAAATTCTTTCAGTATCATCTCAAGAACTATGAGATGCACCCCTCGCAGGTATAAACTCCCGTTCACAACTCTATAAGCGTTTAAAGCGCTACACATCTTTAGCAGAATTATGGATTCCATTACCACCGCCGCATCAGTTGTTGCAGCTGGATTAGCTGTAGGCCTTGGCGCAATAGGCCCTGGTATCGGTCAGGGTAGTGCTGCACAAGGAGCAGTAGAGGGTATAGCCCGTCAACCAGAAGCTGAGGGAAAAATCAGAGGTACTTTGCTTCTTTCTTTCGCTTTCATGGAATCACTAACCATTTATGGTCTTGTGGTTGCATTGGTGCTTCTCTTCGCTAACCCTTTTGCTGGTTGAATATTTCAAAAAAGGGCTGATTGAGTAAATTAATCAATTTATTAACTTTCAGCCCCAAAATTTGAAAATTCTTTCGCAAATTTCAATTGCCGTTATACGGCCCGCTTAAATTCTTGCACCCCTAGCTAATGCCAACTTTGTTTTTGTTTGGTGCCTCTGAGGGAGGTCTGTTTGATTTCGATGCAACTCTTCCGCTAATGGCGGTTCAAGTTGTATTGCTTACTTTCATACTTAATGCTCTTTTCTTCAAACCTGTTGGGAAGGTAGTTGAAGAAAGAGAAGATTATGTCAATACAAGTCGGGCAGAAGCAAAGAAAAAAATTGCTGAGGTTGAAAGACTAGAGACTGAACTCAAAGATCAGCTCAAAGAAGCTCGTCTTGAAGCCCAGAAAGTTATTCTTGAGGCTGAGCAGGATTCTGAGAATCTTTATAAAGAAGCTCTTGCTCTTGCTACTTCAGAGGCAAATGCATCGAGAGAGAAAGCTAGACGTGAGATTGATTCACAAAGAGATGAAGCTCTTAATCAACTCAAAGGCGAGGCTGACAATCTTGGTGATTTGATTATTGAAAGACTCTTGGCAAAAAAATGACTTCTTTAATTTTCGCTTCCGAAGGCTTTGGCCTCAATTTAAATATTTTTGAGACCAACATTATCAACTTAGCTGTTGTTGTTTTTGGCCTCTATAAGTTCTTACCTGGCTTTTTAGGAAAGATACTTGAAAGACGAAGAACTACGATCCTCTCTGACTTGAAAGATGCAGAAGAGCGTTTAATCCAAGCACAAGATTCTCTTTCACAAGCAAAAGACGAACTTGCCTCAGCAAAGCAAAAAGCAGACAAAATCAGAAATGATTGCAAAGCTAGAGCAGAAGCAATTCGTTTAGAAAGTGAAAAAAGAACTGTTGAAGAAATGGCAAGAATTAAACAAGGAGCTGCGTCTGACTTAAATGCTGAAGCTACAAGAGTGACTTCTCAATTAAGAAAAGAGGCAGCAGAACTTGCTATTGAAAAAGCATTAGCAATGCTTCCTAAAAAGTTAGATTCAAATACTCAAGATAATTTTCTTAAACATTCAATTAAAAATATTGGAGAGAACTAATGCCACTACTTAACACTATTACTACTCCATATGCTGAAGCGTTCCTTCAAGTGGCTGAGAGCCGCAACGAGGTAGATGAAGTAGTAACTCAAGCTAAATCTATTTTAGAACTTTGGGATGATTGCCCTGAATTTAGTGATGCGATGTCATCACCAGTTTTAGAGGTTGATCAGAAGAAAGCAGCTTTAGAAAAGATTTTCTCTGGTCAGCTAACTCCTTCTTTCTTAAACCTTCTCAAACTTTTGGCAGATCGACAGAGAATTGGATTGTTGAATTCGGTTCTTGAAAGATTATTGGAAATCTATCGAGAACAAAGAAATATTGCTTTAGCAACAATTACTTCAGCTTCAGCTTTAAATGAAGATCAACAATCTGAGCTACTTAAGAAAGTACAATCTATAGCTGGTACAGATAATTTGGAAATCGATCTCAAAGTCGACTCTGAATTGCTGGGTGGCTTTGTGGTCAATGTTGGATCAAAGGTCATTGATGCCAGCATCGCAGGCCAAGTCAGACGACTTGGTCTTGCTTTGGCCAAGGTCAGCTAATTCTCAACTGACTTTCTTCTCTTCTTCTTCCCTTTAATCTTCTCCAACTTAAGTTAATCCCATGGTTTCTATACGTCCCGACGAGATCAGTTCAATCCTTAAACAGCAGATTGCTGATTACGATAAATCAGTATCTGTGAGCAATGTAGGTACTGTTTTACAAATTGGTGATGGTATCGCAAGAGTTTATGGCCTTGAAAAGGTAATGGCTGGTGAACTAGTTGAATTCGAAGATGGAACAGAAGGAATTGCGTTAAACCTAGAGGATGACAATGTTGGCGTTGTGTTGATGGGTGAAGCTTTGGGAGTACAAGAGGGAAGCACAGTTAAAGCAACTGGAAAGATTGCTTCAGTCCCAGTTGGTGAGGCAATGCTTGGAAGAGTTGTTAATCCTCTTGGACAGCAAATTGATGGAAAAGGAGAGATGGCTACAACCGACACAAGATTAATTGAGTCAATAGCTCCTGGAATTATTAAGAGGAAGTCAGTACATGAGCCTATGCAAACTGGTATCACATCTATTGATGCGATGATTCCTATTGGGAGAGGTCAGAGAGAGTTGATTATTGGAGATCGTCAAACGGGGAAAACTGCAATAGCAATAGATACAATTATCAATCAAAAAGGCCAAGATGTTGTTTGTGTTTATGTAGCAGTTGGTCAAAAACAAGCATCAGTGGCAAATGTGGTTGAAGTTCTTAAAGAAAAAGGTGCTTTGGATTACACGATTATTGTTAATGCTGGAGCATCTGAAGCTGCAGCTTTGCAGTATTTAGCCCCATACACAGGTGCAGCAATTGCTGAGCACTTTATGTATCAAGGTAAAGCGACACTAGTTATTTATGACGATTTAACCAAGCAAGCTCAGGCTTACAGACAAATGTCATTGCTTTTACGTCGTCCACCAGGTCGTGAAGCATATCCAGGAGATGTTTTTTATTGTCATAGTCGTTTACTTGAAAGGGCTGCAAAACTTTCTGATGCAATGGGTGCGGGATCAATGACCTCTTTACCTATTATTGAAACTCAAGCAGGGGACGTTTCTGCATACATTCCAACCAACGTTATTTCAATTACTGATGGTCAGATTTTCTTAAGCTCTGATTTATTTAACTCTGGATTAAGACCTGCAATCAACGTTGGCATATCAGTTAGCCGAGTAGGTGGAGCTGCTCAAACGAAAGCTATAAAGAAAATTGCCGGTACTTTAAAACTTGAACTAGCTCAGTTTGATGAACTTGCGGCATTCTCTCAATTTGCTTCAGATCTTGATGAGGCTACGCAAAAGCAATTAGGAAGAGGGAAAAGGTTGAGAGAACTTCTTAAGCAACCTCAATTTGATCCTCTGAATTTAGCTGAACAAGTAGCTATTGTTTATGCAGGTGTTAAAGGATTGATTGATGAGGTGCCTGAGGATGCAGTCACAAAATTTGCTCGTGAATTGCGGGATTATCTAAAAACAAATAAGGCTGATTTTATTAAGAATGTTCTCTCCGAAAAAGTGTTAAGTGAAGCATCTGAATCAATGCTTAAAGACGCCATAAACGAGGTTAAATCCTCCATGCTTGCTGCTTAAATCAAGGCTACCTAAGAGAGACAATTACCTATGGCTAACCTCAAGGACATAAGAGACAGAATTGTATCTGTCAAAAACACCAGAAAAATCACAGAAGCGATGAGACTCGTTGCTGCTGCTAAAGTTCGAAGAGCACAGGATCAGGTCCTACGGAGTAGACCTTTCGCTGATAGATTGGCAAGGGTTTTAGAAAACATACAATCAAGAATGCAGTTTGAAGCTGCTGATTCTCCTCTGCTAAATAGGCGTGAAGTTAAGACAATTACTCTCTTAGCCGTTACTGGGGATAGAGGATTATGTGGAGGTTATAATGCAAATATTATTAAACGTACAGAGAAACGCTATGCCGAATTAAAAGGTCAAGGATTTAGTCCTGACTTGGTCTTAATTGGTAAGAAAGCAATAGGTTATTTCGAGAATAGATCTAGTCTTTATAATATAAGAGCTACTTTTAAAGAATTAGAACAAGTTCCTACTTCTGAGGATGCTGGCTCTATTACGAGTGAAGTATTAGCAGAATTTCTCTCTGAAAGTACTGATCGAGTAGAGGTAATTTTTACTAAGTTTGTAAGCTTGGTTAGTTGTAATCCAACAATACAAACCCTTTTACCTTTAGATCCTCAAGGAATAGCAGATTCAGAAGATGAAATCTTTAGATTAACTACAAAAGATAGCCAATTAATTATTGAGAAAGAGGCTGCTCCTTCGAATGAAGAGCCAAAATTACCATCGGATATTGTTTTTGAACAAAGTCCTGACCAACTTTTGAATGCTCTCTTACCTCTTTATTTACAGAATCAATTGCTACGTGCATTGCAGGAGTCTGCTGCTTCAGAGTTGGCGAGTAGAATGACTGCAATGAATAACGCTAGTGATAATGCAAAGGAATTGGCTAAAAACCTTACTATTGACTATAACAAGGCTAGACAAGCAGCAATTACGCAAGAAATTCTAGAAGTTGTAGGTGGCGCAGCAGCGTAGTCTCCTTTTTGTCTTTAATTTTGCGAATTCTCAAAGTATAAGTAATTAATAAAGTGAATCTTGAATTTTTAGAATTAGACCTTGATTGGCCTGCTGAATTAAGTTTATTTGATTTGAAAAAATATATTTTGTCTAAGCTAATAGAGTATGGTGAACCACTTAGGTGGGCCATTACTTCAGTAACTACTAATTCTGAAAAAAAAAGCCAGGTAATATCCGTCGAAGTTGTTTTGATTATTAATCAAGATAAGGGGATAGGTATCAATTCTGAATTGAGTTGAATTCGTTTCTGTATGACTATTACTGACCCGTTGCCAACATTATTGATTATACCTACTGGGATAGGGTGCAGTGTTGGTGGATATGCAGGGGATGCAATCCCTGCAGCAAGATTATTAGCTTCTGCTAGTGAATGTTTAATAACTCATCCCAATGTTATGAATGGCGGATCTTTGTATTGGCCAGATTCTTGTATCCAATATGTAGAGGGGTATAGTTTAAATCTTTTTGCCGCTGGAGAAGTGTTTCTTAAACCAGTAAGACAACAAAAAGTAGGTTTATTATTAGATGCTGGCTTAGAGTCTGATTTAAAGAAAAGACATTTACAAGTTGCTGATGGCTGTGTAGCAAGTTTGGGGTTAAATATTGGCCCAGTAATTACTACTGAAAGAGCGATACAAATCAATCTAAAAAAAGGTTTAAGTGGCTCGAGCTGGGGAAATATCGAAGAACCAGATGTTCTTTTAAGGGCCGCTGAGAAACTTAAGAAAGCTGGTGCAACTGCAATTGCTGTAGTAACGCGCTTGCCTGATGATAGTGATGGATTAGAGACTCAACTTTATCGACAAGGGAATGGTGTAGATGTTATTGCGGGGGTCGAAGCTGTAATAAGTCATTTTCTTGTAAAACATTTATTGATACCATGTGCACATGCACCGGGCTTACACCCTTTACCAATTGATTATGATCTTGATCCTCGCACCTCAGGAGAGGAGATAGGATATACATTTTTGCAAAGTGTTTTAGTTGGTCTTAGTCGTGCTCCCGATCTGATTTGTAAGTCAGCATTGAAAACCAAAGAAAATGCTCTTTTACCGGTGAAAAGTATTTTAAGTAATAGGGATTTAGGAGCAGTTGTTGTGCCACAGGGCGCATTAGGTGGCGAAGCAGTTTTATCTTGTATCGAGAGATTTATTCCCTTGATAATAGTTTCTAATCAAGGTGTATTAAATGTAAGCTCAACAAAGATGAGGCTAGATTGCTTAAGTGGCGAAAAATACAATAATATTTTGCATGCTGAAAATTATGTAGAGGCTGCAGGACTAATAACAGCTTTACGTCACGGAATTAATATTAAGTCTTTGCAAAGACCAATTGATTGCTTAAGGGAATATGATGCTGATTAGAAGTAAAAGTAATGATCTATCTTGAAGCTATTGGCTTTTTCCAACCACTTCCAAAAGCTTGATTACTAATTTTCAATAAAGGCGGTGCTTGATAACGTTTGAATTCAGCGTTCTTTAATAAGTTGGCTACTTTATGAACAATTTTTTTATCAAAACCTTTTTCTATTAAAACTTCAGTAGGTAAGTGCTGCTCAATCAACCCTTTTAAAATTGGATCAAGAATGAAATAATCAGGCAAAAAGTCGCTATCTAATTGTTCTGGTCGTAATTCAGCACTGGGAGGCTTTGTTCTTATTTCAGAGCTTATAATTTCTCCTATTTCAGGCAGAAAGAAATCATTTCTACAACTGGATGACGACTCACTATCTATCCAATCACATAAATCAAAGACACTTGTCTTATAGAGATCTCCAATAACAGACAAACCCCCATTCATATCTCCGTAAAGGGTGCAATACCCTACGGCGAGTTCTGACTTGTTCCCTGTAGATAAAAGCAAATGCTTTTTTTGATTTGCTAGAGCCATCAATATCGTTCCTCGAATACGAGATTGTAGATTTTCAGCTGTAATACCAGTTGGTATGCCCAATGTTGAATCAGATAAAACTTCGTTAAAACTATTCATTACATTTGAGATCGGAATCTGTTGATGATTTATTCCAAGTCGTTTAGCTAATTTCGTTGCATCTTCTACAGACCCTGCTGAACTCCATGGAGATGGCATTAAAATTGCATGAACTTTAGAGAGGCCTAAAGCTGCTACTGCAATAGTTGTTACTAGAGCTGAGTCGATACCCCCACTTAATCCAATAACAGCACTGTTGAAATTACATTTTCTTGCGTAGTCTTTAACTCCAAGAACTAATGCTCTGAAAAGGACTTCTTGGGAGGTTTGATCTTTACTAGATTTCAAAGGTTGTTGCTTGAGAGAAGAGATGTCACAAAGACCAACTGACTCTTTAAAGGCAGGAAGTTCTTGTTGTAAATTTCCTCTTTTATTTAGAGCGAAACTAGAACCATCAAAGATTAATTCATCATTTCCTCCAACTTGATTGACATAGATCACAGGGCATGCGAGACGAACAGCTGCTTTGGCTGCTATTTGTTGGCGTAATAAACTCTTCGATTCAATAAATGGTGAAGCTGAAAGATTGATAAGCAAATCTAATTTTTCTTTTTCTAGGGATTTGATTGGATCTTTTCCTAGGATCTTTTCATTTTGTAGATTTTGCTCAACCCATATATCTTCACAAATAGTTATTCCGATCTTCCAAATTTTTTCTTGAAAATTAAATTTTAAAATACTACTATCTTCTGCAGAACGAAAATAACGTTTTTCATCAAAAACATCATAAGTGGGTAAGAGTTGCTTCCTCGCAACGATTTTCCAAGTACCTTTTTCTAAAATAACAACTGAATTATAGAGTTTAGGGATTTCTGTATCTGTCGTTGGTTCTGCAATACCAATTAGTAGAGATAAGCTTTCACTAAGATTATTTAATTTTTTGCTTAATTTATTAAGGACATCTTTTTCTTCTTCAAACAGTCGTGGATTAAATAATAAGTCTTTTGGTGGATAGCCGATTAAAGAAAGCTCTGGTGTTATTACTAGGTCAACATCCTCGTTTTTGATCTCTTTACACACTTCAAATATTTTCTCCGCATTACCATCGAGATCTCCAATAACTGGATTAAGTTGGGCTAATGCTAATTTCATTATTTGTTATCTGCTAGACCGTATAGATTTTCCTCAAGTAGTAATGGTACAAGCTCTTGAGGAACGAGAACTTCTTGAGGTCTCTCTCTAAATTTTGAACTTGATGATTCAGGTATATTAAATGGCAATAAATCAATTTCACCACCAAGTTTTTTAATCTCCTCTAATTGATTATCGCTAATTGGCCATCCATCTCTCATCGCGATAGCTATGGTCGCTTTATTGAGAATAGACTTAGCATTAAGCCACTTTGGAACTTGAAGAGCTAAATCGCTACCGATTACAAAACTAAAACTCGCTTCAGGCCAAAGTTGGTAAGCTTTTTTTAGAGTATGAATTGTTCTAGGGCTACTCAAATCTTGTACCAGCTCTAATTTGGGATGTGAAATTTTTTTTACCAGAATTCTTAAAAGCTGAGTTCTTTTTAGAAGTGGAATTTGATGCTTTTTATCAGGGTTATCACTTGCCCACGTTATAACTTTTGGGAAGATTTTTGTTAATTCACTTAACAAGGCCTCGTGACCCAGAGTGGGTGGATCAGCGCTTGTCCCAAATAAAGCTATGGAATTTATTTGGACTTTCATGGCAATAAATAATTTTTATTTTTTCCCTTACTTGATGTAAGAAATTTAAAATCACCAAGCATTATTCTGAAGTCTGAATTTTTTTTGAGAAGATAGTTCAACATGAATCGAGGTTGTCCATCTTTCTTATTCGTACCATTAAGAAACTTATAAGCTGCGAGACGACCAATGAGTTTTGTTGTATGAATCGCAAGAGCTGCTTGTGCAATAGCTATCGGAGCAGTAGGTGCAAGGCTTAATCCTCCAGTAAGAGGTGCAGCCAGAATTAGTATTTGCTTGAAAATATTTAAAGTAATTTGTATTCCAATTTGTGCACCCCCTAGTAATGAATTTTGCAAACTAAGCTTTCTAACTAATTGTCTGGCAGATGGTCCACCTACTTCCAAACCATACAATTTACTTAACTGAATAACAAGGGCACTATCAAAGGCAAGGCCAGTAACAAGATCAATCATTAACAAGGGATTAATGGCTACTCCTGAGGCTTTTAGAGTTGCATATTTGCCTATTAAACTTTGTGCTTGTTCTTTCTTTTTTAGTAGGCGATTCTCCTTAAGTGATTTGTAGAAATGGTCTGCAATTCTTAGAGCATTTATACAAAGAAGTGATTC
>QCHR01000006.1 GCA_003277985.1 Prochlorococcus sp. AG-402-G06
AATTAGACAAATAGGGACTACAGATGATTACTTGAATAATATAGATACTACTGGAAAAATATCAGTAGGTGAATCTATATCTGGAAATATTGAAATAGAAGATGATGAAGATTGGTTCTCAGTATCACTCATCTCTGGGAGTAGGTATGTTATAAATTTAGAAGGCGTTGATACCTCGGCTGGAAGTTTAATTGATCCTTACTTAAGGGGACTTTACAACTCAAGTGGGACATTAATTTCTGGAACGACTGATGATGATAATGGCAGTGGTACTAATTCAAAACTTACGTTTACAGCTACTAATAGTGGAACATATTTTATCTCTGCAGGAGCCTATAGTAGGCATATAGGTACATATGAATTGTCATTATCTAAAATTGGTGATGGAGACGTAGTAGATGATTATACAACTACTATAAATACGAGGGGTTCTGTCACTATTGGTAGTTCAACGACAGGTAATATAGAAATTGCTGGCGATCAAGATTGGTTCGCAATCTCTTTAACAGCAGGTAATACCTATCGAATTGATTTAGAAGGTAGCCCTACTTCCGCAGGTTCATTAGCAGATCCATATTTAAGGGGACTTTATAACTCAAGTGGGACATTAATTTCTGGTACATCCAATGATGATAATGGTCAAAATCGTAATGCTCAATTATCTTATACAGCCACAACTACCGGGACCCATTACATCGCTTCAGGTGCTTACGGAAATCAGATAGGTAGCTATAAGGTCTCTATTAGCGATATAACGCCAACTACGACTGAAGAATCAAATTTTGATATTTCATTTTATTTAGCAAACGGACATGAATATAGACCTTATTTTGAAGCTGCTGCTGATTTCTGGCAAGAAGTAGTACTTAGTGAATTAGAGGATGTTTATATAGGTACTGTAAGTGGGATCAACATAGGAACAATAGATGATTTAATGATTTACTGTGCAGTAATTGAGAACGGAGGTCGTAGTGGACCTGTAGCAAGTGCTGGTTATCTTAGGCGTCGTTCAACAGGGAGCGAATTACCATACTTAGGAGTTGTTTATTTAAATGAAGCTCATATTCAAGAACAGATCTCTCTGGGACAATTAACTGATGTCATTAAGCATGAAATTGGGCATGTTTTAGGTATAAGCTCAGGAGGATTTCGTGATTTTGAATTAACTAATAACTCCAATTATGTTGGAGCCAATGGCCTCAGAGAATACAATAACTATATTGGATTTCAAGCATCGTCTGTCCCATTAGAGGCATCAGGCGGCGGAGGAACAGCTGGATCACATTGGAGTAGATCAATATTTCAAAATGAGTTAATGGAAGGATGGGTAGCATCATCAATGCCATTAAGCAGACTGACAATTGCCGCGCTAGAAGATATTGGTTACAACGTGAATTACAATACTGCAGAGAATGTAAATGTAAGTAATAGTCTAAATATAAATTCATCTAGATCTACTGGATCTTTGGATACACTTGAACATATTAATTCAAGTATTTGTTGTTGTTGTAGCTGTATAAATAATTCAAATGTGGAAGTCACGAATGCAGCTTCTTATGACATTGGTCCCAATAACTTATTGACCAATCTTATAAAAGTAGACACTGAAAATAATAATCCAATTACAAGTAATGATATTTCGAATTTCGAGGGACATCGCTATATTTCTCATTCAAATGAATCTTTAAATATTCTCTCAAGTCCAGAGAAAATCAAATTAGAAGGTGAAGTTACATGGGCCGACGAACAAAGAGTATTGTTCTATGAAACCACTACTGGTTCAAGAAAATTAGTTGAATTAGAAGGGGTTTTTTCAAAAAATAAACCTGCGACTATTCGTCAAGTTAAAGGAGAGGTTAGTAAGGTTTTGTTTTATGATTCATCCAATGTATTAATTGATGAATCTGATTTTTCAAGTAATCCAATTGATGTAAAATTAAAAATGGAAAATTGGATTAATTACGACCTTAGTCAAAACAATTTAATTGAAAGTCGTGCTCAAATAGCTATTAATGATGTCATTAATAGTGGATTAGGTGACGACAAGATTATAGGGGGGACTGGAAATGATGATTTAAATGGTGACGCTGGCTCTGATACTGCTGTTTATTCTGGAAAACATTCAGACTATTCATTTACTCGTAGATCAGATTCACTAAGTATTGATGATCAAAGAATCGGCCTTAAAGATGGAACCGATACCCTTAAAAACTTTGAATATATTCAGTTTTCAGATCAAACAGTAGAAGAATCAAAAGTAGATATCGTAAAAACTTACAGTGGTAATTTTAGTGATTACAAGTTCTACAAGAAAGACAATGGTGTCTATCAAATCAAAACTGATTCTGGTTATGACGACATTACTGGACTTCCAGTATTAACCTTTATAGGAGAAGCAACAACAAGTTCCTTCAGAGACGTTAGTGCCATTGTTGATATCAAAGGAACGTTTGATCAAGTCACTGGTTTAAATACAGATGATGCCAAAATGTTCCGTCTTTATAATGCTGCCTTTAAACGACTTCCTGATCCTGATGGGTTGACGTATTGGATTGAAAAGTACACCTCTGGAGAAAATGATGATCGAGTGGTTGCACAATCATTTCTTATATCCGATGAATTTTCTCAACGCTATGGAGCGAATGTTACTAATGCTAAATACGTTGAGACTCTTTACGTCAATGTTCTCGGTAGAGATTATGACCAAGAAGGTTATAACTATTGGCTAGGGAATTTAAATTCAGGACTTGAAACAAGATATGAATTACTTTTAGGATTTGCTGAATCAGATGAAAACAAGACTCTCTTTACTGAGATGACTGGATTTTCTTAATCAAATTAAAAATAATTCAACGCTTCATTTCATCAATACCTTTCTATTAACTACTCTACAAAAGGGATTTCTTGATTTTACGACCTTATCAGCATCCTCAAATTTATCTACATGAACTATTTCTTTGATGACCATTCCTCCAACAAAACAAGAAACTTCCACTTTCATTGTTGACCTCCTCCCACACGGAAATAAAGACTTCATTTGTCATTGATATCTCCATGAAAACCTACTCTCCTATTTCAAGCAACAGATTTAGTTTACTTTTTATCAGATTCGCTTTTCTTTAATCTCTAAGAAATAATTCATATTGATGTGTGGTCATACGTTGAGCTGAAGCTCCTATAGATCTTATGTCGTGATAAGACAAGTCAGCATTGAACTTAAATGCTTCTCTTCTCTTCTCTTCTCTTCTCTTCTCTTCTCTTCTCTTCTCTTCAGTAATCATCTAATCTTTATGTTCCTCCTGACGACTCTGTTAAAAATGCTAATAATATTGATTTTAAGCAAATACAGGCTAATTCAAAGCTCAATTAAACATTTAATTCGACATGAAAGCCTATAAAATAACACCTGAGCCTTAACTTAATCAAAGCAATTGCTCTGGGTGAACTTTTAAATCTATTGGGATTTCAAAATATTTTGATGTTCCTATTTATCTAAGAAAATGTGAATTTATTATACATTTATGGAGAATAGCTTTCTATGTTTAATTGTTTTATTTATTCCCTTACAAAGGCTACAGTCAATGCTGATAAGCTAATAGTTAATTGTTTACAATCATCAATTGTTATATCTTTTTGGAGAAAAGTTTTGAAAAGATTGTGAGTGTTGTTAAGTTTGTTAATATAATGAAGTCTTATCTCTATATTTTTATGAGATTTTTTAAGTATAAGTTCTTGATTTATATAGCCTTGTTTAATTTCTTCTGATTTTATAGATCGTAATTTTAGTAAAGTTGAAAAACAATTTTCACTTACAATATCTATGTATAATAAGTTTATTAATTGATTAGGAATATCTAATTCTAATTTGATTCGATATTTCCCCTTTGCTAAAGTTAGATAAGGTCCATATAAAATAATATCGTTATTATCTGGAATTGAGATAGTTAACTTATTATTTACTAGGGTACTATTTTTGGATGTCGCTAATAATTTATTAGCAAAAATAATCCTATCCTCATATAGACTTGTTGCTTCCCAAAAACCTTCTTCTACACATTCACCATTCCACCCAGTTTTATTCAGGAGCTCTGAAAAAAAATCAGATCTAAAACCCAATTCCATCCATCCATGCTTCCTAATTACAAATAATGATTCTCCATCCATTCTAAGCGTCCATGGTAAAGGAAAAATATTTGTTATTGGTTCAGCAGCAAAATAAATTTTACCTTTAGGGTTTAAGACCTTGTGAATATTTTTAAGTAGTCGTTCGAATTCCCAGCAATGGTGAAAACATTCGAAGAATAGAACAGCATCAAATTTTTTGTTTGCTTTTTCTATCCAAAGGAAATCATCATTAACTATGTCTATATTTTTAATCTTTAAAAGTTGGGCTCTTTTTCTGACTAATTGGCAAAAATAATTATTGATGTCAAGCGAGGTTACTTCATAACCTATTTGAGCTAGCTCTAAGCTTGTGGTTCCCCATCCACATCCCATATCAAGGATTGATGCACCAGCAGGTAAATTTATCATTGACATTAATTTTGCAAGTAGATGATGATTTAAAGCTAATCTCTCTAAGCTTTTTGTTTGATAGGGATAAGGATTATATACGGCTTCATCTACATCAAGATAGCTTTCTTCAGTCGTAACTTCGTAGTGTGATTTTCCAGAAATTTGCTTATATAAATCAAAGATATTATTACGGAATTCATCACTAAGGGGATTTGTAGATTTAAATTGCGGATATTCGATCTCTGTATTTTTAAATAACCTATAAGCTGCATCGCTAGACTTTAGATAAGCATTATCAACTTCTTGTATAAATGAATCTAGTTCAGCATAAGAAATTTTCTGCATATTTTTTAATCTATAAATTGATTATTGCATAATTTATTGCTGATGAGTCAACTGAGATCCTTGGTAAAGGTAGAAAGATCAAGCCAGCAGATCTTAAGTTACGTTGTGTAATCGGCATTGATACAAACGTATCTCAATACTTCAGTGATAGCAAGGGTTTAGAGTGATCAAATTACCGTGACCAAAGTGTCCAGTCTCTCAAACCTCAGTATTCACCTTATTGTCATACCTCTAACTGTGACCAAAGTGTGCCCAATAAATAGATTTTTTATAATGACTATTATTTAATTTCTACTATCATCTCTTATCTAATAGATGCTATGGAATAATAGCAATCCAAGAGAAGGCAAGTCCTATACCTATCCAAATACCAGCCACCAAATTACGGCTATTAATATCAAACTTTTTGATCACTTTTTGAGATGTTTCTGTTACAACTAAAAGTAATGATCCTTGTGCAAGAAGAAGACCGAAAAAATAACCTATGAGAGGAGTCGGTTCAGCACCAACAATTGTGCTTCCAAGTAAATAGCCATGTAAAGCAAACATTGGCAATAGCCATTTTGAGCTCAAAAGATTTAGAACAATTAACCCCTCTATGGCTAAAGATAAAGACACAACTGCTTCTGCCCAGGCAGACATTACATCAGGCAATGGCTGCAACTGCACTAATGCACTGCCTAACAAGCCAACCACTAAAAGAGGGAACACCCATTGCTTCGTTTTTTTGATCCCAACAAGGGCGATGCCTAACATAAAAAGCAAATGATCAGGTCCAAGTAATGGATGCCCGAAGCCACTAAGCAGAGCTTGCCAAGCTGACAGCCCAGCACTATCTCCCATACCAAAAGGATGATGAGCGAACACTGGACCAACTAAAAAAGTCAACAAAAACAAGAGTGGAAGAAAAGCTGCAAGAAATTGCTTACGCCCAAAATAGGGAAACGTCATAGATCGATCCTCGTCGAATTGTGAAATAAGGCGGGCGTTCTGACTGATATCGATGAATATCGATACTTCACAGCTGCGGGACAGTAGCGGATTTTCACCGCTTTTCCCCGTTACCTCCAATGGCTGTTTCCCCTTGGAACCTCAGTAATAACTGCACTAATTGTTCTTTGAGCAGAGAGTCTAAAAAGATAGATTTAAATCAAAGGTGAATAAAGTATGACCAAAAAATTAATCCCTACAATCAATTGGCATAACATAGATCAGGATTTACGTTGTGTAATCGCATTAATATTAATGATCTTTGCAAGGTGAACAAACATCGCATTCTGAACATTCACAGGGACAAACACAGCCACATCCTGGACATACTTCTTCTTCATTTCCATTGGAAATAATTGCATAGCTTAAAACTCTATACTTAAAGAAATTTTTAATCATAGTAACTTTTATTTACATCTCTAACTATAATATAAGAAGAGCTAAAAGTCTATTATATCAAGGGATATAAAATTCTATGCCCATAGATAATTAAAATGATAATCATTTTTAAATTTCATAATTAAAGTACTTAGTTATTAATTATGTAAATGATAATCATTTTTATTTTCAGTTAATTAAAGATTCTATGCATTATTTAGAGCTATTAAAATCATTTTAAAAGTTTCTAAACTTCCTTATATCTGAGCTGTCAAATTCGTTTTTTATTGCTCCTTGTTGTTTACTGTCTAAGCAAGTTCTCTAAGAGTCTTACAATAAATCTTGAGAATACTTAAATCATTTCTGAAAAGATACGTTTAAATCAACTGTGACCAAAGTGTGACCAAAAAAATATTTACAATTATAATCAATTGATATGACTACATTTACGAGCTAAGTCGTGTAATCGGCATTTATGCGAATATATTGATCCGACAAATCACACCCCCAAGCAGTAGCCGAGCCTTTACCCATACCTATCGTTAATCTAATATTTACAAGGTCATCAATCAAATATTCCCCTTCTAATCTTGCTTTCATGAAGTTACTAACTATTTTTCTATCAAAATCAAGAGGGATACCATTAGCAAATATTTGATAAGGTCCAATCCATAATTTGACATCCTTCAAATTAAAAGTAGTGCCTGCACGACCAAGTGCAGCAATAATTCTTCCCCAATTAGGGTCGAAACCATGAACTGCCGTTTTAACCAAAGAGGATGAAGCAATTGTACGAGCTATTACATGAGCATCTAAATCACTTGGAGCACCATCAACTTTTATCTCAAGCAAACAATTTGCCCCTTCTCCATCCCGTGCAATTGCTTTAGCCAAGTATTGAGAGGTTAAATGTAATCCCTCTTCAAGAGTTGATAAATATTTTGGATCTAATTCTTCTCCAGAAGAAAAAGCTAAAAAAGTATCATTTGTACTCGTGTCTCCATCTACTGTAATGGAATTAAAAGATGATTCTGCTACACGCTTTATCATTTCTGACCATAAAACACTATCTACGCCTACATCACAAGTAATATAACTCAACATTGTCGCCATTGAAGGGTGAATCATACCTGAACCTTTAGCCATCCCTCCTATAGTTATTTGTCTTCCTCCTAAAACTGCTTGATATGCAATTTGCTTTACCTGAAGATCAGTTGTAAGAATTGCATTAGCTGCATCCGTATAGGCCTCCTTATTTAAACTGTTTACAAGTTGATCCAAGTGACTATTAACCTTTTCAACAGGTATTGGCTCTCCAATCACACCTGTGGAACATATGACAACTTCCTCATTAGATAATCCCAAGCGTTGAGCAAGCTCATTTGTAATAATTTCACTATCAATTTTGCCTCGACTACCTGTACAAGCATTTGCATGTCCAGAATTAATAATTACAGCACGTATTTTTCCATCAGATGCCTTGATTCGATCGATACATAGATCCACGCAATAAGCACGAGTGACTGATTGCGTAAATGTCCCACTGCAACAAGCACCATCAGGTGCAAATAGCAAAGCTAGATCTTTCTTCCCAGAAGGCTTCAATCCTGCGGAAATGCCAGCTGCTAAAAAACCATCAGGGGTAGTAATACCACCAGATATTGGAGACCATACAGAAGATGTCAAAAGACTCAAATTCAGAAGAGCATTTTTCACTTACTATCAATATTAATGATTGACCACAAACAAACAAACAAACTTTGTCTTAGATGGAAAGGCAAGCAAAGAAGAATAGGTATCACTGGAGGTATTGCTAGTGGAAAAACAATCATTGGAGATTTTCTATTTCAAGCCAAGCAATGGCCTGTTTTAGACGCTGACTTATTTGCTCATGAAGCATTAAGAGCTGAAAGTCAAATAGCCAAAAGAGTCTTATTGAGATATGGCAGTAAAATAATTCAAAATTCAAGTCAAAATGATCAAATTATTAATCGCAAGGCATTAGCCAAAATAGTTTTTCAAAATGATTTTGAAAAACTATGGCTTGAGGGAATAATACACCCATTCGTCAACAAAAGAATTGAAGAAGAATTAGAAAAATTAAAATCAAATTCAGTAATTATTTTAATTATTCCCCTACTATTTGAAAAAAATTATACAGGCTTATGTAGTGAAATTTGTTATGTAGATTGCTCTAGAACCATGCAATTGAAACGACTTCAGTCAAGAGATAAGCTAAGTCTTGAAGAAGCTAATCAAAGAATTGATGCACAATGGGATAACGCTTTAAAAAAACAATTTGCAGATCACATAATTACCAATTCTTTTAATGATGAAACATGGAAAAAACAGTTAAAAAAATTATATAATTTCTAGCCTTTTAACTTTTTATTTAATATTTGATTAGCGAGTTTTGGATCAGCTTTCCCTTTTGTTTCCTTCATTAATTGACCCACAAAAAAGCCTAACAATTTCGTCTTACCTGCTCTAAAAGATTCAACCTCCTTAGGATGATTAAGGATCAATTTATCAATAATTTCCTCAATCACTTTAGGATCACCAATCATACCTAAACCACGTTCTTTGACTAGTTGTTTTGGAGAACCACCTTGACTTAATAATTCAGGCAATATTTCTTTAGCAATTTTTCCACTTATTTCGCCTACATCAATCATTTTCAGCATTTCTGCTAATTGATTAGGCTTAAAAGATAATTGATCAAATGATGATTTATTAGATTTAATAAATGCTGCTATATCTCCAGTTATCCAATTTGCTGAAGATTTTGCTGCGCCACCTTCATGAACAACTTTTTCAAAATATTTAGCCATTGAAGATTCGTCAGTCAAAACTCGTGCATCATAAATAGAAAGGCCAAATTCTGCTGCGTATCTATTTCTTTTTGCCGCTGGCAATTCTGGTAATTCTGACCGCCATTTTTCTTGTAAATCATGACTTACTTCAATCGGACCTAAATCAGGATCAGGAAAATAACGATAATCACTACTACCTTCTTTTGATCTCATGCTTTTAGTAAGTTGCTTACCTTCATCCCATAACCTCGTTTCTTGTTTTACTTCTTCTCCAGATTCATAAGCTTTAATTTGCCGCTTAATTTCATATTCACAAGCTTTCTGAATAGCGGAAAATGAATTCATATTTTTTATTTCTACTTTTGTACCAAATGGATCATTAATAGTTGGTCTAACTGAAATATTTACGTCACATCGCAAAGATCCCTCCTGCATATTCCCATCAGACACTCCCAAATAACGCATAATTCTTCTAATTTCAGCAGCATATTCCGCAGCCTCTCTACCTGTTCTTAAATCAGGTTTACTAACTATTTCAGCAAGTGCAACTCCTGCTCTGTTGTAATCAACCAAAGAATGGGTGGAGCCTGACAATTGATCACTACCTGCGTGAACAAGTTTTCCAGCATCCTCCTCCATGTGTAGTCTTTCAATGCCTATTTTTTTAACATAAGTTTCTTTGCCTTTTTCGGCTACTTCTACCTCTATCCAACCATCTTCTGCAATAGGTTCATCAAATTGAGATATTTGATAATTTTTTGGTAAGTCTGGATAAAAATATTGCTTTCTATCAAATTTACTGTGAGAGGCAATATTTAGATTTAAAGCCATCGCTGCTTTTACTGCATATTCCAGAACCTTTTTATTTAAGACTGGCAAAGTACCTGGTAATCCACATACCACTGGGTCGATATGAGTATTTGGATCGTCACCAAAGTTAGTTGATGCACTAGTAAATATTTTGCTATTAGTTCCCAACTGCACATGGGTCTCTAATCCGATTACAACTTCCCAAGAAACATTTGATTCTGACATTAAATTCACCTAGATATATCAATCTTATGAAAGAAAAGCTCAGTCATGGAAGCTAACGTAATCTAAAACATTGAAAATAACATTTTCCAAATCCAAGCAATGGGTGTCTTAAATGAAAAACCATTGTTAATCCTCGGAGGAGGGTTAATGGGTCTTGCAATAGCCCATGAACTTGCGCAAAGAGGCAAACGAGTAGAAATTTTAAGTAGAAGCAGAAGTGAAGCAGCAGGTTTTGTTGCTGCTGGAATGCTAGCCCCTCACGCTGAAGGGCTTCAAGGTGATCTTTTAAATCTCGGTCAAAATAGTCTTCAAAGCCACCCGAGATGGATAGAAAGGATTGAGGCAAATAGCAAAATGTCATGTGGCCTCAAAACTTGTGGGATTGTTGTCCCATTTGAAAGCCTCAAAGACTGTAAATCCTACCCAACATATAAATTTGGTGAAAAGCTAAACAGGAATGAACTCCTTCAAGAGGTTCCAGGACTCTCAAGAAAATGGGAATTAGGTTTACTTTTTAGGCAAGACGGTCAAATCGATAATCGAAGACTACTAATGAGAGCACTTGAAAAAGCTTGTGTTGAATTGGGTGTTCACTTTCAAGAAGGAGTTGAAGTGATTGAAATAATGGAAGATTCAAATAAATTTAATGGGGTCAAAATTAAAGACATTAATGGAAATATCAATCATTTAAAAAGCGAAGAGGCAGTTCTCTGCTGCGGAGCCTGGAGCAAACAAATTTTCAAAACACTCCCTATTTTTCCTGTAAAAGGCCAGATGTTATCTATTCAGGGACCAAAACAGATACTAAAAAGAATTATTTTTGGGCCTGGCATTTACTTAGTTCCAAGAGATGACGGTCTTATAATCGTAGGAGCCACTAGTGAGCGTGAGGCAGGCTTCCAGAAAGGACTTACCCCAATAGGACAAAGCGAACTACAAAAAGGAATTCAATCTCTTATTCCTGAACTTAACCAACTTCCTCATATGGAGAGATGGTGGGGTTTTCGACCATGCACACCCGACGAGGGACCCTTACTTGGAATGTCATCAATTAATGGCCTCTGGCTTGCTACTGGGCATCATCGCAATGGAGTTCTATTGGCAGCGATAACTGCAGAATTAATTGGAAAATCAATTTGCTCAAACTCTTTAAGTAATGAGGAAAGTAATTTTTTGTACCAATTCAGATGGGACAGATTTTAAAAACCAGTCAAAAAAAAATGTGAAGTTAAACAATAATTTATTCAACTCTCCATGATTGATCGGATGGAGTCCAATCAACAAGTTCATTTTCCTGAAACCATAGATCGATTTCAAAAGTTGCTGTATCAGAACCATCAGAACCATGAATGACATTACGACCAATGTTCACGGCTAAATCACCTCTAATAGTTCCAGGCTCAGCCTCAAGAGGCTTTGTTGCTCCAATCAACTTTCTCGCACTTGCAATAACGCCTTCACCCTCCCAAACCATTGCTACAACAGGACCACTTGTGATGAAATCAACTAAACCTGAAAAGAAAGGACGATCTTTGTGAACACCGTAATGCTTTTCGGCAAGTTCTTTGCTTGGGGTGAGTTGCTTTAGACCAACTAATTTGAATCCTTTCGTTTCAAAACGACCAAGAATCTCAGCGATTAAACCTCTTTGCACACCATCTGGCTTGATAGCAACAAAGGTTCTTTCCAAAGTCATTGCAATATTCAATAATATGAAGCCATAGTCTTCCTAAAACTGCCCTCTTGGCAAGTAAAACATGACACTTAATAAAACTGTTCTTAGATTTAATTGTATTAATAGTGAATGATCAAAACTTGGCAACTTTGTTATCGCATAAATGGCTTTGAAAAATACTAACCAATCTCTCTCTTGGACTATCCAAAATAGCAAAGACCTCTATGGTGTTGATCGATGGGGAAAGGGATATTTCACGATCAATGAAAAAGGAAATATTGGTATTTGCCCTAACGGTTCCAAAAACAAATCTCATGATTTGATGGAACTATTAGATGAACTCGAAAGTCGAAAACTAAAATTTCCTCTGTTAATAAGATTTGACGATATTCTCGAAGACTGCTTAAAAAATTTACATAATGCTTTTGAAAAAGCGATTTATGACTATGAATATCAAGGGAAATACCAAGGTGTATTTCCAATCAAATGTAATCAACAGCGTCACGTAGTTGAAGAATTAATCACCTATGGTTCCCAATGGCATTTTGGCTTAGAAGCTGGAAGCAAGCCAGAGTTACTAATTGCTTTATCAATCCTAGAAGATCCTAAAGCTTTACTCATATGTAATGGCTATAAAGATCAACGTTATATTGAGACAGCTATTTTAGCCCGTAAGCTTGGACGTCAACCTATAGTAGTTATAGAGCAAGCAAGTGATGTTGATCTTATAATCAAATCTAGTAATTTACTGGGAGCATCTCCACTCATAGGAATAAGAGCCAAACTATCAAGTCAAAGCAGTGGAAGATGGAGTAGCTCGATTGGTGATAAGTCGAAATTTGGACTTTCAATTCCAGAAATATTGAAAGCAACCAGAAGGTTAAAAGAAGCAAATCTTCTCAATGAATTAAAGCTTTTACATTTTCATCTAGGTAGTCAAATTAACGATATAGGTATTTTAAAAGATGCCTTACAAGAAGCAGGACAAATTTATGCAGAATTAATTAATCTTGGAGCACCTATGGGATACTTGGATGTTGGAGGTGGTTTAGGAATTGATTACGATGGAAGTCAAACTGCCTCAATAGCATCTACTAATTACTCACTTCAAAATTATGCGAATGATGTAGTAGCAACAATTAAAGAGTGTTGTGAATCAAAAAAAATACCACTACCAACTTTGATTACGGAGAGTGGAAGAGCTATTGCTAGTCACTTTTCAATCTTAATCTTCAATATTTTAGGTAAAAATTCATTACCTTCTGACATTCCTAAAAATGACGAAAAAGAATGTCTCTCAGTCAGAAATTTACGTGATACATTATTCCATATAAATTCTCTAGAAATTAAGCAAGAGGAAGACTTAGCCAAACTACAAGAAGCATGGAATGATTCTCTTAAATTTAAAGCAGATGCACTAGCGGCCTTTCGTCTCGGTTATATAGATTTAGTTGAGCGTGCAAAAGCTGAGCAGTTGACATGGGCCTGCGCAAAAACAATAGTTGATCAATTACCAAAAAATATAGTTCTACCTAAAGAACTAAAGAAATTAAGTGAAAGTTTAGCTGTAACGTATTATGCCAATCTTTCCGTATTTAGATCGGCTCCAGACACTTGGGCCATTGATCAAGTTTTTCCAATTATGCCGATCCATCGACTTAGAAAAGAGCCGAACAAACTTGGTCACTTTGCAGATTTAACCTGCGATTCAGATGGGAAGCTCGATCAATTTATTGATAATGGAAAAGTTAAAAATTTGCTACCTCTTCATGAATTTAATCAAGGCGAAAAATATCTAATTGGTCTTTTCTTAGGTGGAGCCTATCAAGAAGTAATGGGAAATCTACATAATTTATTTGGGAGTACTAATGCAGTCCATATAAGATTTACAGAACAAGGGAAATATAAAGTGGAACATGTCATTCGTGGGAATACAAAATCAAATGTTCTTGAATATTTGGAGCATGATCCAGAAATATTATTAGAGCGATTACGAAAATCGAGCGAATCAGCTATTCAAGGCGGGCATCTCAATATCCATGATGCTCAAAAACTCATAGAGCATGTAGAAACAAGCCTCCGTCAAAGTACTTACCTACAGAGCTAACTAAGACAATTGTTGAGTCAATTCCTCATTAGCTTGTTCTAAAGCTAGATCCAACGATTGAGGTTGGTTACCACCAGCTTGGGCGAGATTTGGACGACCACCTCCTCCTCCTCCACACATTTTTGCAACACCACTTATAAATTTGCCTGCATGTAAGCCCTCCAAGACTAAATCAGGAGAAAATGCCGCGACTAAAACTAATTTATTAGCGATCTCGTGATTTGGAATACCTCCCAAAATAACAGCAGAGTACTTGCCTAAATGATCTATCAAACTTGAAGCTGCAGATTGCAATCCTGATCCGTCAACTCCATCTAAACGTCTGATTAATAATTTACTATGACCAACAGATTTTGCATAACTCGCCAAACCCAATGCCTTTGCCAATGCGAGTTCATTCTTCACTTTGAGTAGTTCTTTGGTTTTATCTTTCAATTCAAGTTGTAGGGATGAAACTCTCTCAACAATTTCATATGATTGAACCTTGAATGATTTGCTTAACTCCGTAACTACCAAATCACGTTCATTCAAATAATCTAAAACTGATGGACCTGCTATGGCCTCAATTCGTCTGATGCCTGAAGCAATACCTGTCTCACTAATTATTTTAAACGTACCGAGTTGTGACGTGCGAGTTACATGGGTTCCACCACATAACTCCATAGAAACGCCTGGAACATCCACGACACGTACCACATCGCCATATTTCTCTCCAAACATTGCCAAAGCACCAGCTGCCATAGCTTCCTTAATTGGCATAGTTTGAATGTGAATTGGATGATCTTCAGTAATCCATTGATTGATTCGTACTTCCATATCTTCAAGTTCTTTTATTGTCAAAGGTTTGGGAGCATTAAAATCAAATCTCAATCGATCATTTGAAACTAAAGAGCCTCTTTGACTTACACTTGAGTCAATAAATAACTTTAAGGCTGATTGCAATAGATGTGTAGCGGTATGATTTGATGTAGTTCGTTGACGAAAGGATGGAGTAACATTCATATGAACGGATGAGTTAACTGTTAGGACTCCAGTGTTAACTATTCCAGAATGAATATAAATTTTCTTCTTTTTTCTAACATTTTCCACAGATACCTCAAGATCTTTAGACGTTATTAAACCTTTATCTCCGATTTGACCACCCGACTCAGCATAAAAAGGCGTTTTATTAACAATAATCTTGACTAAATCACCCTCAACAGCTTGTTTAACTAATTCATTATTTTTAAAAATGCCTATCACAGTTGAAATACTTTCTAATGTTTCATAGCCCTCAAATCTTGTTTCATCAAATAAAGAAATTTCTCTTTCAATTGAACCTTCTTCAGTTAAATCAATACTTACAGAGGCATCTTTTGCACGTTTACGTTGCTTTGCCATCTCGTTCTCAAAACCAGTTTTATCAACAGAAATACCCTTTTCATTAGCAATCTCTTCTGTTAATTCCAAAGGAAAACCATAAGTATCATAAAGCTCAAATGCTTGAACACCAGAGATCACATCACATGCATGAGCAGTTATCTCTGCTAAAAGTTTCTCTCCACGTTCAAGAGTTTCAAGGAAACGAGATTCTTCTATTTTTAACTCATTAAGAATAATTTTCTTTTTCTCTAGTAATTGAGGGTAAGCATTTTTCATCAACTTAATAGCAACTTCAGCCATCTGAGGTAAAAACGGCTGATCAATACCTACCAGTCGACCATGTCGAATCATACGTCGTATTAAACGACGAAGAATATAGCCTCGCCCTAGATTACTAGCAGTTACACCATCACAAATTAAATGAGTGACAGCTCTGCAATGATCTCCAATAATTTTTAATGATGTTTTATTTTTTTTATTCGTAGTTTCATAATTGATATGAGCTAATAAAGCCGCAGCCTCAATGAGAGGAAAAATAAGATCCGTTTCGTAATTATTAGATTTTTTTTGCAAAATTTGAGCCATTCTTTCTAAGCCCATTCCTGTATCAATATGACAATTCGCCAATGGTTGAAGATTGCCCTTTAAATCTCTGTTGTATTGCATAAAAACCAAGTTATAAAATTCTATAAATCGGCTATCGTCTTCAAGATCTATTCCATCACTGCCTAATTCTGGTTTAAAGTCAAAATAAAGTTCCGAACATGGACCACAAGGTCCTGTAGCTCCAGATGACCAAAAATTATCAGAAGCACCCATTCTGATTATTCTTTTTGCATCAACCCCTACAACTTCTTTCCATATTTGCTCTGCTTCTGAGTCTTCTTCAAAAACGCTAACGACTATATTCTTTGGATTTAGTCGAAAAACCTGGGTAGTTAATTCCCATGCCCATTGAATTGCCTCTTTTTTAAAATAGTCACCAAAAGAAAAATTACCGAGCATCTCAAAAAAAGTATGATGCCTTGCAGTTCTCCCTACATTTTCAATATCGTTTGTTCTTATACATTTTTGACTTGATGTTGCTCTCGGAGTAGAAGACTCTTTTAATCCTAAGAAGATAGGCTTAAAAGGTAACATCCCCGCAATTGTCAATAAAACAGTTGGATCATCTGGAATCAAAGAAGAACTTGCAAGTTTCTTATGATTATGTTGGGTAAAAAAATTTATAAATGCTTCTCTTATTTCATCTCCAGAAAGGAATGGTGGATTCATTGAGGAGGAAGAATTTTCTTGCATACCTATAAATCATCTCTAAAAAGGTTTTTGAACACAATCACAAAACGTCAAATTTGCTCAACTCATCCTAAACAATAACAAAATGGAAACCCGTGAGACTTCGAAAGACAAAATATTCAAAAAAATCATTCGAGAAGCTTGCTTATTGCAAACAAATACTATTTACGGGAAGCAGTATCACACTTACAAACCTCAATATCCTATTATGTATTAAATGAACTAGGTATTTTCACTTAGCAGCCTGAATTATTGCAACCTTCAGGATTCTTCTCATTTAAGCTTTAGGAAAATGGTTTTTACTGAATCGACAGCTCTAGCAAATCAGAAAAGTGATACTCCTAAGCTTTCACTTCAATATGAAAAAATTGCTGCAGATACACACACCTTAAGGTCGTTGGATTGGAATAGAAGCCGGTTTGATATTGAATTTGGCCTTCGAAATGGTACTACGTACAATAGCTTTCTAATAAGTGGCAAAAAAACTGCACTCATAGATACAAGCCATTTAAAGTTTAAAGATATTTGGTTTGAAAAACTAAGACAAGAAATCAATCCAACAGAAATTGATTATTTGATAGTCAGTCATACAGAACCAGATCATTCAGGACTAATTAAATACTTAATTGAATTAAACCCAAATATTGAAATTGTCGCATCTAAAGTAGCTATAAAATTCCTTGAAGACCAAATTCATGAACCTTTTAAGTCAAGAGCAGTCAAAAGTGGAGATGAACTCAATTTAGAAATTAATTCAGTTAGCGAAATCGAGCATAAAATTGAATTTATTAGTGCACCAAATCTACACTGGCCCGATACTATTTTTTCTTTTGATCACGGTACACAATCTTTATATACTTGTGACGCATTTGGTTTGCATTATTGTTCAGAAAAATTATATGACGAAAATCCAAGCCTTTTAAATGAAGATTTTCGATTTTATTACGACTGTCTCATGGGTCCCAATGCCCGAAGCGTTGTTCAAGCATTAAAAAAAATTGATGCATTGCCAACTATCAAGACTATAGGTGTTGGACATGGTCCAATCCTTCATTTTAATACGCAGTTATGGCTCAATAATTATAGAGAATGGAGTAAGCAAAGAAGCACTGGAGAAAATTACGCTGTGGTTTGCTATCTAAGCCAATATGGTTTTTGTGATCGGCTTAGTCAAGCAATTGCTCATGGAATAGGAAAGGCAAATGCCCAAGTCCAATTAGTTGATCTTATTGCCTCAGACACTCAAGAGCTGACTGCTCTCATTAGTGACGCAAGTGCGGTCGTTGTACCAACATGGCCTATCAAATCTGATTCAGAATTACAAAGCAATATTGGAACCCTGCTTGCATCCTTAAAACAAAAGCAATGGGTAGCTACTTATGACTCATATGGCGGAAATGAAGAGCCTATAGACTTCATTACTAACCAATTAAGAAAGCTTGGACAGAAAGAAGCTTTTAAACCACTTCGAGTTCATGATCAACCCAACAAAAGTGTTTACCAACAATTTGAAGAAGCTGGTACAGACTTAGGTCAGATTCTTACTAGAAAGAAAAATATAGCTGCTACTAAAAACCTTGATGGAGAGTTAAATAAAGCGCTTGGTTGCTTAAGCGGTGGACTATACATCGTTACAGCAAAAGAAAGTGACGGCGCGGACAGTCGAGATGGTGCGATGGTTGCAAGTTGGGTTAGTCAAGCAAGTTTTGAACCCCCTGGAATAACCGTGGCGGTCGCCAAAGATAGAGCCATTGAATCACTCTTACAAGTAAATGATCGTTTTGTTCTGAATATCCTTCAAGAAAATAACTATTTGCATCTATTCAGACACTTCTTAAAACGTTTTCCACCAGGTGCTAATAGATTTGAGGGAGTTGAATTAATTAATGATCTTGCGGCTGGAGGACCGGTTCTATCTGATGCACTAGCTTTCCTTTCATGTAAAGTAATTCAAAGAATGGAGACGACAGATCATTGGATCATTTATTCACTTGTTGAGACAGGCAATTTATCTAATACTCAAAGTAAAACAGCAGTTCATCACAGAAAAGTTGGTAGTAATTATTAAAAATGAAAGTAGACAATATTTCTTCACTGAATCTAAATACTTTAATAAAAAAAACTATTCAGATTCCCATTGAAGAGAATTTCATTTGCTTAAGAAGTCTAAACCCAAAAAGAACAAGATTTGAAGTCGAATATTCACTTGAAAAGGGTAGTTGCACAAATTCTTTTTTATTTAAGTCTTCTAAAAATGAACACTCTAAATTACACGATTATATTTTAATTCATCCTCCTGGCTTAACATTTGAACAAGAATTTTTAGAAGAGTTTAAGACATTAATTAGCAGAGATTCAGTTGAGATAAAGTTAGTCATGGGTCATATCAACCCCAACAAAGTAGCTTTTGTAAAAAAAATGAATATGAAATATAAAAATCTAACGGTTATTTGTTCTAATCCAGGAGCAAAATTATTCAAGGAGATTTGGAATTTACGAAAACCATCTAAAAACATAAACCCTAAAGAAGCATTGGAGGAAGAAGCTATTCTTCCCAATATTCAAATCATAAAAAAATTAGAGACTCTTCTATTTGATAGTAAGTTTGAGATTACATTCATTCCCGCGCCAACAGCTCGTTGGCCTGGTGGACTAATTGTTTTTGAAAAGCAAACTGGTTTATTGATGAGCGATAAATTATTTGGTGCACATGTTTATGAAGAAAAATGGGCTGAATTAAACAGTATTAGCACGGAAGAAGAAAGACGTCATTACTTCGATTGTCTAATGGCACCAATGTCTACTCAGGTCAATAGTATTATTGAAAAATTTGAAGAATTTGAAATTGATACGATAGTTCCTGGACATGGACCTGCAATCAGTGGTAGTTGGAGAAGTTTATTAAACAACTACCAAAGCTGGGGTGAAAGCCAAAAATACAGCAACTTAAAAGTTGCTCTATTATTTGCTAGTGCATATGGAAATACTGCAGCTATTGCTGATGCCATCGCTAGAGGCATTAATAAAACAGGAGTCAAAGTTAAGATTATTAATTGTGAATTCACCACATCAGATAACTTAATAACAGAAATTCGTAAGGCAGATGGATATTTAATTGGATCTCCAACATTAGGAGGACATGCACCCACCCCTATTGTTTCAGCACTAGGAACACTACTAGCTGAGGGAGATAGAGGTAAGCCTGCTGGAGTATTTGGAAGTTATGGATGGAGTGGGGAGGCTCTTGATTTACTCGAAAAAAAATTAAAGGATGGAGGTTTTAAATTTGGATTCGAGCCTATAAAGATTAAATTTAGTCCTGATCCTTTAATGATTAAAAAACTTGAAGAAACAGGTATCCAATTTGGTAAACAATTAATTAATGCAAAGTTACGTCAACAAAGAAAGGCTAATGTTGGTTTAAATACGAGTAAAAGTAATCCAACAATTAATGCACTTGGAAGAGTCGTAGGATCACTATGTATATTGACTGCTCAAAAAGAAAATGAACATAATCCAATTAGCGGAGCTATGGTTGCAAGTTGGGTTAGTCAAGCAAGCTTTTCTCCTCCTGGTATTACGATTGCAGTGGCTAAAGAAAGAGCTGTAGAAAACTTACTTCATACAGGTGATAATTTTGCTTTAAACATTTTAGAACAAAATAATCACCAAAGCCTCCTTAAGCAATTTCTTCAATCATTCAAACCTGGAGATAATAGATTTAGCGATCTAGAGATTAAATTTAGTCCGAATAATCAGCCATTACTAAGCGATGCTTTAGCTTGGCTTGAGGGTACAGTTAATCAAAGAATGGAGTGTGGGGATCATTGGCTGATATATGCTGAGATTAAACATGGAAAAGTCATTAAAAAAGATGGAGTAACAGCAGTTCATCATCGAAAAACAGGAGCGAACTACTAGACCCATGACAAAACGACTTAATCCTTACTATCTTGATCCCCAGATTCACAATGTCCAATAAAAACCTTCTTGTTATAGCTGCTAGTAATGGTGAAAATCTGAAACTAGCCAAAAGATTTATAGTCGCAGGAACAGAGCTAAATTACTCATGCAAATTACTTGATTTGACAGAATCTACAAATGATTTACCAATATTTAATCCACGTCAAAATTCACAGGATAAAGCACCAGAAAATCTTAAGTCGATAAATACTCTAATGAAGAGTCACTCACACTGGGTTATTTGTGCACCTGAATATAACGGCTCAATTCCTCCACTTCTTACAAATGCAATAGCTTGGCTTTCTGTTCAAGGAACAGATTTTCGCAGTTTATTTAACGAACGTCCAATTGCAATTGCAAGTTTTTCAGGAGGAGGGTGTATGGAGTTATTACTTTCGATGCGAATTCAATTAACCCATCTTGGGGCTTTAGTCTTAGGTCGTCAATTAGCTACGAACAAATCAAAAATCGCTGAGGATAAATCAATCAATGCAATTCTAAATCAACTGCTACAGTTACACCACTCAAATTAAATCTATTACTCATCTTTACCTCTAATTGATTGCTTATTATAGTTTAACTTAAACCATTTCTGTAATATTTTTTTTGCCATAGGTAGAGCATGAACTGAACCACCACCAGGGGTATTCTGAGCAAATGCAACAATAACTATTTCTCCAGAGGCATAGGGTGCAAAACCAGCAAACCATGCATGGTCAGCACCTCCACTACTATCTTCAGCCGTTCCGGTTTTACCAGCGACTGGTGGAATAATAGAAGTATCTATATCTATT
This sequence comes from Prochlorococcus sp. AG-402-G06, assembly GCA_003277985.1. GTDB lineage: Bacteria > Cyanobacteriota > Cyanobacteriia > PCC-6307 > Cyanobiaceae > Prochlorococcus_B. The sequence continues at coordinate 21,274 of QCHR01000006.1, forward strand.
TCCATTCCAGTACCACTAGTTACTACTTTGCGAAGGCCACGACGAATTGTGTTAAGTGTTACATCTTGAATATCTACTTTTTGTCTATATTTCTCTGATCTCCAGTTTATATTGGCATCGACTAAATGAGGAGTAATTAAATAACCACCATTTGCAAAAACTGCATATGCTCGTGCTAATTGCAATGGAGTCACCAGAACAACAGATTGACCAATAGATGCACTAGCCATATCCTCTACGATCCAAGGAGTTTCTCCAGGCTTCCCCCACCCACGCCCTTCGTCAGCCCATTTTATATTACCTACTAAGCCTTTATTTTCATCAAGAAAAGTTTCTATACCTGTGTACTTATCAAAGCCAAGTTTAATTGCAGCATCATATAAAGCCTTCGAACCAGAACCAACTCCAACTTGATAAAAGAAAGTGTTACTAGAGACTCTGAAGGCATCTTCATATCCGATCCAACCAAAACCTCTTTTATTATATTCTGGGAAACAATGACTCCCATATGTAATACAAGGAACCGTATTTAATTTTTGATTAGCAGGAAATTTACCACTCTCCATACCTGCAATTGCAGTTACAGGCTTCCATGTACTCCCTGGATCGTATGCGTTAAATGCTCTACTTAAAAGAGGAAGATTTGATGACAAAAAAAGATTGTCATACTGTTTATTTGTAAAAGGTTGAGAAAAAAAATTAAGGTCAAAAGTAGGTTTACTAGCAATTGCTCTAATTGCGCCTGTTTTTGGGTCAATCGCTACTATAGCTCCAGCGATTTTATCAGACAAAACTTTTTCTGCAGTAAGTTGTAGGTCTAGATCAAGAGTTAATTTGATATCCCTACCGGCCTTTGGCAACTTTAACCCCAGGCTGCGTTGAACCGTACCTATTGAATCAATCTCCAGCATCTCTCCTCCCCATGTACCTCTCAATTCAGATTCAAAGGCAGCTTCAATACCTTTCCGTCCAATTCGATCAGATAATTTATAACCTCTTTCCGAAAGCCTAGAAAACTCATTTTGAGTTATCAACTGTGTATAACCTAAAGCATGCGCAGCTAAAGACTTATAAGGATAATTTCTAACTAAAGCAATATCAATTTGAGCACCATACAATTTATTCTCTTGTTCTTTAAACCTAATAACCTGCTCCACCGACAAATCAGTTAATAGTACTTTTTTATAAGGAGTGTCGGAATGACTTCTAGTAAATGCTGTCTCTAATTGATTAGTAGAAACACTTAACAAATCAGATAAAGATTTTCTAAGATCAAGCCATTCAGCATTAGTTAAAAGCCTAGGTTGAACAGATAATGAATAAGAGAGTTTATTATCGGCAAGAATTACACCATTACGATCTAATAATCTTCCTCTGATTGGTGGATTAGCAATTAGCTTGATTCTATTATCTTCTGAAAGTTTTTTATAATATGATCCATTGATTATTTGTATCCAAAAAAGACGTGCGCCTGTTACTGAAAAAATTAAGCAAATAAACAAAAAGAAAATTAGGGGTTGATTAAAAGCACCTACATGCTTTTTAGAACTAAGATGTAACTTTTCTTTTTTCTTCATCTCTAAAAATCAAGAATCTTTATTGATTATCTATTTTTAATGAGTCATTGCTGATCAAATGTCTTAATCGGGAGAGTTGACTATCAATTCTATTTAAAGTCGAAACTAAAGAATCTTGATCACTACCTTCATAATCATGATCATTCTCTTCAACAGTTACATCAACTGAAACAACTGGATAACCTAAGCCAGGAATCAATTGATCAATCTTATCCCTCAATGTCTTTGCCGAGGCTTCGCCATCAACAATGAATTCAGAGAATGGTTCTTTTGATTTGAATATATGCATTATTTTTTGAAATCCACCAGTTTTAGCATTTTTAATAATGCCTATGCCAAATGGCAAAGCAGACTCCATTGCAAATAGATGGAAATCCCTTAATTGATCTTTAGCCATAATGGCTTTACAAATTCTACTTAAGAATAACTGTTTCTGACGTTGGAAAGTAAGGAGTACAACTATTATTTGAAATACCTATTGACCAACCAGCAAAAATTGACATCACAATTATTGCTGCAAATGGAAGAAAAGCTTGATGAGTAGTATCAAGAGTTAACCATTCTCTCCAACCTCTTATAAAACGTTCTCTAGCAAACCTATTGCGCTCTTTTGAAGCTTGATTAATTTTTTTTCTAAAAGATTTTTCTACCCAACGTTCAAAAGACTTTTTTTTAGTTACTGCCATTTTTCTCTCTATTTCTAATAATTGTCCTGAAGTCAGTTGAGGGTGAAAAGTACTTATCAATTCAAGGGTTTTTAAAAACATTTCAACTGCTGCGTCTTTAATAAGCCGCTCTTCGTCTTTAAGAAAAGTCCAATCAACTTCAGGATAAAAACGAGCTCTATTAAGATTAATCTGCTCTTCTCCTAACTGGCCAGGCTCTCTCAACCATCTATCAGTATTATTGTCGAATCGTCGCCAGTATAGAAAAGGATTAATATAAATAACCTTTCCTGAGATAGTAATACTATCCTTTTGCAGCCTTCGGCTTAAATTCGAGTCAGTCTGTTGTGCAACCGTCAAAAGTAATCAGCCATTGAACTAAGTTATCTTTTTTTTTTGCAGTAGACCACCCCCCAAATCAGATTATTCAAGATAGGAATATCCTCATTGATCAACACTAAAAAGCTATTGATAGAAATTATCTTAATCAATTTCTATCTAATTCTCTGTTTTTAATATTTTAGTAGAGATGCTATCTCACTTAATTTAGTTCGATTTTACCGACAAATCCTTTCTAAATTTTTACAGAGATAAGTATCCAGTTTAATGAATCCATGCAAAAGAACAATAATTCAGTTATGTTCATTTTGAACATAACCAAAAAAAGAAATGCTTCGAAAGCAAGAAAAAAATGCTGTCACCAGAGGAGTGATCCTTGCTATTGGTTGGGGATGGGGTTTAGATAGATTTTATGAAGGTGACAAAAAAGGAGGAATTCTCTCAATCATTGGCTGGGGAATTGTCTTCACAAGTTTTCTATACTTTAAATGCTCAGGAATCGAATATGTTGATGGGGTAAAAGATTATTCCAACTACAGTCCAAATCCTCTGATAGTTCTTCCGGTAATTGCTGGTTTATACGGAATATATTTAATTCTTAGAAAAGGTTTCAGATTAGCAAAACAGTTTGAGAATGCTGAAGACTAATTCAGCTTGCAGCACTTAAATCAATTAACCCTCAAGATCCAAGTCATTAATTTTTTAATAGTGACAAAAAGTCCTAACATCAGTAAAAATGACTTAACAGGACAACTCCTCACACAATCGTTCTGTTAGAAAAAGCACCCAACTTAAAATAAAGTCGGGTGCTTTTTAATGAGTAATTTTGTGATTATTACATGTGACAGTTAATCAACTCATTCATCTGCTCATGTTTTGGTTTTCTATAAGATACGTAATTATGTTTTTTGTTAGTTGTTTTGATCTAATAAAATCTCAAGCAAGTACTCAGAACGGTATTCTCTACAATTTTCTAGATAAATTTATAAACTTATCAATTAAATTAAAATATTAATCATCAACCAAATGACTGAAGAGCCTAAAACAGAGAAAAAAAAGTGCATGGGTAAAGGTAAAGCGATGTTTGCTTATGGCATTATTCAACTAAGTTCTAATTTAGTTTCAGCAATTGCTCTTGCGGCAATTGCCCTTAGTTTTTGTTCTATTAAACAAGAATCAAAAGTGTTCAACGAATGTGTTGAAGACGTTCAAGCGTCTGGAAAGAATTCTTCCAATGCAGTTCGCTTTTGCAATGGTGGTAACTAAGTTTTCTACAATAAATTAAAAAGACTCTTCCACTTATCAATGTCTAACTTGATTGGGGTGCACTAATCTCACCCCATTTTTTATGTCTTTAACTTTTCCAGAAGCCGTCACATTCTTTATGAAATAAAACATTATAAAAATTTCTCCTTTTCTTTTCTGAATTCACATCAGCCGCATTCAATAAACCCATTAAACCTATTGCTTAATTTTTAGTAAAGAATTTTCGATTATTATTTAAATATCATTTGGGTCTTTTCATTTTAGAGTTGGCTATTCATGAATTTGATGGACTAATATCTTAACGATGTCAATTCTTCAAAAACGGTAAACATAATTTTTCAGATCTGATGACCTTCACAACTGTTCGAAGTATTTGTCTTAGTTGTTTAACACTTCTACTTACTTTTTATCCGCTAAAAATTAATGCTCTATCTCATGAGTGGATTGGAGTTCCAAAAAGTCAATATGGAGAACAATTATGGGATAAGAATAGCGTAAAGAAAAATCAAGATGGAATTATACGAGTGTTAAGCAAGTTTATTCCTAAAAGCAGTACTGACATTACTCAAGACATTCTGTATACAATGGACGTCAACTGTTCAGAAAAATCCTTCAGAGATATTGCAGTAGGAACAACTGAATTTGAAGAATTCAAGAATAAGGATTCAGATTGGAAAGATCCAAATGGAGACAAATTGATTTTGGGTGTGATAGATGATGTTTGTACTTATATCAATTAATTCTTAAAATCAATAAAACAATTTCAAGAGAAACCTTCATGACAATGCAAGTTTTGCCAAAACAAAGTGAATCTAGATCACTTAATATCTAATGTTTCTGCATTTACTAATTTTTTTCTAACGCCAATCAACTTTCACACCAAACCCCTCAGGTATATCCTCACTAACATCTCGTAAATCGAGCCATTTCATCTCATCCTCTAAATTCAAATTTTTAAACCTCCGTATATAAATATTTCCAGCGAGCTCTGGATCTTCAACACCAAAAAAATCACATATTTCTTCTACCCTTGCCCAATGCTCAATTTCATTAGTTGCCCGTTTGAATTCAGTTATTTGAAATTTTGCTTGTTCTTCCTGAGTTAATTTATCTAATACCGAAGAAGATATTGTGACAATTGCACAATCCCATTTCGAACAATCTTCTCCTTCAACTGCAAAATTTCTTTTATTAAGTTCTTTCAACCAAATTTCATCCATAATCTTCAATAATCCTCCAAATACCTGACATATTTTATTTGATTGACTTGATCCCTCCAGTACTTTCCCAATAAATTCATAATTGGAATTTAATAGTGAGTTATAAAAACATAAAGAGATTCAATAAGTAAAGAGAAAAATAGAGTCTACTTTTACTCTCCATCGATAAGGTCAAAACTGATTATGCGCAAAAGTCAACAAGAATTAAAATTAATAGTAAAGTACTTTGAAGAAAGGGTTGATAAGAAACAAATGGAGGGAGCTGAGCAACAAGCGCAAAAAAAGAATAAAAATTCTGAATTAAAAACATTTCCAGTACCATTTGCTTTGGGTGATATTAAACGAAATATTTCTGCAACTAATAAAACAAAAAAGTCAAATAAAGAATACATAATTAATCAAGCATTTAAATTTCATTCACAAGGAAATATTCAAGAAGCAGCAAAATATTATCAATATTTTATAGATCAAGGATTAAATGATCACCGTGTTTTTTCTAATTATGGCTTGATACTAAAATCTCTTGGCAAATTAAAAGAAGCGGAGTTATCTATTCGCAAAGCAATTGAAATCAAACCTGATTTCGCTGATGCTCATTCCAATCTGGGAAATCTATTGAGAGATGTCGGGAACTTGGAAGAAGCGGAGTTATCTATTCGCAAAGCAATTGAAATCAAACCTGATTTCGCTGATGCTCATTCCAATCTGGGAGGTATATTAACTGATCTAGGAAACTTACAAGAAGCAGAAATATCTACTCGTAAAGCAATTCAACTCAATCCTGATTTCGCTGATGCTCATTTCAATCTGGGGAACATATTGAGAGGTCTCAACAACTTACAACAAGCAGAAATATCCACTCGCAAAGCAATTCAACTTAATCCTGATTTGGTCGAAGCACATTCCAATCTGGGAGGTATATTGACTGATCTAGGAAACTTACAAGAAGCAGAAATATCTACTCGCAAAGCAATTCAACTTAATCCTGATTTCGCTGATGCTCACTTCAATCTAGGAATCATATTGGAAACTATAGGTAAAATAGAAGAAGCAATATTTCACTCTAAAAAATCAGTTGAATTAAAGCCTGAAGATGAAAAACTACTGATATCTTTAACTCATATTTTATGTAGTCAAAAAAATTATGAATTAGCACTAAAATATTTAAGCAATAAAAAATCTGACGCTTGTCACAGTCTATATCTAGGGTGCCTATTATCTCTTGATAGAGAAGAAGAATTTGACAAAAAATACAAAGAGTTATCTAAAAACAATATTTGTAATGCCGATATTGGAGGTATAGCTGAGCATGCCAATATTATTTATGAGAAAAGATATACATCTACTTTCTGTAATGAAGCAATCAAGTATGTCTTAATAGATAAAATTAATGAAGGCTCATTATCAGAAAAGCATTTAAATGAACTTATTGAATTTAGTAAAGTTACTCAATATAAAGAAAGATCTCAGGGCCTACTTACAAATGGAGCGCAAAGCTCCGGAAATTTATTTTTATTAGACTACCCATTTATCAAAGCTATTAAAATGGCTTTAGAAGACAAAATTAAAAAGTACAAGACAAAATTTAAAGATAGTGAACAAGGTTTTATCAATAATTGGCCTGAAAAATATGAACTTAGTGCATGGCTCATAAATATGAAAACGGGAGGATTTCTTGCACCACATAATCACGAATATGGTTGGATTACAGGGAGCTTTTATCTTCAAGTACCAAAGCTTTCCAAAAATGAAGACGCAGGAAGCATAGCTTTTAGCTACCAAGGACCCAGATATCCTCATAAGGAAAAAGATTTTAAGTTAACTATTCAAAAAATAGAAAACAGAGATATTTGCATATTTCCTTCTTCTTTATTCCACCATACGATTCCATTTAAAAGCTCAGAAGAAAGGATATGTTTTGTTTTTGATTTAGTGCAAAAATAATAATATTGATTTTTTTATAATTATTGAATAAACTAATTCTCAGAAATTAGAGACCCATTAATATCCAAACGATTATATCTAAAAAAGAGAGGCTAGTTTGCTTTCTATCCAATAAATCAACATATAAGTTTCTAAGTACATATCTATAGAACTTTAAAAGAAAAATTTGTAAATTCTAAGATTCATGTTCAATTAAAAGAAACTAAACAATTCGCATAGTTTCCACAAGGAAACCAGACTAAAATAGAAAATGAGACGGTAACACTTGTAAAACAAAGAATCTGTGAACGAAAAACAAGGAAATCAAAAAGACACTGAAGTTCAGACATTCACAGTGCCACTTCCCTTAAGGGATAACAAATACGAAAAAACCATTACTAGCAATATTGCCTCTAAACCTTCTAAACAGGAAATAATTAACCAGGCTCTTAATTTTCATTTGCAAGGGAACGCTACAGAAGCAGCAAAATATTATCAATATTTTATTGATCAAGGTTTCCAAGATTACAGAATTCTATCTAATTATGGATCAATTTTAAAAGATATTGGAAACTTACAAGAAGCTGAATTATTACTTCGAAAAGCAATTGAAATTAAACCTAATTACGCAATTGCACATAATAATATGGGACTCATCTTACAAAATCTTGGTAAATTAAAAGAAGCAGAATTATCTCTACATAAAGCAATTGAACTCCAACCTGATTTTGCTAACGCCCATTCTAATCTAGGAAACCTATTAAGAGAGCTTGGTAACTTAAAAGAAGCAGAATTATCGATACGAAAAGCAATTGAACTGAGTCCTAATTTCCCTGAAGCTCATACAAATCTAGGAAAAGTATTGAGAGATATTGGGAAATTAAATGAAGCTGAGATGTCAGCACGCAAAGCTATTGAATTGAATCCTAATTTTCCAGATGGGTTTATAACTTTAGGATTAATATTAAAAGATATTGGGAAATTAAATGAAGCAAAAGATTACCTTCTAAAAACCATTGAGATTAATCCTAATTTAGTAGAGGCTCATTACATTTTAGCCTGGGTGCTCCTTCATCAAAGTTCGAATAAATTATCAATGAAATATTTCCTAAAAACTGCTGAGTTGCTAAGAGGACAAAAAAGTCAAGAGCCTAATCACGTAAGGTTTAAAATAATTAGTCAGGCTAAAATACAACATGATATTGAACAATTTGAATATCTAGCTTCGCAAGGTTATGAGAGAAAAAAATTTAGTACCCTTGCTCTTACTTATAAAAAAATTGCCAGTGAAATTAATTGGCCATCTGAAACAGAACCTATAAACCTTAGTCAAAAACATCAAAGTCAAATAGGGGATATCTATAATCGATTAATACACAGAATAGAAGCACCTAAATTAGAGCAAGAAGCAGTAAATAATTCCTTAAATGTTGATGAAATTAGCAATGATTATTTCAAGCATGAGTTTGGCTTAACTTATATAGATAATTTCTTAAGCCCCTCAGCTCAAAAATCTCTACGAAAATTTCTACTAGGATCAACAATTTGGTTTGATGTCAAAATTGGTGGATACGTTGGAGCATATATGGGAGAAGGCTTGGCTAATCCATTAATTATTCAAATAGCAGAAGAGTTAAGAAATAAATTCCCAAAAATCTTCCAAGGCCATCCAATAAATCAAATATGGGCTTACAAGTATGATAGTCGCGCAAAAAATCAAAGTTCACCTCTCAGAGGCATTAATGCACACGCAGATTTTGCCGCTGTTAATGTAAACTTCTGGATTACTCCCAAGGAAGCCAACTTAAATTCTAAGTCTGGTGGTTTAATCGTCTACGACGTAGAGGCGCCTAAAGATTGGAATTTTAATTCTTTTAATACTAATCAAAAAAAAATCCAAGAAGAGTTAAAGAGAAGTAAAGGGAACACAAAAATTATTCCATATAACGAAAACCGTGCTGTTATCTTCAATTCAAATTTATTTCATGAGACTGATACTTATGAGTTCAAAGAAGGATATGAAAATCGTCGGATAAACATCACTATGTTATTTGGGCATAGGAAGAGATAATCAGCTTGTTTTACTCAGACCTCTAAGAGGGTTGATCTTACTTTTGAAAAAGCATCAAACTATTTTGTTCATATAAAAACAACATTTTTTTACGATTAGTTTACGAAAGATAGTGATCTAAGTAAATGTAAAGATCGTATAGCTGGAAAGTAGTCGTATAAATTCTGAATATTCAATAAATATCTAAACCAAGATTTCTTGTGTCCAAAAATCACACACAGTGAATGCTCATGTGCCACTCATAGGAGACATATTTGCCAGTAATCTTATAGTTTGAGATAATAACTTTAATATTGCATAAATCATACTACAGTCAGTTTCCTCTAATAGATTTTTCCCATCCCGACGTCAACATATTGAATAATACTAAAACCTTAACTTTTCATTCACGATTTATAAGATCAACATCAAATGTTACTCATACTCCGATTTAGTGACTTAGCAAATAAATAGAAACTATATAATTCATACAACAATAATAGTTTTTTAGCCAGAATGGCGTAAAATCTAAATTGAAAAGTAGTACAGGCAAGGATTAAAGAATCTGTGAAAGAAAAACCAAGAAAAAGGAAAGTCAGTGCAGTCAAAACATTTCCAGTTCCATTCGTTTTAGAAAAATCTTCTAATCCTTCATCAAAGCCTTCTAAAGAACAAATATTAAATAAAGCAGTTTTATTTCATTCAGAAGGAAACATTTCAGAAGCCATAAAATATTATGAATATTTCATCAATCAAGGATTCAAAGATCACAGAGTTTTTTCTAATTATGGATCAATACTCACATCCCTTGGCAGATTACAAGAAGCAGAGTTATCTACTCGCAAAGCCATTAGACTCAATCCTGATTTTGGTGAGTTACATTTCAATCTAGGCATCATATTAAAAGATCTTGGCAAGTTACAAGAAGCAGAGTTATCTACTCGCAAAGCCATTGAACTCGATCCTGAATACGCAATGGCACATTCCAACTTGGGAATCATATTGAGAAATCTTGGCAAGTTGCAAGAAGCAGAGTTATCTACTCGCAAAGCCATTGAACTCAATCCTGATTACGCAATGGCACATTTCAACTTTGGAATCATATTGAAAGATCTTGACAAGTTACAAGAAGCAGAATGTTCTACTCGCAAAGCCATTGAACTCGATCCTGAATTCGCAATGGCACATTCCAACTTCGGAATTATATTGATAGATCTTGACAAGTTACAAGAAGCTGATGTTCCGCTCGCAAAGCCATTGAACTCGATCCTGAATTCGCAATGGCACATTCCAACTTAGGAAAAATATTGATGGTTCTTGAAAAATTTAATGATGCAGAAATATCTTTCCGTACAGCAATTGAATTCAATCCTAAATGCTCAGAAGCTCATACTAATCTAGGATTTATACTACTTCAAAGAAATGAACACTATTCGTCAATACAATATTTTTCCCAAAGTGCGAAGTTAAAAAGAAAATATAACAATCAAGGACCAGATCAGTTAATAAAAGAAAAGATTAGTAAAGCAAAAATAGATCATGATATAGAGCAATTCCAATATTTAGCATCTAAAAATAATGAGAATAAACAGTTTACAGATCTTGCTATCCTTTATAAAAACGTTTCTGCCGAAATTAGTTGGCCATCTGAAACTGAATTAATTGATTTAACTCATAAGCATGAAATCGTTCTCAAGGATAATTATAATTGTCTATTACATCAAGTAGACGCACCTAAATTAAAACAGGCAGCCGTCAATAGTTCATTAGATGTTGAAAAAATTACAAGTAATTATTTTAATCATGAGTTCGGATTAACATTTATTGATAATTTTTTAAGTCCAAAAGCTCTAAAATCTCTTCGCGAATTTTTATTAGGAAGCACGATTTGGTTTGATGTAAAAGCTGGCGGATATCTTGGAGCTTACTTAACTGAAGGCTTAGCTAGCCCTTTAATTATTCAAATAGCAGATGAACTAAGAAACAAGTTCCCAAAAATATTTAAAGATTATCCTATAAATCAAATATGGGCTTACAAATATGATAGTCGTGCTAAAAATAAAAATTCCTCGCTCCAAGGAATCAATGTTCATGCAGACTTCGCAGCAGTAAATGTCAATTTTTGGGTTACTCCTAACGAAGCAAACTTAAATCCGCAGTCAGGTGGTTTAATCGTCTACGACGTAGAAGCACCAAAACATTGGGATTTTAAAACTTATAATAACGATGAGCAAAAAATACGAGAAGAACTAACAAAAAGTAAAGGTAACACACAAGTAATTCCACATAATGAAAATCGTGCGGTTATTTTCAATTCAAATTTATTTCATGAAACTGATAGTTATGAATTTAAAGATGGATATGAAAATCGTCGCATCAACGTCACGATGTTATTTGGACGAAGAGAGGATAATTAGCTTTGTATTCAACAAATCAGCATATGGGCTCCCACGCTCATATCTATTGAACTTTAAAAACAAAAAATTTAAAAGGCTAGTATTAACGGCCAATTAAAAGAAACTAAACAATTGTTGTAGTTGCAATAACCAAACTAGTTTAAAATAGAAATTGAAACAGTAGTACTGATACGGAAAAAGAATCTGTGAAAGAAAAAAAAAGAAATCAAAAAAAGACTGCTTTTCAAACGTTCACCGTTCCAATTCCCTTTAAGGAAAACAAAGAGCAAACCAGCATTACTAGTAATTCTGCTTCTAAAACTTATAAAGATAAAATATTGAATCAAGCATTAAAATATCATTCAGAAGGAAATATTATAGAGGCAGCAAAATATTATCTAAATTTGATCGAGCAAGGTTCCAAGAATCCAGGGGTTTTTTATAATTATGGAATCATATTAAAAAGTATTGGAAAACTAAAAGAAGCAGAAACCTCCTATCGGAGAGCGATTGAGATAGATCCTGGTTTCGCTAACGCTCATTACAACCTTGGCAATGTATTGAGAGATCTAGGCAACTTACAAGAAGCAGAATTATCTACTCGCAAAGCAATTGAACTTAAACCGGATTTCGCAGAGGCTAATGCAAATCTGGGAAATATATTGAGTAATATTGGTAAATTTGCAGAAGCAGAAAGCTATTATCGAAAAGCAATTGAACTCAATCCTAATCTAGCAAAAGTATACTATTCTCTATCCTTACTTAAATATTCAAATGATAATAAGATATGGCAAAATCATCTCTTCTCTGAAGGTTTTTTAAATAACAGCTTACAAAAAAATCAAATTGATATTTACTTTGCAAGAGCAAATATTCTTCATAAAGAAAGAAAGTATGATCAAAGTTCGAAATACCTTCAATTAGCAAATAAGAAGAAACTTGATCTGAAAATATCAAACGCAGAGACATTAATAAATAAATCTAAAGCATTGCTTATTCAATCTGATAAAAAAGGAGTTAAACAAAAAGAACAAATAAAATTACCTCAGAGTATTTTTATTGTAGGCATGCCTAGAAGTGGATCAACATTAGTTGAATCCATTCTTAGTATCAATAGTTATGTTAAGGATTTAGGAGAGATAAATATCCTCGAAGAATCATACATTGAATGGACTCAAGATAATCCAAACTTAACTCTTGCTGAAGTATATTTCAAAAAATTAGCCAATCACAAAAACGAATATAAGATTATCACGAATAAATGGTTATATAACTATCAATACGCAGGAATCATTGCTAATCATATACCAGATTCTATATTAATTCACTGTTATAGAAACCCGTTAGATAATATTCTGTCAATGTACCGAACATATTTTGACAGCGGGAATGAATACTCATCTTCTCTGATTGATTGCGCTAAAGTTTATCTAAATCAAGAACAATTAATGAATAATTATAAGAATAGATTTCAATCAAAGATATACAGCATAAATTACGACTCATTAGTGAGCAGTCCTAACAATGAAATTAAATCTTTAATATCTTGGTTAGGCTGGGAGTGGGATGATTCATATCTATCACCTCATTTAAATCCACGCTCAGTTATGACGGCAAGCAATATTCAAGTTCGCTCCCCAATCAATTCAAAATCAATTGGTGGCTGGAAGAAGTATAGAGAGATGCTTAAACCTGCCATAGAAATCCTTACTGAGAGCGATAGATATCCAGACATCAGCTCTGAAAATAAACTTACAAAACCGGGAAAGCTTTGATGAAAAGCATCAATTACTCTATTTGATATATATGAGTTCTTGATCTCTAAAATAATAACCTGAGCAATGCAAAAGTCCAGAGATATTTTTAAATTTAGAGCAAGCAATCTTTCTGTTATGTCTCAATTTAGAGGATATTTAAAACCTCTTTAAACCATGCAAATAGAATTCTCAACTAAAAGTAGACGTATATATCACTCCCAGTATATAGTTCTTATCCATAATATTCCTTGTAATCCATTGCCCCTTACTAGACTAATTTGTCGTCAATTCTCATAGAAAGCATATAGGAAATTTATTTCCCTTGTATATTTTCGTTTTAGATATTCATGTAGAGATTGGATAAATCAACTGACATCATGTTTCCGTTTAGTAATTTTGGTCATTTTCCTATCACCTTTACTTAGAGATGAATATAAACAACTACTTTTACATCTTGATCTATAAGTTCAAAAATGGTCTTAGAATAGGATTAAATGTAATCTCCTAACAGAAAGGCAAAATAGCAAGAATGAAGGAATCTGGGGGCAAAAGGAGGAAACTGGAAAGTGACTGAAATCAAAACATTCCCAGTTCCATCTGGGCTAGAACAAATTAAAGATAATATTTTTATTTCTGATAAGACTCCTTCTCAACCTTATGAAGAACAAATAATAAATCAAGCATTTAAGTTTCACTCACAAGGAAATCTCAAAGAAGCAGCAAAATATTATCGACATTTCATAAATAAAGGATATAAGGACCACAGGGTTTTTTCCAATTTTGGAATCATTTTGATAGCTATTAAGAATTTCCAAGAAGCTGAATTGGTCACTCGCAAAGCAATTGAACTTAAACCGAACTTCGCAGAAGCTCATGCAAATCTGGGAAATATATTAAGAGCTCTTGGCAACTTACAAGAGGCTGAATTATCTACTCGCAAAGCCATTGAACTTAAACCGAATATCGCAGCGAATTATTCAAATCTGGGACATATATTGAAAGATAATGGCAAATTACAAGAAGCAGAATTATCCACCCGCAAAGCAATTGAACTGAAACCGGATTTCGCAGAGGCTCATGCAAATCTGGGAAATATATTGAAAAATCTTGGCAACTTACAAGAAGCAGAGTTATTTACTCGCAAAGCCATTGAACTCAATCCTAATTACGCAATGGCTCATTCCAACTTGGGAAGCTTATTAAAAGATCTTGGCAACTTACAAGAAGCTGAAAGCTATTATCGTAAAGCAATTAAACTCAATCCTGATTACGCAAATAATTATTCAAATCTAGGAAGCTTATTAAGAGATATTGGTAACTTACAAGAAGCTGAAGTATCTAATCGCAAAGCCATTGAACTTAAACCGAATTTTGCAGATGCTTATGCAAATCTAGGGAACATCATGCTAGACCTTGGCAACTTACAAGAAGCTGAAAACTATTATCTCAGAGCACTTGAACTAAATCCTCTAGATCAAACAATTAAAAGTAAGTTAATTAATTTACTAACTATTTTCAAACCAAAAAATATAAATTCAAATCTATTATATGTAATCAATGAAGAATTTAAAAAACTCAATCTTTCTCATAACGAGAATTTTCTTATATCTGATAATGAAGCAATAAAAATTTATAACGATGGACTTAATCTTTACAAAAAATATAATTTAAATCTAGAAGTAAATGTATCACAAATATATAAAAAAAATGAAGTTGATTTTAATTGTAAGAGGCATAAACTAATATTCAATCAACATAAAGTAATTCCTGAGTTTTGTTTTGGATGTTATAAAGTTCAAGTAGATGTAGATTCAGTAATTGAATTAATTAAACTTTTTCTAGTTTTTAATAAATTAAAGCTTAATAATAATAATACTAGAAAATCAATGATAGAGTTAAGACCTGAAATCTCTGGATTTTATAAAGGTCTAATATATTGTTTAGATCTGACTGAAGCATTCGAAATATCCAAAAAGTTAAATATTCAAATTCAAAAAAATATTAAAATTAATTTAATATCGAAAGTTAAAAGAGGTTGTTCTGAATATCCACTCGAATTCCCACAATATAAAGAGATCCGAACATCTGGAAATCAACCAATGAATTACGACGCAAAATGGAAACGTATCGAAGAAGAAATTGATAGAGGTAAAAAAGAGTGGGGAAAATCAATTAAAAGTCTTGAAGGTTTTACTTTAAATGACTTTCTTATAATGAGAAACTGGATTGCATATGCTCAGAAGATAGGAGATCAAAGTGTTAGTAAA
The DNA here is from genome assembly GCA_003277985.1 of Prochlorococcus sp. AG-402-G06. Taxonomy (GTDB): domain Bacteria; phylum Cyanobacteriota; class Cyanobacteriia; order PCC-6307; family Cyanobiaceae; genus Prochlorococcus_B. Next base: position 36,734 of record QCHR01000006.1, read on the forward strand.
ATTACTAATGAGCAAATAAAAGGACCTAAAAGTTTCAATGATTTGAATAAAGACTTGAATTCCAAGCTAAACGCGAAATATCACTCTAATCTCTCACCCTAAAAATATTTACCAAAAGATAATAAGTCAATCAAGTGACAACACCAAGCAAATATTATTCATTCTTATTACTCTAACTATTTTATTAAAAAGCTTATTTAAAATTTTTAAGAGAATTTTTCCCTTTTCCCTAACTTGGGTTCAGTTGTATTAGAAAGATTATACAGAACAACTCCTCACACATAGTTCTGTGCCGAAAGAGCATCCAATAGGATGCTTTTTTAGTAGCTCAGAAGAAGTGTGCCAATCTTCAAACCCACCTGCTAAGGATTAATTCTCTCAATTGGTCCTATATGTTGGGATTGTGAGGAGTAGAGATCCTCCGCAGTGGAAACAAGGTAACACTTGCGCCTGATCTTACAAATGAACCTGCCCCCAAGGCAGGTTTTTTTGTGTCTATTAAACTGGAATTAATAATTTTCCTTGCTTTAACGAACACAAGATCCACATACTTGACCAGCAAGGCAAAATAGCAAGAATGAAAGAATCAGAGAAGCAGCAAAAGAGAAATAAACAAGTGACTGAAGTAAAAACATTCTCAGTTCCCTCTGATCTTGGCGAAACAAAAGAATATATTTTCATGACAACTCCAAGTAACTCTCAACCTTCTATCCAACAAATAGTCAATAAAGCATTTGACTTTCATTCACAAGGTAATATTAACGAAGCGACAAAGTATTATAAATATTTTATAAATCAAGGATTCAAAGATTTCAGGGTTTTTTCTAATTATGGAAGTATATTAAGAGATCTTGGCAAGCTACAAGAAGCAGAAGTATTTACTCGTAAAGCAACTGAACTTAGCCCTGACCTGGCAGAGGGACATTTCAATCTAGGAAACATATTGATGGATCTTGGTGATTCACAAGACGCAGAGAAGTCATATCGAAAAGCAATTGCTCTAATAATGTAATTGAGTACTAGTGATGCAAATTCAGAAAAGAAGTGAAAATTTTTCTAGAAGTCTTTATGTAAAACTGCATTACAAGAAGAATAGAATGAGTGGTGGAAAACTTTAATAAATGAGGAAGGGGGTGAGATTTTGGTCACCCCCTTTAGATCAATGTTTTCTGCCTACCAATCCTCATAACCAATCTTGTTTACAGGATTAGTAATAAAAAGAATCATTAGAAAAACGACGTTTGAAGGCAAACTAAGCTTTTTTAACAGCAAAAGAGTCATGCCCTGCGTCACGTTGAATTTTTCTTTTTTCTTACTCATATTGTTTCTCCCAAAAAAGATAGAGGTTAGAAAATTGATTAGTTTTATCCACAACTGCGGTACTTGTAGAAATTAATTTCCATCCTCGTGAATTTCGCTTTTTAATAATTTCTCCAATCTCAGTTTCCTGCCTTGAAGTATTTGCATTCCCAACGGCATAGTAAATATTAAGGTCATTTTTAGTTTTTGCCATAAGACCTAATCAGGTTCGTCTAAGGATTGAACTATAATTTTAGAAGAATCATAAATAAATCAGGAGTTCTAGTACTTCCGTTCCTGTAAATAGTTGCTAAGTCAGGGTGGAAAGTTCAGATGGATACAAAAGTGCTGAACTCAAAGGGGGCGAGCAAAATCTCGGCCCCTTGTTCATATCTTTAAACTTGCCAGAAATCATTCCATTCTTCATGTAATTCAGTTATCGATAGAGAATTATAAAAAACCTCTCCACTTCTTATCTGCATTAGAGTCAGTTGCACTCAATGAGACCATTAAATCTATTGCCTCCTCTTTGGTAAAGGATTTTTCGTTATTTGATATGAATGTCAATTTCTTCAGGAAGGCTGAGTTGGACATAAGTATCTAATCTAAGAGAAAGCAATACAAAAGAGTACGTCATTTTGCCGAAGAATTAAGATCAATCCTTGAATTCAGCTAAATCACAGAATAGGAGAATTAACTGCTTCCCTAAAAGTGCGAGGTGGTTCTTTAACTCAAGGAGGGAAAAGAGGAACATATGAAAAATTGGACTTACTGGAACACGGGCTTACTCAAGCCGATAAAGTACTAGATAAGACTCACAAGGAACACGCCTCTCAAAAAGATTGCAATTATATTTTTTATTTTTTCCTTAGTATTCACCTGGAACTACCATTCAAAATATATAACTACATTTTATAGTTATATTCACTCTACCTCAATAGTTCATGCTCCAAAAACTAATTATAATCAAAGTACCTGACTCAAGTAATTTTTTCTAAATTCTCATTGAGAAGATATGAAAATTATGGAGGAAACATATTTGAACCTATATCTTATAGTTTAAGATATTAATTTATAGATTACGGAAATCAGAAATAAATAAATTCAGTGTGAAAATGGGTTGGAATTAATAGTAAAATTATAAGAATCAAAACACAGAAAAGAAGATGGAGGAACCTGAGCAACAAAAGAGAGAAAATAAAGTCACTGAAGTAACAACATTACCAGTTCCATTTACGTTAGAAGAAATCAACCAAAATATACTTATTACTACGAACACTATTTCCAAACCTTCTAAAAAACAAATAATTAATCAAGCATTTAAATTTCATTCACAAGGAAATATTCAAGCAGCAGCAAAATATTACCAATATTTTATAGATCAAGGATTTACTGATCACAGGGCTTTTTCTAATTATGGAGTCATCTTACAAAACCTTGGCAAATTTAAAGAAGCAGAACTCTCATACCGTAGAGCAATTGAACTAAATCCTAATTTCGCTATGGCGTATTCCAATCTGGGAGTAATATTAACAGAGTTGGGCAAATTACAAGAAGCAGAATTATCCACTCGCAAAGCAATTGAACTTAAGCCTGATTACACAGATGCTCATAATACTCTAGGCAATGTATTGAAAAACCTTGGCAAATTTAAAGAAGCAGAACTCTCATACCGTAAAGCAATTGAACTAAATCCTAATTTCGCTATAGCGTATTCAAATCTGGGAGTAATATTAACAGAGTTGGGCAAATTACAAGAAGCAGAATTATCCACTCGCAAAGCAATTGAACTTAAACCTGATTACGCAGATGCTCATAATACTCTAGGCAATGTATTAAAAAACCTTGGCAAATTTCAAGAAGCAGAATTATCCACCCGCAAAGCAATTGAACTTAAACCTGATTACGCAGATGCTGCTTGGAACTTGTACGGATTATCGAACAGTATTGAAGAAGCAGAAGAAAAGATTAATCTATGCTTGAAAATAGATGAGAATCATGTAAAGGCAAAACCCACTCTAAGTGCTCTGAAATTTCATCAAGGTGATCAATCCTTATTTGAAGATCTTATAAAATCTAGCTATAAAGATAATCCTATAATTCGTTCTCTTAAATGGGTTTCTACTTTACCGAAGTTACCTGATCTATTTTTTCATAGGTGGGCATTTTTTGACAGCATGATTGAAAAAAGCAAAACAGATCGTCCATTCTATGAATTTGGTGTTTGGCGGGCAGTTTCATTCAAATATTTAATTAAAATATTCAAGAATGGATATGGGTTTGATACTTTTGAAGGATTACCTGAAGACTGGCATAACGAGAGGCAAGGCAACTATTCAGCAGATGGAGTCATTCCTAAAATAAATGGCGGAACATTTATAGCAGGTAAGTTTGAAGAAACACTACCTAGATTCTTCTCAGTGCCAAGACCTATGGCCTCAATCATAAATTTTGATGCAGATCTTTATGCTTCAACTCTATGTGCTCTAAATTATTCAAAGCCTGTCATTGATGAGCATACAATTTTAATATTTGATGAATTTATTACCAATAAAAATTGGGAGCTCGACGAATATAAAGCACTAAATGAATTTTGCTCGAATAACAATTTAAGTTATGAAGTCCTGGCAATATCTTATTTTACAAAACAAGTTGCTGTTAAAATATTTGGTTTATAGTCAATAACTACTAATATGTCGACGTATTAAGTAAATCATATTACATCGTATTTGGCTTTAGTTATTTTGTCCCCTTATCCTACTCCTTTAACTAGAGAAATACTTCAAATATCTCCTTTTATGATCTCTCTAAAAGTTTAGAAATGATTTCAGCAAGAGTTAAATAGAATTAGCGTTAGTAGTAAAATAGGAGATATCACAATGTAGACAAGAAGAAATGGAAGAGCCTAAGAAACAAAAGCAAGAAAAAAAAATAATTAAAACTAAAACATTCACAGTTTCATTTGCTTTAGAAGATATTCAAGAAAATACTACTATTAATACACATATACCTTCTAAGCATTCTCAGGAACAAATAATAAATAAAGCAATCAATCTTCATGTACAAGGTAATATTTCTGAAGCAACAAAATATTATCAGCAATTAATCAAGCAAAGGTGTAATGATCACAGAGTATTTTCTAACTATGGAGTCATCTTACACAACCTTGACAAATTACATGAGGCGGAATTGTCATACCGTAAAGCAATTGAAATCAATCCTGGTTACGCATTAGCGCATTCCAATCTGGGAAATATATTGAGAGATCTCGGTAAAATACAAGAAGCTGAAATGTCTATACGCAAAGCAATTGAACTTAATCCTCATTGCGCTGACACTTATGGGAATCTTGGAGTCATACTCCTACAAAAATGTGAGTATAACTTATCAATAAAATATTTTTCAGAAAGTGCTAAGTTGCTTAGAGGTGAAAGTAATAAGGAATTAGATCAAATTAGATCAATAAAAATTAGTAAAGCCAAAATAGAACATGATATTGAACAATTTGAATATTTAGTTTCACAAGATTGTGAAAGTCAAAAATTTACTGATCTAGCTCTTTTATATAAAAAGATAGCGTGTGAAGTTAATTGGCCATCTGAAACTCAATTGATTACTCTCGGTGATAAATATATAAATCTTCTAAAGTATAGTTATAATCGATTATTACATCAAATAGAAGGTCATCAATTAGAAAAAGGGGTCATCAATAATTCTTTAGACGTGAAAAAGATTACAACTAATTATTTTGATCATGAGTTCGGATTAACTTATATTGATAATTTATTAAGTCCTCAAGCTCTGAAGTCGCTTCGTAAATTTATGCTTGGAAGTACTATTTGGTTTGATATTAAACCAAATGGATATATTGGAGCATATTTGAAAGAGGGTTTAGCTAATCCTTTGATTCTACAAATAGCAGATGAGTTGAAAAAAAAATTCCCAAAAATATTTAAAGATTATCCTATAAACCAAATCTGGGCTTTCAAATACGATAGCCGATCTAAACAATCTAATTCATCTCTTAAAGGCATCAAAGTTCACGCAGATTTCGCAGCCGTCAATGTAAATTTTTGGATTACTCCTAACGAAGCGAACTTAAATTCTGATTCTGGTGGATTAATCGTATACGACGTAGAAGCTCCAAAAGAGTGGGGTTTTAACACTTTTAATAATGATGAGAAAAGAATCAGAGAAGAGCTAAAAAAAAGTAAAGGAGGCACAAAAATTATTCCTTATAATGAAAATCGTGCTGTCATTTTTAATTCAAATTTATTTCATGAAACTGATAACTATGAATTCAAAGAAGGGTATGAGAATCGTCGAATCAATATCACGATGTTATTTGGAATGAGAAGTAATAATCAAACTGATTAAATCTATAATTCCGCAAAATTGCTATGAAGAATATAAATTGAACAAATTTTATCCCTATAACTATATTCTATAGACATATTATTGCCATTCAATAATCCTGCGCAAAAGAGCACTCTCATCGCAGGTATAACAGACCACCTCATCAGCATGTATTAGTTTCTCGTAGTTATCGAACTAGTGGAGGAAGTTGTAGTTCAGGTAATGCAACTACAGGTGGATTGATTGGAGATAGTCTTGCTGCTGCAATCTCCAAGAAAGATGATTATGCATGGTCTATTCCACTTGGTGCTGTTCTTGGCATGGGCATTACCAAAGCCGATTGCTAATTAAGAATAATTTCTGATGCTTCATCGTTCTGGATTTAATTAGAGAAGGACAATGAGTAGGTATTTAATGATTGATAGAACTCGTCAAAGGTCGCCACTTTTTATTCTTGGATCCTTTATTCTTGTCCCTATTTTGAAACTTCTCATCAGTTTGTCTTTTTAGTAGTGACAAAAAGGGCAGACAGGAGTAGAAAAGAAATAACAGAACAACTCCTCACACAATAGTTCTGTTGTAAAAAGGCACTCGACTTCGCGTAAGTAGGGTGCTTTTTTAATGGTTGATTTTATAGAATTGGCACATGTGACAGTTGAGAAACTCATCTGATAACACTTGAGACCCCTAATTGCGTCTAATAAGTTGATTTTGTGAGGAGTTGAGATCCTCCGCAGTGGAAACAAGGAAACACTTGCGCCTGATCTCACAAAGAAACCGCCCTAACAGAACTGGGCGGTTTTTTTGTGCCTTTTCTAGAGTGGTCTAATGATATTTCCACCTCCCCAAGTTGTTTTTGGATTACTGCTTTTAAGCACAGCAGTAGTTTTGATTTTTGATATCAGATATAACCCATTCGGAAACAGCGAGGACGATATCTAATTAGGAATTTTTTCGGATGCAGAACCTTTGTGAAATTGATTAGAAAAGGAAAAGCAGAACAACTCCTTACCAAAATTAGTTCTGTAAATGAAGAGAGGGACTCAAGGTCGCTGAAGCAGCAGGGTCCCTTTCTTAATGTAGATTTTGAAATATTGAGGCAAAAAAATGATTTTTGATCTTCTCAAACTAATCCTCAGAAAGCACAAAGATTATTAGGTAGGGGTTAAACAGGAGTTTTTTCTCATGTGTATTTGATTTCAATTTGGTAAAAATGAATTAGGAGTTCTAGCACTTCCGATCCAGTAGATGGTTGGTTAGTCAGGGTGGAAAGTTCGGATGGATACAAGAGTGCTGAACTCATAGGGGGTGACCAAAATCTCACCCCCTTCTTCATGGGAATTAGAAGGAAAGCACTACCTCAACCGAACATCAGGTCTGGAATATTTCTTTTAAATTAATCTCAAGTTGGTGGCGTAATACGGAAGCATCATCAATCCAGATCGGGGGACAGTAGCCGAAATCCTGTCCTCTCTTCGCAAATTCAAAAAAGTTCTTTAGGTCTGCACTTTTTTTGAGAGACCCGAATGAATTGAATGTTCATTCTTTTCCCTTAAAAAAAACCTCCTCACAAAGTTTTAGTTAACCCTTCATCGAGAGAATTTTTATATGAATTCATCTAATACAGCAGCATTTGAAAAGAAGGCATTTAAGTTTCTTCCTTATCTTATTTTAGGAAAAATTATATTTGCCGCTTGGTTTATCTCTTACTTGGTGCAACTCTAACTTTTGTTTAGCTGAAATTGAGTACAACACATTCGGTCATAGCAAAGACAAGATCTGATTAGAAATAATTATCTTGAACATCTTGCCGTAACCAGTACATTTGTATTAGTGTAGCTCCATCATCAAAAGCAAGGAAACCACGAAGTGAGCATCGTGGTTTTTTGTCTCTTCTTTTCGATGACTTCATCAGAAATCAGTTACATGAATCAACCAATCAGAAAAGCATTGCCAACACCAACAGGATGTTTAGTCGCACCTAGTAGAGATTTTTGTCTGTTCTTTATTCGTGATCCGAAATCGGTGATGGTTGCACCTACTGTGTTCACACAACTTTGGTATTGCACTGTAAAAGGCATGCCAATCAAATTAAAGAACACAAGAAGACTGGACTATGAATCTGCCCATGAGACATGGAATGAATTGCTCTCTAATGATTGGAAATTGGTAGAGCATCAAATTAATGATTCTGCTGCTTAATTATCGAATCAGATATCTAAGAATCCCAACCAGAGCGATAGCAATAATTCCATAAGTCCAGACGGAACCACTATTTCTTGACACACGTTCCATCCAATCTGGAAGACCATTATTCTCGATGATGAATAGATAAAGCAATCCCAAAATCATTACTGGGATAACAAGTGCATAAATGAAACTCAACATCTATGGATTATGATTAGTGATTAGAAAATTAGATTCAGGGATTTCTAAATGAATAACTATCAAAATGTAGATGTTGATAAATTAGCAAATATTTATTTTAAAGGTAAAGTTATTAGTCGGAATATCTTTTTAAAAGATGGTTCAAAAAAAACATTAGGAGTGATGTTGGAGGGTGGATATGAATTTAAAACTGCATCAAGAGAACTAATGGAAATCCATTCTGGAAAACTAAATGTAAAACTCGCAGGTGATCAAGATTGGACACTAATAACAGAGGGTATGGATTTTAATGTCCCCAAAAATTCTTCATTTTGTTTAGAGGTTTCAGAATTAGTAAACTACACATGCTCTTATTTTGATGATTAAAAAAATTAGAGCAGGGATACACTTGCGACTGATCTTCAAAAAGACCTGCTCTAGGGCAATTTTTTTGTATCTTTTTAAATAGTTAACACCAAAAAATATGTAGAAAATTATACATCAGCAACAAATTCTTAGAAATCAAAATACGACTACGAAGTGTAGAGAAAATGAACTATCTACGAAGTTTTTACAAAGAAGGTAACAAGGTGACACGTGGAAGTGACATTTAAAAATCCTTGTCAATCCGTCACGTAATATTTCGTGTGGAAGGGTGTTTTTGATTGGTGGACAATGTTTTACTGCCCTAAACTATTCCAACTCAATAGTCCCTACCAACAAGAATGATGATATAACTGATTTCTTAAGGGTTATTTGATCGTGACAAACTGAAGAAGTGCAGTGATGGACAGAATTTGTTCGAATCTATGAATTGATTGCCTGAATAATCATATAAAGTTCATTGAAAATATTTATTAATCTTCCTCTATAAGTAGTAAATGATTTTTAGAAAAAATTAATAAGAGACTAGTTTAGCGGTAGGATCGCCAACAACAAAAGAGAGAAAATATAAGAGAAGATGAATGATTCTGGTCAAAAAGGGGAAAGAAAGAAGACAGTTTATGAAATCAAAACATTTACAGTTCCATTTGCTTTAGATGAAATCAAAACCAATATTACTGTTAATACCAATAGTCCTTCTAAAGAACAAATAATTAATCAAGCATTTAAGTTCCATTCACAAGGAAATCTTCCAGAAGCATCAAAATATTATCAATATTGTGTTGAGCAAGGATTCAAAGATTACAGAGTTTTTTCTAATTATGGAGTGATATTGAAAGATCTTGGAAACTTACAAGAAGCAGAATTGTCATGCCGCAAAGCAATTGAAATTAAACCTGATTTCGCAGATGCGCATTTAAATCTGGGAATCATATTGAAAGATCTTGGCAAATTACAAGAAGCATTTGATTCTTATCTAAAAGCAATTGATATAAATCCAACACTTTCTAATATTTATGCATCAATAACCAGATTTCTAAAAGATTCAGATCCATCCAAATTAAATAAAGCAAAATTAAAAAATATAATAAATATTCTGCTAGAAAAAAATAATATTTCCCATAAGGAATTAACAAGAGCATTTAACTTTATATATATCAATGAAATAATCTTTAGTCTAGAAAAAAAAAACTTAGACTTTTCAAATACAGATATACTTGCAAATAAAAAAATCATAATTAATGCACTTAAAAAGATAACTTTTAAGGATATTAGATTAGAGAAAGTTCTAACCGATATAAGAAAATATTTATGCAATAAAATTACCAAACATAAAGAAGAAATACGTGACTATGAATTACAATTTATTATTGCATTAGGAGAACAATGCTTCCTAAATGAATATGTTTACTCTCTCAGTAAGGAAGAAGAAGTATCTCTAAAAACCATCATCAAAAGATGTCAAGATAATGAATTAAGTGAATCATATATTTCAATTTTATCTTGTTATTTTCCACTATATAAACTTCTTGATCAAATACCATTGTTAAAATCTTTTAATTCTTCTAATCAAAGTTTCAAAGAACTAATAAAGTGCCAAATAACAGAACCTCTTAAAGAAATTGAGTTAGCTAAAAACATTAAGAAGCTAGGGTCAATTAATGATAATATTTCTCTAAAAGTAAAATCTCAATACGAAGAAAATCCATATCCTAGATGGAGGTATGGAAATCATTCAGAAAGTCAAAAGATATCTATTGTGCAAGCAATTAATAATGAAATCAATCCTAATTATATAAGACAAAATATAGATAATAATCAATTAAAAGTTCTTATTGCTGGATGTGGAACAGGTAATCAAATTTTACAAACACAAAGATATAAAAACTCGCAAATAACTGCTATAGATTTAAGTTTATCTAGTCTTGGTTATGCTCAAAGGAAAATAAATGAACTGAAAATTAATAACGTTGAATTGATTGAAATGGATATATTAGAAGTTATTTTACTGGGAGAACAATTTGACATTATTGAATGTGCAGGTGTATTACATCATATGGATAATCCTTCAAAAGGGTTACAAGCATTAGTAGGTGTTTTAAAAAACAATGGTTTTCTTAAATTAGGTTTATATAGCGAACTAGCACGGAAAGATATTGTTGAAGCAAAAAATTATATTGCTCGCAAAAACCTAAAACCAACTACAACTGAAATTCGTAGATTCAGAAAAGATGTAATTTCTGGAAGTCACCCAGAGATTGAAAATCTTCAAATGAGATCTAGTTTTTATTCAACATCAGAATGCCGTGATCTTTGCTTTCACGCACAGGAACATAGATTTACCATTCATCAACTACAAGAAACTCTCACATCTAATGGATTAAAGTTTCTTGGATTCTTACTCCAAAAACCAGTTAAAAATCTCTATAAGAATTATTTCCCAGAAGATAAAACCCAAACCAAATTACAAAACTGGGCAACGTTTGAAGAAAAACATCCCAACACTTTCAGAGCGATGTATCAATTCTGGGTATCTAAAAAGGAGAGTTAACAACTTCCACAGAAAAAATATTTAATCATTCAGAGAAAAATATCTTTCGACGATTTCTCCATGAAGACGCTGACAAGGTCACAAAACAAGCCCGTGACAAACACGGGGGTTTAAATCCTTGTTAATTCATCACTGAATATGAGGAGGCGAACTTATGACGAACCCTATTTTTCAGACTATATCTACCTTTTTATAGATTATTCATTCCCACTCAATAGTCCATCGCAAAAGAGCACCCTTAAACCCCAGGCATAGCAATGGGTTTCATCTTTACACATAGCACGTAAAACCCATGTAAAACACAGTTGTGCCAATGGATTACAAGGAAAAATATACTAGCTGATACTTTTGTAGAGAAATAATATACAGACTTAATTTTTATTCTCCCTCTATAAATGGTCAATGATTCCAGAAAGAATTAATAAGAATTGAAATTAATAGTAAAATCAAAGGAACCAAGAGAGAAGAAAGATAAAAGAAGATGGATGGTTCTGAGAAAGAAGGAAAAGAAAACAAGAAAATTACTGAGGTCAAAGTATTTCCCGTGCCATTTCCTTTGGAAGAAGTCAACGAAAATATCACTATTACTACTAATACCTCCTCTAGTCCTAGTAAAGAACAAATAATCAATCAAGCATTTAAATTTCATTCACAAGGAAATATTTCAGAAGCAGCAAAATTTTATAAATATTTTATTAATCAAGGATTCAAAGATTACAGAGTTTTTTCTAATTATGGAAGCATATTGAAAGGTCTTGGTAAATTAGATGAAGCAAAACTATCTACACACCAAGCAATCGAACTAAATCCTAATTTCACAGATGCTCATTACAATCTGGGAAATATCCTTAGAGATCTTGGCAAGTTAAAAGAAGCAGAAGTGTCATACCGCAAAGCAATTAAAATTAATGCTAGTCATACAAAAGCACATTACAATCTGGGAATCATATTGATAGATCTGGGCAATTTAAAAGATGCAGAAATATCAACTCGCAAAGCAATTGAACTTAACCCTAATTTCGCTGATGCTCATTTAAATCTGGGAATCATAATGAAAAATCTGGGCAATTTAAAAGATGCAGAAATATCAACTCGCAAAGCAATCGAACTTAATGGTTTAGCAAGAGCATACTATTCACTATCATTAATTAAATATTCTGATGAAAATAATATATGGAAGGATCAACTCTTTTCTGAAAATATCTTAATTAACAAATCAAAAAAAGATCAGGTTGATATTTACTTTGCAAGAGCAAATATTCTTCATAAAGAAAAAAACTATAGAGAAAGTGCAAAATATCTAAAATTAGCAAATAACATTGAATTGGATCTTAATCCATCTGATTCTGATAAATATATCAATAAATCTAGTATACTACTCATTGAGTCTGATAAAAAAGAAATTAATAAAAAAGAACCCAGAAATTCTTCTGCGAGTATTTTTATTGTAGGAATGCCTAGAAGTGGTTCTACATTATTGGAATCAATTCTTAGCATGAAAAATGATGTATATGATCTAGGTGAAACTAATATTCTAGAAGAATCATTCCTTGAGTATAAGAAGTCTAAACAAAATATAAATCTTGCTAAATTATATGCTGAAAAAGTGAATAATAAAACGGAATTAAATATCACAACTAACAAATGGTTGTACAACTACCAATACGCAGGTATTATTGCTAAATATATACCAGAAGCAAATATTATTCACTGTTTTCGAAATCCTTTAGATAATATTCTTTCAATTTATCGAGCACATTTTCAAAAAAGAAATGAATACTCTTCATCCTTAGCGGATTGCGCAAAGATTTATTTAAATCAGGAAAAAATAATGACAGAATATAAGAATAGGTTTAGATCAAAAATATACGACTTAAATTATGATTTATTAGTGATGAATCCCAACCAAGAAATTAAAGCTCTAATCTCTTGGTTGGGTTGGGAATGGGATGATTCATATCTAACGCCTCATCTAAATCCACGCTCAGTTTCAACTGCAAGCAGTGTTCAAGTTCGTTACCCAATCGATTCAAAATCTGTTGGTGGATGGAAGAACTACAAAGAGATGCTGCAACCTGTTATTGAAATCATTACTAAAATCGATAAGTATAAAGAAATAATCTCTTAAAAAACCAACTTACAAACTAGAAAAAGTTTGAAGAGAAACATCCAAATACTTTCAGAGCAATGTATCAGTTCTGGGTTTGTAAAACGGAGAATTGATAACTTCCACACCATAAAATATTTAATTTTGTAGAGAAAACCATCTTTCTACGATTTCTTCATGAAGACGCTGACAAGGTCACAAAACAAACCCATGACAAACAGAAGGGGCTAAATCCCTGTCGTTTCGTCAACTAATATCAGGAGGTGAACTTGTGACAAACCCTATTTTATACTATATCTACCTTTTAGTAGACAAGTCATTCTCACTCAATAGTTCCCACTATATATGGGGTACCAAAACGCAGTCATAGAAAGAGTTTGTTAAACACATTATACCACGTGGAACGTTTATCCAAGGAAAAGTGGGAACTCAAAAAACGTAAAAATAAATCACTTATAAACCCAGTTAGCAGAAACTATTTTTGCTTCTGGGTTACTTTCTTTTGCAATCTTTTTTGCTTCGTCCATATTTCCTGCAACGATTGTTTCTTCAAAAGTCTTCTCCTCCTTGTCGATCATCGTGACTTGAAATCTCATTACCAATCTGGATAGAGAACATCGTCCTCAATAAGGACATAAAACTCTTTTTTTGCAAGTCGCTTTTCCCATTCAAGAAATGAACTCTGACAATTAGAAGTTGGAGGTTCTCGATATCCTTCCATCTTTTTCCAACGAGTATACAACGCACCTAATAACCAACTATCAGTTAAAGACTTTTGACCATGCTTCAATATCTTTTCTTGTTTGCCATTGAAGTTTGCTGAATCAAGTAGTTCTTGCTTCCAATCTATTTGTTCTCTCATTGCTGTTCTTCCTTTTGTTCTTTTTGCAGTTTTAGTTGCTCATATATCTTCTTCAATCTTTTGTATTCCTCATGAAGTGCACCCAGTTGCCATGCATCTCGGAATCCTCTTGGACCTTCCATTAGCAGTCTTACTACTTCAGGTTTATGTGTCTTCATTTCTAAGAACTCTTCTTGCCATGAGGTGTCATCCCATTTGGTGCTCATGCTTTCCCTCCATATTTTTTAAACTCATCCAATGAACTTACAACTATGCTCTTGTAATCCTCAGGGAAGCGTGCCTTCATGATTGCTGGAATTTCCAAGCAATCTGGATAAGGGTTATGCAAATAAAAAATAACTTCCTTCTCTTCCTTCAAAACAATGTAATTAGATAATCCACCTGCATAATTATTTTTTTTAGTCATGCTGCCACTCCTTCTCTTTCAACAATCTTTTGAACTGTAGATCTATGCATGTGTTCTTGTTCCTTTTTTGCAGGGTCTCATCAGTTTGTGTTTCCCTAGTGACAAAAGGTGCAGACAGGAGTAGAAATGAAATAACAGAACAACTCCTCACACAATAGTTCTGTTGTAAAAAGGCACTCGACTTCGCGTAAGTTGGGTGCTTTTTTAATTGTTGGCTTTAAACAATTGGCACATGTGACAGTTGAGAAACTCATCTGATAACACTTGAGACCCCTAATTGCGTCTAATAAGTTGATTTTGTGAGGAGTTGAGATCCTCCGCAGTGGAAACAAGGAAACACTTGCGCCTGATCTCACAAAGAAACCGCCCTAACAGAACTGGGCGGTTTTTTTGTGCCTTTTCTAGAGTGGTCTAATGATATTTCCACCTCCCCAAGTTGTTTTTGGATTACTGCTTTTAAGCACAGCAGTAGTTTTGATTTTTGATATCAGATATAACCCATTCGGAAACAGCGAGGACGATATCTAATTAGGAATTTTTTCGGATGCAGAACCTTTGTGAAATTGATTAGAAAAGGAAAAGCAGAACAACTCCTTACCAAAATTAGTTCTGTAAATGAAGAGAGGGACTCAAGGTCGCTGAAGCAGCAGGGTCCCTTTCTTAATGCAATTTAAATGAATTCAATCAGTCTCCTTTATCGTGAATATCTCCCGAATAAGATTGAGGTCCTATCTCTGGTGGTGGATTATTTCCGAAGTTATCAACTAAAGCATCTGCCTCACTTGTAAAAAGTTTAGTGAACCATTGCTTAGTTGCAATAATTGCTGTCCAGATCTTGTCTCTTTTTCTGGTCATAGATATACCTCAAAAGTAGTAAGAGGACGAGATTTTGGTCGCCCCCTTGAAGTCCATCACTCCAGACCTAAGGAAGTGCGTTGACTCCTGAGAATGTTTTACTACTACTGAATGGAAATTGCTATGGGTAAGAACACCAAAGTATTTCTACATTTGGGTTCTCTGTATAGATATTTTCTAATAAGGGGAGTAGACATAAATCAAGAGTCATCGCACTCTCGAAGATATTAAAAAGGGGAAATGTGCATTGACTCTAAGGAGGAATCTCACACCTCCTGATGTGAACAGAGTCACCTTTCGTGCGGTCTCTGCAACGGTCGGAACAACCCAAACCCCTGATTAGTTTCAGGGGTCTTTCTTTGTGCGGTAATCAGAGTTAATACTTTAGGGTTTTTGTCCTATTGATTTTTTGAATTAGGAAGAGTAGATATAAATCAAGGCACTATTAGGAGGTCAAACCATGTCATGCGGTAATCCTTTTAAACATGCAATCGAAGACGTAAAGGAAACATTCTCAAAATCTTGTGGAATTCCTATGCAAGGGAACGATTGGTGCGATCTGGTTTCGAATTATGAAACTGATTTTGATGAGGTCGATTACGAGAATGAATGTTTGCAGTTTGGCAACTGCTCAATGGACTACTAAAAATATTGAATTAACAGGAGATCTAATTATGCAAGCAACACGTAGTTTCAGATCCAATGGGTCGAATACTCTTTCATCGATCTTTCTTTGGTTTTCTGTCCTTATAATCTCACTTGGAACACTTCCACACCTTGTTCCTTATTACTTTCAGTTGAAATATTGAGGTAAAAATGATGATTCTCGATCTTCTCAAACTCATTCTCAGAAAACACAAAGATTATTGGGTTGTTGGTTAAACAGGAGTTTTTTCTCATGTTCACCTGATATTTGATATTTCTTACCTCCACTACGAATTTGAACATGCAAAGCATTTAGTGCTGCTTCATCGTGATAGTGATCAGTAAGAAACAGGGATATCAATCTTTCATCTTCGGTTATTGGATCTGCGTTGCAATTTGGACAGGGAATAAAACTACCTGTTTTAAATACTCCACATTTCCAGCAAATTGCCTTCGTCATATCAAGTCGCTTTCCTCTTAGGTCTTTGCTTTTGTATCTATTCTGCAAGATCTAATAAGTTTGTCTTATTAGCAGTAACGAAAGATTCATACAAGATGAGTCAGGACTTCCAATACTCATCCCATTCATCCTGAAGTTCAGTCTGCGATAAAGAGTTATAGAAACCTCTCCACTTCTTTTCTGAATTTGCGTCAGTTGCACTCAATGACACCATTAGATCTATTGCTTCCTCTTTGCTAAAGGATTTTCCTTTGTCTGATTTGAATATCATTTTTATACAGTATTCCCAGGAAGTTCCTATTCATTGAATTCATTTTTGTTTTTCACACCAATCGATTCGCTAAATCCTGAGGCAAGTATTCCAGTAGGTATTGCTATGGCAGCAATACCCATAAGAGAAGTTATCGATGCAATTGTTTTTCCAACTGCTGTAATAGGTATTGAATCTCCATAACCAACAGCACTTACAGTTGTAATTGACCACCACAGACATCTTGGAATTGACCCTAACAATTCTGGTTGAATGGAAGATTCAGCAAGATACATACAAGTGCTACTGATCAACAAAAGTAAGACTGTATAAAAAGTCGATATTTGTAATTCTTGACTCTTTGATCGAAGTGCGAAATTAAAGTGATAGATACTTTGCTTAAATTTTTCACTTCTTCCAATCTTCAATATTCTTAAAAGACGAATAACCCTGAGAATTTTTAATTCTGCTCGAACACCTATAAAAGATGGAATGATTGCAATGACATCAATAATTGCCATTGGTGAGACCATATAACGTAAGAATCCCTTCCAACCTTTTCCATACTTTTTATCTAAAGGTGCAACCCATAAACGACAACAATATTCAACACAAAACAAAGCACCAATAATCCAATCCAACAGATCTATCTGATCACCAAACTTATAATCAATTGAATTTTCAGTAACGATAACTGCAAAGAAAATCGAGATAAAAATTGTAACTCCACAGATTTTGTTAAATAGAGAAGTTCTTCCACCTGGCGTGTTATTGATCACCTGCTCATAGATTCTTAATCGTAATTCATTCATCTTTGCCTATTAACTTAAATAGAATTGCTTACAAGTTAGGCAAATCTTGATGAAGTTGCCTATGGATACTTGACGACCTATAAAAGATTTAATAGTATATCTGTACTAGGGCATTCCTCACACAAGCAGTCCTAGCTCATAAAGCACCTGCGTAATACCAGTGAGCAAGGTGCTTTTTTGATGCTTCGAATTAAAAAGAGAATTATGAATCAACCAGTAAGAGACGCAATCACAACTCCCACAGGATGGTTGGTGTCACCTACTAGAGAATTTTGTATGTTCTTTATTCGTGATCCCAAATCCGAAATGGCATTTCCGAGAGTGTATACACAACTCTGGTATTGCCTTGAGGATGGCACTCCAACCAAATTAAAAAATACAAGAAGAATTGATCACGAGTCTGCTATTGAAACTTGGCATGAACTCTTAACTCAAGATTGGGAACTAATGGAACATCAGATAAGTGATGCTGCTGCTTAGTCATCGAATCAGATATTTAAGAATTCCAACTAGGGCGATGGCAATAATTCCATAAGTCCAAACGGAACCACTATTTCTTGAGACACGTTCCATCCAATCTGGAAGACCATTATTTTCAATGATGAATAGATAAAGCAATCCCAAGATCAGTACTGGGATAACAAGTGCATAAATGAAATTCAACATCTATAGATTATGATTAGTGATTAGAAAATTAGACTCAGGAATTTCTAAATGGATAACTATTAAAATGTAGATGTTGATAAATTACAAGTGTAGAGAAATTAAACTTTCTACGATGTCTTTACAGAGAAGGTGACAAGGGGACACGTGGAACTCACGTGGAACACGTCTCCCAAAACCATTGGAACTAGGTTCGTCAATTTTTACTTTGGACTCACGTGGAACTACAACTTTTAATCTATAACTACCTTTTAGTAGTTATATTCACTCCCACTCTATAGTTCCTGGGGGTTTACTTGTTATATCCAAAACAACTCTATTAACCCCCTCCACTTCATTAACTATTCGATTAGAAATTTTCTCTAAAACTTCATACGGCAAACGAGACCAATCCGCGGTCATTCCATCTTCACTTGAAACACAACGAACAACAATTGGCCAAGCATAAGTTCTTTGATCTCCCATAACCCCGACTGAATATACAGGAAGCAAGACAGCAAAAGCTTGCCAAATATCATTATACAAACCAGCATTATTGATCTCCTCCCTCACAATCAAATCAGCATCCCTTAAACAATTTAGTTTTTCATGAGTAACTTCTCCTAAAATTCTTATAGCTAATCCTGGTCCTGGGAATGGATGTCTTCGAACAATTTCATCAGGTAATCCCAATGATTTCCCAACTCTTCTAACTTCATCTTTAAATAAACGTCTTAAAGGCTCGACTAATTTAAATTGTAAGTCTTTTGGGAGGCCTCCCACATTGTGATGGCTTTTGATCTTAACCGCTATACGTTCTCCAGTTTTTGGATCAATATTTGTTCCAGAACTTTCTATTACATCTGGATAAAGGGTACCTTGAGCCAAATAATCAAAAGGGCCCAAACGAAGACTCTCCTCTTCAAAAACCCGTATAAATTCTCGGCCTATAATTTTACGCTTTTGCTCAGGATCTGATACTCCTTTTAAATGTGAAATAAATCGTTCTCTAGCATTTATATATTCAACATTAATATTAAACTTTTCATCAAAAAAAGACATTAAAAATTCAGGCTCACCTTTGCGCATAAAGCCTTGATCAATAAACATACACGTTAATTGAGAACCTATTGCTCTATTTAATAAAAATGCAAGCGTTGATGAATCAACGCCACCCGATAGAGCCAATAAAACTTTTTTATCGCCTACTTGTTGTTGTACTTGAGCAACAGCTTCATCTATGAATAAATTTGTTGTCCAATCTGGCTCACATGAACAAATATGGTAAACAAAGTTTCTTATTAAAACCATTCCCTGGGTGGAATGAACAACTTCAGGATGAAATTGGACTCCATAAAAACTTTTATCATGCAAAGCAATAGCTGCTTCTAAAGTATTGGAAGTATGAGCTAACCTGACAAATCCATTGGGTAATTCATTAACAGAATCTCCATGACTCATCCACATTGTAGAACCACTCATAACGTTGGTTAGTAAAGCTGTTGGATCATCGACTTCCAAAGGAGCCTTTCCATATTCAGCTTGCCCAGTAGCAGGTTTTACAGACCCCCCCAACAGATGGACCATTAATTGCATTCCATAACAAACGCCAAGGACAGGAATACCTAAATTGAAAATCTCCGGATCACAATATGGAGCACCTTCTTCATAAACTGACCCAGGTCCGCCACTTAAGATTATTCCTTTAGGCTTTAAAGAGCGTAATTTTTCAGCAGATGTTGTATAGCTCATAACTAATGAGAAAACCTCTGTCTCTCTAATCCTTCGAGCAATTAATTCTGAATATTGAGAACCAAAATCGAGAATTACGATTGCTGGAGTACGTTTTTCCTCTGAAATCATTGAAGTCATATCAACTTGATGAATCCTTATGAGACATTCTTATTAAATAGACTAATTAAGAGCAGAGGAATATGCCTATCACTTAAGCATTAACCCAAAAGAATTAATTAATTTCAAACCATGAAAACCAGCCCAACGAATTTGTCTTTTACGATCAAATAAAACAGATCCTATTTCCATCGATGAAGACAAATATCGATTCACATAGCTATGGCTTTTAATTTCAATTTCTTTTGCCATCCGGCCCCAAATCAAAGCAACCTGCTCTGGGTTCTTTGATTCAAGGGTTAACAAAGCATTTTCCACAGAAGTTGCTTTACTTATTAAATCAATCAAATCAAAAGAAATCCCTTCTCTAAATGCAAGTGAAGTGAGAATTTCAATTCTTCCATCTGCCAGATGATGATGGGTATGAAAAACGCCTCCAGAGAGTTTTACCAGTTTTCCATGATAACCAAATAATAAAAGTTTCTTCACACCATTTTCTGCAGCTGAAACAAGAAGAGGGCCTAGCCAATTACCTGTTTTGATAATTTGATTAGCTGGAATTCCAAATTTTATTGCTAAATCCATTCCATTTTCACCAATCACAAATGTCAAAAACCCATCAAATGTTGATTGAGAACATTTATGTTGCAAAATTTCTTTGCAGTTTTTCAACTGATCAGGAGCAGCACTTATCTGCACCTCAGCCTGAGTTCCAATTAGAGACAATCCATCTACTACTCCAAAGGCTTTATTGCTTGTCTTTAAAGCACGATTTTTACCTTCTGGTAAAACAATCTCTACTTGAATTGAAAAACCTTTGGGTAGTAAAGGATAAAGGTTAATACATAGCAACTCCCGGGCAAAAGTAGAAATACATGGCTGACCAGATGAGTCAAATTTCCCTACTCCATAACCGGCATGAAATTCGAGCCAATCAGGAAAACCATTTTCAACTATTTCGTGGGATTGAAAACTTACTTTATTTAATTTTACATAAGCCCAGATTTCTAACCCTCTTGTTACATCAAGAGGTAATCCGGACTGACAGTGACTGATTCCTAAAGATCTCTCACCATTATCAAGTAATGAAGAAGAACAAATAGGCACCGTAATCGATTCTTCTTTATTTGGTAAATCAATTCTCTCGGTGTCTTTAAATTTATTACCCATGAGGGTGTTCGTTGCAGACTTTGCAGCTGCAACTACCCATACTGGAAGAGTAAATTCATTCAAATCATTGGAAGAGCTGACGATAGAGGAAATTCCCTAAATAATTTTTTAAAATAATAATAATCTAGATTTGAATAAGTAAATGCAGGACAAACTCAATCTAATGATTCCTGGACCAACTCCCGTACCAGAGAATGTTTTGAGTTCTATGAGTAAACACCCCATCGGTCATAGGAGTGGAGATTTTCAAAAAATTGTTCAAACAACTACTGCGCAACTGAAATGGCTTCATCAAACAACTGCAGATGTCCTAACTATTACAGGAAGTGGAACAGCAGCAATGGAGGCAGGAATTATCAATACATTAAGCAGAGGCGATCAAGTAATTTGTGGCGATAATGGAAAGTTTGGTGAAAGATGGGTAAAAGTTTCCAAAGCCTATGGGCTAGATGTAAAAGTCATAAAAGCTGATTGGGGGAATCCTCTTGACCCAAATCAATTCAAGAGGATTCTCGAAGAAGATACAGATAAAAAAATTAAAGCAGTAATTTTAACTCACTCTGAAACTTCAACAGGAGTAATTAATGATCTTAAATCGATTAACAACGAAATTAAAAAACATGGTAAAGCTATTAGTATTGTTGATTGTGTCACCAGCCTAGGTGCATGCAATATACCAATGGATGAATGGGGAATTGATGTAATAGCTTCAGGCTCTCAAAAAGGCTATATGATTCCACCTGGTCTCAGTTTTGTTGCTATGAGCAAAAGAGCATGGGAAGCATATGATCTATCTGATTTACCTAAATTTTATTTAGATTTAAAACAATATTTAAAGGCAGTAAATAAAAATAGTAACCCATTCACACCTGCCATAAATCTATATTTTGCTTTGGAAGCCTCACTAACAATGATGCAACAAGAAGGGTTAAATAATATATTCAAACGTCACGCTCGTCATCAAAAAGCAACACAAGAAGGAATAAAAGCAATGGGCTTAAACTTATTTACAAATGAAGGTTTTGGAAGCCCCGCGATAACAGCTGTTGCGCCTGAAAATATAGATGCAGAAAGCATCAGAAAAACAATAAAGAATGACTTTGATATACTCCTTGCAGGAGGACAAGATCACTTAAAAGGACAAATCTTCCGAATTGGTCATTTAGGATTTGTAAACGATAGAGATATTATTAGTGTCATCTCAGCTTTAGAAAGCACTCTGGATAAAATGGGCAAACTAGATGTTCCGATTGGCCGAGGAATTGCAAAAACAATTTCAGTTCTAAATAAAGATTAATATCTAAAAATACACAGAATCTTCATCTAGTTTTAATTAGATGAAGCACTTGAGGCCCAACTCCACCAGCCCTTCTCTCTTTATCAAGTGCTTTCAAAATCAAACCAGCAGATGATTGCAAATCTCCTTCATTAGCATGCTCTGATGCATTTTTAAAAAAATAACCAGCCTCTTTTAAAAATGCCTGTTTTTTTACTTGTACAGCATTCATTATTAAATTTGGAAATGTAAAGAATTTCTTATCGAATCACTATATCAAAAGATAGTTATTTTAGTAATAGTAAAAAGATAAGCGAAATCAGCTGTAAAAAATTTTATTAATCGATTTTTCATACAGTCAAGAGTCATTAAAATCATGAAATAAAGCAAACATACTAATACGAACCAAAGCTAGACAGAACAAAAAAAGATAGATAATTTGAATTTGATAATTCTTTTAAAATCATGTCATTTGGGATAAAGCAAAACTTCTTACCAATTTCAATATTTTGTTTAATATGCGGTACTACTTTAGGATTAAAAGTTAATGCAGCAGTAACAAACGGGGCAGACATATATTGCTTTATGAGAAATGGGGGCAACACTCATGAACCAAGCTGGCAAGCAGCCTATCAATTTATAAAGAATAAAAAACAAGGTTTATTCAAAACCTCGCCTAAACAAGCTGCCACTTTAATTGTCGAAGAAGTAGTTCAAGATCCCGTAAAATATCAAGATTGTATTAGTTATTTAGGCGATCTATATACAGGTGACTCAAGCTCAATAAAGATTGATAATGATAAAGGGTTAGAAAATGACTTAAGCACAACAATGGAAAGCCAAGAGAAAAGCCCTAAAGGTATAGATCGTTATGATTATTAATTAATTTTATATTGAAAACAATTAGCTATAAGTCATATTTAAATCAAAATTAAATATTATAAAATTTAAAAATGCTATTTTCGATACATTGACTTGTTACTCTTTCAAGGCAAAATTAAAAAAATTATTTTCTTCGTATGCACAACAGGGATGCGGTTTTCCTAGAAGATCTCTGCCCAAAGCTACGTGACCGAAGATGGCGTAAATCATTGCACGAATTCACAGGTAATCGATGTATTTATTGTGGCAATAATTCAGAATCAGTTGACCATGTTTTACCACGAAGTAAAGGTGGATTAAGTGTCACTGAAAATTGTGTACCTGCCTGTCTCTCATGCAATGGAAGCAAAACAGATAATGACGCTTTTGAATGGTATAGAAAACAACGTTTCTACGACCCAAGACGATCTATGGCGATTAGAGCATGGACAGAGGGAGACATTCGTTTAGCTTTAAGACTTCTAAAATGGGCTCAACCCAAACAAAATGAAAAACTTGAGAAATCAAAAACTAGATTAAAGCCAGACTATTCTTGGCAAGCAGCCTAATAATTTACCAAACTTGACAAGCTACCGAAGAATTATATTTTTCACATATAGAAGCTAAATTAGAAGGCTTCTCAGGTACAACAACAATACAAAGCAGAAAACAAATGGAAGCAAGCAAAGGTTTTATCAGGTTTTGATTATTATTTTGTATAGAAATTCTTTTATGGTTACTAAATTTCCTAGTACCATTAACTGATTTCAGATTAGGCTTTAAATAAGAAGCAATCATTGCCAAATAATCAACATAATACATTTGTACTAATGATTAAAGACATTGTCAAGCAATTAGATCCTTTACCACCAAAATCAAAATTAATCATATTTGGTGGCGGATTTAGCGGTCAAAGAATCGCGAGTGTAGGAAGACACTTAGGATCACAAGTTTTGTGCAGCAGAAGAGAAAAAAATAGCGCAGGAGCTGATTTCGTATTTGACAGCGATAAAGAAGTCTCTATTGACATTCTAAATGGAGCGACACATGTATTAAGTTGTATTCCTCCTCTATTAAGTGGAGAGGATCCAGTATTAAATCAACTCAAGACTCAATTACTAAATTCAAAAAATTTAAAATGGGTTGGTTACTTATCTACCACTGGCGTATATGGAGACACAAAAGGAGAATGGGTAAATGAAAATACATCTCCTAATCCTCAGCAAGAACGCAGCGTTCGCAGATTTGCCTGTGAAAAACAATGGTTAGAAACCAATCTTCCTGTTCAAATACTGAGATTACCAGGTATTTATGGACCTGGAAGATCTGCATTTGAAAGCCTGTTGAAAGGAACAACAAAAATGGTCGACAAGCCTGGTCAAGTTTTTTCGAGAATTCATGTTGATGATATTGCAGGGGCTGTATTATTTTTAATTAATCTCTATTCACAAGGAAAGAATCCATCTGTAGTCAATGTAGCTGATAACTTACCAACCAATAATCTTGAAGTTATTGCTTTCGCAGCAAAAATTGCTAAAAAATCTTTGCCATCAAAGGTTCCTTTTGAAATTGCAAAAGAAACAATGAGCCCAATGGCTTTATCTTTTTGGCAAGAGAATCGAAAAATTGATAACAAGTTATTGTGCAAAACACTTGGCTATTCTTTAATTTATCCTAATTTTAAATCGGGATTAAAGAATTGTTTCTCACAATTAAAAATGAATTAAAAGTCGTTATTTTCTTTATTATCTTTATTCACTGTTCTTTTAAAAAACTCGTATCAATTTAATAGATAATTATACTCCAGTTAGAAAATCCAATATCATAATAAAAGTTTCTCAGATTTATTTAGCTAATCTTACTAAAAGCTTTATCTAAGCTAAAAAATTAAAAATCAACAACCCAACTAGAAATGCAAGAATTTAAAACATCACAAGATAAGAAAAATAAACTTATTATTTCATTAGGTGATCCTGCAGGAATTGGAACAGAAATAATTTTAAAAGCTCTTGGTTCTAACTATTTAAATAAAAATATACAACCTTTACTTGTAGGTTGTAAAAATAGTATTTATTCAACTTATTTAAACCTAATTAAACATGGAGTAAATAATATCCCTCATCCGAATAAACTTGATATTATTGATATCCCTTTAGACAAAAAAGTTATTCCAGGAGTAGTTGATGAATCTACTGGCTCAGCTAGTTTCAAATGGCTTTTCAATGCAACTAATATACTTTTAGAAGGGAAAGCTAATGCGCTAGTAACTGCACCTATATCAAAAATTGCCTGGCATAAAGCTGGTCATGACTTTGCAGGACAAACTGAATTATTAGGTAAATTAACTAATAGAAGAACATCCATGCTTTTTACAGCTTTATCACCAAATAATGGATGGAGGTTTAATACTTTATTAGCTACAACACATATACCTATTAATAAAATAAATAATACTTTAACAAAAGAATTGATTAGATATAAATTAGATGCATTATTAAATTTCTGTCGTAAGTTCAAAGAGAAGCCATTATTAAAAATAGCCGGTTTAAATCCACATGCTGGAGAGGAGGGGAAAATTGGAATAGAAGAACAAAACTTAATTATTCCCGTCTTGAATGAATGGAAATTAGATAATCCATCTATCAATATTAGTGGCCCTGTACCTCCAGATACTTGCTGGATTTCATCTTTAAATGCATGGAATGGCGACTCAAATAAAAATAATGCACCCGATGGAATACTTGCTTTTTATCACGATCAAGGTCTTATACCTGTCAAGCTGATTGCTTTTGATGAAGCCGTTAACACAACTCTTGGGCTACCTTTTGTACGAACATCGCCTGATCATGGCACTGCACTAGATATTGCAGGGAAGTTCAAAGCACGAGAAACAAGTATGATTGCTGCACTTAACAATGCATGGTTGCTGTCTCAATAAGTAAAGCTTTAGACAGGTTTTAATCTCATTAAAACTTGACCAAACTCAACTGGCGTTCCATTTTCAACAAGAATTTCAACAACTTCACCGCTTACCTCTGACTCTAATTCATTCATTAATTTCATTGCCTCAAGAATACAAACGGCTTGGCCAACACTGATTCTCGATCCAATTTCTACGAAAGGTGGCTCTTCTGGGCCTGGTGCGCGATAAAAGGTCCCAACCATAGGAGCAGTAACTTCAACCAAATCAGAGCGCGATCCTGGCACTGAAGGCGGAGGTGTGCTTTGTACAGGAGAAGCCTCTATTTTGCGTGGAGGTGGAGGTGGATCGAGCTCTTCTGAGGTAATTTTCTTTTGAGAAGCTATTGAATCTGAAGAAGTTCCAAGATTACGTTTAACTTCCAAGCAAAAGTCTTCTCCCTCAAGTCGAAACTCTTGAATGTCGCTCTCAGCTAAAGTTGCTAACAAGCGATGAAGCTCTTCGTGATCAAGATTCATAGTCATTGTGTTTCTCGGCCTAGATAACTGTCATTTCGAGTGTCTACTCGAATTTTCTCACCAATTGAAATAAATAATGGGACCATTACTTGAGCTCCTGTTTCCAAGATTGCAGGCTTTGTCCCTCCTGAAGCAGTGTCACCTTTGACGCCAGGATCAGTTTCTTTTATTTCTAAAACAACTGAGTTGGGCAATTCAACTTCAAGTGGTTTTTCATTCCAAGACACTACATTAACCTCCATCCCTTCCTTTAGATATTTCCTACTTTCACCAATTTGTTTAGCTGTCAATCTTGTTTCTTCATAAGAAGTCATATCCATAAATACAAAATCATCTCCATCCATGTATGTGTGTTGCAACTTTGATTTTTCCAAAAGAGCTTGTGGAACCATTTCCCCAGCTCTAAAAGTCTTTTCGACAACACTACCGCTCACAACGGCTTTTAATTTAGTCCTGACAAATGCAGAACCCTTACCAGGCTTGACATGTAGAAATTCAATTACACGCCAAACTGCACCGTCTAACTCGATAGTAGTGCCAGTGCGAAAGTCGTTACTTGAAATCATTCACACAAAAGATACCAATCGATCATAAGTCTGTGCCAAAGTCATGCAAAACATAGAATTAACATGGCAAAAAAGATTTGCATTCTTGCCCTGATAACAATCCTATTTTCTTTGAGCTCTCCATGGATTGACCCTGCTGTTGCAAGCCTTCCAAATGGTAATCGGCTAAAAGATCCTTATGCAATATTAAGAAATTCTTTACCAATCGACCAAAAAGAATTACGTGAATTACAAAACAAACTTGAAGATACAAGCGATGATCTTCGAGGAAGTAGATGGTCAGCCATCAGCAAAGCCACCTCAAGAAGTCAATTTTTAGTTAGTAATAGAAAAAATCAAATTCTTGATTCAATACCTGAGGTAAACCAAGAAAAAGCCGTGAAACTGCTCTCTAATTTAAATGAAGAGCTTGATGAATTAAGGGAAATAGCAAACGAAAAAAATAAAGTCTCATTTCTTGAAGTTAGACGTCAAAGTTTAAAAACAATTGATGACATTGAGTCACTTTTAATCACTAATAATTTTCCTTATAAAATACCCAATGAATATGACAATTTACCAAGGCTCTTAGGCAGAGCGAATGTCCAAATAGAAACATCAAAAGGAAATATGAGCGCAATTATTGATGGTTATAATGCTCCTTTAACAGCTGGAGCATTTATAGATCTTTCATTAAAGGGTTTTTACGATGGTTTACCAATTAATAGGGCTGAAGAATTTTTTATTCTTCAAACTGGAGATCCTAAAGGAGAAGAGATTGGCTACATAGATCCTGATAGTAATGAGTTGAGAAAAGTTCCATTAGAAATAAGAACACCTAATTATGCAGATACACTTTATGGCGAAACATTTGAGGAAGTTGGTCTTTACACTGAAACCCCAGTCCTTCCATTCGCAACTTTGGGAACACTTGGCTGGGCTCACTCTGATACAGATTTAAATGATGGTTCATCGCAGTTTTTCTTCTTCTTATACGAAGCTGAGTTAAATCCAGCTGGACGTAATCTTATTGATGGCAGAAACGCAGCTTTTGGCTATGTAATAGAAGGTTCTGAAATATTAAATAAACTTGGAGTAGATGATAAAATTATCTCAATTAAAGTGTTAAATGGTTCAGAAAATCTTAAACTCAAAGCCTAAATTCAAAATAAAGTGACAACTACAATTAAAGATTTAGGTGAAATAGAGTTACTAAATCGTTTAAAAAAATTTATGCGCTGTGGACAGATAGATGATGATCTAGCAGAAATAAATACAATCAATAAAAGATTATTGATTAATACTGATTTACTTGTAGAAAAAGTTCATTTTTCAGAAAAGATCTCAAATGCTAAAGATATTGGCTGGAAATGTATCACCACAAATATTTCTGATCTGATTTGCAGCGGCTCAGAGAATATAATTTCTTTTAATGTTGGGCTTGTAGTACCACCAAACACTCATTGGGAATGGGTAGAAAACCTTTATGAAGGGATGTGGGAAGCGATGCAAGAATTTGGAGGAGAAATAATTGGTGGAGATTGCTCTTGTGGAGAAACAAAAATGATTTCAATTACGGCAATTGGAGAAATGAAACCCCCCCGACTTCATAGAGGAAATGCTTTGCCAGGAGATTATATTGTTAGCACAGGATTCCATGGATTGAGCAGGCTAGGATTAGCACTTTTAACATCAGAGAAACTACCAAGCGAAATCCACTTAAGTCGTGAGCTCACCAATAGAGCTATCAGCGCACATAAACGTCCATATCCAGCTATTAAGGCACTCAAAGCATTAATAGAATGTAAGCCCGAGTCAACGAGTTTGAGGGCCGCTGGGACTGATAGCAGCGATGGACTTATTGAATCAATTAGAGGTATTTGCCAAAGCAGTAATTGCCAAGCAGTTTTATCAAAAACTTCTATTTTGAAAGATCCTGACTGGCCAGAAGATTCCATTTGGGATGAATGGATTCTAAATGGGGGAGAAGACTATGAATTGATACTAAGTCTTCCTAAAGAATGGGCTGACGCTTTAGTAAAAAAGTTGAAATCTGCCCGAATTATTGGGTTTATAAAAAAAGGTAAACCCAATATTTTCTGGGATAACTTAGAACAAATTAATATTGAAAAATCCAGTGTATTTCAACATTTTTAATCATGAAACTTAAATTCTATTTCCATTTTTGAGCAACAATTTCAGCCAAGTCAACAACCCTTTGGCTATAGCCCCACTCATTATCATACCAAGCTAAAACCTTAACCATATTGTCATCTATACACATTGTTAAAGCTTCATCAACAATGGTTGATTCATTAGTGCCAGCATAATCAGTTGAAACAAGGGGCAAGTCACCATATTTGATGATACCTTTCATTTCACCCTGTGAAGCAGTTTTCAATAGTGAATTTACCTCTTCAGCACTAGTTTTACGACTTGATTCAAAAACTAAATCAACTGCAGAAACATTAGGAGTAGGAACTCGCATAGCAATACCAGTTAGTTTCCCTTTCATTTCTGGATAAACAAGAGCAACAGCTTTAGCCGCTCCAGTTGAAGTAGGGACCAAATTCATTGCAGCTGCTCTTGCACGACGTAGATCACGATGAGCATTGTCTAGAATTCTTTGATCTCCAGTGTAACTATGAATTGTGGTCATTAGACCTTTATTAATTCCCAACTTTTGATCTAAAACTTTTACTATTGGCGCCAAACAATTCGTAGTGCAACTTGCATTGCTGAGGATATCAAAATCGTCATGAGAGTAAGTATCGGCATTGACACCAACCACATAAGTACCTACACCATCACCTTTCCCAGGTGCAGTGAGAATGACCTTCTTAGCTCCTACTTGTAAATGCTTACTGGCACCAACATCTGTATTAAATACACCTGTTGACTCAATTACTAAATCGATCCCCCATTCTTTCCAGGGAAGATTTAAAGGGTTTCTATCGGAATAACATTTTATAGTTTTGCCATTAATTTGAAAAGTATCGTCTGTATGTGAAATTTCAGCATCTTTTATGGCCCCTAGAATAGAGTCATATTTGAGCAAATGGGCACAAGTTTTTGGATCAGAAGTGACGTTAATTCCTACCACCTCAATATTTGTATTTGCACCCCTACTGAGCCAACAACGCATAAAGTTGCGTCCAATTCTTCCGAATCCATTAATCGCTACACGCAAAGTCATTTCAAAAACGGTAAAACCGCACAAGCTACTGGCCCGTGATCATACAGAACGATGATCATTTTCTTTGCATTTTGAAAAATAATTGAAGCGTTAAGGACATAAAAAAGGACAAAAACTGCCTAATTCTTTAAAAAATGTGCCTTTGGATGCTTGAAGAGTTATCTTTCACTCGACACTGAATCGCAATTGAAACAGACACAAGAATTACCGCCTCATATTCACTTTATTGGAATCGGAGGTATTGGTATGTCTGCTCTCGCAATGATTCTAGCTAAAAATGGATACTCCATATCTGGCTCAGACCAAAAACAAAGCCTTACATTAAAAAAACTAGCCGAAAATCAAGTTTATATATTTCAAACTCAAGAAGAATCGAATATTGACAAAATTCTCGAAATTCATGGAAAAAATATATTAGTAGTTAGAAGTTCAGCAATTCATGGAGACAATTTAGAACTATGTAAAGCAAAAGAATATAATTTAACAATCAATCATCGTTCTGAATTATTAGCCTTTTTAATTGAACAAAAGAAATCAATAATCATCTCAGGGTCACATGGTAAAACAACAACAAGTACTTACATAACAACATTATTTGCTTATGCAAATAAAAATGCAACTGCAATCATAGGTGGAATAGTACCTATCTACAAAAGAAACTATAATGTTAGTGATAGTGAATTATTAATAGCAGAAGCTGATGAATCAGATGGATCATTAGTAAAATTTAATCCAAATATCGGCGTAATAACTAATTTAGAGCTTGAACATGTTGATCATTATCATAATCTAGAAAATTTAATATCAACAATGAAACAATTTGCTCAAAAATGTGAATACTTAATTACCAATTTTGACTGTGACAATATTAAAAATAATATAAAGTGTTCTCATTGGTTTTCGATTCATCAAATTAAGAATATAGATTTTGCACTCATTCCAAAAGAATCTAATGGATGTGAAATTATTGCTGAATATTATGAAAAAGAAAAGTTTATTGATACTATAACAATACCTGTTCCAGGAATACACAATTTAAGCAATACAGTAGCTGCTATCGCTGCATGTAGAGTAGCTGGAATTATTTTTAAAGATATAAAAAATGGAATTAGAAATTTACAGCTGCCTTCAAGAAGATTTGAATACAAAGGATTATGGAAAAACAGATTTATAGTTGAAGATTATGCTCACCATCCGAGCGAAATCGATGCGACCATATCAATTGCCTCTACTATAATTAAAACAAAAAATAACCTTTCAAAAATATCACCTAAGAGATTAGTTACAATATTCCAACCGCATAGATATAGCAGAACAAGAAAATTTCAAAAAGAATTTGCAAACAGTCTCACTAAATCTGATTTAGTATTCATTACTCCAATTTACTCTGCTGGAGAAGATGAAATTGAAGGAATAAATAACAAGACTATTGGATATGAATTAAAAAAATTAAAACCCAATCTAGAAATATATACACCACATAGTAATGAAAATTTAATAAAACTAATAAAAGAGCATACAATTGAAAAAGACTTGATATTAATTATGGGCGCAGGAGATATTAATATAATATGTGCAAATCTATTTTTAGAATCAGTCAATAATAAATCGATCAATAGTGATTTAGCCGCTTAAAAAATGAGTTCTATCCAATTAGAAAAAAATATTTCCTTATCAAAATTTACTACTTGGAGAATAGGTGGTCCTGCAGAGTGGATTGCTCAACCAAAAAATATTGAAGAAATTCAATATTTAATTAATTGGATAAATGAGAAAAAAATTCCCTGCAACATAATTGGTGCTGGATCAAATCTTTTAATTAATGACAAAGGAATTAAAGGTTTAAGCATATGTATGCGTAATTTGAAAGGGATTCAAATTGATAAAAATAATGCGATTATCGAAGTCCTGAGCGGTGAAATGCTTCCTACTTTGGCCAGAAAAGCAGCTGCAAGTGGACTTCATGGCCTCGAATGGGCTGTAGGAATACCAGGAACAATTGGTGGGGCTATAGTTATGAATGCAGGAGCACAAGAACATTGCATATCCAGCTATCTCGAGAGTATTACAACACTATCTTTGAAAGGTGAATATAAAATAAGAAAAGCTAAGGATCTTAATTTTGGATACCGAGACAGTCTGCTTCAAAATGAGCAGCTAATTGTCGTATCTGTTCGACTCAAGCTGGCAAAAGGTCATGCAGAAAAAATTCGACAAGTCACCACTGAAAACCTAAATCATCGATTAAAAACTCAACCTTATACAGCCCAAACTTGCGGTAGTGTTTTTCGAAATCCAGAACCTTTGAAAGCTGCAAAGTTAATTGAAGAAGTTGGTTTAAAAGGATTTCGTTTTGGTGGAGCTGAAATATCCAAAATACATTCAAATTTTATTATTAACGTAAATAAAGCTTCCTCTTGTGACGTCAGAGAGTTGATTAAACATATCCAAAAAAAAGTTTTTAATTCTTATGGAATCTTGTTAGAAACAGAAGTCAA
Source organism: Prochlorococcus sp. AG-402-G06 (assembly GCA_003277985.1). Taxonomy (GTDB): domain Bacteria; phylum Cyanobacteriota; class Cyanobacteriia; order PCC-6307; family Cyanobiaceae; genus Prochlorococcus_B. Next base: position 69,565 of record QCHR01000006.1, read on the forward strand.
ACAATGTGGCTTTTAAATTTAAACCCTAAAATCAATAACAATAGGGAATTATCATGGCTGGATTCGGACTACCAAATTTTGGACAACTGACTGAAGCTTTTAAAAAAGCACAACAAATTCAGCAAAATGCTCAAAAACTTCAAGAAGAGCTTGAAATTATGGAAATAGAGGGGACAAATAATGACAATCGAGCAAAAATATGGATGTCCGGCAATCAAAAACCTTTAAGGGTAGAAATTGACCCATCTCTTCTTGGTGAAGAAAAAGCACTAATTGAAGAGGCAATATTAGATGCAATGAAATCCGCTCATGAAGTTTCAACTTCAACAATGAAAGAGCGAATGGAAGATTTAACCGGTGGATTCAAGCTTAACCTGCCTGGTATGGGAGATGAGGATTAATCATTTCCTCAAGATTTTCACGATAAAAAGGATATCTTTCAAGATCTTTATTAATTACACAACCAGGCTCATCTCTATGCAAACAATTTCGAAACTTGCATTGTGACTGACTTAGCTGAGTTCGAAACTCAGGAAACAAATAAGCAAAGTCAAGTGGCTCGCATACTATTTCTGGACGATTAAAGCCAGGTGTATCGGCAAGAAGTGATCCATTTCCAATAGCAAAAAGTTCGACATGTCTAGTCGTATGTGTACCTCTTTTTAATTTTTTTGAAACAGACGAAGTAGGTAGTGAAACGGCTGGAATTAAATGATTAATTAAACTTGTCTTTCCAACTCCAGAAGGACCAGCAAGTACAGTTAATTTTGTTTTTCTAAATCGTTCTAGTAATGAATTAATACCTTGAGAATTATGTATAGATACTGGTATACAATCATAACCCCATGATTTCAATTTATCTATATATAAAATCAAATCATTCTTTGTAATTAAATCTATTTTGGTTAAAATTACCAAAGGCCTTATATTTGCACATTCAGCTGTTAATAAAAAACGGCTTGCTTGCTCAATATCAAATAATGGCTCATCAACTGAGATGCAAATAGAAGCTAATGTTACGTTTGCAACCGCAGGTCTTTTTAAAAAACTTTTTCTTGGCTCAACTTCAGAAATTACAGCTCTTTTATTTTTATAATCTATAGATTCAATGCAAACAATGTCACCTACATCTATAAAAAAACCTAGATAATCTAATTTACTTCTTCGTGTGCATAGCAGTCTAAATTTTTCATCCAATTTATCAAATGACTCGTCTTTGCAATCTTTATAGTCAATCTCTACAATTAAGAAATTTGCCTTCAGCGCAACAACAATACCTTTTAAGCTCTTAGATTTATTTTTTTTCACTCGATATTATAAACGTTACTTTTTTAGAGTCTTTATTCAATATTTTTACTTTATAACCCTTTTCTTGTAAACCATCCATAACACTAGTTTCAGCTTCACCTATATCAAGGTCTACTCTTAAAACTTGATTTGAGGATAATTTTTCCAAAATCAAACAGCATTTAACAAAATTCATTGGACAAGCAAGGCCACACAAATCTAAATAATGATCATTAAAGATATTTTTCTCCAAAATTATTTTCCAAATAACTTACTAAATAAGCCACTTTTATGATAATGATGCTGAGGGCCACGTGCAGAGTAATGCCCAGCTAAATCTTCTAATAAATTTCTTTCAGAATCTGATAACTTAGTAGGTAATTTAATCTTTACTGAGACTTGATGGTTGCCTCTAGCAACAGGATTTCCTAGTTTTGGTACACCTTTATTTTCTAAATTCAAAATCGAGTTAGGTTGAGTTCCTGCTGGAATTTGTAACTTAGTAGGACCATCTACAGTCTCTATTTCAATAGTATCTCCTAAAATAGCCTGAAGATAACTTAGATTGACCTCAGATAAAATTGTCAATCCATCTCTCTTTAAATTAGAATGATTTTTAACTTTTAGGAAGACATATAGATCTCCAGAGGGACCGCCTTTTAATCCCGCATTACCCTCTCCTGAGACTCTTAATCGTGTTCCACTATCAACTCCAGCAGGAATATTAATTTTTAATTTTTTTCTTACTTGTTTAACTCCATTCCCTGCACAAGCATTACAAGGATCTTTTATCACTTGTCCAGTAGCACCGCAAGTTGGACATTCAGCAACTTGGGTAAAGCTTCCAAAAGGTGTACGAGTAGCTCTTCTGACTTGACCTGCACCACTACAAGTAGAGCAAGTAACAGGACCAGTACCTTTCTTAGCCCCACTCCCTCTGCAAACATCACAAGTTTCTAAATGTGGAACCGTAATCTCTTTTTCTTGTCCAAAAATAGCTTTATCAAAATCAATCGTTAGGTCGTATCGTAAATCATCTCCCTGCTGAGGTCCACGTCTTTGAGGACGTGAACCTCCAGGTGAACCAGAACCTCCAAAGCCATTAAAAAAGGTCTCAAACAAATCTGCAAAGCCGCCCATATCACCCATATCCGGCATTCCAGCAGCCCCACCTATTCCAGCTTCCCCAAACTGGTCGTATCGAGCTCGCTTTTGAGAATCGCTTAAAACCTCATATGCTTTACCTATTTCTTTAAACTTGTCCTCTGCACCTGCTTCCTTATTCACGTCAGGGTGAAATTTCCGAGCTTGTTGTCGATAAGCTCTTTTTAAAGTGTCAGCATCAGCATCTCTGCTGACACCCAATAGTTCGTAAAAATCAGCCATTAGTTCATTTAAACAAATTCACTTCCATTTCGATCATCATGTAGTTAATTCTCATCTTTAGTTGAAAGATCTGAGGATTCACTTTCTTCTTGATTAGCAGCACTCTTATCAGGAATCTCTGCAGTCGGAGTTTTCGGCCCTGGTCCCATAGAAACTTTGACCAAAGCATGCCTTAGAACACGTCCATTCAAATGATAGCCCCTTTGTAATTCTTCAATCACAATATCCTCAGCCTTATCATCACTGGGCTCTCTCATAACAGCTTCATGCAAAGAAGGATCAAAAGGCTGATCAACAACACGCATTGGAGCAACACCTAATTGCTTAAGAACTTCAACCAATTGCTTATAAAGTCCTTGGTAACTTCGATGCAATGCTTGAGCTTCTTCGCCCTCAGGATTTAATTGCTGTCTTGCCCTTTCAAAATTATCAACAACAGGTAGTATTTCACTAAGCGTAGTGCAAGTGAGTTGAATTTTTAAATCATCTTGGTCACGCGACTGACGCTTTCGAAAGTTATCAAAGTCAGCAGCTATTCTCATATATTGGCTGTTTAAAGTTTCATGTTCTTTTTCTAATTGCTGTAATCTTGATTCAGTATCAGAATCTTTACTACTTGTATCAGAGCTAGTTGAAGATTGTTCGTTTGCTGTATCTACTGAATCATTATTCAATTGAAGCTCTACTTCATTATTATCAGGAAGCTCATCTTGATTGAGTGATTCATTACTTGTATTAGAACTTACAAAGTTTTCATTGGAAACATCTTGTGATGAGTCATCCTGAGATAATTCGTGTTCTGTGGAAGAAACGTCTGAATTCATATAATTTTGATTAGCTATCATACTATGTTGATAGCAAAGGGTTTTTTGGACAAGCTACGGAAGCCCACACCTATTAAATAGTAAAAAATTCAATTAAGAATCAGGTTCAAACATAAGAGCAACCCCATTATTGCAATATCTCTTTCCAGTGGGCCTTGGCCCGTCATTAAAGACATGGCCTTGATGACCGCCACACCGTCGACAGTGATATTCAGTTCTAGGGACAATCAATTTAAAGTCTGTTTTTGTCTCGATTGCATCAGGTAAATGATCGAAGAAACTTGGCCAGCCGGTTCCACTGTCAAACTTTGTTTTTGAGGAAAACAAAGCAAGACCACATCCTGCACAGCGAAAATTTCCTTTCCTTTTTTCATCATTCAAGGGACTTGTAAACGGCCTCTCTGTCCCTTCTTTTCGTAAAACGTAAAAAGCATCTTTAGGTAAACGATTTTCCCAATCTGCATCAGTTAAAGTTTTATAGTTATCCATGGGTTTAGACGCAGCAAAGACGCTTTTTGGTTGAATGATAAAACCAAAAAGCGTATTAATAAATCCAATCATTAAAAATCTACGTTTCAAAGAAATCTTCCAGTTAACTCAATATTAATAAAATTTGCTCCTTAAAAGTTGAAAAAAATTAATTCATAAAAAAATGATTTCCACCTCTTTCCAAACAAATGAATTAGCTAACTACAGATTAAGTATTGCTCCAATGATGGATTGCACAGATAAGCATTTTCGTGTCCTTATGCGTCAAATCACAAAAAAATCTCTTTTATACACAGAAATGATCGTCGCCAACGCTCTCCATTACAGCAAAAATAGAAATAAATTATTAGATTTTGATGAAATTGAACATCCCATTTCGATTCAACTAGGCGGAGACAATCCGCAACTTTTAGCTGAGGCAGCTCAAATGGCTGAAGATTGGGGATATGATGAAATTAATTTAAATGTTGGCTGCCCAAGTCCAAAAGTAAAATCTGGAAACTTTGGAGCTTGTCTAATGGGAAAACCAAAAATAGTGGCAAGTTGCATAGAGAATATGAAAAAATCATGCAATATCCCAATTACAGTAAAACACAGACTTGGTATTGATAATCTAGATAATGATGATTACCTTATGAAATTTGTGGATCACTGTTCCATTGCAGGAGCAGACAGATTTATAGTTCATGCAAGAAAAGCCTGGCTCAATGGATTAAATCCAAAAGAAAATCGAACAATTCCTCCCCTTGAATATGAAAGAGTTGAAAAATTAAAAAACAACAGGCCAGAATTAATTATCGAACTTAACGGTGGAATTAATACAATAAATGATTGCATTAAAACTCTCAAAGTATTTGATGGAGCAATGGTAGGAAGAGCTGTATACTCACATCCCTTTATGTGGAGAAAAGTAGATTCAATGATTTATGGGCAAGAAGAAGAATATCTCTCCAGATCAAAAATAATTAAAAAAATTATTCCTTTTGCTCAAAAACATTTAGAAAACGAAGGACGTCTTTGGCAAATTTCCAAACACATTCTGAATTTGGTAGAAAATATACCTAATGCAAAAATTTTAAGACAAGAATTAAGTGAAAAATCTCAAACCAAAGAAGCTGACGTTTCTATTTTAAAAAATCTTGCCCAACAACTTGAAGATGCTGGGCAATAAAAACTGGTAACAAAATCTTTAAGATTCTGCGCCACCATAATCTGCAGTAGAATCGTCTCCCCCTTCAGGCGAAGCACCTCTTCTTCTTCTACTACGACCTTGATCAAAGCCATTAGAATCTTGTGAAGCA